>JAYUKY010000030.1:0-63338 GCA_043764015.1 Raineyaceae bacterium
TGAAAACTTTTTCATTATTATTTTAAAATTTATTTTTAGAAATGTGCCTACTCTATGTTAAACGGCTTTTGGGCTTACTCCGTTGGTTATTGCAATAACGAGCGCAAAAGTAAGACCAATCTAGATTACCTGTTGCCCTAAATATGGGTATTTATGTTCTATTTTTGAATATTAAAAACTTTTTACACTTCGTATAGTAAAAAATAGTAAATTTTGCGCTAAAATAAGTCTCAAACAAATATTATTATGACGAATAAATTAATAGGAGAAAAACTTACTAAACTCAGAAAAGCTAAAGGCTGGAATCAAGAGTAAACAGCAGATTATTTGGGTGTTACTCGTTCTGTTTATCAACGAATAGAATCTGGCTCTGGTTGTTCTTGGGCTAATTATTTGAGTGAGATATGCAAAATCTTTGACATACAGGCTGAAGAGTTAGTTAAAAATGAAAGTGTAATTTTGAGTAATGGGCAAAATGGGGGAACATCTAATAATGCCTTAGTTATCAACCAGCTTTCAGAGAAACTAATAGAACAGTATGAAGAACGCATAAAAGAATTGAAAAATGAAGCAGAAACAAATAGAGAAGAAAGAAAAGCGTTATTTTCTTTGTTGAAAGGCAAAATAAACGAGGAGAATTAAAAAGAAAATTTCTCTAATTTACAGTAGTGAGGTTTTTTATATAAATCAAAGGAATACACTATTTCATGAAAAACGGCAGTTGTTTATGAAACACAAACAATGATTTTATGTTTGTGAATATAAAATTATTGCAAATATAGCACTGCCGTAATTTTTCGTTGCTAATAAAAAGTTGAAATCATAATTTTTTTTGTACTTTTGCATACCCTTGCATTGCTCCCCTTTGGGGCTGAGGGCTATTTATGAATTACCAAGAAACACTTAATTATCTTTACCAAAAACTGCCAATGTTCCAAAATATTGGTGGTGCAGCCATTAAATTTGGGCTGAAAAACATTGAATTACTTTGCCAAAGGCTTGGAAATCCACAAAATAATTTCCAGTCTATACACGTAGCAGGCACTAACGGGAAAGGTAGCACTTCTCACTTTTTGTCTTCTATTTTGCAGGAACATTCCAAAGAAAAATACCAACAAAAAACAACTGAAAATGTTGATAGAGTTGGTCTTTTGACATCTCCTCACCTAAAATCTTTTACAGAACGCATCAGAATAGACGGAAACTGCATTACAGAAGAGAAAATTATTCAGTTTGTAGCTGAAAATCAGACGTTTATAGATGATTTGCAACCCTCTTTTTTTGAGGTAACAACCGCTATGGCATTTTGGTATTTTGCAGAAATGAACGTGAAAATTGCTATTATTGAGGTTGGAATGGGTGGCAGGCTAGATAGCACCAATATTATTATGCCTATTTTGTCTGTGATTACGAATATTGGTTACGACCACCAGCAGTTTTTGGGTGATACTTTGCCCCTCATTGCAGGTGAAAAAGCAGGCATTATTAAGCCTAAAATCCCTGTTGTTGTAAGTGAAAAACATTCAGAAACAACCGCCGTTTTTCAGAAAAAAGCATTAGAAAATGAGGCATTGCTTGTTTTTGCAGAAGATAAACTACAAATTGAAAGCATTGATTTTGATAAACTGAATCAAGAAATTTTAGCTATCAAAATTAAAAATAGAAATCTACAAATCCGTACTTTTCAGTCGGTTTTGATAGGAAATTATCAACAGAAAAACCTGCTTGGCGTTGTCTGTGCCATTGATATTATCAATGAATTACAACTTTTATCAAAAAATAAATCAGAAAATAGTTTAGAACAAATTTCAGAAGAAAGTTTGCAAAAAGGTATTTTAAATGTTCTTAAAAATACACATTTGCAAGGGCGTTGGCAAATCTTTGAACGTGAGCCGCTTGTGGTGCTTGATACCGCCCACAACGTACACGGAATAGCTGTTTTGATGGAAAATATTAAGCATTATCAGCAAAATATTCTATCAAAAAATGCCAAATTACATTTTGTTTTGGGATTTATGAAAGACAAAGACGTAGAAAAAGTGCTTTCTTTGTACCCAAAAGATGCTAAATTTTATTTTTGCGCTCCAAACCTAGAACGTGCTATGTCTGTGGAAATCTTACAAGGAAAAGCAAGAAATCTAGGCATTTTTGGCGAAATTATTCCAAAACCCGCTGATGCCCTCACACAAGCACAAGCAAACGCATACCCACAAGATATGATTATTGTAGGTGGAAGTACATTTGTAGTGGCAGAAGTGCTTTGAGGTGTTTTGATGTGTGATATGTAATGTGTGATATTTTGATGTAAATACATCACACATCACACATCACACATCTCACATCACACATCTCACATCACACATCTCACATCACACATCTCACATCACACATCACACATCACACATCACACATCACACATCACACATCACATATCACATATCACATATCACACATCAAAAAAAATTATGATAGAAATACAAGATATAAAAAAAGCCTTTGAAGGGAAAGAGGTTTTGAAAGGCATTAGTGGCACTTTTGAGCAGGGAAAAACAAATCTTATCATTGGTGGAAGCGGAACAGGTAAGAGTGTACTACTCAAATGTATTGTTGGGCTTGTCGTTCCTGATGCAGGAGAGGTGTTTTTTGATAAACGAAATTTTACAAATGGTACATCAGATGACAAACGAGATATTAGGCAAGAAATAGGTATGCTGTTTCAAGGAGGCGCACTTTTTGATTCTAAAACAGTAGAACAAAATGTTGTTTTCCCACTAGATATGATGTCCACAATGTCTAAAAGTGAGAAAAATGACAGGGTTCACGACTGCCTAAAAAGGGTTGGTTTGGAGCAATCAGCAAAAAAAATGCCTTCAGAAATCAGTGGAGGTATGAAAAAACGTGTAGGCATTGCTCGTGCTATTGTGCTTAATTCTAAGTATTTGTTCATTGATGAGCCAAATTCTGGGCTAGACCCTATCACCTCTATCACTATTGATAATCTTATCAAAGAAATCACACAAGAATATCAAACCACAACAGTCGTGGTCACTCACGATATGAACTCTGTAATGGAAATAGGTGACAAAATTATGTTTTTGTACCAAGGACTTAAAATTTGGGAGGGAAATAGTGAAACTATTATGCACACAGACGTACAAGAACTGAAAGATTTTGTTTTTTGTAATAAATTATTACGAGAAATGCAGGCTAAAACTTAAATCTTTCTTTTCAACCACTTATGCACATAGATAACATAGAATATATTTGGATAAAATAATTAAAATATAATATAAAAACATTACATCAATAAAAATAATTATTTTAAAATATTTTTAAATAAAATAGTATTTTTCCAAAAAACATTTTACATTGTCAAAACATTTAACAAACAAATAACATTATGTTATCTAAAACGTAATGCTCAACTTAATGTATAAAGACAATGAAAACAATTCTTCTCTCTTTATCATTTATCACTTTGATAAGTGCTAATTTATTCGCACAAATAGAAACAGATAGTTCTGGCTTGTTCAAATCTTCTGTTGATGAACTTCTAAAACTGCCTGTAAGCACCAAGGGCAAAGGTTCTATTGCCTCTAACGTCATTCAGGACGAAAACAAACAACCTGCCTCTGTAACCATTATCACAAAAGAACAACTGCGCACAAGTGGCGCAAGAACGCTTTCAGAGGCACTTATGATGTATGTTCCTGGTTATTTTGCCGTAGAAGACCAAGATGATGTAATTGCAGGTTTTCGTGGACTTGCACCAGACAATAATTCTAAGGTTTTGTTCCTTATTAATGGGCAAAATATGAATACAGAGTTTTTTTGGGGTCCTCCTGATGCACTTCTGAACAGTCCTAATATGGATTATATTGAACGTATTGAAGTAATACGTGGTCCTGGCTCTGTGACGCTTGGGCAGGGCGCACTTTTGGGCGTGATAAATGTTATTACGGCTGATGCAGGCAATACAGAAGGCTCAAAAGCAGAAGTGGGAGTTACGGCTGGGGGAAGTGATTTTTATAACGGAACTGCCTCATTTAGAAGTAATAATAAAGGTTTAAAGACGTTTTTTTATGGCACAACCTACAAATACCGTGGTCAAGAACTACGCAATGAAGGTTGGGCAGCGGAAAAAGGTAATGAAGGCTATTTGGGTGGTAAATTGTTTGAGTCTGGCTTGCGTTTAAAACGCTCTAACGGCTCTATGATGCTTGCAAAATTAGAATATAAAGGTTTCACACTCAACCTAATGAATGTACAACAAAGGCGAGATTTGTATAATTTTTATAGAGATAGAAATGTAGAAGCGCAAAATATTATAAGTGCCAACTTGGAATATGCCTTTAAAATCAATGAAAATATCAGAAATAAAACAAGTATTTCTTTGATAAATGATGATATTGGATTGCTTTCTGTCAATGGAACAACAATGGGCGGAACGGCAGAAGCACGTTTTGGTATCAAAACCGTTTTTAATATTGATAATCTTTGGAAAAATAACCGCCTTGCTATTGGTATTGAAGGGCGTGAATTCCAAATGGGCAGAAATAATGCTGCTGGAAACAACTTTATTGCCAACCAAATTGGTGGCTTTAACCCTGCAACTGTAAATCAAGAACGCACAATGGGTTATACGCAAACCATTGATGTAATAAGTATTTTCTTAGAAGATTTTTATACAATTTCTCCAAAAGTAGATTTTTTTGTGGCAGCACGTGTAGATAAACACCCATATTGGGGAACTAATGTAGTACCACGTATAGGTATTTTTTATACCCCAATAGAGCAACTTATTATTCGTGCAGCTTATCAAGGAGGTTTTCGTGGGGCGGTTGGGTTGCATTATACTGGTGGTTACCGTAATGATGGAATGTTACGTGCAGACAACTACGGACAAGTGGGGGCAAATGTTTCTGGAGGTACGAATATTCCTACTATTGTGCCGGAACGCATGAATAGTTTTGAGTTAGCAGCTACTTTTAAACCAAATAAAAAATTCAATATCAATCTTGTAACTTATTATAACCAAATTTCTAATGTAATTGATGTAGGAGTGATAGTTCCTACTCTTGCTACGCCTACACTACCTAGCATAGGAACAGATATTCCTGGTGATTGGAACGGTTATTGGCTTTTTAAAAATACTCCTGGAACTTTTACGCAGGCTGGTGCGGAACTCACAATGCAATACATAACACCTAAATTCTCTATGCAAGGTAGTTATTCTTATACAGCTATTACAGAAATATCAGAAGAACAAAGGCAAATTGCTACTGTTGATGCGAGCGGTAAAAGCTCAAGTATGTATCTTGCAATTGTTAATGGTAAACCTAACCAAAAAGCATTTCCAAGTGGTATGTTTAAATTAAATGCACAATATAAATTTACAGAAGATTTTTTTGTAAGTATTACTGGTATGCAATATTCTGGTTGGTATTCGCCAAGAGGTCCAAAAGTAGCTGGTGGAATTATTCTTAATATGGCTGTGGGTTATAATGTAAGTAAGAATTTTGAATTTCAATTGACTGGAAAAAATCTTTCAAATGAGCAAGTTCTCGCACCTATGAATAGTAACGGTGGTGGTACAGATACCTCACCTGGTGCTGGTACTTGGGAAAGAACAACTTACTGGCTGACTGGTAGAGTGAAATTTTAAGTAGCGCAACTTCCCGAAAGTTGAAAAAACTTTCGGGAAGTTTTGCGTTACTTTGCTTCCAACTCACTAACAGCCAGCCACGCCATAAGCCCTGCACCTATTTCTAGTGCGTTTTCGTCAATATCAAAAGTAGGTGTATGCACACCTGAAATAATGCCTTTTTCTTCGTTTCTAGTGCCTAAACGGTAAAAACAAGCATCAACAGTTTGGGTATAATAGGCAAAATCTTCTGCTGCCATCCAAATATCCAAATCTACCACATTTTCTGCTCCCATATACGCAATAGCCGCATTTTTAGCTTTCAAAGTAGTTTCTGGGTGGTTTTTGAGGTGCGGATAACCTCTACGAATATCAAAATCACAATGTCCGCCCATAGCCTCTGCTATTCCCTCTGCCATTTTTTTCATCTTGATATGTGCTTGTGTGCGCCAAGCCTCATCTAAAGTACGAAAAGTACCTTCCAAATACACTTCATTTGGAATAATATTTGTTGCACCTTGTGCCAAAACCTTGCCAAAAGTAAGCACAGAAGGGATTTTTGGGCTTGCGTGTCTGCTTACAATCTGTTGAAGTGCCGTAATAATATGCGCCATAATAACGACTGGGTCAATGCAAAACTCGGGCATAGCACCGTGTCCGCCTTTTCCTGTGATGGTTACATAAATTTCGTCTGCACTTGCCATATACATTCCTTCCCTAAAGCCAATCTTTCCGACAGGCAAAAGTGGCATTACGTGCTGTCCGAGTATGTTATTTGGGGTAGGATTTTCTAAAACGCCATCTTTTATCATAAGACTTGCACCGCCTGGTATTTTCTCTTCTCCTGGCTGAAAAATCAGCTTTACAGTCCCTTCAAACGTGTTTTTGAGTTGATGCAAAATAGCGGCAGTTCCGAGCAGGCTTGCTGTATGTACATCGTGTCCGCAGGCGTGCATAACACCCTCTTTGGTAGATTTGTAGGGTACGTTATTTTTCTCAAAAATAGGCAAAGCGTCCATATCAGCACGTAAAGCCACTACTTTTGAAGTGGGATTTTTGCCTTCAATAATGGCTGTAAGACCTGTTTTGGCCACGCCTTCCGTTGGGGTGATGCCTATTTCTTTGAGTTTTTGTGCCACAAACTTAGCTGTTTCGTATTCTTGATACGAAAGTTCTGGGTTGGCGTGCAAATGTCTGCGGTTGGCTATAATACCTGTGGCGTATTGTTTAGCGAGGTTTTTTATTTCTGAAAGCATCTTTTTGAGGTGTGAAGTGTGACGTGTGATATATTTTTGTTTATTTCACAAATATAAGCCTAAAATTTTTGAAAAATACGGCATTTGCCGTATTTTTCAAAAAATTGTATATAACGAAAAGAAACTTTTTTTTGTAATCAAAAATTAAAAACATAAATTGCACGTGATTCTAACTTCGTTAACTATGGTGGATTGTATTCACAACTCACAACTCACAACTCACAACTCACAACTCACAATTATTTTGCTTATGGAACATCTTGAAACTTTCTTTTCTCACATATTTACTGCACAGGCATTTATAAGCCTTATTTCCTTGACACTTATGGAAGTGGTCTTGGGGGTAGATAACATTGTTTTTATCTCTATTCTTTCCTCAAAACTTCCAGAAGAAGACCGCAAACGTGCCACAAATGTAGGACTTATCATAGCAATTATTCCTCGTGTGTTGCTTCTTTTTGTGATTGGTTTTATTGTGAGCCTTGTTGAACCTATTTTTGCAGAAGGAACGCTACCACATTGGATACATAATCCTAGTTGGAGAGGGCTTATTTTAATGATGGGTGGTATTTTCTTAGTGTATAAAAGCGTTACAGAGATACACCATAAACTAGAAGGTGCGGAAGAATCTGTTGATGGAAAAGGAAAAGGAGAGTCATTTTTTGCTGTAATTGTGCAAATTGCGCTTTTAAACATTGTATTTTCTTTTGATTCTATTCTTACTGCCGTTGGTATGATAGACGCAGGTAAAGAGGGTAGTATAACCATTATGATCACGTCTGTGGTGCTTTCAATGGCTGTAATGATTATTTTTGCCAATAAAGTCAATGCTTTTGTAATCAAACATCCAACTGTAAAAATGCTTGCTTTGTCGTTTTTGTTGATGATAGGCACTATTTTGATTATGGAAGGTTTTGATAAAGAAGTGCCAAAAGAGTACGTTTACGTTTCTATGGGTTTTGCTTTGATAGTTGAGGTACTTAATTTGAATATGAAAAAACGCTCTGAAGCGTTGCGTTTACGTCAGCGTTTTATTGAGTCAAAAGATGATTTAGGTGCAAATGGTGCAGAAGCTACAGTACGTCAAGCAAGTGATACACCTTTACGCAAGGATAGAGAAATTATCTAAAAATGTGTGAAGTGTGAAGTGTGAGGTAAATACATTGTTTATGCAAAAATATTTCACACTTTACACCTTATACTTTACATCTCACACTTCACACCTAACACCTCAATATGTTTTATTTCTGGAAAAACTGGCACAAAGATTATAGAAATCTCCTTTCTGTTTTCTTTGGGTTTTTTATTATACTCGTTGTTGCTTTTATCTTTGTAGAATGGCAGGGAGATAGTTTTGCTATCAAATGGGAGCTACAAACCGTTTATGATAGTCAGCCAAATACCATTAGCACCTTTCAAAAAGGCATTTTCCCGCTTACATTGGAAGTTGATAATTATTTTATCCAAAATAAATACATTGGTGCAGACCTCAAACTAAATCCTGTTTTTGCGGATATTTATGCTGTTGTTTTGCTTGTGTTTTTGTCCATCTTTTTGGCAATTATTCCACAAATGAAAAAATGGGTTTTCTATGGTTTTTTTGCGCTTTTTACTGTTTTTTTGGTGAGTTTGAGGCTAGATATTTTGGTGCTTTTTGGCAACGAAACAATACTTTATACGGCTGCAATAGTAATTTTGTACCTAGTTTTGTCTTATTATTTCTTTGCTATCAACAAAAATATTTCCTTCATAAAAAGGTTATTAGCCTTCTTTTTGATGAATATTCTAACAAGTTTTTTCATTTATCAAGGCACAAATTTACAGCAACCTGTGATGTTTCTTGTAAATTATGCGCTTGCAGTTCCTATAATGCTTTCCGTGGCGTTTATTGTGCTTGTTTGTACCGAAATACCACATTTTGTACTTTTTTTACTGAATAATGCCATAGAAAAAAAGACCAATTTAAGGCATTTTTCCCTTCTCACTATCATTTACCTGATAAATTTGGTGCTTTTATACCTCAAAAACGCCAAAATTTGGGAATTAGATATTATTTATTTTGAAGATTTTTATATCCTTGTTATTTCTGCAGTTTTGGGGCTTTGGGGCATCAGTAAGAATCCTACTTTTGAAAAAATATTGCCTTTTAATCCTGCTGGTGCAGTTTTATATGTTGTTTTGGGCGGACTTACTTTTGCTACTTTGAGCTATATTGCTGCAAGTGCAAGCAGTTCTTTGATAGAATTTTTTAAAGATATTATTGTTTATACACACTTGGCGTTTGGGTTGGTGTTTTTGGTAGGGACAATGCTCAATTACCGTACACGCCAGCCACCAGATAAGTCTGTGTATGAAGACTTTTATGAAGATGAAGATACAAAGTATTTGCCTAACTATATTGCTCGTGGTATTTCGTTTTTGATTGTCACGGCAATGCTTATGAAAGTTAGTTCTTTCCCTGTAAAACAAGGTTTTTCTGGTTATTTGAATGGTATTGCAGATGGTTATTCTATGAATAATCAGCTTGTTTTGGCGGATATTTTTTATCAAAAAGCACTAGAACAAGATTATTACAGCCCTCGCACACAATACACATTAGCCACTTTGGCAAAATCAAAAAATGAATATAGCAGAGAAATTGCACGTTTGGAAGATGCTAGTTTTCGCAAAAATATTCCACAAACATATACTCGGATTAGTGAAAATTTTGAAAATCTGCAAGCTGATGGCATTATTCAGGCAATACAAACGCTCAAAGAAGGCGTAAGCGCAAGCCCAAAAAGTAAAGAATTAGCTAATAATTTGGCTCTTTTGTATGGGAAATTGGGCATTTCTGATTCTGTTATTTTTTATTTGGAGAAAGCAAAGAAAAATGGCGTTCCAAAAGACGAAATTAGCACTAATTTTTTGAGTTTTTTGGTCAAAAATCAACAAAATCAAAACTTTGATAATGTTATCAAAAACTTTGAAAAAACGGATAATTTAACTGTCCTTACTAATCAGGTTGCAGTAAGAAATATTTATCAAAAACCGCTTCCAAACACGCTACGTAAGGATTTATTACCATTTTTGGAGAAAAAAGATATTAAAAATATTGGTCTGCTCACTACGCCCACTTGGGCATATTTGAGTAATTATACCTTTAATCAAATTTATTCTGATGATTCAACGTCTATTGATGCCATCAGTTTTTATCAAAAAAGCGAGAAAAACAGGTACGAATTAGGGGAAAATTTGGTGTTTGCAAAGGCTTGCTGGTATTATTATCACGGAGATTTATCTCGTGGCATTGACTTGGTGGAAGGCATCAAAAGCCGTTCTCCAATGTTTTATAACTATGTTTTAGGTTTGTGGTTTTTTGAAAACAACCAAAATGAAAAAGCAATTAACTACTTTAAAGAAGCTAATTTTAATCAACCTGCACCTAATATAAACGCTTGTTATGCGCTTAGTTTGGCTTTTGCAGAACAAAATGACTTTTTTAGGGCAGATAGTACCGCAAAATTTGTGGCAACGCACCCAAAAACGCCTGAATATCTACGCAAACAAGCTAATAAAATGCACAATATTTTTACTAAAAATGTTGCCACAGCCACCACAGACGAAGAAAAACTAATGCTAATTCATTACAAACAATTCAAAACGGAAGAAGAATTAAATAAGTTAGTAGCAACAATTTCTGATAAATCTTTGCAGGTTTGGGCGCAGGCCTATCAAATGAAATATTTTGTAAATAAAGATGTTTTACAAGCTGAAAAAATCTATCAAAACATAGATAAAACAATTAAAATAGCAGCTTCCATTCTGTCAGAAATGAATGTAGTTTATTTAAAAATGCTTTTGGCTAAAAAAGATTATAACAGTATTCTTTCAAATGTTGATAAAATGATTTTCACTAAGCCGCAAGAAAGCTATCGTGCTTATTATAAAGCAGTTGCGTTAGATTTTTCTGATAATAAAGATTTACAAAATATTGCAAATCTCTACAAAAAAGCTACTTTTAGTCTACTTTTTGAAGAAGATTTGGCAGTTTTTGCAGGGAATTTCTTTCAACAAAAAATGAAAAAAACTGATGTTGCTTATACAATTTTATTGAGTGCTTTGCGTTTTAATGAAAAATCAGTTAAAATAATACAGGCTTATGCTTTACAATGTATTGAATATAAACTTATTACCTTTGGAGATGCCGCCGCAAACGACCTCCAAGACCTAATGAAACCAGCTGATTTAGATATATTTATCAAAAAATATCAACTAAAAAAAGATTCTTTACAGAGAGTGTTTAGTCTTTAGTGTTGAGTGTGTAGTGAAATACATTATTATGACAAAAAATACTGCGCACTACTTCACCACACACTACTTTACTACACACTACACACTAAAAAAATGGCAGAGCAAATCATAATGAAAACGGAAAATATCAACCGCACCTACATAATGGGTAGCGAGGTGATAGAAGCACTTAAAAGCGTGAGTATCAGCATCAATAAAGGAGAATATGTGGCTTTTATGGGTCCGTCTGGGTCTGGAAAATCAACACTTATGAATATTGTTGGTTGTTTGGATACACCAACTTCTGGTACGTATGTGCTTAATGGTCATAATGTTAGTGATTTGGAAGAAAATGCACTAGCAGAAATCAGGAACAAAGAAATTGGTTTTGTTTTCCAAACTTTTAACTTGCTTCCACGTTCTACTTCTTTGGATAATGTGGCTTTACCGCTTGTTTATGCAGGTTTTGGCAAATCAAAACGTGATGAAATGGCAATGGAAGCCTTGCGTAGTGTTGGTTTGGATAATAGAGCAAACCACAAACCTAATGAACTTTCAGGTGGGCAACGCCAGCGTGTGGCTATTGCACGTGCTTTGGTGAACAATCCTAGTATTATTTTAGCTGATGAACCAACAGGAAATTTGGACACCAAAACTTCTTATGAAATTATGGATTTGTTTGATAAATTACACAAAAAGGGCAATACTATCATTATGGTTACTCACGAGGAAGACATAGCCAAGCACGCTCACCGCATTGTGCGTCTACGTGATGGGCTTGTAGAGTCAGACACTATCAACGAAAACCCTACCAAAGTGATTATTGAGCCTATTTTAGCGGAATAAATTGTTGCCACAAATACACGAATAGTTTTTTATTTGTGTATTCGTGGCATCTCTGTTTTGTCATAAATACACGAATATTTGTAAAATTGATTATTTTTCTTACTTTTGTTGAAAGTAGGCACTCAAAATATTTCACCAGATTTTATGATTATTACCAATACAAAAACTTATAAAGATACCTACAAACACAAAGGACTGCGTATTCAGCTAGTTTCACAGTTGAAAAACAGAGGCATTATAGACGAAAAAGTGCTTAATGCTATTAGTTTTATTCCTCGTCATTGGTTTTTGGATAATGCCTTCACAGAACACGCCTACCAAGATAAAGCCTTTGATATTGGGCAAGAACAAACTATTTCACAGCCTTATATGGTTGCCCTGCAAACGCAATTACTCAAAGCAAAACCTACTCAAAAAATACTAGAAATAGGTACTGGCTCTGCGTATCAGGCAGCAGTGCTTGCTTATATGGGTGCTGAAGTCTATTCTGTTGAAATTGACCCAGTTTTGCACGAAAGCGCAAAAAATATGCTTAAAGTTTTAGATGATAAATTGCATCAAGGAGTTTCTTTTTTTCAGAAAAATATAAAATTGTTTTTGGCTGATGGCACGCAAGGATTGCCAGATTTTGCGCCTTTTGATGGCATTTTGGTAACGGCTGGCGCACCAGAAATGCCAGAACCTTATTTGATGCAAGTGCTTAAAGGTGGTAGTATAATTATTCCTATTGGAACGGCAAAAAAACAGAAAATCAACCGTTTTACTCGTGTGGATACAAACGAATTCGTAAGAGAACAACTAGAAGATTGTAGTTTTGTGCCACTTTTGGGAGAAAATGGCTGGGGGAAAACTAAGCAAAAAATAGACTAGGATTTTTAGGATTACTAGCAGTTGCTAGAGATTTTAGGATAATACAAAATACATTTTTCTTGTTTTTTGTGTAACATCAGTAAAATAATTACAACTCTTAAATGATAAAATATACAGATGCGCTTCAAATAGCAAGAAATTATATTGCTAGTATGAATATAGAAGGAGTAACACTAGTTATCATTGAGCAAGAAGTAAAAGAATATTATTTTGGGTGGGTATTTTTCTATCAGTCAAAAGAATATTTAGACACAAAAAATGTGAGTTATATGATTGGTGGCAATGCACCAATCATAGTGAATAAATACTCAGGAGCAATCACTGTAACTGGCACAGCATACCCAATAGAAACTTATATAGAAGAATATAAACCTAATATTTGGTCAAAATTCAAAAGAATGTTAAGTAAATTCATTTCAAAATAACTAAAAAGGTTTTTCAAAGCAAGCATTTTGAAAAACCTTTTTTATTCGTGCATTTGTGGCAAAACCTTTTCAAATTTCATAATTCCTTATGGTATACTTACTTCAACCTACTTTTTTTATTCCAGATAATTTTATTGAGGGATTTGTATGCGTCATTTTGCTGACTATTGGGAGCATTTTGACCAAAAAAATTGATGTTTTGGGCGCAATAGTGGGCGGTTTGCTAACTTTGTTGACGTTTTTAGGCTTTAATTTTGCAGGAATTGGGCTGATTTTTATTTTCTTTGTGCTTGGTTCTTTGGTTTCTTATTACAAAAAAACGGAAAAGCAAAAACTAGGTCTGGAGCAAGAGAACAAAGGAAAACGCTCTTATGTACACGCCCTTTCTAATGCAGGTGTGGCAGGTTTTTTGGGTTTATGTGCGTGGATTTTACCAGAATTTGCGTTTATTTGTCAAGTCCTTATGTGTGCAAGTATGTGTTGTGCTTTAAGTGATACTTTTTCATCAGAACTTGGGAATATTTTTGGAAAAAGATACTTCAATATTCTTACTTTAAAGCCAGACAAACGTGGAAATGATGGCGCAATTTCTTTGGAAGGAACGCTTTTTGGTGTGTTGGGCGCACTTTTAATGACTATTTACTCAATGATTGTTTTACCTAATTTTGAACCTTATTTAGCTAAAAATGATATTTATTATATTGGTTTTGGTATCTTTTTTTCAGGTTTTGCAGGCAATTTAATGGATTCTGTTTTGGGCGCATCTCTCCAAAAAAAGGGTTTCCTTAATAATCACAGCGTTAATTTTTTTAGTACCTTGTTTGCTGCTTTTTTAGGATTTATTTGCTTTATGGTTTTTGTGTTTTGCTTTGTACCTGTTATCTAGATAGAAAATCTAAGAAATTACATATAAATAAAATATCTCGCTGGGACTGAATACATTTTTTGCGTGATTTGTTTTCTATAAATATGCCGTCCCGCTGGGACTGAATACAATTTATCAAAGTTGCCACCTCACTCTCGTACTTTGTACCTCCCACTTCATACCTCAAAAACTAATCTTCATCTTTCATTTTCCCAAGATTTTTGGCTTCTTTTCGTGCTTTTTTGCGTTCTTTTTTCTTGCTGTTATTTTTGGCTATTTTATCCATATAAATTTTTGCGGTGCTAAAATCTTTGCGTTTTTTGGCAAAATCAGCAAGATATTGCAATGCAGACTGATAATAACCAGAGTCTAATTCTTTGATTTTTTCTGCAAAATCAACGGTTTTCTTAAAATATCTTTCTGCTTCTGCCTGATTTGTAGTAAGATTGGCATAACCCAAAAAATAACTGGCATATCTTCCGCTAATCTCTTCAAAACCAAATACTTTAGCTTCTACTTTTGCCAACAAATCAGTAGAACTACGTACACTTTCAAGCGTATTATTCTGCAAAAACTGCGCCATTGCATAATACCTATGAAAATACGGATTATTTGGGTATAATTTATGTAGTTGGTCAGCTATTTTGTAGGAAAGTTGGGGCATTTTCTCTTCATTAGCATAAATCCGCATCAAAAAATAAAGAGCCTCTGTACGTGTATAGAAGGCATTTTTGGAAACTTCTGTGAGTTGTTCTAAGCCTAATTTTTTATCTCCTTTACTAAAAAACATTGTAATAAGCTTCAAGGAGGGATAATTTGCAGGAATCCAAACTGAATAATAGTTGTAAAGTCCTTCTCCAAAAAGGAATTCTGGACTAAGTGCCAAATCATTTTTACTTCTACGCAGGTATTTGAGGGCATTTTTGCCTGCCAAAGCGGATTTTGTCCACGCTTTGCGCTCTGCATACAAACGCCCCTTGAAGCCATACGCACCAGCTAAGAAAAAAGATGCTTCTGCATTATTAGGGTATTTTTTGAGTGCAGCATAAGATTTTTGAATAGTGGTATCCAAATAAGCCAAAAATATTTTATCATATTCTTCATTCTGTGGATTGGGCGCAATACGCCACCAATAACCCAGTGCAAGCTCAAAATAAGGCAAAGCGTGACCAGGATAGCGGTGGCGCATCCAAGCAAACTCTGTTTCTGCTGCCGCAAAGTTATAGTTATACATATTATTGATAGCATCATCTATCTCGCCCTGAAGTCCTGTATCTTGCAAAAGATTAGGAAAAGAGTCTTTACCAGCTACTATTTCTTGTGCTTTGGAAATATTTGTAAGAAAAATATTGCCCAAAAATAAGAAAAGGAATAAATTAAAATAATTTTTGTTTTTTGTTTTTTGCATAATATACAATAAAATATATTCAGTTGTGCATCAATCATTTAGCCTAAATTCTTCTATTTTAAGTGCTAATTCTGTTAATTTTTCTTGTGCTGGAGATTTTATAATAGTTATCAAATGTTGTAAAAGTGCTATTACTTTGCCTGATGTTGAGTTTTCATTGGGCGACCATTTATAAAACATTTTGCGTTCTCCTCCAATCATACACAATAATGTATGTCCTGTTCCATCTAAACCAAACATATTAGATTTTTTCTTTCTTGCTTGACTGACAATTTTATCTAAAATCCTAAAAATCTCATCTCCAAAAGATTTATCTAGTGTTGCAACAAGAGGTTTTTCTTCTAAAATAATATGTTTCAGTAGATAATTTTCTTCTAATTTTTCTACCACAAGCATATTATCTGCCTCAAAAGAAGGCGTAATAAGAAAATAAAACTGATTTTCCTTGATTTCATCAAAACCAAAATCTTTATATCTTTGATTTTTGTATTTTGTTAAAGAATGGTCATCAGTATCTTGTATTTTTGGCTCAAAATAATTTTGGTCTTCTGTATCTAAGACATAATTATTGTATTGTTTTACCAAAATTTCTTCAAAAGATGCTATTTTTTCTGGTGTTGCAGTTTTTGACATAAAAATATAAGCATATTTTCTATATTCTTCAAAACTTTCTGGTTGTAAATTCATTTTATTTCAAAAATCTTATAAGCAATATCTCTGCCAGAATGAAAATCAGAGCTAAAACAACAAAATATTTCCACAACGAAACACCAATATTTTTATCCTTAAAATCCTTCACAAACTCTTTGCTGGCACTTTCATAAATTTGTACGTTTTTTTGCTTAGAAAAGATGTTTTTAAGCTCTTCTGTAGAATAAAAACCCATTTCAGACTCTTCTTTGCCATAATTAAAAGCTACACTTGTTATTACTTTTCCATCTAAAACCACATCATAATAGCCTGCTTCCAGCGTTTGTTCTGGCAAATCCAAAAAAAGCTCATCTCCTAAAAGTCTTTGACTTGGTATAAGTTCTTGATTAGGTTTTACGAGTTTAAAAACAGGGTTTTTAGTCTTTAGAGCAACTATTTTTAGACGAATACTTTTCTCTTTGAAATTATAAGAAAGAGAATTATTGCCTTTTTTGCTTTGTGAGGCAATTTTGTACATAATAGGCACGAAAATAGCATTTTTTGCCAAATCAGAAAATGGCTGTTCTAATGGTGAGGCAAACAAATAAGCCTTTCCACGCCCTGCATTTGCCTGTGTGAGAAAGGGACGACTATTTTTAAAACTAAGCAAAGTTGCGCCATTACTCACCCACGAAATAACCGCATTAGCATACGGCATACTGATATTTTTGGTAGATTGCTCAAAAACGTCTCTGAAAAACGGTTGTCCCATATCAGGAGGCAAAAGCACTTTATTAGCATTTTTGCCCAAAGAATCCGTTTTGCTGATTGTTTGAACATTGCGTATTCCCAAATTCTTCAAAAACTCGTTATAACTTTCTTTTTCAGGTGTAGAAGAAGGGAAAACCGCCACACTACCACCAGAACGGACAAAATCCTGTACTTTTTTACTAATATCTCCGCTAATACTTGTAAGTCCGCTCAAAACAACCAAATCAGCATTTTCCAACTCCTTAATATCCAGATTATTAGCATCAAAATTAAAGGTACGAAAAGTATTCTCACCTGCATACACTTGACGTATATATGTACCGCCTGCGCTTTGCGAGATACTCAAAATATTGATAATAGGCGCAATCTGCACCGTAAAAAAATAATCATTATCAAAAACAATAGGAAAATCCTCAAAACTTACACGCCCTTTTTTCGTGCCTTTTCCCTGTGCCACAAAGTTGAAAGAGGCATTTATTTTGCTTTGTGCAGGCACAGACACACTTGCAGTAGAAATTTGCAACTCATCAATAAAAAGTTTAATTACCTTATTATCAATGTTTTCGTCAGAATAATTATGAATAGTAAAATTTAAAGTGCTGTTTTCCAGTTCTTTAACAAACGGATTGTTGAGCCAAACAGAATCAATGGCCACATTAAAGGCTTTTTCTGATTTGATAGGAACAAGATAATAGCGGTTTGTAGTATCTAGGTTGAGTTTTTGAAGATTTCCGGCGGTACTTTTCTGAAAATCTGAAAACCAAAAAATTTGATTTTTTTGGTCAGCAGCGTTTGCGCCAGCATTAGGCGTAATGCGTGAAAGAAAACTTATTTGTCTATTGTTGATAGCTTGAAAGTCACGAGATTTGGAAGAAAACTTTGTTTCTGCCAACATATCTTCCATTTTTCTGCCATTAGTTACAAATTGTTCTTTTGCCCTAAAATCATTTGTAAGTAATTGAAAATTAGCAGATTGTGGAAAGATACGCAACAAATCCGTAATATTTTCTTTGCCAATATCAAGATGTTTTTTGTTGCCTATTTCTCCTTGCATACTGTAAGAGTTATCTAAATACATACTAATCAGGCTTTTAGTATTATAAACAGACTTACGGTTTTCACTGGGGAAAAACGGTTGGGCAAACGCAAGCACGAGAGCCGCCAAAAACGCCAATCTAGAAAGTAAAATAAGTAATTCTTTTACTTTTTTGAAAGAATTAGTTTCAGTTTTGACTACCTGCAAGAAGCGGACATTAGTAAAATAGACTTTTTTGAGCCTTCTAAAATTGAAAAAATGCACAATAATAGGAATGGCAAGCACCAGCAAAGCCCACAAAAACGAAGGATGAACGAAATTCATTGAATATTTTTGATGTAAAATACAAATTTAACGAAAAATCTAAGTAATTGTAAATTTTTAATTATGAATTGTGAATTTAATACAAAAAAATACCCAACAGCATTATTAGGAATTGCTGATATTTGGTGTGATATGTTGTGGATATTACCTATAAAGCAACCAAGAGAGCCTTTAAATGCAGTATTTAAAGTTTTTTTTGTTCCTCCAAAAAAAGCCCAAAAAAAGCAGAAATAAAAAAAACGAAAATAAATCAAAAATAAAGTAGAAAAAGTTTGTTTTGTTAAAAAACATTCTTACCTTTGCATCACAATATCGCGAGATAGAGCAGTTGGCAGCTCGTCGGGCTCATAACCCGGAGGTCACAGGTTCGAGTCCTGTTCTCGCTACTACTAAACTCCTAATTAAAAATTAGGAGTTTTTTTTGTCAAAAATAAGAATAAGTCTTTTTATTTTTACCTTAATAATCAAAGTTTTATATTCGTACTTCGTACCTCTTATTTCGTACCTCTTCCTAATGTTAGAGCAAATCAAACCCCTTTTTTCAGACCTTTTCTTATTTAATCCAGACGAACCTCTTATATTCTCTGCACCACTTTTTTGGGGCTTTTTTGCTGTGGTGATGCTGGTTTATCAGTTTGTTTACAAGCATATTTTTTATAGAAATTTGTTTCTGACTATTTTTAGCTTTTTTTTCTACTACAAAGCAGGTGGTTATTTCTTTACTTTGCTCATTTTGAGTACGTTAATAGATTATTATGCTGGAAAAGGAATTGCAGGAGCTACCAAAAAATCTACCAAAAAACTCTTCCTTATTATTAGTTTGGTGGCAAATTTGGGGCTTTTATTTTACTTCAAATATACTTTTTTCTTCTTAGATGCTTCAAATCAGCTTTTAGGTACAAATTATCAAGTCGTTAATTTATTTTCTGTTTTGATAAATAACTTAGCAGAAATATTTGATTTTTTGCCTTTCGTTGATGCAACCGTTAAACTAGACACTACAAGCATTATTTTGCCTGTCGGAATCTCGTTTTACACTTTCCAAACTATGAGTTATTCTTTAGATGTGTATAAAGATGAGTTAAAACCTGTTCATAATATTTGGGATTTTGCATTTTTTGTGACATTTTTTCCGCAACTTGTGGCGGGTCCTATTGTGCGTGCCTCTGATTTTATTCCTCAAATTTACGAAAAATATCAACTCACAAAGCAACAATTTAATTATGCTATATTTTTGATAATCAATGGTTTAGTTAAAAAAATGTTGATTTCTGATTATATTTCTGCACAATTTGTAGACCAAGTTTTTTTAAGTCCTGATGCCTATGGACGTACTGGATTTGAGGTTTTGATAGCTACTTATGGCTATGCTATCCAAATTTATTGTGATTTTTCTGGTTATACAGATATTGCCATTGGGATTTCCGTTTTGCTTGGCTTTTATTTGCCACTAAATTTCAATTCTCCTTACAAATCTGATAGTATTACAGATTTTTGGAGGCGTTGGCATATTTCTTTATCAAGTTGGTTGAAAGATTATTTATATATTTCTTTGGGCGGAAACCGTACAATTTCTTTGTTTACTTATATTAGTATTCCGCTTATTTTGTTGGTGTTTTTGCTTATTGACGGTTTTTATATTGCTGATTTTGCCTTTTTTGTCATTATTATAGCGTTTTGGTTGTTCTCAATAATGTTTCCGTATAAAAATCTTTCTGCTATTATTGGGCTTTTCTTTATTAGTTTTTTTATGATAAAATTAGGACAAGATGCTAATTTATTCTATATCAAACAGTTAGGCTTTGCTATTCATGCTAAAAAAAGTTTTTATACACTTATTATGCTTGGAATTGTGGCAGTTTTTTGGATTTTCTTACTGATTTATCCACAAAAAAAATATACCATAAGTACCTATATGAATTTATCTTTGACGATGCTTTTGGGCGGTTTGTGGCACGGTGCGCACATCAAATTCATCATTTGGGGAGCTTTGCACGGTGGCGCATTGGCACTTCACAAGTTTTGGATGGACGTTACGGGCAGCCACAAATGGAAAGGAAAATTAGTGCCATATTATACTTTTCTGATGCAAGTGTTTACTTTCCATTTTGTATGTTTTTGTTGGTTGTATTTCAGGGCTGATGATGTAAATAAGGTGAATACAATGCTTAATTTGATTTTTACAAACTTTCAACCACAACTTTTTGTTGATGTTTGTACAAAATATTGGAATGTTTTTAGCGTTATTGTGTTTGGTTTTGCGGTACATTTTTTGCCTGTTTCTTGGAAAAATTATGTACGAATACGCCTATCAAATACACCAGATTGGGCAAAAGCCATAGGAATTGCGCTGATTATTTTTGGGCTTTTTCAGGTGAAAACAGTAGGAACGCAAGCGTTTATTTATTTTCAGTTTTAATGAAAATATCGTAAAATATAACTATTTTTTGTTATTTTTGGCTTATTATTTGTTGCAAAAAGCATAAATTATTTTCTATTTCTCAAAACAACTAATTTAAAACGTTTTAACTATTTTAGACAAATGAAAAAAATATTTTTCTCAATATTGTGCCTTTTGGCTGTTTCTGATGCTTTTGCACAAAGACTTTCTGGGTATATTTTTCGTATGGGACTTAATGTAAGTTCTACAAGTATCAAAAATATGACTTATAGAGAAACGCAGGTATTTCTTCCTACTGGTACAGTAACAGGGTTTGCAAGTCAAGATGCAAGCGCAACAACTTTGGCTATTCCTGTTGGTGTAGAAGTTTTTGCTAAAAATCTTTATTTTAGCACAGAATTTTCTTTTGGCTTACGTGGCAGTGTAACCTCAGAAGGTAAATTTAATAAATCAATTATGCGTGATGGTGTTATTGATTTCCGACTAGCTTTTGGGGGATATTTTAATGAACATATGGCTGTAATGGGTGGAATTCATTATAAATATCAGTGCCTTAATTCTCCAAATTTTGTTGGTACAAGCAGTACTACTGGTGGAAATGCAGGTGTTATAAAAGCAAGTGAAGCCCTCACAAACAACTCTACTGGTGGTAATCAGTTTAATATAGACATTTTTAATGATAGAATTGGGGGGCATATGCCAGGGCTTAATGTAAACTTTTTTTACTCTCCAAACGAAAAAGTTATGATACGTGGGAGCTATTTAGCAAGTTATATTGTTTCAGCAAACAAATTTCCGACAAGAGGTATTGGGCATCAGCTAGAGGCTTCTATTTGTTATGTTACTTCTGAAGATTCTGACGACCGTTTTGGTGTTATATTTACGGGAGGCTTTCAATCTCGTAATATGTGGGCAACATCTGCTACAGATGTGCAAACGAACACACAAAAATACAATATCCCTAGCTCTGGTGCAAACTCTCTTTTTGCGAACCTTTCTATTATTTTACCAGGAAAAATTCTTAACGGTATTGGGCGTGTGGCTAGTTCTTCAATGTGGATTTTTTAGAGTATTTTTAAAAAATATTCTTTGAAAATTACCCAAAAAGATTTTATCTCACGAAAATTTGTATATTTGTGTTAGAAAAACTTAAAAAAAGCTAATTAAATCTTGCTAAAATACAATAAGTTGTAAAGTTATATAAACTTTAACTTTCAAAATATTGTATTAGACGAAACTAAAACTCATAACTGAAAAAATATGGAATATAATATGCTTCAAGAATACGGCAAATACGTTCAAGAGGATTTTGATGTTTGGCGTATTTTGTATGACCGTCAGCTTGCTACTTTGCCAGGAAAAGCCACCAACGACTATTTAGAAGGCATAAAACAGGTAAATTTTGTTGCGGGCAAAATTCCTGATTTTTCAGAAGTAAATACGCTTTTGGGCAAACATACAGGCTGGAAAATTCACGTTGTGCCAGGACTTATCCCAAGCAAAGAATTTTTTGAATTGATGCGTGATGGCAACTTTTGTGCGACTACTTGGCTACGCAAAATGTCACAGTTAGACTATTTGGAAGAGCCTGATATGTTTCATGATGTTTTTGGACACGTGCCATTGCTCACAAACCAACCGCTTTGCAATTTCTTGTCTGATTTGAGCAAAATTGCACTCAAACATATTGACAACGACCTTGCTATTGAACTTATTGGGCGTTTGTATTGGTTTACGGTGGAGTTTGGCTTGATACAAGAAAAAGAAGGTTTGCGCATTTATGGCGCAGGTATTTTGTCGTCTAGTGGTGAAACTGATTATAGTTTGTTTTCTGATGTGCCAGAACGTGTGCCTTATGACGTGGAAGCTATCCTAAATACGCCTTACATCAAAGATAAATATCAAGTAAAATACTTCATTATTGACTCATTTGAGCAACTTTATAACTCTGTAGCAGAAATTGACAGACTCGTAGAAATTGCCGTAAAAGAAAATAAAGTCCTTGCTTACTAAAACACTACAAATGTATTTATCTGTGCATCTGTGGCAACTAAAAAATATATTTTCAAAATAAATCTATCAAATTCAATGAAAAAAATAAAATTTATCCAATTATTTCTAATGATAATGCTCTTTGTTGGAGCTAATAACGCTTTTGCACAAATGCAAGAGGGTGGCGCACAAGAAGAATATATGGGCGTAATTGGTAAAGATCTATATATCAATATGACACTTTATCCCCTACAAACGGCTGGCTCTTTAGTGTCTTATGAAGGCAACTATTCGTATGCAAAAACTGGCGGAATGATGACAGTAACAGGGAAAATCAACAAAAAAACAGGTACTTTTGCTTTCACAGAAAAAAATGAAAGTGGCACAACAACAGGATTTTTTAATGGTAAAAAGAAAGGCGACAAAATTACTGGAAAATGGACAAGTTTTGACCAAAAAAGAAATCTTAAATTTGACCTCGCAGTAAAAAGATAAGGAATAAGTGCAAAATAAAAAGAAGACTTTACGTTAAGTGAAGTCTTCTTTTTTGTAATATACTGTGAACAGAAAGGATTTCGGAAAATAAATTTTGTATTAGTTCCAGCGGAACGGTATATTTATAGAACTATCATTGTATTGGTATTTCGCTCCAGCGGAGCGAAATATTTATAAATATGACGCTCCGCTGGAGCGAAATACATTTTTTACAGGTTTTTTCTATAAATATATTAGTCCGCTGGACTGTAATACATTTTCCGAAATCTTTCCCGTTTGTAGTAGAGCTTATGAATAACTATATTTTTAACCACCCCTAACCCCTCCTTAGCAAGTAGGGGGACTTTTTTAAAGGCATTTTTGAATTATTCATAAACTCTAATATAAATTAAATGATTTGTGTTTTTGATTAGTCAGGTTTTAGACCTTTAGAGAGTGTTTTGTAGTCAGATATTTTAGGTTTTAAGATGGAAAATAAATAAGTTTTTGATTAGTGAGGTTTTAGACCTTATATAGTTTTTTGGATTTTAGCTAAGAATTTTTATCTAAAAAACACTTGTAAGAAAATCTCAAAAAACAACGTGAAATAATACCATTCTTTTTTGTAAATTGTTAGCTTTGCTGATAATTACTGTTGCTACATTTACTTGTTTTGGTATATACAAAGCAATATAAAAATTGAGTAGCTACCTAATTTTGAGCGGGGACAAAAAAAGACAATTAGGCTAAATTAACTCAAAATCAACTAAAATAGGTAGGACAAAAGCAGGACAAAACCAAAAAACAAAAATAATCATATAAAACGAATAAAAAATTTATTTCTGATTAGTTTTTTATTGCTATAAAAAATCAACTAAAATAAAAATTAGTATTGAATATGTTTCATAAAAAATAACTAAAAAGTTAATTTTATGATGTAATAAATATAATTAAATAAATTTTTAATTATATCATTTATTAAAAATATTCCTTAAAAAAACTCTAAAAAACATAATTTCTTCAAAAAAAATGCTACATTTGTGGCAAAATTTTACAAACATAATTCTTATTTATAGATAATTATATGGTAAACGTAAGACCTGATGAGGTTTCTGCAATCCTAAGAGAGCAACTATCTAACATCAAAACTGTTGCTGAACTAGAAGAAATAGGCACAGTACTTCAAGTTGGTGATGGTGTGGCTCGTATCTACGGATTAACAAAAGTACAAGCGGGAGAACTCCTAGAATTTGAAAACGGCTTAAAAGCCCTTGCCCTAAATCTTGAAGAAGACAACGTAGGTGCGGTGCTTTTGGGTGCTGGTGAGGTAAAAGAAGGTGATGTTGTGAAACGTACCAAACAAATTGCAAGCATCAAAGTTGGTGAAAGCATTGTTGGGCGTGTCGTAAATACGCTTGGTATTCCTATTGATGGCGGTGCAGACCTTGATGGTGAGCTTTTTGATATGCCACTTGAGCGTAAAGCTCCTGGTGTTATCTACCGTCAGCCTGTAAATGAGCCTTTACAAACAGGTATCAAAGCCATTGATTCTATGATTCCTATTGGGCGTGGGCAACGTGAGCTTATCATTGGTGACCGCCAAACTGGTAAAACTACGGTTGCTTTGGATACAATTATCAACCAAAAAGAATATTTTGAGCAAGGAAATCCAGTTTTTTGTATTTATGTAGCTTGCGGACAAAAAGCATCAACAGTTGCACAAATTGTACAAGCACTTACAGAAGCGGGCGCAATGAAATATACGGTTGTAGTTGCTGCAACTGCTTCAGACCCGACACCAATGCAATTTTTTGCGCCATTTACGGGTGCGGCAATAGGTGAATATTTCCGTGATACTGGTCGTCCTGCTTTGGTTGTTTATGATGACCTTTCTAAGCAAGCGGTTGCTTACCGTGAAGTTTCTTTGCTTTTGCGCCGTCCTCCTGGGCGTGAGGCATATCCAGGAGATGTGTTTTATTTGCACTCTCGTTTGCTGGAAAGAGCGGCAAAAATCAACGCATCAGATGATATTGCACGTGCAATGAATGATTTGCCAGAATCTTTGCGTTCAAAAGTGAAAGGTGGCGGTTCTTTGACTGCTTTGCCAATCATTGAAACGCAAGCGGGTGATGTTTCTGCTTATATTCCAACAAACGTGATTTCTATTACTGACGGACAGATATTTTTGGAGTCAAATCTTTTTAACTCTGGTATTCGTCCAGCTATCAACGTGGGTATTTCTGTATCTCGTGTGGGTGGAAATGCACAGATTAAATCAATGAAAAAAGTGGCTGGTACACTTAAACTTGACCAAGCGCAATTCCGTGAGTTAGAGGCATTTGCAAAATTTGGTTCTGACCTTGATGCTGCTACAAAACTTACCATTGAACGTGGTCGTAGAAACTTAGAAATCCTTAAACAAGCGCAATTCTCGCCTGTTTCTGTGGAAGAACAAGTAGCTATTGTTTACCTTGCAACACAAGGTGGACTTGATGGCGTGGCGGTGAATAAAGTAAAAGATTTTGAAAAAGAATATTTGCTACAAATGCGCACAGAACATAAAGCTATTTTAGCTAATTTTAAGGCTGGAAAGCTAGAAAAAGCTGATACAGATGCTATTATGGCACTTGCTAAAAATCTTTCTAAAAGATTTGCATAGTATTTGTATAAGCAACAGTAATCAAAGGACTTTCTAAATTTCTTAGAAAGTCTTTTTTTGTAAAATCACTAAATTCTAAATAAAAAAAAGATGAAACACGCACGCACACTACTATTTTTATTTTGTATGTCTTTGTTCTTGTCTTCTTGCTTGGTCGTCCAACCAACGCCTGGCAATAATGGCAAACACAAAGGTTGGTACAAAAGCAACAACGGCAAACACAAAGGTTGGAAAAAATAAATAATTATATCTATTAGCAAAAAGCCTTCTAAATTAAGTTTAGAAGGCTTTTTTATGCTAAAATCCAAAAGGTGAGAATAACGTAACTTTTACGCCTAATTACGCAATACTTTATCAAAAGGATAAAACTATTTTTGTATGATAAAATAATATTTTTGCTAATAAAAATGCACTCATTAAAACAAATTTGTTATTTTTTGATATACACTTTTTTTATCACTTGGTTGTGCTGGGTGAGCATTATAGTAGGTAATAAGTATTTTGATACATTTTGGTATGGTACACCTGCATTTTGGATATTTTATACTGTTGGGAGTTTCGCTCCTGCTATTAGTAGTTACTTGATTTTCAAACAGTTTAGAGAAAATTTTACAGAAAAATCTTTCATAAAATACGTTTTTGGCAACAAAATAATAAGTAAAATAACAGGCAAAACTTGGCTGTTATTTGGTATATTTCTGGTTTGGCGACTTTTTATGATTTTGATTTCTTTTGACATCATTAAACCTATTTCTTGGCTTACGTTGCTTTCTTTTTTTATTAATTTGCCGTTTTTGATTGTTTTAGGTGGTTTAGAAGAGCTGGGTTGGAGAGGTATTTTACAACCAAAATTAGAGAAAATTATTACTTATTTACCTTCTGTGCTTGTCGTGGGCATTATTTGGAGTTTGTGGCATTTGCCTTTGTGGTTTATCAAAGGAACGGTGCAAAGTGGGTTTCCGTTTTGGCTGTATTTGGTTTCTGGAATAGTGCTGACTGCAAGCCTGACCACGCTTTACAAATATACTAACAATTTATTTCTTTGTGTGATTGCTCACGCTTGGTTTAATGCGTGTATTGGGCTGGCGTTGTATGTGGGGGATAATGGCGTTTTGCAGCTCAACCTCAACTGGAAAGTAGTGGTCGTTTTTGGTATTGAATTGCTTGTTTCCTTGATTTTAGGGAATATTCATTATCAAAAAAGCAAACAAATATCACAATAATTTAACAACAAAAAACGACAATTAAAAATGAATTTAGAAGAAATAGTAAATTACAGACGTTCTGTACGACATTACCAAAAAACGCCTATTGATGCTCAAAGAGTAAAGCATTGCCTTGAACTTGCCACTTTAGCACCCAATAGTTCTAATATGCAACTGTGGGAATTTTATCATATAACAAATTCTGATACCTTAAAAGAACTTTCTGTTGCTTGTTTAAGTCAAGAATCAGCCACAACTGCCCAACAAATGGTGGTTTTTGTAACGAGGCAAGATTTGTACCGCCAAAGAGCAAGAAAAATGATGGCGTTAGAAATTCAAAATGTCCTTAAAAACAGTCCTCAAACAAAGCAAGAAGGAAGAATTAAAAGCTGGAAAATGTATTATGGCAAAATAATGCCTTTTTTGTATGTCCGTTTTTTGGGGATTTTTGGAATTTTCAGAAAAATAATAATGAATATTATTGGGCTTTTCAGACCAATTGTTTATCAGGTTTCTGAAAATGATATGCGAGTTGTGGTGCATAAAACTTGTGCTTTGGCAGCGCAAACATTTATGTTGGCTATGGCAAACGAAAAATATGACACCTGCCCAATGGAGGGTTTTGATAGCGGAAAAGTGAAAAGTATCTTAAAATTGCCTTATGGTGCAGAAATAAATATGGTTGTTTCTTGCGGAATAAGAGAAGAAAATGGCGTTTGGGGCGAGAGAATGAGAATTCCTTTTGAGGAAGTTTATCAGAAAATTTAGAAAATAAGTTTATGAAAAAATATGTAATTAGTTGATTGTCAATTTTTTGTATTCATTCACAATTCACAATTCACAATTATTTATGCTTAAAACTATTTTTATTTTCGTCACTATTCTTCACGGACTTATCCATTTCTTAGGTTTTGCTAAGGCTTTCAACTACGGAAACATCACACAACTGACAAAAGAAATTTCTAAACCAATGGGCGTTTTATGGCTAATTACGGCGTTTTTGTTTTTATTTTGTATGATTTTGTATATTTTTAAGAAAGATAATTGGGTTTATTTTGCCTTTGTAGCGGTGATTTTCTCACAAATACTTATCATAAATAGTTGGCAAGATGCGAAATTTGGCACAATTATCAATTTGCTTGTTTTGGTAGTTGCCATTATTGGTTTATTTCAAATGAAATTCAAAAGTGAATATAAAAAAGAAGTCAAAATAGGTTTAGCAGAAAGCAATAATTTACCCAATAAAATGCTCACAGAAGCAGAAATAGCATATTTGCCAAAGATGGTTCAAAAATACATTCGTTATACAGGTTGTATGAATAAGCCAATAGTAAACCATTTTAAGGTAGATTTTTTGGGAAAAATCAGAAGTTACGAGAAAAAAGTGTGGAGGCCACTTGTTTCAGAACAATATAACTTTATCAAAACGCCTAGAAGGCTGTTTTATCTTGATGCAACAATGAATAATTTGCCTGTTGCGGGCTTTCATTGTTTCAAAAATAGTACGGCTTTTATGGATATAAGGCTACTTTCTATCTTCAAAGTGCAGTATGCAGCAAGCAAAGAAATGGATATTTCGGAAACGGTTACTTTTTTCAATGATATGTGTTGTATGGCACCTGCCACACTTATTGATAAAAGAATAAAATGGTTGGGAACGGAAGGAAATAAAGTAAAAGCCTCATTTTCAAACAATGGCATCACTATTTCAGCAGAACTTTATTTTAACGAAAAAGGAGAACTAATAAATTTTATTTCAGAAGATAGGTCTGTAATTGCAGAAAACGGCACAACGCAAAGACGCAAATGGAGTACGCCTTTGCGTGATTATAAGGATATAAATGGTTATAAATTGGCAAGTTATGCGGAAGCGGTTTATGCTTATCCTGATGGGGATTTTATTTATGCGACTTTTAATTTGAAAAATATTAGGTACAACGGGCTTGTAGAGAACAAATTAGCTCTTTAATTATTACCGTAAAAATCATTTATCACCTAAAAGTGAGAATGATATAACATCTACGCCTAATTACGCAACGCCTCATCAAAATAATAAACCTACTTTTGTGTAACACTCGTATAACAATACTTGACATTTAGCACAAAATAAATTTATTATGAAAACGACAAATCTTAAAAAATATACTTCACGTATGCTTTTTTTGCTGATACTAGGCACTTTGGCAAGCAACAACGCAGCGTGGGGTATCACCTATTACAGCGTGGATTCTGGAAATTGGAACTCCTCAAATAAATGGTCATTGACTAGTGGAGGTGCTGATTGTGGTGGATGTAGCCCTAGTGTCATAGATAATGTAGTTATAGAAGGAGGGCAAACCATCAATATCGCATCTTTAGGTGCTAGTGTCAATAATATTACTATTGGTAATTCTTCTACACTAACAATGGGCAATAATAGCGACCTTAACATAAATGGTAATTTTACAAATAATGGCACATTTACCACTAGCGCAAGTAGCATTATTACTTTCCAAGGGGCAAATACGCAAAATATAACAGGTGCTACTATTTTCAATAACCTCATTATCAATAAAATAACTGCCAATAATACAATTATACTAAGTAACAACATCACCATAGAGAAAACACTTACGCTCATGGCTGGACTTCTGGTCACGCAAAACAATGAAATTAGCCTAACTGGGGCATTTAATACGCAATTAGCAGGTGCGCCTTTTGGACTTACTAACCACGTTGTTACGTCTGCAAATGGCAAGTTTTTAAGAGAAGATGTAAGTATTTCTGCGAGTAGTACAGAAATTGTATTTCCAATAAGTGCCACCACAACAGATTATGCGCCACTTTCTATCACCAATAACAGCACAAGTACCATCAATTACGGCAATATAACTGCAGGAGTACGCCCTGCAGGAACGGCAATTCCTCCACTTTCAGCATTTGTAAATAGTATTTGGAATATTGCTATTAGTGGCTCTGCAAGTGCTATTATGACTTTTGAGTGGAATAATGCTACCAATCTTGTTGGCGTTTTACCAAACACAACCGCAGTAAAACAGTCTAACGGTGCGCCTACGCTTGTTTGGATACCCATCAGCACAACGCCTTACGTATTACTTGCGCCTAGCATCACAGCCATTGTACCTGCAGGAACTGGTACAAATAGAGATTTTGCGGTTTTTGCAGTAGCTTCAGCAATTCCAATTCCGCCAGTTCCGTTACCTCAATTAGCTACGCCAAACACTAATATAAAATTTGTTGGGATCAATGAAAATAATCCTAATATGGTGGAATTTTCGTGGTTGCCCGTTGCGAGTGCGCAAGGCTACGAAATGCGCACAGGTACAATTATAGGTAATTCTATGGTTTGGAAAACGGCTATTATTATGGGTTTTATCACCAATCCTTTACTTATTTCTTATCAAAACAAAAATATTGAATATGATATAATGACTTATTATAGCGTAAAAGCCACCGCTACTACAGGTGCATCTAATTCTAGCTGGAGCAGCCCTGCCATTATGTTTGTTTCTAGTATCAACGACCCAACTACGGCACTTAATACGAATATAGAAAATCAGATAAAACTATTCCCTAATCCTACAAATGGGTTTTTTATGTTGAGTTTAGAAGATATTTATGGCTCACTTTTCAGGGATAATCATATTACTTTTATGTTGATGGATATGGCAGGAAAAAATGTTTTGATAGAAAAAACCACACAAGGATTTCCTTATAAAATGTCTTTGGAGAGTGTGCCAAGTGCTTTGTATTATTTGAAGATAATAGGAAAAGAGGGAACAATAGTCAAGAAAATAAGTAAAAAATAAAGAGTTTTTGGTATTTATAAATTTATCCTAAAATTAGGAATATTCTAATTTTAGGATTATTTTTGTGTATGAGAAAAATACTTTTATTACTCGCCCTTATTTTTGTGTTTGTGTTGCCCAGCGTTCCGTTGTTGGCACAAGTAGAGAAAGAACTTTTGCTTGAAGTTCTTAAGCAACAAACTATTACTAATGCTAAGGTAGATAAACTTTCCGAACAAGTAGCAGAAGTTTCTAAACAAACAGCACTTACAAACATTGAAGTCAAATCTTTGGAAAAAGCTATTGATAAGCGTTTTGAAGACGCAGGTAAACGTGTTGATATTTTACTTTATATAATGATTGCTATTCTTACAGGCATATTTGGGCTTATGGCATTGATTGTCTGGGACAGACGAGCCGTAGCAAAACCATTTGAAGACAAAACAGAAGAACTCAAAAAAGAGATAGCATTACTCAAAGAAAAGGAACAGAAATTTGAGGAAAAAATGGAAAATTCTTTAAAGCAAATTGATGCTCGTTTTGCTGGTATTTCGTAGTTCTATACATAATGAAACACACAGAAAAGGGGCTTTTTGGTGAAAATCTCGCTTGCGAATATCTCCAAAAACAAGATTTTGAGATAATCAGGCGCAATTTTCGTTATAAAAGAGGTGAAATTGATGTTATTTGCAAAAAAAATGATATTTTAATTTTTGTGGAGGTAAAATACCGCACTTCTGATGCCTTTGGAATGCCTGAAAATAGCGTTGATGAGAAAAAAAAGAAGATTTTTTTGAGAACTGCAAATGAGTATATTTTCCAAGAAGATTGGCAAAATGATATTCGTTTTGATATAATTGCTATTTTGCACAAAAGTAACCAAGAACCTGAAATAATGCACTTTGAAGATGCTTTTTATTGATTTCTAAGACTTTGAAGTCGTTAAAACAGGTTGTTGCACTTTTTTCTCTTCTTCTCTTAGTTCCTCCAAAATCTCTAAACGGTTTTTTTGCGTTTTGAGCTTAAAATACCAATCTAAAATAGTATAAGCAAACACTGCTAGTAAAATTGTTGCTCCTGCGAGATATACAGGCAGTTTTTCACGCTCATTCAAAATAAAATAAGCCAACCCAAAACCATAAACAGGTTCTAAATTAACAGTCAAGTTGATAGCAAAAACACTAAATTTTTTCATCAGTTTCACGCTCATAGCATACGCATACACCGTACACACAAACGCCAAAATAGCAATATAAAGCCAATCAAAGCCTCTTAAGGCAAAATTAAGCGTTTGATTTGGAGCGAAAAAATATTGATAAATAGGCAAAAAAACTATCACAGCAAGCAATGCGCCCAACATTTCGTAGAACGTAATGGTATAATGATTGTGTTTTTTGATAAGTTTTGAGTTGATAATGCTAAAAATAGTTCCGAAAATAGTGGCAATAATAGCCAAAAGCAAACCTTTTGTGTAACTTATTTCTGTGGCAGAAACAAAATAAAGCCCTGCTACAATGACCACACCTAGTGTTATTTCTAGCCAACTTATACGTCTGCGAGAGATAATTGGGTCTAGCAAACTTGTCCAAAAAGAGGAAGTAGCCATTCCTATAAGGCATATTGACACGTTGGAGAGTTGCGCTGCACCAAAGAAAAATATCCAATGCAATGCAATAATTGCGCCTGTGGCAAGGAATTTCCAAAGGTCTTTTTTATCTACTTTAAAACTTTTTTTCTGAAAATAAAAAATAGCCCAAAGCCCAATAACGGCAAAAAGCGTTCTATAAAAGACAAGTTCCATATAAGGAATAGTTACAATTCTGCCCAGAATTGCGGTAAATCCCCAAATAAAAACAATAAAATGTAGTTGTAAGTAATCTTTAAACGAAGGCAAAGTCATTGAATACGTGAAAATTATAAGTTGATAATAGTCGTTTTTGGTAGCGTTAGTAAGTATAACTTCCCGAAAGTTTTCAACTTTCGGGAAGTTTATAACCATTTTTTAGGTGAAAAATTAAGTATCAATAATCATACCTAAAAAAATAATTTTAAACTTTGCAAAATTACTAAAATGCTAACGAATTACCAAATTTTAAAAAAATCTCTTTTTGAAAGAATTTTTAACAGCATTTTGAAAGAATTTTTTGTATTTTTGTGAAATATTTATCCAAAATTAAAAATAAAAAATCACAACCATTTAATTCCTATGAAAAATAAAAAACGCTTTATTTTACCAATTTTAGCTATTTTGATAACTATTTTTGGTACAGCTTATGTTTTCCAAGCACCGCCCAAAGAGGTTGTAGTAGCCTTTTATAATATTGAAAATCTTTTTGATACAGAAGACGACCCAAATATTAATGATGAAGATTTTTTGCCAGAAAGCAAAAGTAAATGGACAAAAGAACGCTATGATGCAAAATTAGACAAACTTTCTGAAGTAATTTCACAGCTTGGAAGTGCTGATGCACCTGATATTTTGGGTATGTGTGAAATTGAAAATAAAAAAGTTATTGAAGATTTGGTTGCTATGCCAAAACTTGCATCAAAAAAGTATGGAATAGTGCATTATGATTCTCCAGACGAACGTGGAATTGATGTTGCGCTGATTTATAAGAAAGATATTTTTACTGTTTTTGATAGTAAAGCTATTAAAAGTATTTTTCCTAATAATCCGACAGACCGCACACGTGATATTTTGATGGTTTCTGGCGTGATTGGCGGACGTGATACGCTTCATTTGTTTGTGGCGCATCTTCCCTCACGTAGAGGCGGGCAAGATGTGAGCGAAAGTAGCCGTATTTTTGTAGCGGAACAAATCCGTACAGAAGTTGATATGCTGCAAAAAAAATCTCCAAAAGCTAATATTTTGATTATGGGAGATATGAATGACGAGCCAACTAATAAAAGTATGAAAGACGCTTTAAAAGCCAAGAAAGACTTAAAATATATGAAAAATGGAGAACTTTTTAATGCAATGGGCGTTTTGAAAGACCAAGACAAAGGCAGCTACAAACATGACGGAAAATGGAATATGCTTGACCAAATCATTGTTTCTAAGGCTATGGCAGAGAAAAAATCAAAACTTTATTATGTAAAAAATTCAGCGCAAGTTTTTATGCCCGAATTTTTATGCGAAAAAGAAGGTAAATTTAAAGGAAATCCTTTTAGAACTTATGCAGGAACAAAGTATTTAGGCGGTTATAGCGACCATTTTTCTGTATTTGTTAAGCTAAAAAGAAAATAATTTCTTTCAATTACGAATTACGAATTTCAAATTACGGTTGTTTGCCATTTATTTCCAATAATAAGGAATAAAAATCAAATAACTTAATTTTTAGTTTTAACAATAGTTTAGTAATCAAACTTTTAAATTCGTATTTCGTACCTCTTACTTCGTATCTATTTCTAAAAATCCTATATTTTTTTAAATTTATAGGATTTTTCTATTTAAAAAATTGTACTTTTGTGGTAAACTATCAAAAACTTCTAAAACTATTCAAAAAAATCCTGTCAAAATGCGTTATAATACTTTTTTACTTCGTTTTTCATTAAGTTTTCTATTGAGTTTAGTCCTAAATATTATTACTTTTAATATTTCAAAGGCACAATCAAAACTAGAAGTTGTGTTGGATAGCTTAAATATTGCCACAGAGGAAAACGTAACTCGTGTAGATTTACTCAATGAAGCGGCTTGGGAATACCGCAATGCCAACCCACAAATGGGCGTAGAATATGGTAAAAAATCACTCAAAATAGCTGAAAAAATAGCTTACGCCAAAGGGCTTAACAAGGCACTTAGTTACATTGGTGTAAACTACAAAAATGCAGGTGATTATACAAATGCCCTAGATTTTTTTGTTCAATCTTCTGAAAGTTCTCGCAAAAATCAGGATAAGGAAGCAGAAGGACATTCTTATAATAATATTGGAGAAATCCAACGTATTCAAAAGCAGTATAAAGATGCTAATATTTCGTTTCAAAAAGCACTAGAAACGGGTACAGCCGCCAATGACCAAAAGCTCATAGCGTATGCGCACAACAGTTTTGGAAAACTGTATAAAGATGAACAAAAATACACAGAAGCTCTCGCCAGCTTTGAAAAAGCCTTAGAAATACGCAAAAAGGTAAAAGATTTGAAAGCCGTAGCCTCAACAATAGAGGCAATTAGCAAGACTTATGAGGCAAAAGGAGATTTTGCAAAAGCTATAGAATCTTATAAGCAAGCCATTATTTATGCAAAAGAATTTAACGACTTACGTGGCGAAATAACAGCAGAACTTGGTATGGCACGGATTCTTTTCCAGACAAAAAAATATGATAAGGTAATAACAGAAGCAGAAAAAGTAGCAGAAACTGCCAACAAAAATAAGCTAAAACCAGAAGAAAAAGATGCGTATGACTTGCTTTTCCGTACATACGAAAAAATGGGGAATATGAGTGAGGCGTTTGGGTATCAAACAAAATTTATGAAACTCAAAGATGAGATTTTCAATGAAGCAAACGAGCAAAACCGTTCTTTTTTAGAAAAATCTTATCAAGATGCGCAAAGCAAAGTCAGCATTCAAGAGAGTAAAGAAGAAAATGCAAAACTTTTGGCGCAACGCCGCATTACGTATATTGTGGGTGGACTTGTTGCATTGGGGCTTCTTATTTCTTCTGTATTTTTATATTTTCTACTAAAAAGTAATAAAGAAACTAAAAGAAAATCTAAAGATTTGGAACTTGCATTTACGGAAATTGAGCAAAAAAATAAAGAAAACAATGAAAATACGCAGTATGCCTCACGCATACAACACGCTATTTTGCCAAAAGAAGTGGAAATTGATTTGGTTTTTACGGATAATTTTATTTTCTCAAAGGCAAAAAGTAAGATAGAAAGTAATTTTTATTGGACACATCAGCGCAACGAAAAGGTTTATGTGTCGCTTGTAACCTGTACAGCACAAGATATGGCGGGTGGTTTGCTTTCTATTGTGAGTAGTTTGTCGCTTAGAAAAGCGGTTATTGAGAAAAGTATTATGAATGTTGATGAGATTTTGTTTGATGTCAATCAAGATATGTTAAAAGTTTTGAAAGATAACAAAGATGGCATACAAATTGGTATTTTTATGGTTGATTTTGTCAAAAATGTCGTTGAAATAGCAGGTACAGGTGTTTATACCTTGCTTATGGTGGATAACGAACAAAAAGATGTTACGGCAGGGCAATTTCAGTTGGGTAATCAGTCGTTAGATAGCAATCCCTTTGCTAAGGCACGCTATCCACTTACAGATAATATGCGTATTTATATGGCTTCCAAGCCAATACAAGATTTTGGAAACCTTATACAGCAGAATTATCAGCAACCAATGTACAAACAAAAATATGATTTGGACAAATTAGTTGCTAAAAATAAGGAAGATATGCTTGTAATGGGTTTGCGCCTATATTAAATACGAGGTTTGAGGTACGAAGTACGAGATACAGATGAATGGATTAAAATCAAAAATAAAATTCTAAAAAAAGCAATTTTTTGCACAAATTTGCGTAATAAACATAAAATAGCTCACTTTTACTCCTTAACCTTATATTAACCTTTTGAACGACTCATTAGTAATTATTCCGACTTATAACGAGATAGAAAACATTGAATCCATTATTAGGAAGGTGTTTTCGTTGCCTAAAAGTTTTGATATTCTTATTGTTGATGATGGCTCACCAGACGGCACAGGGCAACAAGTAGAAAATTTGCAAAAAGAATTTCCTACAAATCTATTTTTAGAAAAAAGAACAGGAAAATTAGGGCTAGGAACGGCGTATATTCACGGATTTAGGTATGCGCTCAATAAAAAATATGATTATATTTTTGAAATGGACGCAGATTTTTCTCATAATCCTGATGATTTGGTGCACTTGTATGATAGTTGTAAAAATGGTGCTGACTTAGCTATTGGCTCACGTTATGCCACAGGCGTAAATGTCGTAAATTGGCCTATGCACAGGGTTTTGATGTCGTATTTTGCTAGTAAATATGTTGGTTTCGTTACAGGAATGCCTATTTCTGATACTACGGCGGGTTTTAAATGTTATAGAAGCAAAGTTTTGGAAACTATCAATTTAGATAAAATTAAATTCGTGGGTTATGCTTTTCAGATAGAAATGAAGTTTAAGACGTGGAAATATGGTTTTAAGGTGGCAGAAGTACCTATTATTTTCACAGACCGCACCAAAGGCAAATCCAAAATGTCGGCTAATATATTCAGAGAGGCATTTTTTGGTGTTATTCAACTCAAATTAAGCAGTTGGAGAAAGAAAAAATGGTACAATATTTAGAAAATACGAATTTTCAATTACGGTTTTTTAGAAGTTTCTGTTTTTCCAAGAAAACGCTTTTAAGTTCTTTTTCTGACTGATTATTCCAATAAAAATAACATAAAAAGGATAAACCAAAAACGTAATAGGAATGTAAAAAATCTTGTTTTTTTCTCCAAAAAAGTGCAAAATTTGACTTAAAAAGATAAATTCCAAGACAAATTTTATCAAAATAGGAATAAGAAAAGCAAAATCAAAAAAAGTCATTATTCCACTAAAAAGCATCATTAAATTCACTAAAAAAACAAAAAAAGCCAATATTTTTGGTGCAAATCCTTCATAATATTGCCATTTGCTTGCCCAGCGTTTGCGTTGGTTGATAAAACTTGAAAGTGTTTTTTGTGCTTGCGTACTCACAATAACACGTTTATCATGCAGAAAAGCAACTTTTTTAGGAAATTTTTTAGCTATTTTGTGCATCAAAAATTCATCATCACCAGAAATAAGATGTTCCACACCAGCATAACCTAAAACCTCTATAAAAACACTTTTTTTGTAGGAAAAATTAGCTCCATTGCACATATTAGGCATATTTAGTCCCAAACAAGCAGCGCCACTTCCCACAAGACTAGCAAACTCAACAACCTGCATTTTTTCAAAAATATTACTTGCATCAGCAAAATATACAGGCGCACTCACACAAACGACATCATTTTGTAGATAAAAATCAGCCATAACAGCAAGCCAAGTAGGTTTTACGCCACAATCAGCATCAGTACACATTATTATCTCGCCCTGCGCCTTAGAAATAGCTTGTGAGATAGCTCGTTTTTTTGGTGAAATAATATTTTTACTAATATCATCATCAAAATTATTATCAAGCAAAATTATACTAAAATTACTGTTTTGAGCGTATTTTTGTACTATTTCTTTGCTTTTATCTTCTGAAAAGTCATCAATAATAAATAATTCAAAATGTGTTTTTGGATAAGTTTGCTGACTCAAATCTTCTAAAAGTGATAAAATATTTCCCTCTTCATTGCGCATCACCACCACAATACTAACAAAAACAGGTTTTTCTATACTTTTATTAGTATGAACTACTTTGAAATTTAAAGTTTTATTCCAGCCAATTATTAGCATAATAACCATTATACCATAAATAATAGCAAAGAAAAGAGATAAGTAAATGATGATTTGTTAGTTATGAATTTAATAAAAGTATTGATAATTTGTATTTTGAGTTTTGTAGTCACTTGATTTATCAAGTGATGTTTTGGGGCAAAACAAATGAGGTAGAACATTGACATAGAACAGATTACGTGAAATTTATTTGCAAAAAAAACACTTTGCAGCGCAGTTTGTTCTCTACCATTTATTTTGTCCCAAAAGGGTGTTTTGATAAATCAAACGCCTACGTAAAAATTTACAAGATAATAATGTTATTATCTAAGTGTATTACAACTTCTTGTTCTATAATAAGTTGTGCTTCATTTATGAATAATTGCCGCAAATTATAGGTAATCATAGTGGCATAGACATCTTGATAAATAGCTTCAGGTTTCATACCTGAAAAATAGTAAGCAAAAACTGATTTTTAAGGCTATCAATCATTGTTTCAACGCCCCAACGCTGATGATATAAATCCTTTAAATCTGCTAATGAAATCTCTTCTGAATCCATTAAATTAGTAGCCAAAATCTCTATTTCTCCTGTTGAAAGAACTACCTTCACTAACCGTAAACGTACTTTATTTCCTTTTTTCATACAAGTGACTGCCTCTGACACTACTGCCTCTGGTGAGGAATTAGAAAAAATCCCTGTCTTATTCACCTCAAAATTAACAATAATATCCTGCAAAGTATATTATAAAGCTCAACTGATAAAGATTTTTTTTTAAGCATACAAATGCCTAATAAACCAGATTTCTCAAAATTTAATTTGCCACTATTACGGCAAAAAACTCGCTCAGAAATGCGAAATTTTTCTTTTACACAAACTAAACTTAAAAAATTTTTGAGTTTAGCTATTATTTCTACTATCTTTGGATTATAAGTCATTGTAAAATGTAAGATTATAAAACTTTGTAACTTTTACAAAATTACTATTTTACTTTGACTTATTCTAATTCCTTAGCTTAATAGCATTGCCCTAAAGGGATAGGGGGTTTTACGCTCAGTTAGATAAAAAAGCATTTGGTTAGTTCAGCCACCAAATACTGGCATTCAGAAGTGTAGCAAAACTCACCCAAGCAAGGTAAGGAACAAGCAAAGGGGTTGTTTTAGTATTTATTTTTCTGAAAATAATAATAGTTAAAGTGATGGCTATTAGCATCAAAACTATATCAAAAAGTGCAAACAGAGGATTTCTCATTCCAAAAAACAAAAATGACCACAAAAAATTAAAAATCAACTGTACCGCAAAGATAATAATACCATTTTTGCGCCGCAGTTGGTCTTGTGGCGTGGCTTGAGATGCATTCCAAACGAACCACAAAGCAACACCCATTAGTGCGTAGAGTGTTGTCCAAACTGGAGCAAAAAGCCAACTTGGGGGATTAAAAAATGGTTTGTTAAGTGTTGGAAACCAAGTAGTTACAGATGATTGTGTGGCAAAACCTGCAAGCCCGCCAACAGTAAGACAAATACCAATACAAACAATTAGGCTGGGTATATTTTTCATAAAAAATAGGTTGAAATGATGTAATTTTCGTTTTTAAATATTTATTACATCAAATCTACTAATTATCTCTGATAAAATCCAGTAAGTCTTCTATTTTATTGAGAATAAGTACATTTTTTGGACTTTCTAAGCCTTGTCCTATCACTTGTGCGCCTGTAAACAAAACATTAGCATCTGGGAACAAGCTAGAAAGCTGATTGATGTAGGCTTGCACATACTCGTAGTTAGGCGTAGAAGTAATAATACACAAAATATTTTCAGGTTTGTGAATAGCATAAGCCTCTTTTAGGTCGTTTATTGGCAAAGATTGCCCCAAATAAATCACCCTTTGCCCTCTTATACGCAACAAATAATTAGAAAAAAGTAGTGTAAGTTCGTGATTTTCACCTTCCGGCAAAAAAAGCAAATATTTTTTTCCTGTGTTTTTGTATTTATGTCCATTGATGGCAACAATAACCTTTTGACGAATAAGGTACGTAATAAAATGTTCTTGTGAAGGACTTACTGCGCCAGCGTGCCAAAGTACACCTATACGTGTAAGAAAAGGGTAGATAAGTTGCACCATAGCATTTTCAAAGCCATTTTTAGTGATACAATTATCAATAATTTCTTCAAATTTTTCTTCATCTAAATCCAACATACAAAGCGTAAGAGCTTGCAGTTGGTCGTCATATAATGTTGTTTTTTCTGCAATAGAGATGACTTCTGCACGCAACTCTGCTTCACTCATTTTGGAAATCTTAGAGATTTTGTAGCCGTGTTTGTTGAGTAAAGAAACATTTAAGATAAGTTTCAGGTCGTTTTGGTCATAGTAACGAATATTTGTATCAGTACGTTTTGTGGCGAGCAAGTCGTAGCGTTGCTCCCAAATACGTAGTGTATGTGCTTTTATGCCAGATAGATGTTCTACATCTTTAATTGAATAAATACTCATTTGAAGTATGAAGTGTGAAGTGTGAAGTGTGAGTTAATACAACTTTCAAAGTATGACCCATTCCTAATCAAAACTATCAAAAATAATGAAATGTTTTGAATATTTTTTGTAAAAATCAGGTAATTTTTGTTTAAAACTTTGATTTGTAAGATTTTTTCTACACTTTTGTAGAACTTATTGATAAAATGCGTTTCAAATCATTTTCAAAATAACTTCCTCCTAACATCTACACAAATACGTTTCAAAAAAAGATTTTAAAAGCATTTTAAAATTACCTTGTTGCGTTAGCTAAACCATTTATTTTATGAAAGAATTTGATAAAGTTGTTTTTCGTCACAGAGATGGCTCTGTTGCGCCAAGATATTTCCGTGCTTATAACCTTGTTGCCACAGAAAAAAAACTTGTTTTTCAGATAGAAGACTACAAAAAAATTCTTGTAGAAGAAACTATTGAGCTAGAAGCAACTTTTTGGGAAGAATTACGTAAGGCAATAAACAACATAAACAGAAAAAATGTCGTTTTTGATGATAATTTGATGGGCGGCTCAACCAGAAGTTTTAGTTTTTTCTTAAAAGAAAAAGAAAATGATGATGACTATCTTGAATGGAATGGTGGAGAAACAGACGCAAGTGTAGAGAAAATTGTAAAATCTCTTTCTAGCAAAATCAAAAGCCTTCAACAAAAAATAGAAGACACCAAACCAAAAGAAACGGACAAAGACGAAGACGAATAACATTCAATTACAAATTATTAATTACGAATTACGTTTTTTGATGCGTAACGAAATTAAAAAAATAAAAAATAGTAGTTTAACAGAATTTTAAAGCTACATTTGTGGCTAAATAGAAATTTGTAAGAAATTACAAAATAGTAAGCTATTTATAAAAGCAGGTTTTAGTGGTTAGTTTATGTTTTGATTTAACCAAAATAGTGTATAATCAACTGATTATTAGCATTTTGCATTAACTCACAACTCACAATTCACAACTCACAACTCAAAAAGATATTACAACCGCATTTAAAATATATAAGTCTAAATAATGGGATTCTTTGACTTTTTTTCTGGTGATATAGCCATAGATTTAGGCACCGCCAACACACTAATCATCTACAAAGACAAAATTGTCGTAGATGAACCTTCTATAATAGCTATGGATAGAACTAACAACAAAGTTCTTGCTATTGGACGAACCGCAATGCAAATGCACGAGAAAACGCACAGTAACATCAAGACTATCAGACCCTTGAAAGATGGTGTAATAGCTGACTTTACCGCTGCAGAACTTATGATTAGGGGAATGATTAAAATGGTTGATTCTGGTAGAAAACTATTTCAGCCTTCTTATAGAATGGTGATTTGCATTCCTTCAGGCATTACGGAAGTTGAAAAACGTGCCGTAAAAGACTCTGCAGAACACGCTGGCGCAAAAGAAGTTTATATGATTTTTGAGCCTGTGGCAGCAGCCATTGGTATTGGCATTGATATAGAACAACCTATTGGCTCTATGATTGTGGATATTGGAGGTGGAACAACAGAAATTGCCGTTATTGCGCTTTCTGGGATAGTTTGCGAGCAATCAATACGAACGGCAGGAGATGTATTTACTCGTGATATTCTGGATTATATGCGCCGTCAGCATAATTTGCTGATTGGTGAGCGTTCTGCGGAAAAAATTAAAATTGAAGTAGGTTCTGCCCTTGCAGAGCTTGACGTGCCACCACCTGATTATGAAGTACGTGGACGTGATTTGATGACTGGTATTCCAAAAGTAATCAAAGTAAGTTATACTGAAATTGCATTTTGTTTGGATAAATCCATTGTCAAAATTGAGGAAGCCGTTTTGAAAGCACTAGAAATGTCGCCTCCAGAACTTTCTTCTGACATTTATACCAATGGAATACACCTTACAGGCGGTGGCGCACTCCTCAAAGGACTTGACAAACGCCTTGCAATGAAAACAAAATTGCCTATACACATAGCAGACGACCCTTTGCGTGCCGTTGTACGTGGAACAGGTATCACACTGAAAAATATCAATGCGTATAAAAAAGTTTTGATGACCTAAGGAAGAAGTACGAGGTACGAATATAAAATATTGATTATTAAGTCATTGAAAAATAAAAAGCCTTTCCAAAGTTTGGAAAGGCTTTTCTATTGATTTTCTTAAATTCTTTCCCAATAAATGGCATCTTTGATAAAAATAACCACTATTGCCTGCAAATCCGTTTTATTTTGCAGAAATATATCAGTTTTCAGATAGTTTTTGAGTTGTTTGATAGCTGCTTTTTTGACTGTTTCAAAGGTTTTTTCGTCCCCTTTTTTGATGTATTTTATCTCAAAAATATACTGTGCGTGCTTGCTAGTGTTGTTTGGTCGGATATAAATCTCTAAATCAATGTAACCGCCACCTGTTGTTTCTCTTTCTGTGGGAACATAAAAAACCCTACTTTCAATAGCATAAAGTAGCATAATCATTTTGACATATTTTTCATCAAAATTCTGAAAATCTCTGTTAGAAAGTGCCTGCAAATTGCTTTCAATAAGGTTAAAATAGGGCTGAATATCACCTGCCGCAAGCGCATAAATTGCCTTCCTCACTATGCCATCTTCATATTGTATTTGGTTTCTATCTTTCAAAACAGTGGCATAATAACGCCAACAAAGCTCTCCAATCACATAATTAGGAATTTTGTAAATTACATCAATATTGAAATTTCCTTGTCTTTTAATAGTTAAATTTCCTAAATAATGAAGAAAATTAATAAATTCTACCTGCCCAAACGAGCCACTCATATCAAACTGATAAATTTGCTCTGATGCAATTTCTTCTGTTTCCAAAATCTCCTCCAAAACCTTAATATTTTCTTCCAGATTTGCCACATAAAACATCTGTTTCAACTTGCTATAATCAGGCATAATATTAGGGTCAAGCATCATAGTAGGGTATTTTTGGTTATCTTGGAAATTTTTCAAGAAATACAAAACCATATTTGAATTATAAATAGTATTTTCTACTTCTACATTAAATTTGTAGCCATTGTACCACAATTTCATATCTTGCATAATGGTTGCTAAACGTGATTTGTCCTCCAAAACAAGTTCTAAAAGTGTTTTTACGTTGTCTTCTGTAAAACCAGCGAGATTATTGAAGGCAAAGCTATGCGTAAGATGCGTAACAATATTAAAGCCACTTGTTAGGCTATCCAGCGTGATTGGCGACACTCCAGTAATGAAAAAACGCCCAACGCTACCATCTTCCGTAGCTATTTTGATAGTTTCATAAAACTTGCGTACATATCCATCTTTGGAAACAGAATTTTTAAATTCTATTAGATTTCTAATAAGAATTTCGTTTGTAAATTGGTCGTATTCATCTATTAGTAAATAAATGGGTGTAGTTTCATCTCTATATTTCCCAAAAAACAAAGACATTAAAGCAGCAGGAGATTGTTGTGCTGCAATTTCCTGTTTCATTTTATCATCAAATATATTATAAATCTCAATGAATGCTATCATTGTATTTTTTACTTTTAAGAGAAACTCTTTTTCGCTACTTTCATTTGTGCGAGTGTCTATGCCACTAAAATTAAATTTTAGTACTCTAAAACTACTTGCCAAAGGCGTAGGATTTTGTCCAATGTAGGTTTTTCCAAAGATTTTCTCAAATTTTGTTTTTTGCCTAATGTTATAATAATATTCCAAAAGAGAAATAAAAAAACTTTTACCTATCCTGCGTGGGCGCAAGAAAGAAACAAAACGCTCTTCATTTTCTAGTAATTCAATAAAAGGCGTTTTGTCTATAAAACTATAGCCTTCTGTCATAACTGCTTCAGCGTTGCTCACGCCATAAGGGAATTTTATTGTATTTTTCATAAAACAAAGATACGCATTTCACAGTAATTGTGAATTTTTAATTGTGAATGAATACAAAATATTCGTAATTAGTCAGAGCTATTTAGGCTAAATTTTAACAAAAAAAGTCTTCTAAAAAACTTAGAAGACTTTTTTGTTATTGACTATTTTATGTAATAAATTGATTATCAATATTTTGTATTTAATTAAATACTTTAAATTCGTACTTTGTACCTCGTATTTCGTACTTCTTCCTTAAACTACCCTTTTGGCAAAAGTGCTTTGCGTGAAAGCCTGTATTTCCCTGTTTTTTTATCTACTTCAACAAGTTTTACGGTTACTTCTTCACCAATTTCCAGCACGCCGTCCATTGTTTCTAGGCGTTCCCATTTGATTTCAGAAATATGAAGTAGTCCATCTTTTCCTTGCATAAACTCCACAAAAGCACCAAACGGTTGGATAGATTTCACTTTTCCTGTGTAAGTTTCTCCTACTTCTGGAACGGCAACAATGGCTTTTACACGAGCTAAGGCTCTTTCCAAAGAATCTCCGTTGGTTGCAGCTACCGTAACAAAACCAAAATCACCTTTTTCTTCAATATTTAGCGTTGCGCCAGTTGATTTTTGGATTTCTTGAATGATTTTGCCACCAGGTCCAATAATTGCCCCAATTTGACTAGAATCAATTTGGATAGTAACCAAACGTGGTGCGTGTGCCTTGTAATTCTCACGAGGAGCAGCTAAAGCCTTTTTCATTTCACCCAAAATATGCAAACGTCCTTTACTTGCTTGTGCAAGGGCTTCTGCCAAAACTTGGAAAGACAAACCATTTACTTTTATGTCCATTTGACAAGCTGTAATGCCTTTTTCTGTTCCTGTAACCTTAAAGTCCATATCTCCCAAATGGTCTTCATCTCCCAAAATATCAGACAAAATTACGTATTTACCCGTTTTTTCATCAGAAATCATACCCATTGCAATACCAGAAACAGGAGATTTGATTTTTACACCTGCATCCATAAGTGCGAGTGTTGCCGCACAAACTGTAGCCATTGAAGATGAGCCATTTGACTCCAAAATATCAGAAACAATACGGATAACATAAGGATTATCTTCAGCAGAAGGCATCACCATTTTGATAGCACGCTCCGCCAAATTACCGTGTCCAACCTCTCTACGTGCCGTAGGACCATTTCTTTTGATTTCGCCAGTAGAAAAACCAGGAAAATTATAATGCAACATAAATTTATCCTCACCACGCAACAAAGCTCTATCAATGAGTTTTGCACTCAAAATAGTGGCAAGCGTTACGGTTGTAAGGGATTGTGTTTCTCCACGAGTGAAGACAGCCGAGCCGTGAGTCATTGGCAAATAATCAACTTCACACCAAATATCTCGGATTTGGTCAGGCAAACGCCCATCAAGGCGTAATTTTTCGTCTAGGGCAAGGTTGCGGGCTGCATCACGTTGTAAGTCGTGAAAATATTTGCCTATCAAAAACTTGTCGTAAGTGTGGTCTGCGGGCAAAGTAGCCATAAATTCATCTTCCACGCCTTTAAAACCTGCTTTTCTCAAATCTTTATTGTTATTCAACTGACGAGCAACGGCATACATTTTTGTATAATATTCGTCTTGAAGTTTTTGCTTCAAATCTAAATCCACTTTTTCGTGGCTGTAAGTGCGTTTTACAGTCTTTCCAACGGCTTTTTCTAACTCTTTTTGCATTGCACAAAGTTTCTTAATCTCTGTATGCGCTACTGCAAGTGCTTCTAGCATTTCAGCTTCCGAAATTTCTTTCATTTCACCTTCCACCATTACAATATTGTCGTAAGATGCGCCAACCATCATATCTATATCAGAATCAGCCATTTGCGCAGTCGTAGGATTGACAATATATTTGCCTCCTACACGCCCTACACGCACTTCTGCAATAGGTCCGCCTACAAAAGGAATATCAGAAACCATCAACGCACAAGATGCCGCAAGTGCCGCCAAAGCATCAGGAACGCCATCATAATCAACAGAAATCAGATACACATTTATTTGTGTTTCTGCGTGATAATCATCAGGGAAAAGTGGGCGGATAACCCTATCCACCAAACGACTTGTAAGTACCTCATAATCAGATAGTCTGCCTTCTCTACGTTGGAAACTACCAGGAATTTTGCCTGCAGACGCAAATTTTTCTAAATAATCAACAGAAAGAGGAAAAAAATCAACATTTTCACCAGCTTTGTGCGCAGAAACCACCGTAGCGAGTAGCATTGTGTTGCCCATACGCACCACAACTGCGCCATCAGCTTGCTTGGCAAGTTTACCAGTTTCTACACTGATTTCACGCCCGTCAGAAAGGGTTACCTTTTGAACTATTGGAATTGGAATATTCATAAAAAACAGACAGATTTTGTGTTTTGAGCGTTTCTCAAAACGGATTTATATAGATATTTTAAATTGACACAAAAGTAACAATTTTATTCTTAATTTCTATTCTTATTTTTATTTTCTAGTAGTTCATTCGTACATAAATTTGCAGAAAAGAGCAAATAAATAATAATCTAAGTCAGAAAAATAATAAAAAAAGCCTTTCCAAACTTTGGAAAGGCTTTTTTAGGTTTACCAACTAGATATTAGGATTTAGCCAATTATCTGCTTTATCATAAAGTAATTGCCACAAACTACGCTCTGTGAGTTTAAAACGAGCATTTACAGTCATTCCTTTTTTGAGTTTTCCTAAAAACCCATTTTTTAGCTTTAATTCTGTTTGCAGAAGCTTACATTTTATTCTAAAAACAGGCTTTTCTTGGATAATTACAAAATCTTGTGAAATATCCAACACCTCACCAACAACCAAACCCCACTGATTATAGTCAAAAGCATCTATTTGAAAATTTGCTTTCATTTTAGGTTTTAATAATCCTATATCAGAGGGAGAAACATAACACTCCACAATCAAACTAGAATCTGGGGAAATAACGCCTAAAACCTCTCCAACCTGCAAAGAACTACCAATATATTTGCCGACAACCTGCTGAATAGTGCCAGAAACAGGAGCTTTGATAATATAAGATTTTTTCTCTTGTGTAACTTGTTGATTTTGAGCTTGTAATTCTCTAATTTCTAAATTGTATCTTTGCAAATCATTTTGCCATTGGCTTGTTTGTGAAGCAATTAGCGTGTTGTATTCTGCTTGTGCTTTTTGGTTTCCAAATTGTGCTTCTTCCCATTCTGCAACCGCTATAACCTTCTCTTTCAATAGTTTATCCTGTCTTTGAAAGTGTTTGTCTGCTTTTTCTTTCTGATAATTTTTCTCTAAAAGCGTAAGTTTAAACTGATTGTATTGTTGCGTATAAACTGCTGAAAACGTATTGATATTTTCTTGATTATTCTTAATATTAACCAAATTTTGCAAATCTGAAACAAGTTTTATTTTTTCATTGATAAGATTTGCATTAAGGCGCAGTTTGTCGTCAGAAAGTTCTGTAACAAGTTTAAAAAGTGTATCTCCTTGCTTTATAGCTTGATTTTCAATAACATCAATATCAGCCAAAATCCCAGAAACCAAAGATTTTATTTCGTTTTTCTCTGAAATACTTCTTACAATTCCTCTACTATTCACAGAAACATCAACTTTAATAAAAGGCAAAACCGCAAAAAATGTAATCAACATCAAAAGAATAATTGTATAAACAATTTGCCCTCGTACAGAAACACTGTTTAAATACACTTCTGATGAGTTTTCTGTGATTTCAATAGGAAAAATTTGCTTTTGCATTTGGGAAATCTTTTAATAATTCTTTTGTTTTTTAATTTAATTGATATTGTTCTTGCCAAAGTCTGCTATAAATATTGTTATTTTGCAATAATAATTCTTCGTGTGAGCCTTCTGCAACAAGTTTTCCATTTTCTAAGGCTATGATTTTATCCGCATTTCTGATGGTGCTAAGTCTGTGAGCAATAATAAGAATTGTTTTTCCTGCATTTCTAAGCAACTGAATAGCATTTTGTACATATTTTTCTGAAATAGCATCTAAAGCAGAAGTAGCTTCATCTAAAATCAAAATTTCAGGATTTCTATATAATGCCCTAGCAATGGCTAAACGCTGTTTTTGCCCTCCAGAAAGATTTACACCGTGTTCGCCCAAATAAGCGTGAAAACCATTAGGAATTTTCTCTACAAACTCCGTAATACCAAGCAAATGAACAATAGAAAGCACTTTTTGCATATCTGGCTCGTAGTCTCCAACTGCAATATTTTCCGAAATTGTACCAACAAATAAATCAATTTGTTGTGGTACAACGCTCACAAGTTCTCGTAAACTATTGGTTTCTAAGTGTTTGATGTCATAATTTCCAATTTTGATAATGCCAGATTGCAAAAGGTACAAATTTTGTAGCAAAGACATCAGCGTAGATTTTCCTGAACCACTTTCACCCACAACTGCCGTAACTTTCCCTTTTTGAATAGTCAAATCTAAATTTTCAAAAACATTTAGCCTTGAACCATAACGGAAAGTAACCGCCTCAAAACGTATATCTCCTATCATTTCTCTTGTCAAAACTACTTTATTTTCTGTTTTTTCTCTTTCCAAATCCATAATTTCAAACAGCCTATCTGCGGCAATAAGTGCCTCTTGTACTGATTTGTTGGCACTTATCAAACTACTTGCAGGACTTGTAAAATATCCAATCAAAGTGTAAAAAGATAATAATTCTCCTGGTGTTATCTGTCGTTCTATCACGAAATACGCACCTACCCAAAGCAAAATAATAGTGAATAATCTTGATATAAATTCACTTGCATTTCCTAGTTGTAAACTGCTGATACTCATTGTATAAACAGAACGCAAAACCTTAATAAATTTCGTTTCTGTCTTTGTATTGGCGTAATTTTCCAGTCCAAAACGCTTAATTGTGGCAACACTATTTAAAGATTCTACTAATTGTGTTTCCAAATCAGCAGAATTTTCCATTAGTTTGCGTTGTTGTTTTTTGTTGATTTTATTGGAAATAACGTAAATCAAAATATAAAAAGGCACAATACAAAGCATCACAAGGGCAAGTTTCCAATAATACGTAAACATCAAAGCAAAAGAGAAAAACAGAATAAAAACATTTACCATAAGCCCCAGCGCAATATCATTGATAAAAACACGGATTTTTACGGCATCATTCACTCTAGAAATAATCTCACCCACACGCATTGTGTCAAAAAATTGCTGTGGCAAACTAAGCAAGTGCTTATAATAACCCAAAATAAGTTTTGCGTCTATTTGTTGCCCTGTTTTTAGGGCAAAAACACTTTTTAGATAACCTATCAATAATTGCAATAATAAAATAGCTATCATTGCCACAGAAAGCAAATTAAGCAAGTTTTTATTCCCTTCTACGAGTACATTATCCGTTATTTTTTGGATATAAATAGAAGAAGACAAACCCAAAATAGTGTAAATAATTGCGCCAAACAACGCCTGCAACATTACTATTTTATGAGGTTTGAGCAAAAACAAAAACCTATCAATAACAGAAACTTTTTGATTTTCTGGTTTAAAATCTTCACTTGGAAGCATTAAAAGCAGTACGCCTGTCCATTCTTCTAAAAAGTTTTGTAGGGTTTTGGTGTGCATTTTGCCATCACCAGGATCCATATATTGAACATCTTTTGCCGTAACTTTGTAGAGAACAACATAATGCAATAACTCACCTTGTGCGGACTTTATGCGTATGTGTGCAATGGCAGGAAGTGGGATTTTTGAAAGGCTTTCTAGTGTACCTTTTACGCCTTTTGCTTGAAAACCAAGCTTTTGAGAGGCTTCTACCAAACCTAAAATATTTGTGCCTTTTTGGTTGGTGCTAGCGTATTGCCTGATACGAGCTATTGGGATTTGGAGCTTGTAGTGCGCCGAAATAGAAGCTAAACACGCTGCACCGCAATCTGTGATGTCGTGTTGTTTAATTTTGATGCTGGGCATTTTTGCTATGGATGTAACTGATTATGAGCTACATAAGCACCAAGAATGATACCTGCTATAAGTATCTTCATTCCATATTCTGATAAAAATTTAGCTATGTGAGGATTCATATGTTTGTTAGTTTTGAATTTTGAGATTTTCTGTTAATATTTCAGATTTGATTGCTTGGTTATCTTGTATTTTTTCAGGGAATAATTTATTTAGATATTGATAACAAATATAAAAAACACCGACTGACAATAAATACAATATTATGTAAATCAATGTACTATCAATTAAGTAGTAAAAACTTGTTGCTTCTTTTGGTAAATAATAAATACTCAAAAAAGCTAAAAAATTATTAACGAAATGAAGACACATAGAAGGAACTAAAGATTTTGTTTTGATAAATAACCAGCCTAACACCAAACCAATAAAAAAAGCTGCAAATAATTGTGTAGGATTGATATGCACACAGGCAAAAATAATAGAAGATTGAATAATAGCTTTTTTAGGTGGCATATCTACCAGCATTTTTTTAAGAATAATACCTCTAAATATAATTTCTTCAAAAATAGGCGCACCTACACAAATTAACAAAAACAACGCAAAAGGCTCTTTGAGTAGTGGTGCTATCATACTCATAAAATAATCAGGAATAGGAAGGAAAGTCAAAATGTCTTCCAAGAAAATCAAACAACAAGTTGAGGCAATAATTATTCCCCACAAAGATTTGGGAAAGTCATATTTAAAAGATAATTTGACGTTTTCAAGCCCTTTCTTTTTATCTCTATTGAAAAGAAATAATAAGACCGCAATATTTCCCAAAATGGTACAAAATACCATTAAAAGCCCCATACTGATGTATTCTGGAAAAATAATTTTCAAAATTACAAAAGGAATAGCTATCAAAGTGGAAAAAACGAAGTAATAAATCACTATTTTCCAACTTTCTTTAACTGATGCATATTTTGCCATTTTGAGTGTTATTTTAACTATTTTTAAGCATAAAAATTCTAGGACACTTTTATTAAGTGTCCTAAAGAGGACAAAAATGAGTGCTATTATGGATGTATCTGACCTCTAGCCACACAGGCACCAATGATGAAGCCTGCCATAAAAAACTTTAATCCATGTTCTGATACAAGTTCAGCTATTTGACGCTTCAACTCAGCTATTTGATGTTTCATATATTATTTATTTGTTTTTCAATCTAAGTAATTGAGCTTATCAAGTGATGCGAAACCTCTAGGGTGTAAGTTGGTTAAAAATTTGAATATCAAAAAATTACACCCTAAGAGTTTATACGTTTAAATGGGTTTTATTACTTACTAAGTTGTTGCCCAGTGTGCTAACTTATATAAACCATACCCAACTGCACAACCCACTACCATAAAACCAGCAAAGCAAAGTCCTGCTCCAGCTGCAGCAACAAAAGCAGCCGCTGGCGGAAATCCTCCTTCAGTTTGTTGCATTTCAACATCGGACATATCTGTAAGTCCATCAAATTCTAGTTTTTTCATCTTATTTTGATTTTTTTGTTAGTAGATTATTTTTGTTGACCTTGAGCAACCGCAGCACCCACCCCAACTCCTGCGAAAAAGAAAGCCGCCGCCCACGCAACACTTATCTCATAAGTAACGGCACCACACACAATTAGTATTGGGAAAATCCCACCATTTGTGTCCACCACTTCATTGTGGTTCAATTCAGCTACATTGTAGCTATCTAAATTCATTATTCCGTTCATTGTTAATAATATTTGGAATTTTGCGCCTACTCTATTAGGTTTTCAGCTTGCCCTCTACTATTTCTAGTGTGGCACAAAGGTAAGGGCAAAATATCTCTTCTACAAATTTGCTGGGTAATACGCTGTTGCTTGTTGGGTTATTTATGTAACTTACTAGGTTATTTGGTATTACCTGCTAAAAAATTTGTTTGTTTTATAGCCGCAATTTATTTATAATTGTGAAATAATCCTATTATCCTTCTAAAATTCTATGAAAAAATTGCACCTCAATATTGCTAACAACTTAAAAGAAATTCGTAAGAATGAAAAGGGCTGGCATCAAGACGTTATGGCAGACTTTTTGGGTATATCAAAAAAATATTACAACCAAATAGAAAACGGCAAAGCTAACCTCACACTCAACAAAATAGAAGAAATGGCAGAAAAACTAGGAAAGGAATCTACAGATATTATTAAAGAACTAAGCGCACAACAGATTTTCAACAACATTGCACAACAGGGAGGAGATTCTAAAATGGGGAATTTTGAAGGTACTGATAAAGAGGTTATTAGTCACTTGTTGGTGCAGAACGCAACTTTAATGAACGCTCTTCTCTAAACAAGGAAAAAGCAGAAAATTGATAAAATTTGCATAATTTTTGCTAATAAAACCAAAACTAGAACAATATCATCAATAACATGAAAAAAAATATTTCTTATCTTTCAGTATTACAATTATTACTTTTGCCATTTTTATTGCTTATTTTGCCTTTGAAAGTGGTTTTTGCACAAAATTCCGTGTTGAGTAATGGTAATTTTGTAAAAATAGCCATTAGCAAAACAGGTATTCATAAAATTACGTTTGCAGATTTGCAAACGTGGGGGCTAAATCCTGCCAGCATCAACCCAAAAAATATACGCTTATATGGCAATCAAGGCGGTATGTTGCCACAAGCAAATGCTGCTACTCGCCCAACAGATTTGCAAGAGAATGCTATTTTGGTTGTGGGTGAAGAAGATAATGTTTTTAATAATGATGATTATATTCTTTTTTATGCACAAGATGCTGACAAATGGCTATACAATGCTACTACACAACTTTTTGAACACGAAAAAAATCTCTATTCTGATAAAAATTACTATTTTATCACTATTGCTGGAAATGCAGGTTTGCGCCTACAAACGCAGGCAAGCATAAGCGGAGGCACACAAAGCATCAACACGTATGATGAGCGCATTTTTCACGAAATAGATAAAGAAAATTTGTTACAATTAGCAACCGCCAACGGATCTGGACGTGAATGGTATGGAGAGCTTTTTAGCACAACAGCAAGCTATGATTTTACAGAAAACCTTACAGGAATAGCTCCCAATACAGATTTAGTATTTACTTCTATGGTCGCAAGTATTAGCTCCAAAAATAGTAATACTAATTTTTCTATTAAATCAGGTTCGCAAAATATTGGTAGTCAGTTAGTTAGTGATACATATCTTGGAAGATACAATCCACAAGGAACAAATAAAATAGATGTTTTTAGGATAAATACAAATAATTTATCAAATTTTGCAAGTTTTCCCATTACTTACACTTTCCAAAACAACGGAAATACAGCCGCTCGTGGACTTCTGAACTACTACCGCCTGCAATTCAAAAGGAATCTTGCTTTGTATGAAACGCCTAACAATGCGCAAACGACTTTCCGTTCTATTCAAAGCCTTTCTGCATCTGTGGCTGATTTTTCTGTTCAAAATATTGATAATAATACAAGTATTTGGGACGTTTCTAACCCTGTTCTTCCACAAAAACAAAGCTTCGTTTTAAGTGGAAATACGGCAACTTTTGGTGCAAATACTAGCATAAATCCACTTGCAACGCCTATTTTACCAAAAGAATTTATTATTTTTAAGGGAAATACTTTTCCCTCTCCAGAACTTATGGGCGCAATTCCCAACCAAAATATTCATAGCATAGCTACACCTAATTTGCTGATTATCACCACAAAAGATTTGAAAGCGCAAGCAGACCGTTTGGCACAATTCAGACGTACAAATGATGCTTTGAGTGTTGAGGTAGTGGTTTTAGAAGAAATTTATAACGAATTTTCGTCTGGTCGTGCTGATGTAACCGCTCTACGTGATTGTGCAAAATTGCTTTTTGATAAAAATCCCACTATTTTTAAATATTTGTTACTTTTTGGAGATGCTTCTTTTGATTATAAAAATCTACAAAATGATGTTAGTTACCAACGCCATAAAGTACCAACCTACCAAGCCAGAGAGTCTTTGCACCCAATAAATAGTTATAGTTCTGATGATTATTATGGTTTTCTGAAGGCTACGGACGGCTTTTGGCAAGAAAATCCTACACCAGAAGAACACACAATGGATATTGGTATTGGTAGAATACCTGTTGCAACGCTTGCAGAGGCGGAAATTGTTGTAAATAAACTGATTTATTATGCTAATCAACCAAAAACTTATGGCAAATGGCGCAATAAGGTGGCTTTTATAGCTGATGATGGAGATTTTAATATACATCTTTCGCAGGCTGATGGGCTTGCTAATGATGTAAATAGCAATTATTCTTTTGCGGCTGATAAAATATTTATAGCTGCTTATACCAAACAAGCCAACGCAAATGGTGGTCAGGATAGTCCAAAAGTGAAAAACTTGCTCACACAAGCCGTAGAACAAGGTAGCCTGATTGTCAATTATACAGGTCACGGTGCAGAGATTGGCTGGGCAGAAGAGGGGATTTTGGTGCTTAATGATATAACTTCTTGGCGAAATCTTAATAATATGCCATTTTTTGTAACGGCTACTTGCGAGTTTGGGCGTTATGATGGTGGGCAATATGCCTCTTCTGGTGCAGAACTTGCGTTGCTTAGTGCCACAGGTGGCGCAATAGGGCTTATAGCTACCACACGCCCTGTTTTTTCTAGTAGTAACTTTGAAGTGAATAGAGCATTTTATACTGATAATGTTTTTAAACCCGTGAATGGTCAGATGCCTCGTATGGGTGAAGTGATGCGCAAAACCAAAAATAATAGCCTTCTAGGAACTGGAAACCGTAATTTTACCTTGCTTGGCGACCCTTCTATGCGTTTAGCTTATCCAGCAGACAAAGTTATTATCAAAAAAATCAATGATAAAGATATTCTTATCACGCAAGATACCATTAAATCACTTGCAAAAATAAAAATTGAAGGAGAAATACAGAATTTTTTGGGTACGCTCAATGCTGATTTTAATGGCATACTTGATGTTGTAGTTTATGATAAAATTACTATCAGAAATACCTTAGAAACGCCTGTAACCACTTTTAGAGTGCGTGAAACCAAACTTTTTGAGGGAAAAGCAACTATCAAAAACGGCAAATTTATGGTAGAATTTGTTGCACCAAAAGACATCAATTATACGTTTGGAATGGGTAGAATACTCTTTTATGCACAAAATAATGCGTTAAATGGCTTGCCAAACAGAGATGCTAATGGTGGCAAAAATGATATTTTGGTGGGGGGAAGTTCTCCTATTGTTTCAAATGATGATACGCCACCTGTTGCAGAACTTTTTATGAATGATTTTTCTTTTAAAAATGGCGGTCTTGTGAGTAAAAACGCCACTTTTATAGCAAAACTTTCTGATGATAATGGTATTAATATTTCTGATGCAGGTGTAGGACATTCCATTACTGCGTATTTAGATGATAATCAAGATAATACATTTATTTTGAATAACTTTTATACCGCTGATTTGGATACTTACAAAAGTGGAATTTTGCACTTTCCTTTGTATGATTTGGCAGTAGGAGCGCATACACTTACTTTTAAGGTTTGGGACACACATAACAATTCTACTGAAAAAACAATTAGTTTTAGAGTAGTAGAAAAGGGGCAATTAGAAATTATCAATGTGTTTTCTGCGCCAAATCCTTTTAATGATACTGAAACTGCGGTTTTTTACTTTGAACACAACAGAGCGGGAGAAGATTTAGAAGTAAGTTTGGAAATAGTAAACCTACAAGGACAAAAAATCACTACTTCACAAGCCACCGTTTTAGCGAGTGAAGCACGTAGCAAAGCCTTTGAATGGAACGGCAAAAACGCTAACGGTGAGCGTATTGCAGACGGATTTTATATTTATCATATTACTGTAAAATCACTTGTAGATGGTGCAACTGCCAAAAAAATAGGCAAAATTGTAAAAAGATAATTTGAGGTGTGAGGTGTGAAGTGCTGTTATTTATGTCTTCACAAACAACCGTAAGCATTCTTTTTGTATTTCTTAGTGCCTACTTAGTGTGTATTTCTTAATGAACTTAGTGTTAAAAAGAAACAAATTTAATTAAAAAATGACCAAAACAATCAATCCAAAAGATATTTCTACTGGTGAGTTTCACGCTTTGATGTTGGGAGCTATTGCGCCTCGTCCTATTGCGTTTGCAAGCACAATAGACAAAGAAGGCAACGTAAATCTTAGTCCTTTTAGTTTTTTTAATGCTTTTGGCTCAAATCCTCCACTTTTAATATTCTCTCCTGCTCGTCGTGTACGTGATAACACTATCAAACATACATTAGAAAATATCTTAGAAATACCAGAGGTAGTGATAAATATTGTTAATTTTTCTATGGTAGAGCAGATGTCGCTTGCGAGTACAGAATATGAAAAAAGCGTAAATGAGTTTGTGAAGGCAGGTTTTACAGAAATAAAGTCGGATAAAATTCGTCCTCCTCGTGTGGCGGAAGCTCCTGTGGCGTTTGAGTGCATTGTGCAGCAAGTCATACAGACAGGCACGCAAGGTGGCGCAGGAAACCTCGTTATTTGTGAGATAATTATGGCGCATTTCAACGAAAATATTTTAGACGAAAACGGTAAAATCAACACGCCAAAAATGGATTTGGTAGCTCGTATGGGCGGAGATTATTATTGTAGGGTTATTCCAGAGGCACTTTTTGAAATCCCTAAGCCGCTTGTCAGTAAAGGAATTGGTTTTGATAATTTGCCTCTGCATATAAAGGAAAGTCATATACTTTCTGCCAATAATCTTGGAAGACTTGCCAACGTAGAGAAACTCCCAACTGAAGAAGAGATAAAACACTTCAAAGAAAGTATAAATTTTAATGAAAATTCTGATACAAATTCAGAAGATTCACACAAAAAAGCACAACATTTATTAGAACAAAACGACTTAAAAGCAGCGTGGCTAACACTTTCTTTGGTTTCTTAGCAAAAAACGTCTAAATTTACTTTTACAGCAACAATATATTCAAAAAAATATTCTAAGAAAAAAGGTAAAAAAACAAAACATAAACTTCAAAAACTACACGAAAAAGTACGCTACCATATGATTTTTAAAAAGTGTGAAAACCTGCTCAAAAAAGACTATTTTTGTTTACCCAAACCAAAATATATCCAAGATGAAGGATTTTCACCGTGCCAATTTACAAAAAATAATGAAAAATCTCATTATTGTCAAACATTTATCACGTCAAAATTGTGCTATTGCTACAGTAATAGCCCTTATACAGACTCGTGATGTGCAATTGCAAGAGTTAGCACTTGTTTTAAATGATGAAGTAAAGCCTGAATTTAACGAACACCGTTTACAAATGTTTTTCAAAGAAGCGGCGTTTCAAGAAGATAATATTGTATTCTTTTTGTCTATTTTTCTACTTTTTGGCAAAGTAGACATTTGTTTGGATAGAACTGAATGGGATTTTGGCAAAAAACAAGTAAACATACATGTTTTAACAGCATCTTGCAGGAGTATTAGTTTTCCTTTATATGTAGAGATGTTAGATAATAAAAGTGGCAATAGTAGTACTTTGGATAGGGTTAAGTTATTAAAAAAAGTAATAGCCTTGCTTGGGAAGCGCAATATTAACTCAGTTATTGCTGATAGAGAGTTTGTGGGTAAAATTCGGATAACCTATTTGATTTCAGAAGAGATAATTTTCTTTTTGCGTGTTCCAAAGTCTTACATTTACACGATAAATGGCGTAAAATTGCAAGCTGTTAATTTACTTTCAGATAAGTTGCTTTCAAAGCGTAACGAGTGTCAATTAGATAACATAGAAGTATTGGGTATGAAGGGTTTATCTGTTGGCATGAAAAAAATAAAAGATAAGAAAGGAAAAGATGATTATTTAATTGTTTTAACTAACACACACGCTTACAACGCTTTACGTGCTTACCGCAAGCGTTGGAGTATTGAAGTAATGTTCCAAGACTTTAAAGGACAAGGATTTAATCTGGAAAATACACATTTTAAAGATAGTTACAAACTTGAGAAATTAGTATATTTAGTGGCTATTGCCTACGTGATATGTATACATGTAGGGCTACACTATGAGAAATATGTTCAAAAAATACCTCTCAAAAATCACAAATACCGCACAAACAGTATTTGCAGAAAAGGATTAAATATACTGAGGGAAATGTTGATGAAAAAACGACCACAAGACATAGATTTTTGGAATCATCTTATACAATTATTCACGCACCTTTTTAAGGTTAAAATGTTGAAAATCAATAAATTACTAAATAGCTAAATCATACGGTAACGTACTCCAAATCTATTTTCTCGTTTTTCACAACAAATAGTAATAAAATACACTCCCTCGTTTGAATAATCATAATCTTTCAAACGAATAGAACGCCTATGATGAATTTTAGGGTTATATTGCATTATTTTGTTGTTTTTTGTTGATATTGTTTGTCGTGTTGTTTACACATGTTGGGCAGGGGCAAGCCCAGCCCCTACATTTTTTGATGTAATTTGTTCTATATCAGTTAAAAACGTATTATCAAAACTAATAATATTTTTTCTCCAAAAGATAGTTTTTTACATAATCTTCCACGCCCTGTTCCAATGTATGAAAAGGTCTTGCATAACCAATATTTTGAAGTTTTTGCATATTTGCCTCCGTAAAATATTGATATTTATCCCTAATATCCGCAGGAGTATCCACGAAACCAATATTTTCAGGCTTTGAAAGTGCTTTAAACGTGTTTTTGGTGAGGTCTAAGAATGTACGAGCCGTTCCGCTACCCAAATTATAAATACCAGAATTTTTGCGGTGATGCATCAGAAAATAACAAACCTCAATTAAATCTTTGACATAAACAAAATCTCTCATTTGTCCGCCATCAACAAAATTAGGATTATGAGAACGAAAAAGTTTCATCTCATTTGTCTTTTGAATTTGGTTAAAAGCGTGAAAAATCACAGAAGCCATACGACTTTTATGGTATTCATTTGGTCCATAAACATTAAAAAACTTCAAACCAGCCCAAAAAAACGGCTTTTTTGGTTGTGCCAACGCCCAAATATCAAAATCATTTTTGGAATCACCATAAGGATTAAGCGGTTTTAGAAGTGAGATTTTACTTTCGTCATCATCATAACCTTGCTCACCAAGCCCGTAGGTAGCCGCAGATGAGGCATATACAAGTGGTAAATCATATTTTACGCAAAGTTCCCAGATTTTTTTGGAATAATTTAGGTTGAGTTCGTTGAAAATATTTACATCAAACTCACTCGTATCTGTGCGTGCGCCTATATGAAAAATAAACTCTACTTCTTGTTGATTTTTTTCAAGCCAATCAGCAAAAATAGCGCGTTCTACACGTTCTTTGATAGTTTTTCCTTCTAAATTTTTATTTTTTTCAGGGAAAGAAAAATTATCAACGGCAACAATGGCGTTAAAACCAGCTTGATTAAGACGAGAAATAAGGCAACTTCCTATAAAGCCCGCCGCACCTGTGATAATTATCATTTTTTTGAGTTGTGAGTTGTGAATGAATACAAAATACAATTTTTTGTTTGTTTTAGCGTTTATCTGGGTGACTATCTTAAAAATAATCAATTCCTACATTGAATATTAGCAAATTAAATGTAAATTTACGACTTTTACAAGTAGTTTGACAAATAGCAAAAAAATAACTTTTTTCTTTCCAATTTAGTTATCAATAAAGAATAAGGTAAAAAATACTTTGAACTGATTTTGAAGATAGTACGTTTTTGAGTTATACCAAATATTATACAGAAAAAAACATATTTTAATAACACTTTTTAATAAGACAAATTTTAGCAAATGCCTAAAAACACAAACGCAACTGATACAAAAGTGCAAGAAACGAAAACAAACAACAACGGAAATATCAACGGAAACGCTAACGGAAACATCAACGGAAACACTAACGGTAAGACAGAAAAGCAGAAAATTGCAAAAAAAGATGCAAAAAAGCCTATGATACCAAAACCAATGATGCCAAAACCAAAAAAAGATGACAACGGAGGCTATCAAGTCTGGCTCGTTACAATGATAGTTGTTTTGGTACTTAGTATGATTTATTTTAATAGAAGTGCTGCTCCTGCAGAAACAACCTACAACCGCTTCAAGCAAATGTATGCTGCTGGCGACATCACAAATGTTGTACTTGTTTCCAACGAGTCTGCGGTAGAATATACCATCAAAAAAGATGCTATTGATGCTAAAAAGTACGAAAAAGCATTGTCAGAACGCTCTCCGCTTGCTTCTTACAAAGGTCCTCATTTTAGGTTTTTGATTGCTAATCCTGATAAATTTGCAGAGAATTTTGATAAACTAGAAAACGAAACTTTTCCAAAAGATAAGCAAATAGGACTTGTAATAGAACGCCATAGCAATTATTCTGATACGCTTATCAACTGGGGTATTTTGATATTGATGGTGGTTGGTTTATTTGTGTTGATGCGTCGTATGACGGGCGCAAACGGACCTGGTGGGCAGATTTTTAATATTGGTAAATCTCGTGCTTCTCTTTTTGATGCTGATAACAAAGTGCCTATTACATTTAATGACGTGGCAGGCTTAGATGAGGCAAAAGAAGAAGTAATGGAAATTGTAGAATTTCTCAAAAATCCTTCTAAATTTACTAATTTGGGTGGTAAAATTCCGAAAGGTGCTTTGCTCGTTGGAGGTCCTGGAACAGGAAAAACTTTGCTTGCAAAAGCCGTTGCTGGTGAAGCTGGCGTGCCTTTTTTCTCTCTTTCTGGTTCTGATTTTGTAGAAATGTTTGTGGGTGTAGGTGCTGCACGTGTGAGAGATTTATTCAAACAAGCGAAAGATAAAGCTCCTTGTATCATTTTTATTGATGAAATTGATGCTGTAGGGCGTTCTCGTGGGCGTGGGGCTATGCCAGGCGGAAATGATGAACGTGAAAATACGTTGAACTCCCTTTTAGTTGAAATGGACGGTTTTGGTACTGATTCTGGTGTGATTATTTTGGCAGCAACCAACCGCCCTGACGTGCTAGATTCTGCGCTTTTGCGTGCTGGTCGTTTTGATAGACAAATTAGCATAGATAAACCTGATATAGTGGGTCGTGAGGCTATTTTTAAGGTGCATTTGCAGCCTTTGAAACTTGCTGACGACATCAATCCAAAAGAACTTTCTGCACAAACACCTGGTTTTGCAGGTGCAGAAATTGCGAATGTATGCAATGAAGCGGCACTTATTGCAGCACGTCATAATAAAACGGCAGTTGATATGTTGGATTTTCAGGAGGCAATAGATAGAGTTATTGGTGGTTTGGAGAAGAAAAATAAACTTATTTCACCTGACGAAAAGAAAATTGTTGCTTATCACGAAGCTGGACACGCTGTAGCTGGCTGGTTTTTGGAGCATACAGACCCACTCGTAAAAGTTAGTATTGTGCCTCGTGGTATTGCTGCGCTTGGTTATGCACAATATTTGCCGAAAGAACAGTTTTTGCACCAAACAGAGCAACTTTTAGACGAAATGTGTATGACACTCGGAGGACGTGCCGCAGAAGAAATCATTTTTGGAAAAATCTCTACTGGTGCACTCTCTGACCTTGAAAGGATTACTAAAATGGCTTATGCAATGGTTACGGTTTATGGAATGAACGAAAAATTAGGGAATATTTCTTTTTATGATTCTAAGCCACAAAGTGAGTTTCAAATGAATAAACCGTATTCTGAAGCAACAGCACAGATAATTGATGAAGAAGTACAGAAAATCATTGCAGAGGCGTATATACGTGTAAAAATCTTGCTTAAAGGAAAACAAAATGAGCTAGAAATACTGGCAAAAGCACTTTTGGAACGTGAGGTTATTTTTCAGTCTGATTTGGAAAATCTTATTGGAAAACGTCCTTTTGAAAAGGAAACCAATTATCAAGCCTATACCAATCATCATAACAACAACCCAGATGTGAAAACTGATGAGGAAGTAGTAAGTGACGTAGTTGATGAAAACGAAAAAGATATTTAAGTTATTTTGTTGTTTGTGAAGACACAAACAATGGCGTTTTAAATTATTTCAAATAAAAAAATTCGTAATTTATTAAGTTACGGATTTTTTCGTTTGGTTTTACCAACTGTTTTGTCTGAATTTTAATTTGTCAAAATCAAAGTTTTTTCTTGCTTTTGCGCAATAATTCATAAAGCGTTGTGAGTCTTAGCCGCTAATTATTTTCTTCACTTTACAACGTAATAGACTGATTGTTAAATTATTGTATTCATTCATAATTTCTAATTCACAATTATTTCATAGCGTTAGTAATAAATAATCTTTCTTCTCATTTTGGAGGTCGTACTTTGTATGATGAAGCTAGATTTTATATTTGTATTTCTTCGTAAAAAAGTTTGTATTTTATTTGGAGATTAAAAAAGTATTAGCACCTTCGTATTCCGAAATAATGGGTAGATAAAATAAAGTTTTGAAATTAGTTCAGCTTTAAAAATATTTTGAAAAAAGTTTAAATTTTATTTGGAGATTAAAAAAGTATTCGTACCTTTGCATTCCGAAATGAGTAGTAAAGTTTTGAAATTAGTTGAGCTTTAAAAAAAGTTTAAAAAAAGTTTAAATTTTATTTGGAGATTAAAAAAGTATTCGTACCTTTGCATTCCGAAATGGGTAGTAAAAAAAATAAAGTTTTGAAATTAGTTGAGCTTTAAAAAAAGTTTAAAAAAAGTTTAAATTTTATTTGGAGATTAAAAAAGTATTCGTACCTTTGCACTCCGA
>JAYUKY010000031.1:0-4865 GCA_043764015.1 Raineyaceae bacterium
TACTGTGAACGGGAAGGATTTCGGAAAATAAATTTTGTATTAGTTCCAGCGGAACGGTATATTTATAGAAATATTATTGTATTGGTATTTCGCTCCAGCGGAGCGTCATATTTATAAATATGACGCTCCGCTGGAGCGAAATACATTTTTAGACTTGTTTTTCTATAAATATATCAGTCCGCTGGACTGTAATACATTTTCCGAAATCTTTCCCATTCGCAGTATATTTGTGCATTCGTGGCAATTAAACTTTAAATTCTTTTTCCAATTTCGCCTAAAATAAGGTCAATAGCCAAGCCAAAAAGCACACCAAAACCAAAACCATAATTGATAAGCTGGCTAAAATACTTGCCTGCAAAACTCTCAAACAGCTTTTCTACTTCTTTTGGGTGCATTGCATTGATTTCATCAACCACTATTTTTTGAAGGTCAATAGTTGCCAAAATATCACCAATATTGTCCGCCAACGACTGGAAAGCAGCCTCCGCAGTAAGTTTAAGCGCAAAATCTTTAGTTTCATTATCCAAATTACTATTAAGCAAATCTAGCGTATTATGAGCAGTTTGTCTTACTTGTTCCATCAAAAAATCTTTTACCTCTGTTTCTTCAACAAGGTTTTGGAAAGTTTCCAAAATATTGTGTTTGAGTGTTGGAATATCCATATTTTCAGAAAGAGGTTTGTTTTTCACACGCACAAAAAACGCCTCAACAAGTGCAGTTTTTTGCTCTTGGAAAGCACGAGAATTGAGCAAAGGAACGACAATTCCTACTGCCAAATCATTGATTTCTGTATTAGAAATCCCATTTAGAAACGTCTGTAAAGGCATTTTTGAGAAAAATTGCCACGCATTAGCAAACAAAAATTTACTTAATTTTTCTGTGATTTTGGTTTTGTTTTCTTCTGATAATTTTTCTTTAAGTGAAGTTTGCACAAACTTAATTTCATCATTTAAACGCCTAAAAACAGCTTTAATATCGTTTAATTCTAAAATTTCTAAGAATTTTCCTATTTTTTGGTTTAAAATACTATGTTCTAAGGTATTTGGAGCAGCTTTTTTAATAAAATCTTGCAAATTAGCGTTTTGAGAAAGATTTTTAAGCCTAGCACGCAGGTCGTCTTGCTCTACACGCACATTCAGGCGAGAAAGTTTGGTTTCTCCAAGTACATCAATTTCAGCTAAAACAATCTTTTCAAGCTCTGGAAGGCGTTTTTTGAAGAAAAACGGAATACCAGATTCTGCAAGTTCCATTACAGTTTCCTTGATTGTGCTTTTGTACATATAACTCGCAATGTTCGCATCATAAGCACGCTCATATACGTCGTGTGCGAGGGTTTCTTTGTTGGTTTCCAGCCATTTAATGCCTTTCTCAAGCATATTTTCAAGCACATCTTTGGCAGATTTGCGCCCAAAGTTTATCAGTTGTCCGCCAACTAAATCCTTTAATTGGCGTTCTGGGCTAATTTCTTTTGAAATTTTACCAAAAACTGCTTCAAAAATAATGTTTTGCGTTTTTTCGTCTGTTAATTTTTGAAGTAGAAAATCAGAAAACAACGTTTTTATTCCAATAACTTGTTCATTTTTAAGGAGTTGTGGGATTTTTTTCTCTTTGATTTCTTCATAATTTTTAGAAAAATTAGTAGCAATATTTTGGATAGTCTCTGGAAATTTATCTTCAGAAACAACTAAATCAAAGGCTTTTTCCAGCTGATTTTTTAGTTTACTTTCTAGTAATTTATATAAGTTTTTGACAACAGAAATAGGCAAAAGGGCTTTTAAAGGCATATTTTCTGCTATTTTTGTATCCAAAAAATTCTTTACTTTTTCCAAAACACGTTCTTGGAACGCCACTTGCGTAAAATAGTGGTTTATTCTGTATTTGAGGTAACTTGTATCAAATTGCGCCAGCGTGAAATCCTTAGAATTTTCTATCATATTAGACACTTCTTGCTCAAAAAAACTAAGATTTGCCTCAAAATATTGATAAGCATTTTCAGCCGTAAAAGTGGCTGTTTTGTCTTTATTAGCAATATTTAGGCGGTTCAAGATTTCGTAATCATCTTTTGAAAGGAAATTAACCAACGCAGACTGTATTTGGGTGCGTTGTGCCTGAAAACCACTAATCAACGTATCTTTGTTGAGCAGACTTTTATCAATAAATCTACCCATATTTTCGGCAAAACGTGCCTTGTTTTTAGTGATAATTCCTGGCGTAAAAGGCACAGTCAATTTTCCAATTTTAGTGGCTTTGTAAGGTCTAAAAATCATTTTGAGAGCCAACCAATTTGTGCCATAACCTGTAATTCCGTAAGCTAATCCATTGACACTCCAAGTAATGGCAGGGTTTTGGAATGTAGGCAAAACCGCCAATGCACCACCCGTAATGCCGCCCAAAATTGCGCCCAACATATTGATTGGTGCAAGTTCTTTTCCCATAAAACTCTCCACCATATCCCTAATTTTTTCAGGTGGAAGAGGTTTGAGATTTTGACGTACAATGTCTTCTATTTTTCCTTCAATAAGTAGTGGCAAATTGTCCAAAGTGGCATTTTTGAGATATTCGGACAGGCGAGGATAAAAATTTTCTGCTGTATTCAGTTTCTCCAAAAAGCTATGTAAAGGCGTTTCTTTGAAATTTTGGAATTGTTCTGCCACAAATTTATCTGTTTTTTCCAAAAGTATTGGCAAAAATTGCAATGCTTTTTCTTCCGAAATAAGTTCGTTAAGTGTCTTATCATCAAGCTCTTGTGCAAGTCCAAGCGCAATAAAACCATTAAGATTATCTTTTTGGTCTTTCAAAATACGCAAAATACCTACTTCTATTGTGTCGGCATATTGAGCAATTTTTGCAGGCGGAATAAGGGCGTTTAAAGGCAGTTTTTGAAGTTTCAAAACGCTGTTTTTGACTTCATCAGCTAGTTTTTGAGCCGTTTTCTCACTATAAACTTGTTCGTTTCTGAGATTTTGAATGGCTTTATCTAACTGAACATTTAAAAAATCTTCTATACGTGTTGGGCTTACAATATTTCCTATTTTGGTATTCAAAAGTACGTCCAGATTATCCAAAGGCATTTTTTCTAACCAATTTTTGAGATTATCAGCTAAAAGTGTAGTCAGATTTTCCGTAATTTTTTCTTTCCCAATTTGTCCTACAATTTGCCCTATTGTATTGATTTTGAGATAGTTAATAATCTCTTCCGTAAATTTTGCAGCAAGTTCATTAGAGTTGTATTTTTCCAAATACTCCACCACACGTTGCACAATGCCCGCTTCCTCACTCACGCTACCCACAAAAATATCCACTAACCACTCTTGTAGCTTGTATTTTATCTTATCTCTAAAAGTTTCGTCAATTAAAAAATCTATCCTACTTTTCTGCTGGCGCACAAATTCTATGACTTTTTCAAGCATTGCTGGGAGTTTTTCTTTTAAAAAATCCTCCAAATTAGCATTCAAATCCTTAGAAAGTAGCTCAAAAATAGTAGTTTTTTCATTTTCCAAAACGCTTGTAACGGCACTAGACAAACTTTGAATTAGATTTTTGCCTTCATTTGTATCTAAAAATATTATTAATTCATTTTTTAGGGCGTTTATGAGCTTTTGCCATTGTGAGGGCGCAATAATGTGTGCAAAAGTCTTTTCTGTAAAGTTTTGGGTAAGATTTTTAGTAATTTGTTTTGTATTGATTTCTCCTAAAATCTCCTCTAAAAGTGTATCTAAAGCATTTTTTTGATTATAAATGATATGTTGATGCAAATTATGTGTAGCACGAGAAAATTTACCCGAAATTTTCTCAAAAATGCTATCAGGGACAAATTGATAGAGGTTTTTGTCTTGCATTTCTGCAAAAAGAAGTTCTATGAAATCACTTATTTGATTTTTGCCAAGCTCTTCCGTAAGCACGCCAGCAAGGTTATTAGCAACTAATTGTAGTTGTTTTTCAGAAAAAAGTTGCTTGAATTTGACTTTTTGAAGTAAAAAACCAATAATATTTTGCGCTGGTGTAGAAAGATGTTTGACAAAGTCTGTCCTAATATTATCAAAAGATTGTTCTATTTTGGGGGTATCTTTCAACAAAAAATTTGTTGGAATAGCATTTGAAAGCCCTTTTTGGAAAAAATCCTCTACTGTTTTGGTGAGAGCTTGCGCAAAACGGTCGTTGCGCAGTTCTTGTTCTATGGTGTGGTGGTTAATGATGTCACGCTCAACGAGTTTAGCAATATTATCTACAAATTCTGAATGCGTTTTTAGGACAATTCCGCCAAGTCCTAAATATTCTTTAAAAAGCATTTTTACTGCCAAATCATTGGTAGCATAGCCCACAACCGCTCCAGACGTTATTTTTGAGAGAAGAGAGAAAAAATCCATAAATAAAAAATTACTTAATGATAATAAAGTGAATGTTCAAAAACTGCTTAATGTTTGCTCAAATTTAACATAAATTTCTAATATAAATGAGTTATTGAAATATTTACACTTAGCAAAATATTCATCTCAATAAAATCAATATTCAGCTAGAATAATTGCATATTCACCTTAGAAATGTGCAATATTAACCAAACTTAATATAAGATAATCATTATTTTATGTTACTTTTGTGTTATGAAACCAATATAAAAATATAAAACAATTTTTCAAAATATAGCCTTTTTAGGCTATTGACAACATCAAATAATAGGCGTATTTTTGTACTATACTAGGAACGGCTTGGATTTCGGAAAATGTATTTAAGTCCAGCGGACTGGCATATTTATAGAAAATAGGTCAAAAAATGTATTCAGCTCCAGCGGAGCGGCACTAGCAAGGGCTAGTTTTATAAATATTTCGCTCCGCTGGAGCTTTAATACAAATACAATGATATTTCTA
>JAYUKY010000032.1:0-62956 GCA_043764015.1 Raineyaceae bacterium
ATACATAAAACCATTTTTGCCTTTGATATAAAGAGGTGGCGTTTACGCCACCTAGAATAAAAAATAAAACTAGGAGTTTATTTACAATGTATTACTTACCTTACACTTCACACTTCAAAACTTATTTTACTTGTACAAATGCTTTATCATTGAAATAGCGGTAAAAGCTATTAGCAAAAGCGTGTTCGTGTTGATTTTTTACTTTTGGAGTAGTTTTAAATTCTCTTGCTCCTTTGAAGATGCTTGTAGGATTTGCCAATTTGTTATCTTCAATGCGTAATGGTGAAGTTTCATCAAAAGCAAATTTGCCAACAGTAGTAGCCAAACGTCCTATTTCAGAAATTCCAACGCCATTCAAAAATGCCTGTGCAATGGTATTTGTTCCTTCAATAACTCTGTCTTCTTCCACAAAATAAACTTTTTTAATGAGAATACTAGCAGACATTTCTTTTCCGTTTCCAAAAGTTAGTTCTATGCCCGAATGTTTGTGTTTTGCATACAAACGTGGATTTTTGAAGTGATAAAAGCACCATTCGCCAAACGCTTCTTGTCTATCCACGAAGGTATATTTTTTGTTGTGAATAAAAGCGTCTTTGTGAAGTTCGTGGTATAAAAAAATCTCACATTCTCTGACAATAAAAGTAGAATTTCCAGCTATAATTTTACTATTCTCCAAAAGAGTAATAGCAATCTGGTCAAAATCTTTCTCATTGTTTTCTGTGGGTGTTTTTGCGGCAAATGCTGCAAGGACTCTTTCTAAAGCGGTCATTATAGTTTTTATTTGATTGATTTAATATATTATGTTTGTAGTGTGCTATTTTTAGGGACGAAGTAAGAGGGACGAAGTACGAATATAAAATGGTTATTGCTAAGAACAGCACAAGCGTACCTCATATTTTGTGTCTCGTACTTTGCATTTAATCTCTATATCCAAAGCGGGAGAGTTGTTTATCTACTTTTCTCCAATCTTTTTCAACTTTGACGTGTTGTTCTAGGAAAATATGTTTTTGAAAAAATTTCTCCATATCTTGGCGTGCATCTTGTCCTATTTTTTTGAGTGCTGTACCACCTTTTCCTATCAAAATACCTTTTTGGCTGTCTCTTTCTACCAAAATCTCTGCTCTGATACGAATAATATTTGGCTCATCTTTAAATTCTGTTATTTGAACCTCACAACTATAAGGAATTTCTTTATCAAAGTTCAAAAAAATCTTTTCTCTAATAATTTCAGCAGCAAAAAAACGCTCACTTTTATCTGTAAGAGAATCTTTGTCAAAATATGCTGGGTGAACAGGAATTCTTGAGATAATATGTTCCAAAACACCTGCGGTATTAAAGTCGTTTAGCGCAGAAATAGCAATAATTTCTGTTGCGTTGATGTGTTCTTTCCAATAAGCTATTTTTTCATCAACTTGCTCTTGTGTAGCCGTATCTATTTTGTTGATAATGAGGATAATAGGCGTTGTAATTACTTTTAATTTTTTCAAAACATCATCTTCATCATAACGCTCGTGTATATCTGTAACAAACAAAATTACATCAGCATCTTCCAGAGAACTATACACAAAACCCATCATAGCCTTGTGTAAGGCATATTTTGGCTCAATAATGCCTGGCGTATCAGAGTAAACTATTTGAAAATCAGGGCTATTGATAATACCCATTATTCTGTGGCGTGTTGTTTGTGCCTTAGAAGTAATAATAGACAATCTTTCTCCCACGAGCCTATTCATAAGTGTGGATTTGCCCACATTTGGTTTTCCAATAATGCTTACAAAGCCTGCTTTATGGTTGGGATTTTCAGTTATTTGTTCTATCATTTTCTTTATATAAATTTTGCACAAAAATAACAAATAAATTGTATAAAAACTAAATAAAAATAATATTTTTTATTATTTTTAGGTTTATTTAAGTCATTTGTAGCACTAAAAACCAATTTTCCCAAAAAAATGACTTTTTTAGCTTTTCTAACTTCGTACCTCGTACTTCTAACTTCGCACCTTTTTCTTAGCGTTGGCTACGGCAACGGTCAGAACAGTATTTGACTTCGTCCCAAACCTTTTCCCATTTTTTGCGCCAGCTAAATGGTTTTTGACAAATGGTACAGATTTTTTCTGGAAAATCAGATTTTTTACGTATTTTCATCTTTTATTTTTGAAGAAAGAAACTATTTTGTAGGAAAAATGTTTATTTTAGTAGAATTTTAGTAGATTTGTAGCAATGAAAATAAAATTAAAATATGGAAACTATCATAAAAAAAACAGTCAAAAAAGTTATAAAAAACTCTAATATTCAGTTGGAAGTATTGAAAGGCAAAATAAGAGTTTCCAAAGATGCTTTTAAGGAAGATAATAAAAAAACGCTTGTATTTTAGTTGAAGCATAACTTTGATTGTTGTTAAGAAACAGAATATAATACTTTTATAATCAAATAGTTATAGCATCTTTTTTTTGCAAAAGGTATCAAAAAAAACTGCCGTTGTTTGGTGTTTTAGCGTAGCGACACCAACAACGAATTACGTAGAACAATACGCACCAACAAAAAATACAAGCATCCCGCTAGCTTGTTGCAGTCTTTTGTTGGTGTCGCTGCGCTAAAACACCAACAAAGGTATTAAGAAAGAAATATACACATTTAAAATCTTAAATGAATAAAAAAAATAATTTTATATTTTTTAATTTAAACAACAAAAAAAACATTTTTTTATGTTTTATTTTGATGCTATTCTTATGTGTATATACGCCTGTGCAAGCGCAAGAAAATCAAGCGGATAATCAGAAAGAAGAAGAGGAAGACACGACAGAATCATCAATAGTTCAGCCAGAAGACGTTTTTACATCAGAAGATTCTGCTCGTATAGCTAATTTCCAAGATACAATTCCTGCAAAAATTGATAACACTTTGGCTTTACATTATGATTCTTCCAACATCAATGTACGAAAATTCAGTAATGAAAAAATAGAAAAATACAGAAAGAATGCTGATTTTAACTATGAATATGCAGAACCAACAAAGCAAACAACTATTTGGGAACTTTTTTTGAGGTGGTTGGGTGATAAACTAAGAAATGTAGCCACACCAGACAAACTTACGTGGGAAAAAGTGCTTTTTTATAGTGTGATAGGCGTTTTATTAGTAATTGCAATCTTGAAATTGATGCAAGTGGATATATCGGTGCTTTTTTATAAAGGAAAATCTTTACAATCAACGGCTTTTGCAGAAATAGAAGATATTACAGAAGCAAATTATGATAAATTGCGTGCTGATGCTATTTCAAATCAAAATTATGCCCTTGCGGTGCGTTACGGCTATTTGAAAGCCTTACAAATGCTCACCAACAAGGAAATGATTGATTTTAGACCAAATAAAACGAATACAGATTATTTTACAGAACTAGCACCAAAAAAAGCCGTTCAAAAGCAATTTGGAGAAATTAGTCTAGCTTTTGAATACGTTTATTATGGTGATTTTTTACTCAATAAAAGCCGTTTTGAGAAGATAAACAATGATTTTGATAAGTTCTATACGAAAATATAATTCAATTACGAATTATCAATTACGAATTACGAGAAATACAAAATTCAGTTACATTTTACGAATGTTTAATTAAACAAATAAGAATGAAAATCCCTGTAATCAAAGAAATAGTAGAAAAATACACTATTGCGGAACTGCAAAAGGCAGAAGAAGCAATTTTGAACGAACAAACACCTGAAATTGAAATAAAAGGTGATGACGAAGGTGAGCAACTTACGCACACACTTGCAGGCATCTGGATACGTACCAAAATGAATGAAGAAAATCTAGAATTTCCTGTGGCATTACGTTTATACACACAAAAAGTACGAGTTTCTATCAATTAGTCGCCCCTAACCCCAAAGGGAACAATGCAAAATACAAAAAATATAATTAAAATTTAAAATCCACAAATGGAAATCATCAATAATAACACAGAAAAAAACCTAAAAGAGCTTTTTGAAAATCTTGGCTCTGGTAATAAATTTGATAACAAATTTCTTGCAGAAAGAAAAATCTTCTTATGGGGTCCTGTAATGGACTATTCAGCAAAATATATCACAGAAAGATTGATGTATTTGGAGTCTGAAAGCGACAAAGAAATTACGTTTTACATCAATAGTCCTGGTGGCTCTGTAACGGCTGGAATGATTATTTATGACGTAATGCAAATGATGAAATCTCCTGTTTCTACCGTTTGTATTGGTCTGGCGGCATCTATGGGTTCGCTTTTGTTGTCTGGTGGCACGAAAGGACGTAGATTTATTTATCCAAGCGGGCAAGTAATGATACATCAGCCTAGTATTGGCGGTTATATGCAAGGACAAGCCTCTGATATTGCTATTACGGCAAAAGAAATCATCAAAACTAAGAAAATGGGCGCAGAGATTTTAGCTAAAAACTGCAACCAAACTTATGAGAAAATTATGGCTGATTTTGACAGAGATTATTGGATGGAAGCACAAGAATCAGTGGATTATGGCATTGTAGATGGCATAATTGAGAAAGTATAAATAATTGTGAATTTTTAATTGTGAATTGTGAATGAATACAAAATATTGATAATTAAGCAATTAAAATTTATTCAAATTAGGGCAATCTTTATGATTGCCCTAATTTTTGCCACTATCTTAAACCAAAAATAAGATTTTTTATTGCTTAGAAAAAACCGTATATTTGCAAAAAATGGTTCTACTAAGATTTATACAGAAACCTCGGTTTTTTAAATTACTGTCTTGTATTCAGCCCCAGCGGGGCGAAATATTTATAGCAAGTAATAAATATTTCGCCCCGCTGGGGCTGAATACATTTTTTCGTATTTTGTTTTTCTATAAATATTCTGTCCCGCTGGGACTTGAATACAATATTGCTAAATAAAGATTTTAAAAACTTGTCAGTATAAATTTAAGCAGAACCCAAAAAATTACATAAAATCAAGAAAATAACTAAAATCTGATTGTGAACGAGTTATATAACTCACAACTCACAACTCACAACTCACAACTCATAACTCACAACTCATAATTATGTTAGATAAATTAGAAGCCATAAAAGTACGTTTTGACGAAGTTGCAGACCTTATCATTCAGCCAAATATAATGGAAGATATGAAAAATTTTGCAAAACTTACAAAAGAATATAAAGACCTTGACAAAATTGTTAAGAAATATGAAGAATATAAAGGCATTTTAAGTAATATTGACAATGCCAAAACCGTTGTTTCTACTGAGAAAGACCAAGAATTTAGGGAAATGGCTAAAATAGAACTTGACGAACTTTATCCTCAAAAAGACGTTTTAGAGAGTTTTATTAAGGAAATGCTTGTGCCAAAAGACCCAAATGATAGCAAAAACATCATTTTGGAGATACGTGGTGCAGCAGGTGGTGATGAAGCCGCTATTTTTGCAGGTGATTTGCTAAGAATGTACCAAAGATTTGCAGAAAAACAAGGCTGGAAAATAGAAATAATGGACTTTACTGATGGAGCGTCTGGTGGTTTCAAAGAGGTTGTTGCTTCTATTTCTGGAGAAGATGTTTTTGGGCAAATGAAATATGAATCAGGTGTGCATAGAGTACAACGTGTACCTGCGACAGAAACGCAAGGGCGCATACATACATCTGTGGCATCTGTGGTAATTTTGCCTGAAATGGATGATGTAGAAGTAAATATAAATATGAGTGATGTACGTGTAGATACTTTTTGCTCGTCTGGTCCTGGTGGGCAGTCTGTGAATACTACATATTCTGCGGTACGCCTTACACACGTACCTAGTGGCGTGGTGGTGAGTTGTCAAGATGAAAAATCTCAAACCAAAAACAAAGAAAAAGCCCTCAAAGTATTGCGTTCTCGTGTTTATGATATTGAGCTTGCCAAACATAACAAAGAAGTCGGTGACATACGCAAAACTATGGTAGGTGGTGGCGACCGCTCTGACAAAATCCGTACTTATAATTATCCACAAGGACGTGTTACAGACCATAGAATTGGAATGGATATTTTTAATTTGCCTTCTGTTATGGACGGTGAAATCTACAAATTTATTGAAGAATTGCGCCTTGTAGAAAATGCAGAAAGACTTAAAGAAGGAACAGTTTGATTTTTGAAGTACGAAGTACAAAAAATATGACAAAATTACGTACAATAGATTTATTTGCAGGAATTGGAGGTATAAGACTGGGTTTTGAGCCTTTTGGCTGTGAAAACGTTTTTACTTCTGAATGGGACAAAGATGCACAAAAAATGTATGAAGCTAATTTTAACGAAAAACCTTTTGGAGATATTACTCAAATAGAGCCACAAGACATTCCTGACCATGATATTTTGCTTGCAGGCTTTCCTTGTCAGCCGTTTTCTATTATTGGAAGTATGCAAGGTTTTGCAGATACAAGAGGTACATTGTTTTTTAATATTGAAGAGATTTTGAGAGTAAAACAGCCTTTTTCTTTTCTACTAGAAAATGTCAAACAACTACGTACACACGACAATGGGCGCACTTTTAATACCATTTTAGAGAAATTAAGAGAATTAGGTTATTTTGTGCATCATACAGTTTTGAATGCTTTAGATTTTGGTTTGCCACAAAAACGAGAACGTACTATTATTGTGGGTTTCAAAGAAAATTTGGAGTTTAAATTCCCTAAATCAATAGGAAAATATAAACCGCTTTCTGATGTGTTATTTGCAGATAATGAGATAGATAAAAAACTTTTTGCATCTATTGATATTTTACAAAAACGACAAAACCGCCTAAAAATTGACCCATTTTTTCCATCTGTTTGGCACGAAAACAAAGGAGGGAATATTTCTGTATTGCCTTACTCGTGTGCGCTACGTGCAGGAGGCTCATATAATTATCTTCTAGTCAATGGAAACCGTAGGTTATCAGAAAGAGAAATGTTGCGTTTGCAGGGTTTTCCAGAAGATTTTGAGATAACTGGCACTTATACAGCTATGCGCAAACTTACAGGAAATAGCGTTGCTGTTCCTGTTATGCGAGCAGTTGCAACAGAAATGATGAAGGCTATTGAAATGAATAAATAATAAATTTTATCTAAAAAGCATAATAATCTATCACAATATGTATTCTAAAAATATTATATTTCAGCACGGACACATCTATGATGCGGAAACAGAAAAAAGAATTCTTGTAAAAGAAGGAATATCCTATATTCTTGTCTTGCAAAATGTTGATAATGCGGAAGAAAGTCAATTCCAAGAGATAAAAGGAAATACAAATAAACAAATAGTTGAAAATATAGAAAAAATTGAAAATTTAACTCATTACAGACAAATAGCTTCTAAAGGTTCTTATTTGTATTTCTCTCTTTCAGAAAAAGATGAAAATAAAACTAACATAGAAAAACAAAGAGTAGATGATAAAAAGCAGATAAAGAAATCTCGTTTTAGAATAAAATTGCTGGAGGATTTATTTTTATATTCTTGTAAACATTGGTCTAAAAAACTTGCTAGAGATGGTAAATTATTTGGTTGTGCTTGCGTGGTTGATGAAAGTGAGAATGACAAATTAGTTTTTTTTGAAAAGATTTATGCAAAATCTATAGCATCTGTTTATAAAAAAACTCACGTGCATTACTTTGGTAATGAGGGTAGTCCAAGTCAAAATACTTTTGATAGTATTTATTTTTCAGATAATAAAGCTAAACCAAATTATTTTCACTCTTTGTTAGAAAATATTAGGCAGTTTACAGATAGTGATAAATATCTACCAAAAATTAAGTCTACAAGAAAGCAGAAGAAAAAATAATTCTTTCCTTGCTTAATCAAATTGGTTGGAAAGCTAAAATTCAAAGTATTATTACTGAAATAGATTTGATAAATTGGTATGAAAAAGCCTTACGTGGTGCTTTCAAAGAAGAAATTGGAGATAATATTTTGAAAATTCTTAATAATGAAATAAAAATAGAATTTCCTGTAACTGAAAAAACTAAATTTCAAACATTTTATACAGATAGAAATTATCATAATTTATTAGAAATCTCTTAAATCACTAAATTTTTTGTTACTGTAAAAGTTCCGTTGCAGATTTACTGTAATTATTTTGGATAATATAATTATCTGATAATCAATGTTTTGCATAGGATAGGGTTTGCAAACCCTATCCTATGCAAAATGGGCTAATTACTTGATTTGAGCATCATCATAAAATTGTTTAGAATATATTTTTCAAATTAAATAGCGTTGGATACATTTACACCTTTTTGCAATGGAACTTTTACAGCAACAATTTTTTCTCTGAAAATCAATGCTCAAAAATGCTATTGAAGTCAAAATAAAACTTTTGATTTCACAAAAACAAAGCAAAAAAAATAAATTTGGGCAATACTTTACACCAGAAGTAGTGGCTAATTTTATGCTTGATTTGGCTGATATTGATAAACATTCAAAAATATTAGAGCCTTCTTGTGGAGAGGGCATTTTTTTGCAACTTCTTGAAAATAAAGGCTTTAATAATCTTACCGCTTATGAAATTGATACAGAATTAGCGCAAGCGTTTACATGTGTGCATTATGAAAGTTTTATTTCTGCAAAAATCAATGAAAAATTTGACCTTATTATAGGAAACCCCCCTTATATTCGTTGGAAAAACCTTGAAGAAAGCCTAAAAAAAGAACTTTCAACGAATATCATTTGGAATAAATATTTTAATTCTTTGTGTGATTATTTGTATATTTTTATCCTAAAATCTATTGAATTATTGAAAGAAAACGGGCAACTGATTTTTATTTGCCCAGAATACTGGATAAGCACCACTCATTCACTTTCTTTGCGCAATTATATGGTTGATAATGGTTATTTTGAAGAGATTTATCACTTTAATGAAACGCCTATTTTTGATAATGTAACTGTTTCTATTGTGGTTTTTAAGTTTATAAAAAATCAAAAAAAATCAAAAAAAGCATTAGAAAAAATAAAAATAACTAAGTTTTATGCCAACCAAAAGCTAACACTATCAACGCTTTATCAACTTAAAACAAAAGAAAATCTAAAAGATGCTGAATATTTAGAAATTTCGCAATTTAAACGTAATGAACGCTGGCTTTTGCAATCTGACGAGGTAAAAGGAAAATTAAACATTTTAGAAAAAAACTGCTTAAAGAAAAATAAAAATACTGCTTTTACGCTTTTTGATGATGAAAAACCTACTTACAACACTATTGGAGAGGTTTGTGATATTGGAAATGGTTTGGTGAGTGGTTTGGATAAAGCATTCCAACTTAAATTACAAGAAAATCATACACTTAATAAAGCAGAAAAAAAAGCAATCATTAACGTACTGAAAGCCAAAGATTTAAAACCTTTTTTGGGTGAAAATATTACCCAATATATTTTTCTTGAAAATGATTTGACAGAAGAGAATTTGACAGAAAATTATCCAAATTTTTTCTTACATTTCCAAAAATATAAAGAAGATTTGGATAAAAGATACCAATATAATAGGAAAATAAATTATTGGGAATGGTGCTTTTTGAGGAATTTTAATCTTTTCTCAAAGAAAGAAAAACGCATTTTTGTTCCTTCAAAAGAGAGAATTTCTAATAAAAATCATTTTCGTTTTGCGCTTGTTGATGAAAATATGTACCCTACGCAGGACGTAACCGCCATATTTAAGAAAATAAATACAAAAGAAAGCATTGAATATATTGTTGCTTATCTGAATAATCAAGTCGTTTTTGATTGGTTGCGTTGTAATGGAATTGTCAAAGGAAATATTGTTGAATTTTCTGAAAAACCCATTGCAAGTATTCCATTTAGGGTTATTGATTGGCAAAATCCAATAGAAATAGAACTTCATAATCAGATAACAACTAAAATTCAAACATTTTTCGTTCAAAAAGATACTATTATTTTGGAAGAAGTGAATGAACTATTTAATCAATTACTTAACTAATTATTTAAAATTACGCAATGAAGGTGGATTATGATGATTTAGTAAAGAAAATAAAAGGTAGTTCTGTTCCAAAACCGCTTTCTGGCACACTTTCAGGGCATAGTGCTGGTGAACCTTTTGATAAACACGTTTACAAAGAAATTAAGAAAAAATTTCCTAAAAATACGTTCAGGCAATACGAATATCTCAATGATTTGTATTCTAAAAACGCTAGTATTATTGGTTTTGAAGCTAGACAAGCACTTTTTAATTCTCCAACAGTTTTATTTTTGTTGAGCAGAGGCAAAAATGCCACAGATAAATGGAGTTTGGAAAACCCTTTTGACGAAAAACAAAATGACACTGCAGATATTTTGGTCGTAAAAGATAATTTTTATGAAATTATTGATATAAAAACACGTAATTTATCAAAATTAGCGCAAGCTCCCAATATTATTTCATCTTATAAATTAGCACAAGTTTGCGCTAAAATGATTGATAATCAAGAATTTGATAATTTTACTATCAATTATTTTGAGGTAGATTGGGAATTAGAAAATGATAAATTATTGTGTAGAGATGCACATTTTGTCAATTTATTCAAAACTAATCCAGAAAATCTTTATATCAACTGGGCGGCAGGAATGCAAATACAGTTTCACGTTTGTGACCTTTCACAAGATTTTAAAGAAAATATGGAAAATTGGGCAAAATCTTACTTGCAACATTTTGTAAAACAAGCAAAAAAACGAGCAAATGATATGATAACCAAGTTTGTAAAACCATTTGAAAAATACCTTAAATGAAAAAAAAACTTTTCCCTTTCATTTTTCTAACATTTTTCTTACAAATATCTTGCGTTTTTGCGCAAGATATGCCTCGTGTGCGTGCTACCATAGACACGCTTTGCACGCCTTATATGGGTGGGCGTGGGTATGGGCGAGATGTCGCAGATAAGGGAGAACGCAAAGCAGCAGAATATTTGGCAGCAAAATTTAAAAAAATAGGTTTGCAACATTTTGGGCAAGATTATTTTCAGTATTTTAAGCTAAACGTCAATACACATAAAGTTGTACAACTCAAAATAAACAACAAAAAACTGGTTTTGGGACAAGATTTTATCTTAAATCCTATTTCAAAAAGTGGCAAAGGAAACTATAAAATCCAACTACTGGATAGTAATATTTTTGTTGATGAAGAAGTGCAAAAGCGTTTTTTGAATGAAAATATCAGCAAAAAAGTCATTATCCTTAACAAAAAAGATCAAAAAAAAATAGTTGATTTGCCTATAGAAATTGTCCAAAAAATCTATACTGCAAAAGCTATTTTGGAACTTCAAGATGCAAAACTTACGGCAACAGTTGGCACAAAAGAAAATTCTAATCCAATTTTTGAAGTTAAAACGTCTGCTATTCCCAAAAAACTGAAAAAAGCTAAGTTTGTTGTAAAATCTGACTTTTTGAAAGATTATCAAACCCAAAATGTCATTGGTTATGTGCGTGGGCGTGTTATGCCTGATAGTTTTTTGGTATTTTCTGCGCATTACGACCATTTAGGAAAAATGGGTAACATTTATTTTCCTGGTGCAAACGACAATGCAAGTGGCGTTTCTATGCTCTTGGAACTTGCCGACTTTTATGCAAAAAATCCACCAAATTATTCTGTGGCATTTATGTTTTTTGGTGCAGAAGAGGCGGGGCTTATCGGCTCACAACATTATACAGAAAACCCGCTTTTTGACCTCAAAAAAATAAAATTTCTGACAAATCTTGACCTTGTAGGCACAGGAGATGAGGGCGCAACCGTTGTCAATGCGACACTTTTCCCAGAAGAATTTGGTATTTTACAAGAACTTGATATTAAAGGAAATTATCTTCCCAAAATCACCAAAAGGGGCAAAGCAGCTAATTCTGACCATTATTTTTTCTCCCAAAAAAGCGTAAAAGCATTTTTTATCTACACGCTTGGTGGCATAAAAGCCTACCACGACACAGATGATATTGCAAAAACATTGCCTCTGACACGCTACACGCAATTTTTTGCACTGATGAAAGATTTTGTAAAGGCGTTGGATAAGAAATAAGGTTATTTGTCTTACCACTAAGAACATTAAGAAATACACACGAAGTAGGCACTAAGAAATACAACATTATGGGTTTATTTGTAGTGCTACAATTACTTAAAAAAGTAATAATTTTATGTAGATAAGCAAAGGAATTATCTCAGATGCACACAGATAAGAAATTAAATAAATGTTTCTCACTCCAGAAATTTTATTGACGTGAATCCACAAGAAAATACTTCTTCCAATAAAGCCAAAAAGCAAAATAATACTAGATAAAGCCTTAAAAACAAGTATTTGAGAAGGACTTGCCACAAAATAGTACAAACCTAATCCACAAAGTAAAACATACAATGTTTGAGAAAAACGAATATGCTCATAAAAATGCGCGTTAGAAATTTTATCTAATCCTAATAATTTTTCTAAAAAAACTATCAAAATAAGTTTCCCCATTATCAACGCTCCAAATATCAAAATAAAAACAAGAAAGTTATAAATATCTACGAAAAAACCACCTTCACGGGCTAGAAAAGGAATTTTATAGTTTTGTACCTCGTGAAACATCAGCCCAAAATAACCCGCAAGCAACACACAACCCACCACAAAAAGCACGTTTCCTGCTGATAAAGGCTTGTTTAAGGCGTTTTCATCTTCCCTACGTGCTAGAGAAAACAGCTTTTTTATGTTTAGAAAATTATAAAAATGACGTGGGTAAATGTTCCAAAGCAACGTATAAAATGCAAAAATGAGTATTCCGACCAAAATAATAATGCTTGTTCTAGGATTATTTATTTTTTGCCTAAAATATTCTTGCAAAGTTGTTGTAATATTTTTTGCTACTTTTTTGTTGCTAATTTTAGCAGAAAACACACCTATAAAACTATCTATAAGACCAACAGAGGCAGTTTTATTATAAAAAGTAAGAAATAAAGTTTTGTCATTATAAAGTTTTTGAAGGCTATCAATTTTGTAGGCTTGCCAACCTTCCTTGCTAATCACTTGATGCAGTTGCTGATTTATAAAAAAATACTCATCTTTTTGGAGCTTAATGACCAAATAATAAGGTTTATTTTTTTCTGTATCTAGCCAAAAACTAATAGTTTTCGTACCTTTATGGCGAGAGGAAATGTAAGGAACATACGCCTTGTATTTGTCGTCATAGACTTGCCATTCTGCTTGTAAATCCTTGAAAGACAAATAATTAGCGGAATCAATGGGCGTAGCAAAGGTGAATTTTGTCGCAAAAATAAGCAACAAAAAAAGGCAATAAATTTTCCTGTAAGGTTGTTTTAAAGGCATTTTTCTAAAAATATTTGCAAATCTACAAAAAAAATACTATTTCCCTTAAAAAAATACTATTTCTATTCCTAATGCGTTATCTCACAATAAATTAGAAATAAAAAAAGTTTGCAAACAACATAAAAATAAAGCTATGAAACTCACGCAAAAGGATTTTATTAGTATTTTTGAAATGGCACTTGCAATAGTGGTCGCAGGGTCAATGTTTTTGTATGGAATTGGCAAACCAATGCAGTTTACCAACGTGGAAATTACACAAAAAATCATCTCACAATTAACAGGAATGGAACTTATGTGGGCGTTTTATGGACATTCCAAAGCCTACGTTTTGGTCGTTGGCTTTTTTGAAATTTTGGGCGCATTACTGATTTTAATACCCAAAACACGCATTTTGGGCTGTCTTATCACAACTACAATCCTGTTTAATGTCATTTTGCAAGATATTTTTTATGAAGTAAATTTTGGCGCACTCATTGCCGCCATTACCTACCAAATTTGTGTACTTATCATTTTAGCTATCAATAAAAATATCATTATCAGCACGTTAAGGCATTTTTTTATGGAGATTATGAATATTCCTAAAAATAAAAACTGGATAATCAATGTGTTTTTAGCGTGTCTGGGTGCGGTTGCCTTGAAAGCATTAGAAGCCTATTTTACGCATTAAAAAGGCTTTTTCACAAAAAACAACAACAAAATATTGAGAAAATATCTTTAAAACGTGATTTTAAGGAATACTTTGATAATTTTGCGTCAGAATAATATAAACTCAACAAAAAACAATGTTTCTGATTCCTGCTATTGATATTATTGATGGAAAGTGCGTCCGCCTTACGCAGGGCGACTATTCCCAAAAGAAAATTTACAACGAAAACCCGTTAGAAGTTGCCAAAGAATTTGAAGCAAATGGGCTTCTACGCCTTCATTTGGTTGATTTGGACGGTGCAAAAGCTAAAAAAATCATCAACCATAAAGTTTTGGAGAAAATTTGCACACAAACACGCCTACACGTAGATTTTGGTGGTGGCGTACAAGACAATGAAAACCTAAAAATAGCCTTTGAATGTGGTGCAAAGCAGGTTACAGGAGGAAGTGTGGCATTCAAAAATCCACAACTTTTTGAAAGTTGGCTGGCGGAATTTGGCGAAAAAATTATTTTAGGTGCAGATTGTCAAAATGAAATGATTGCTATTAGTGGTTGGGAAGAGAAAACTACGGTTTCTGTTTTTGATTTTATCAAAGATTTTCAGCAAAAAGGCGCAAAATACGCTATTTGCACAGATATTAGTAAAGATGGTTTACTTGCTGGTACTTCCATTGAACTTTACAAAAAAATAATTGAACAAATACCTGATATTCAGTTGATTGCAAGCGGTGGCGTTACTGATATGAATGATGTCAGAAAACTTGCTGAAATAGGCTGTTTTGGTGCAATTATTGGTAAGGCTATTTATGAAGGGCGTATTACTGTTAAAGAATTGGGTGCTTTTATTTATGGATAAATTTTCGTCAAATATCATTACAAGAGTATTTTTTATTATGCTTACAAGTGTTTTGTGGGCATTTTTGCTGGTTTATACCAAATATTGGTTTACGTTTTCTTTGATAAGTATTGTAATTGTTTTGCAAGGCTTTTCTTTGGTAAAATATGCGCAACAAAACGCTAAAAAACTTGCACAATGGCTAGAAGGTATTACGCAAGAAGATTTTGGGCAATATTTTTCTATGGAAAATCAAACAGAAGATGCAGAAAAATTATCAGAAAATACACAAAAAAATTATCAAAATATTACTCAAAATAATACTCAAAATGATACACATTGTGAAGAAAAAAAGCATTTTTCTTCACCTTCAAAACGCCTTTTGAGTATTATGAACGCCACAATGCATAATTTTGCGGATACTCGCAGAAAAGAAATGGCGCAACAAGAATACACACAGGCTATTTTACAACATATTCCTGTGGGGATTTTGGTGCTTGATAATTTGCAAAATGTTCAAACTCACAACAATACACTACTAAAAATTTTGTCGTGCAATTATTTTGATAACCTCAATAAAATTGCACAAAAATATCCGCCTTTGTTTAATTTTATCACAGAAAAAAATAAAACCCAACATAGCACACTCCAACTTTTTATCAATAATGCCACTACGGAGGTCGTAATCAATAAAAATACTATTATTGTGTTGGGTAAAACCTATCAAATTATTTCTATACAAAACATTCAGGAAGTGCTTGATGCTAAAGAACTTGAAGCTTGGCAAAATTTGATGCGTGTGCTTACACACGAGATTATCAATTCCATAACGCCCATTACCTCGCTTTCTAATACGCTTTCTGACCAAATGGCTGAACAATTTGCCGTTACTGGCACGTATGAAGATTTTGCAGCGCAAGACATTGAAGACACACATAAAGCCATACAAGTCATACAGAAACGTTCTGCGGGGCTTGTGCATTTCGTTACTGATGTGCGCAATTTTACTAAAATTCCTGCACCAAAGTTCAAATTATTTCCTATAAAGCCATTTTTTGAGAATATTCGTATTTTGATGCAGGAAGAATTTAAACGCTATCAAGTTAATTTTGAAGGTATTGTAAGTTTTGATGATTTGCAAATTGTTGCTGATGAAGAGCTTATAGAACAAGTAATCATTAATCTTGTCAAAAATGCTACACAAGCATTTGATAATCAAAAAGATAACAACCAAAAAAACAAAAAAATAAGCCTTATTTGTGAATTAGATGAGAAAAGTAAAGTGGTGATTAAGGTAAAAGATAATGGTGTTGGTATTGATGAAGAGGCACAAAAACGTATTTTTGTACCTTTCTTTACAACCAAAAAACAAGGCTCAGGGATTGGTTTGAGCCTTTCTAGGCAAATTATGCAGGCACACGGAGGCACATTAAGTGTACATTCTAGCAAAGGAAATGGCGCAACTTTTTTGTTGCATTTTGCTTAGTTTTTGTGTCATTTCCTAACCTAATTTCTGCAATTCTTGATTTGGTCTTGCAAACGCATAACGAGCTATTTCTGTGGCTTCATAATACGCATCTAAACCAGAAACAACCGCTGTTCCTGCCTTTTGTAGGTCAATAAAACCGTCTTTTCTAATAAAATTTTCGTCAATAATAACCTCCAAAACCTCTCCCACAATAATCCAAACATCATTTGTTTTGATATAAATTTCTTCTGCAAACTTCAACCCAATTTTAATGCGGCTTTCTTTCACGTAAGGTGCAAAACCAAAATTAGTGCTAAATTGAGGCGTGAAGCCACATTTTTCAAATTCTGATGCCTCTTTTGCATATTTTGCAGACGTTTGATGTGCAGCAGCAGTCATTTCTGTATGAATATGGTTGATTGTGTAGTAACCAACAGCACGAATATTGTCGTAAGTATGCCTTGCGACTGTCGTAGGGCGCAAAACAAAGCCAATATGTGGCGGTTTTGCGCCAATATGAAGCACAGAATTAAAAACCGCCAAATTAGTGTTGCCGTTTTCGTCTTGTGTACCTATCAAATTGCCATTTTTGTAGCCTGTGAGGGTATTCATTAGGTTACGCCTATAAAGTTCTTCTAATGATAAAAGTGTGCTTTGAGAAAATTCCATACTTTTTTGAATTGTGAGTTATGAGTTGTGAATTTTGAGTTATACTGCAAACGGGGAAGATTTCGGAAAATGTATTACAGTCCAGCGGACTGATATATTTATAGAAAAACAAGTCTAAAAATGTATTTCGCTCCAGCGGAGCGTTATATTTATAAATATAGCGCTCTGCTGGAGCGAAATACCAACACAATAATATTTCTATAAATATAGCGTTCCGCTGGAACTAATACAAAATTTATTTTCCGAAATCCTTCCCGTTCACAGTATACAATGTATTACTTACGAATTACGAGTAAAGGCAAAATGTTGATAATCAGATGTTACGTAGTTTTTTTGCAGCAAGTTTTCGTTTTTTTCTTTTATATGAAAGATTGATACACGCTGTATTTACAATAAAGCGTTTTTTAAGTAATTTTCTTCCTAGAAGGACAGGGAAACGCATATCTCCTCTGTCTGCAAGGGTAAATTCTGCCTCAAAACTTCTCCCAAAAAGGCGCAAAACGACCATAATCACAAACCTTACTTCTTGCTCACCATTAGAACTTTTAACTGCTTTTGTCTTAAATGAAGAAGTTTTAAATTCAGTTTTATTGTAAGCAGGGTGCGAGTCGTCAAGTAAATGAAAAGAAAGCCATTCTTGCTTATTTTCATCAACAGTAATTTTGATTTGATTACAATGAATAGAAGACGTGTAAGCACCTGTATCTATTTTACAAGCGACATTACGGCATTTCAGCAAAGGAAAATCAACAAAATCTTTGTAACCAATAGTGCGCTTTTTCCTTTTGATATTCGTTGTAAGATTTGTTATGTCATTTAGCATCTAACACTATCTTTAAAAAATAATTCACAACTCACAATTCACAACTCACAATTATTTTAGTCAATAGGAAAAAGGTTGATGACCAGCCCAGTATCTGTTTGAAAATCTTCTGCTTCATCTCTCATTCCTTCGTCGTGAGAGGGATAATACCAATTAACAATAGGTTTTCCTCCTTTTTCTTCAAAATTTTTGATTACACGCAACATATCCAAAATAGCCCTTGAAGATGCCGTATTAAAATACGTAAGTTTAAAAGTCAGTGTAAGTGGTTTGATACCACTTTGTGTATATTCTTGTAACCAGCTAGTTAGGCGTGTAAAAAACTCAAAAGTTTCTTCTTGATACGACTCTCCTTCTATTTCGCAAACGCCAGTGCTTGCGTTGAAAGTTACTTTAGGATTAAGATAAGTGCCTTTTTGCCCTTGTATTGTTAAATCTTCCATAGTGAAAAAATAGGGAATATACTTAATGAGATAATTTAATTGTTACAGATGTCACTACAAATAAAGCTATTTTGTTTGATTTTGTTTAACTTTATTTGGGGAATATTTTACGGCATAAGATAAGATTTATTTTTAATTTACTGCTACTACTTGTTGTTTAGCAATGGTTACAGAAATCATAAAGTAAGCATCTTGCTCGTTGAAGTCGTGCCAATGAATATTTATGTTGCTATCAGCTCTTATAGCGACATTAACAAGCCCAATATTCCCTGTTGTATGCCCTTTTTCGTCACCCTCTACTCGCAAGCTACTTTTTATTTGTCTAAGATTTTGTCTATCTTTTCCTGTAATAAGTTCGCATCTTTGTTTAAGATTAGCAGAATTAGCCACTTCAACGGCATTTCCTGTCATTAGTGTAAAATGGCTATCAGTTTCCAAAAGCATAGCTCTGCCAATGCCAATTTGCCTATCATTAAGCATACAATGATGTGCAGAATAAGATTTTATGTTTTCAGCCAGTTCAATGAATACATAAAATAGCACTTCATTAATATTAAGCTCATCAGAAGCATTTTGCCTGATATGTTTACCTAATTCAAGGATAAGTGGCGGTACAAATGGACCATTATATTCTAGTAATATATTGCCATCACTTCCCACATATTTTTCTAAAACCCTTGCTGTATTGTTCATTTGTAATGAAGTTTTGGGCGCAGTTGATATTATCAATTTCTTATTATTAGATAGTGTTTTTGATAATTTTTTGATACTCTTTGTCGCTTGTGTCCTCACAAGCAACGGCACTTTTAGTAGTGAATTTGTATTCATTCACAATTCACAATTTAAAATTCACAATTTAATAGCAGGCTATCTTATCCAAAAAGTCAATTTCATCTTCTTTTAAAAGCGGCTGCAAAGAATATTTTAGGAAAACCTGTGCTGTTGCTAGTACATCTTTTTCACAATATGTTGCAATGCGTTCTGCATCTTTTTCTTCCCAAAAAACTTTGCCCACTTGGCTACCATCAATATCATCTTTTGGTGTAGGGATTTCAAAAATAGCGCAAAGAAGTTCTAGTTTTGTGTAGGCTTTGTAATCTCCAAAACGCCACATTTCCATAGTGTCCACGTGAGAGATTTCCCAAGGCTTTTTTCCTTGTGTTTCTAATATTTTTGGAATAGGAATTTGCAAAATCAAAAACCTACGACACATATAAGGAAAGTCAAATTCTTTTCCATTATGCGCACAAAGCGTTTTATCTTTTGCCTTTGTGTCTAAAATATTGGCAAATTGCCTCAAAAGTTCTCTTTCATCTGCACCATACACAGATTTTACGAAAAAACGGCTTATTCTTTTTTCTTTGTCATCATATTTGCAAGTACCAAAACTAATACAAACAATTTTTCCAAATTCTGCATAAATGCCTGCATATTCCAAGTATTTTTCTGCATCTGTTTTGGTACTTTCTGGCTCAATTCTTTTGGCTTTTAAGTGCCACATTTTTTGCATTGGTTCTGAAAGTTCTTCGTAAGTGTCTGTTCCTCTTACAGTTTCTATATCTAAAAATAAAAGTCTTGCAATATCTTGTGGCGTGTACATTCGTTGGTTTTGATGCTTTTTTAATTTTCTTTATTATTCTCCAAATATACAAAAAATAGTTTGTTATTACAACAAAATAGGATTTTTTTTATAATACAAAATTTTCTTTCTGATAAATTAAAGAAATATTTTCTTTAATTTTGTTTTTAAAATTCATTTTGTAACTTTACAAATTACATCATTTATCCCAAATAATGCCTTTGAAAGTGCTAAAAATCCTTAAAATCAGCTTACAAATCAGCTTACAAATCAGCTCAAAAAATGCCAAATACTTGCTTATTTTTGGTTTATTCTTTATTTTTGTTTCTCTTATTTCCTCGTCTGCGCAAGCACAAAATTATTCTACTAGCAACAAAAAAGCTATTGTTCTCTACGAAAAAGCAAATGAAGCTTTTAAAATACGGAAATTTGATGAAGGAATGAATTTTCTTCAAAAAGCCGTAGAAAAAGCCCCAAAATTTGCAGAGGCGCATTATTTATTGGCTCGCAACTATCAAATGACAGGAAAATATGAGCCAATGTTGTTTCATTATGAGCAAACTGTGACCAATTCTCCTAATAATGCTAGTTATGTGGGTGCGTACTATACGCTTGCGGGTGAGCAACTTAAGAAAGGAAATTATCAAAAAGCAAAATTATATGCGCAGGCTTTTTTGCGTTTTGACCAACAAATTAAAAGTTTTGATAAAGAATGTGAGCGCATCATTGCTTGCGCTGATTTTTCTTTGGAAGGAATTAAAAAACCGCTTAATTTTTCTCCTAAAATTCTTCCTAAAAACATCAATAAAGACTCTGTTTTACAGTATTTTCCTATACTTTCCGCAGACCAAAATATGCTAATTTTTACGGCTCGTGCCAATAAAAATGGTTCTGATGAAAACATGTATTTAAGTGAGAAAATGCCAAATGGTGAATGGTCTAATCCAAAATCTTTGAGTGAAAACATCAACTCTGTTACAAATGAAGGCACTTGTAGCATTTCTGCTGATGGAAGAGTGTTGGTTTTTACGGCTTGTAGTGGGCGTAAAGGTTATGGAAGTTGTGATTTGTATATCTCGGAGCGTGTAGGAAATGATTGGAGCGAGCCAAAAAATTTGGGTGCAAACATCAATTCTATCTCTTGGGAGTCGCAGCCGTCTCTTTCTGCTGATGGAAAAATGCTTTATTTTGTTTCTGAACGCAAAAAAGGCAATGATATTTATGTGAGCCGACTTGATGACGAGGGGAGTTGGTCTGTGGCAGAAAATTTGGGGACAACTATCAACACAACGGGGAGTGAAATGTCACCATTTATTCACGTAAATGGAAGAACGCTATATTTTGCCTCTAATGGGCGTGTGGGCTACGGAGATTATGATTTGTATTATTCTAATTATGAAAATGGGACTTGGTCAGAGCCTCAAAACTTGGGTTATCCTATCAATAATAATGAATCTCAAATCTCTCTTTTTATTACTATTGATGGCAAAAAAGGTTATTATGCAGATGAAAAAACGCAAGGGAATAAAAATCTTTATAGTAAAATAATGGAGTTTGATATGCCACCAGAAATTAGTCTAAAACAAAAAAGTAATTATGTTTCTGGTACTATTTATAATGCCAAAACCAAAGAAAAAATTAGTGCTAATGTAGATTTATTGAATATTTTGCAAAATGTAAGAGAATATTCTGTTGTATCTGATATAAAAACTGGCAGTTATTTGATTGTTCTTACGCAAGGTGCAGAATATGCGCTGGAAGTGCATAAAAAAGGTTTTGCTTTTAAGAGTTTGACGTTTAATTATGTGGATAAAACCACAGAAAGCCTTGTTCCTATCAATGTGGACATTTATTTAGAGCCAATAGCTACAGGTGTTAAGTTTATTTTGAATAATATTTTTTTTGAAAGTGCCAAATACGACATCAAAGACAAATCTAAAAGTGAGTTAGACGAACTGATTAGGTTTATGCAGGAAAATGAAACCGTTGCAGGAGAGATTTCTGGGCATACCGACAATGTTGGAGACGACAAAGCTAACATAGAACTTTCTCTAAAACGTGCCAAAAACGTATATGATTATCTCATAAAAAACGGTATAGAAGCCAAAAGATTGAAGTTTAAAGGTTATGGAAAAACCCAACCTAACAAACCAAACGACACAGAAGAAAACAGAAAAGCCAACAGAAGAATTGAATTTAAAGTTTTGTAATGCTTTTGAGGTACGAATAAAAAACCCTCACAAATAGCTAGTGGCTTTTGTGAAGGTTTTTGTTAGTTTGTATAAAATTTTGATTTGATATTAGCAACAATTTTTTTCCGTGTTGTTGGTGTTTTTTTGACTTTTTCCTCTACTGGAAGCATTTGAGAAACCACTTTATTATATTTCAACATAGTGATAATATAGTCATCTGCATCTTTAAAAGTACCATCTTTGAAGAGTATATCCGGTACATAATGTACTTCCTTGCCTACTTTGATGTTCATAATAATTATAGATTAGAATATTGGTTATAGATTAAAATAAGGGAAACGCTAGCACACCTATAAGCTGTTTTACTAAAAAACTATCTTCATCAAGCACGACAGGCATAAAATAAATTTTATTTTTAAATTTAGACAGACAATAAAATGCATCTGGTTTGTCCGTTGGAATTAAAATAGCATTTTTTTTGACAATAGAACGAATTTCTGTATGTGTAATTTTGTGGGCATTATCTTCATAGTTATCCCAAATATGTTCCGCAGATGTAGGAGTAAAACGAATTTTGTATTTAGTTTTTAAAATCTGAATGCCGTCTTCTGCAAATAAACTTTTTATTTCAATGTAGTCCATTACTGCTATTTTAGATACTTATTACAACAAAGCTAAATAATTTTTCTTAAAAATCAAAAAATATACCACAAAAAATAAAACACATTCAAAACATTATTTTGAATGTGTTTTTGTATTTTTCGTATCTCGTACTTCAAACCTCGTACTTAAGAAAATTTAGTCATCATTATCAGTAGGAGCAACGCCGTTTCCGTTGTCAATTTTCCATTTTTTAAATCTTGCGCTGATTTTCTTTGAGATTTTATCAAAGTTTTTCCAGTTATCTTGAACGTGATAAATGGTTGAAAGGTCTGCTGCAAGGGTTTTTTCGTAATCTTTTTTATATTTTCCACTTTGATAATAGAAAACACAAAAGTCGTTGCCTTCTTCATTGAAAAGCTCTGAACCAAGATAACCGTCCCAAACTGCACTTAAAATAGAGCAAGTGATTTGGCGGCGGCGGAAACGCAAAATTTGCAAAGCGGCTTCTTCTTCAAAGAACTCGCTATAAAGTTCGTTTTCGCATATCCAGCCAAGAAACATACCAATATGTACGTATGCTTGTTCTATTGGCAAAACAGCAGGGAAATTACCTAAGAAATGGTGCTTTGCACGGTCATAGATAAAGTTTTTGGGTCTTTGTACTTGTGTAAGGATTGCCATAACAGTAAACGTAATAGTTGTGTAAGTTTGGTGATTTTAGTCTTGATACTTGTTTGTTTCTAACGTAAATATACGAAAATAATTATCAAAAAGTTTATTTTTGTAGATTTTTTTTACTTTTTTTCAAAATATATCAAAAATCTTACCATTTTTTTTCAAAAGTACATATTTTTTTCATAAATTTAGAAAAAATATCAAAAAAGTTAAAAATAATCAGAAAATATCAAAATTTATCAGAAAAATGATAACAACAAAAAAAATAGTAATTTTAGGAGGCGGAGAAAGTGGCGTTGGTGCAGCATTATTGGCACAAAATCAAGGATTTGAAGTTTTTGTTTCTGATGCAGGAGAAATATTGAAAAAGTACAAAAATATTCTTTCAGAAAACAACATTTCTTTTGAAGAAAACAAACATACAAACGAGTTTATTCTGTTGGCTGATGAAGTAATCAAAAGTCCAGGAATATCACATAAAGCTCAAATTATCAAGGATTTGCAGGCAAAAAATATTCCTATTATTTCTGAAATAGAATTTGCTTTCCGCTACACAAAAGCCAAAATAATTGGTATTACGGGTAGCAACGGCAAAACAACAACAACACTTCTTACTTATCATTTGCTCAAAAATGCAGGTTTGAATGTTGGTTTAGGCGGAAATATTGGAGATAGTTTTGCGGCACAAGTCATTGAAGATAAGTTTGAGTATTATGTTTTGGAACTTTCTAGCTTCCAATTAGATGATTGTTTTTTAATGAATCCTTATATTGCAGTTTTGCTAAACATTACGCCTGACCATTTGGATAGGTATAATTATGATTTTGAGCAGTATGCAGCTGCCAAATTTCGTATTTCGCAAGCACAGACTAAAGAAGATTTTTTTGTTTATAATGGTTTTAGTGAAGAGATAACAAAGAACCCATTTCTTGAAAAAGTACAATCTCAAAAAATCTCTATTTTTGTAAATGATGAATTACCAAATAATAATCTTGAAACTCATAATTTAACTACTTTTGCTATTCAAAATAGCATTCAAGTTGCTTTTGAAGGTAAAAAAATAAATTTTTCAGAAGAAGATTTTACACTAAAAGGCAAACATAATATTTTCAATACGCTTTGTGCGGTGCAAGTGGCTATGATTTTGGGAATTTCAGAAAGGAATATCAAGGAGAGTTTGCTCACTTTCAAAAATGCGCCCCACAGATTAGAAGAAATTGCCGTTATCAATGGTATTACTTTTATCAATGATTCAAAAGCTACCAATGTGGATTCTGTTTTTTATGCCTTAGGAAGCTTTAAACGCACAGAACCGCATATTATTTGGATTTTGGGCGGCGTGGATAAAGGCAACGAATATGAAGTTTTGGATAATCTTGTCAAAGAAAAAGTACGAAATTTTGTTTTTTTAGGAAAAGATAACAAAAAACTGGAAAAATATTATCAGAATGATCAACCAGAAAATCATCAACAAGAAAATGAAGGAGACGACCACAAAAAGGAACTAAAAAAGTTTGATAAACCTATTTTTCAAACGCAAAGCATCAAAGAAGCTGTAGAATATGGCTTTAAAGTAGCAAAAAAAGGGGATATTGTACTTTTGTCGCCTGCGTGTGCGAGTTTTGATTTGTTCCAAAATTATATGGATAGAGGTGAGCAATTCCGCCAAAATGTGCTTAATTTAGTTATGAATTAGTGTATATGTAAAAACAATATAGTACAGTTTTACAAATATCAAAATACTAAAAATAAAGTTTAGTTGCCACGAATACACGAATAATTGTATTTATTTGTGTGTTCGTGGCAACTAAATACAAAAAATATAAATCCTTAAAAAATGCCTAATAATGATTTAGAAAAACTTTCAAAGTCTGAACTTATTGCACTCGTCAAGCAAATTAAATCAAAAGATAGAAATGCTGTGATGGAATCTGAAATTATCCGTGCCAAACAAGAGGAAATTAACCGTTTGCACGACCGTTTCAAACTTGCCAATAGAGCAATGCGAGAAGGACTTTGGGAGCTTGATATACCTGAAAATCAAGTGCTTACAGATGATACACCTATTTGGTACTCTCGTCAGTTTGTCAAACTTTTAGGTTTTGAATATAACGAATTTGCGCCAAAAATTCATTCTTGGAGTAGCCTTATTCACCCAGAACACAGAGAAAGAGTTTTTAGTCTTTATACTGATTTTATTACAGGAAAAATAGAATTTTATGATGTTGAATTGCTTTTAATGACCAAATCTGGTGAGTACCGCTGGTTTAATGAGCGTGCTACAATGCTACGTTTGCGTGATGGTGTGGCTATACGTGAGGCGGGGTCGTTACGTGATATTCACGACACAAAAATTGCCCAACAAATTGTTATCAATGAGAGAAAAAGGCTAGAAAATGTACTTTACACGACAAAAGATGGCTATTATGAAGCTAATTTAGTTAATAACACGCTCTATTTGAGTGATAATTACTATTTATTGCTTGGTTATATTCCTAATGAAATTGAAATAAAATGGAAATCTTGGGAAGAAATGATGCACCCAGACGACAGATTACCTATGTCGGAAGCATACCAATTATTTTTACGTAAACAACTCAACTCTTTCAAAAAAGAATACCGTGTTATATGCAAATCTGGGGAGTATAAATGGGTGTTGGATAGGGCTAAATTTGTAGAATTTGACAAAAAAGGCAACCCAATAAAAATCATTGGAGCTATCAGCAATATCCATAAACAAAAAGAAATACAAGAAAAATTGCAAATTTCTAATAATCAACTAGAAATACAGAAAGATGCGCTAGAATTTACCATAAAACAGCTTCAACACACACAAGAGCAACTTATTCAGGCAGAAAAACTAGCCTCTATTGGTACGCTTGTGGCAGGAATTGCCCACGAAATAAATAACCCTATTAGTTATATTGTGGCAAGCAGTGAAGGGTTAAATATGACAATTAAAGATATTATGGTTCTTTTAAATGTTTATGATAAAATTACGGATAAAATTCTTGTAGATTTTCCTAATGATGATATCAAACAACAATTTGAGGCAATAACTAAGCTAAAAAAACAGATTGATTACCAAGATGCGCTACTAGAAATAGAAGAATTATTAGCAAATATCAGTTCTGGTGCAGAACAAACCGCAGAAATTGTAAGAGGATTGCAAAACTTTGCTCGTGCTGATGAAGGTATGTTGGGCGTTACGGACATACATAATTTGCTTGATGCAACGCTTCTGCTCCTTCAAAACCAAAACCAATATGATACGCTAATTGTAAGAGAATATGCAGATATTCCGTTGATACAATGCTATCCAAACAAACTACGACAGGTTTTTATGAACCTTATTGCAAATGCCATACAAGCCATTGATGTCAGTAATAACAAAAATAACGGTTTTATCAAAATAACAACTGGCTATCAAGTAGATAGCGCACAAAATGAAATTTTTGTTGAAATCACGGATAATGGCATTGGTATTTCTGCGGAAAAACAAAAGCGTATTTTTGAGCCGTTTTTTACAGATAAAGAAGTAGGAAAAGGGACAGGTTTGGGCTTGTCTGTGAGTTTAGGCATTATACAAATGCACAAAGGAAATATTACGGTCATTTCAGAAGAAAATAAAAGTACAAAATTTGTTCTAACTTTACCTATTTTGCAAACTGATAATGATTTTAGCAGTTTTTAAAATAATTATGAATTATAAGTTTTGAGTTAAAATACATTATACTTTGTACTTCAACTCATAATTCACAACTCAAAACTCACAATTATGCCTATTATTTCAGAATTATACACTTATCCTATTAAATCTTTTGGAGGAATTTCTCTGAAAAATTCTTATTTAGACAAATTTGGACTGACAATGGATAGGCGTTTTATGCTTATTGATAGCCGCAATAAATTTATGTCGCAAAGAGAAATACCAGAATTGGCTCTTTTTAGGCTCAAATTCCAAGAATCAGGCTTTATGGTAGAACACCTTAATCATAAAAAGCAAGAACTATTTATCAATATAAAAGCTGAACAAACTGAACAAACTGAACAAGTTAGTACAGAGTTAAATGTGCAGATTTGGGACGACAATGTCGTTGCGGAATCTACCAGCAACGACATTGATACTTGGTTTTCTGATATGTTGCATACCAAAGTGCGCCTCGTGCAGATGCCAGACAGAGGCACACGTCAAGTGGACACAAGATATGCGCCAGAAGGTACAATGACCGCTTTTTCTGATGAATTTCCTATTTTGCTGATTAGTCAGGCTTCTCTTGATAATTTGAATGATAAACTTTTTGAAAATAATACGCCCAAAATAACAATGGACAGGTTTCGTCCTAATATTGTGGTAAGCAATACAGTGACTTTTGAGGAAGATACTTGGCAAAATTTTCAGATAAATGGAATTAAGTTTACTTGCGCCAAACCTTGTGCTAGATGTACTGTAACCACTATCAATCAACAAACTGCCATAGCAGGCAAAGAACCACTAAAAACGCTTGCTACTTACCGTAAATTTGACAATAAAGTGCTTTTTGGGCAAAATATTACTTTTGAATTTAGTACAAATATGCTTAGTATAGGACAAGAAATCAAACAAATAACACTTAAATTATAAACTTGCAGGTATTACAAGCATTATTTATGTCTTTACAAACAACAATTAAGGCTTTCTTTATTTTATTATTGATTTAAAGAGAGTTTTTGTATATTTGAGCTAGAAAAAACCTAATTGTAACCCCTATAATTGAAAATCATAAGAATATGAAAAGAATTGGTGTATTTACTTCTGGCGGTGATTCTCCTGGTATGAACGCCTGCATACGTGCAGCCGTAAGAGGAGCTATTTATCATAATATAGAGATTTTTGGTATCAAACACGGCTATAATGGTATGATTAGTGGCGAGATAATTAAAATGTCTTCTCCTTCTGTTAGCAATACCATTCAAAAAGGCGGAACTATCCTAAAAACTGCAAGAAGTAAAGAATTTTTGACCACAGAAGGGCGCAAAAAAGCACACGAGCAACTGCTCAAACACAATATTGAAGGACTTATTGCCATTGGTGGAGATGGTACCTTTACTGGTGCTGAAGTGTTTTTTAATGAGTTTGGAATACCTACTGTTGGCTGTCCTGGCACTATTGATAATGATTTATTTGGTACAGATTATACTATTGGATATGATACTGCCGTAAATACCGCCCTAGATGCCATTGATAAAATCAGAGATACGGCTGATTCTCACGACAGAGTGTTTTTTATTGAGGTAATGGGACGAGATTCTGGGTATATTGCTATTTTTTGTGGTATTGCAGGTGGTGCAGAAATTGTGATGGTTCCTGAAACTTTAACTTCTTTGGATACTGTGGCAGAAACCCTTAATCAAGGCTGGAACCGTTCAAAAACCTCGTCTATTATTGTCGTTGCGGAAGGTGATGAGGAAGGAAACGCCACAGAAATAGCTAAAAAAATCAGAGAAAAAACAAATGATAAATTTGATATAAAAGTCAGTACATTAGGGCATATTCAGCGTGGAGGTGCGCCCACAGCACGAGACCGCATTTTGGCAAGCCGTTTGGGACTTGGCGCAGTAGAAGGTTTGATGAAAGGCTACAAAAATGTAATGATTGGCGTTGTAAATGAACAACTTGCCTATACGCCTTTTGCAGATGCTATCAGCAAATCAAAGCCTATCAGTCAAGAGCTTATTAATATGGTGAATATTTTGAGTATTTGAGTATTTGAGTATTTGTTTTTGGTTTTTTTGGAATGATTTACAACTTTTTTTAGCTGATAAAACTCTTGATTATAAACGACAACTATTTTTATACTTTTTATCAAAAAAAACATTTATTTATCAAATTAAAACTAAAAAATTCTATGGAAAATCTAAAAAATCCTACATTTATCTTCTTGATAACTGTATTTACTTGTATTTTTGCAGGCGCATTCACGAGTGCAAACGCCCAAACAAACGAAATAAGCATCAATTTGAAAGATTTTGATAAACTAGAAATTGGTAGTGCTTTTGTAATAGATGTCAGTAAATCCTCGCAATTTAGCATCAAAGCAAAAGGTAACAAAGAAAACCTTGACGAGATAGAAAGCTATGTAAAAAATGGAGAATTGCAAATAAAATACAAAGATAACAAATGGAAACGACAAAAAAACGGTACGGCGTATCAAAACTTTCCAGACGGTATGGTGTACCTTTATATCACAATGCCAGAATTGCAAGGCGTAACCTTTTCAGGCGCAACCAAATCAACTATTGAAGGTTTTTCTGTGAAAGGTACGTTTAATTTATCTTTGAGTGGCGCATCAGAAAGTAAAATCAGCTTGAAGGCGGAATCAATAGATATTTCTTTGTCTGGAGCGTCTAAAGCAAGAATTTCAGGTGGGAACGCCGCAATAATGATGATAGATATTTCTGGCGCATCAGCACTAGACACCTACGAATATGAAGCGAAAAAGATAAATATCAGTGCTTCTGGTGCAAGTAGTGCCAAGATTTCTGTGTCTTCGTACTTAAACGCCGACGCAAATGGCGCAAGCAGCATCAGATACAGAGGAAACCCAGATGTAAACTCTGATTCTAGTGGTGCAAGTAGGATTTCAAAGGATTAAACAAAAATAAATTTCTAACTCAACTTTCCAAAAGTCTGAAACTTTTGGAAAGTTATTTTATATAAATGGATTTTCATACAGAACTACATATTTTCCAAAATATCAGCCCAAATTTTCCGCAAATCAACCATAAAATGCCTGTTTTGAGCATTGGGTCGTGTTTTGCAGATATGATAGGAGAGAAACTTGCTTTTTATAAATTTAAAGCTGTTTCTAATCCTTTTGGAATAATTTTTAATCCTATTTCTATCAATAAATTACTCAAATTATCATTAGAAAATACTTTTATTGATGATTTGAGTAATAATTTTATTAAAACTCAAGAGAATATTTGGCATCATTATGATTTTCATTCAGATTTGTATGGAAATTCTAAGGAAATACTTGACCAAAAAATCAAAGAAAAAATAAAGAGAACACAGGGTTTTTTTAATAATGATTTATCAAGGAAAACCCTCATTTTGACCTTTGGAACAGCTTTTGTATATCTCAATAACCAATATAATGAAGTTGTGGCTAATTGTCATAAAATTCCACAAAAGAACTTCACTAAAAAAATGCTTTCTGTTGAGGAAATAATAGCTAATTTTGATGAGATTTATCCAAAATTATTAGAGAAAAATATAGAAACAATCCTTACTGTAAGTCCAGTAAGGCATATTAAAGATACTTTGGTACTTAATTCTGTGAGTAAAAGTATTTTGAGAGTAGCAGCACATATTTTAGCAGAAAAATATGAGAAAGTTCACTATTTTCCTTCTTTTGAGCTAATGAATGATGATTTGAGAGATTACCGTTTTTATAAAACTGATATGCTTCACCCAAGCACGCAAGCAGAAGACTACATTTGGCAAAAGTTCGTACAAGCTTGTATGAATACGCCCACACAAGCCATTATGCAGGTTTGGGAGAATTTGTATAAAAATATTTCACATAAAAATCAAAAAGATAATTCTAATCATATTTCTCAAGAAAAGTCAAAAAAGCATAATCAATTCCTTCAAAAAACACTTTTTGAACTAGAAAACCTTGCACAAACCCTCGCAGAAGAAATTGACTTGAAAGAAGAAATAGAAAAATTAAGAACGAGAATAAAATAAAGAAGAAGTACGAGGTATGATATTTTTAATTTAATAATCAATGTTTTAATAAATCTTACATCAATTTTAACTATTTTTAACACTTTTACTATGAAAAAAATTGCTTTTACTCTCGTTTTTGCGGTTATTTTCTGCCAGTCTTGTGATATGATTCTTGGTAACAAACGTCATCTTATTGGAAACTGGAAAGTAGATAACCTTGACGTGCCTCACGCTGAAATTGCCGTTGATTTTGCAAAAGACATCATTCCTGGTGTTAAGATGGCAGAGAAAATAGTGCCTGATTTTATGAAAGAGAAAATTTTAAAAGAGATTAAAGAAAAACTTTTGAATACTAGTATCCGCTTTGATAAAGACGGAAAACTAGATTTTCAGCTTAATAATATCTCTTTGGGAGAAAATCAGTGGACTTTTGACGAAAAAACAAAGACAATCATATTTAATATCAAAGATTTCAAAATTCCTGTGGTTGTAGAGGAAATAAATGAACAAAAAATGACTTTTTGTTACATCTACAAAGAAGAAAAATTGCGCTTTTATTTGTCTAAATAGCCAATAAATAGACTTTAAAATTGACTTTTGAATAAAAAATTATAATTAAAAAAATACTGATACCAATGTTTTTTGGTATATTTGCACTCGCACCTTAGTGTGAAAATTTTATGATATTTTTGATATTTTTGATATTTTCTAATTCCAAAACTTCCACCCTAAGGTGCAGACAACAACAAATGCCCATTTTTCTATTTTTACCGAGATTATTTTCTTTATTATTTCTTTCTTTTTTGCTTTTCACAAGTTGCAAAAACAATACAGAAATAGCTTTTTATCATTGGAAAACGGCTTTTAATCCTAGCAATGAAGAAGTAAATATCCTTAATCAACTCAAAACTAAACAAATTTATACGAAATTTTTTGATGTGAGTTGGGACGAGGAAACCAAAAGCACCAAACCGCAAGCAGAAGTTATCTTTTCTAAAACAAATTTGAGTTATAAGGGTTTTGAGATAGTTCCAACGGTATTTATTACCAATAAAAGTATATTAAATACGACAGATGACAAGATAAATCTTCTTGCTGAACGTATTTTTAATAGAATAATGCTTATTTCAAATACTAATCAACTCAAAATCAAGGAAATACAACTGGATTGCGACTGGTCTGCACGTAGTGAAGATAAATATTTTCAACTAATCTCTATCATAAAAAAACTTGCTAAGACTAAAAATATCCTTGTTTCCTGCACAATAAGGCTACATCAGTATAAATATCAGCCAAAAGTAGGCGTGCCACCTGCTGATAAAGGCGTTTTGATGTGTTATAATATTGGAGAATTGCGTGGAGATACCACAAACACTAATTATAACTCTATTTTGGACATAAATATAGCTCAATCTTACCTAAAAGATACTAAAAAATATCCTTTGCCTTTAGATTTTGCCTTGCCTATTTACTCGTGGGCGGTTGTTTTGAGAGATAAACAAGTAATAAATCTTATCAATGATATAAATTTGGCATATTTATTGCAAAATCCTACAAAATATGCTAAAATTACAGAGAATTCTTTTAAAGTTTTGAGTAGTCATTATTTAGAAGGGACTTATTTGTATCAAAATGATATTATTAGAGTGGAAGAAAGTACGCCCAGACAGCTAAAACAGGCAATTCTTCTCCTAAACGACAGTAAAAATAGTACCAATTCTAAACTTTTATTTTACCATTTATCAAAAACTAACCTCCAACAATTCAATTATGAAACAATCAAAAACATTGCTCAAGGCTTTCATTAGTCTTTTGCTCCTTTTCAATGTACGCCACGATGCTGGTAGCTGTGGCTGGTCTGAGCCTGACTACGATATGAAAAAGTTTTTTGCGTCTGAAATGACCAATAAACCTCTTTTTGAGCCTTTTTACTTTAGTTTTAGCCGCCTTTATTCTGATAAATGGTATTCTGACATCAATTTGTCAAAAGATGACAATTTGAATGATTGGGTGGCATATTGCAACAATAAAGTGGCTAAAAAAGATATTGATGACTTGCTTTATATGTCTGATGCACTGGACAATACCAAAGACTTGGCAACAACAAAATATGCAAATAATGCAATGTTTGTTTATCTTTCTCAAAATAAAGATAAAAGTGCGCTTGACTATCTTTATTTTATGAAAAAATGTGCTGCTGTTGCTGGTAATGTGAATGAATGGGACGAAAAACCATCAGATGAACAATTAAAAATCAATGCAACACGTGTAACGCTTCTTGCGGAAGGTGAAAAATTATACAAATCCGCAAAAAACAACGCTATGAAATTGCGTTTTGGTTATCAATTAGTGCGTTTGGCGCATTATAACAAAGAATATCAGCAAACAATTAAATTGTATGATAAGTACGTAGAGCCTGTTTTTGCTGAAAATCAAGTGGCTTATTGGGCTATGGGACACAAAGCAGGCGCAATTTATTCTTTGGGACAAGATAGAGGAATGGCAGGCTATCTTTTTTCTAAAATGTTTGAAAAAAGCCCTGCAAAGCGTGTAAATGCCTACTATAGTTTCAAAATCTATGATGATAGAGATTGGACAAGAGCTATGGAACTTTGCAAAAACAACAAAGAAAAAGCAAATTTGCACTTTTTGCGCTCTATCAATCCGCACAGCGTCAATTTGGAAGAGTTAAAAAGTATCTATTCACTTGATAATCAGTCTGATTATTTAGATGTGCTAGTTGTGAGAGAACTAAATAAACTAGAACAAGCTAATTCTTATCATCCTAATGAAGATAAAACGCTAGGAAAGGAGGCAACAACAAAAAATATTGCTAATTTGAAAGCGTTTTTGGAGAAAATTATACCAGAAAACAAACTTAAAAATCCTGCTTTATTCACGCTTGGACTAGGTTATTGTGATTATATGTTGGGAAATAATGCTGGCGCAAGAAAATCTTTTGCGAATATTGCAACTAGCGTAAAAACAAACGAAGTAAAAGCACAAATGACCATTTTTGAGCTAATGTTGCAACTTTCAGAATTGCAAAAAGTTGGTGAAACAGAAGAAAACAAATTACTTTCTGATGTAAATAGCACAAAATCAATGGCTTTGAAAGAAATGCTTAGAGAAACTTTTGCAAAAATCTACAAAAAACAAGGCAACAAAGCACAAGAATATCTTTCAAATAATGATACTTATGATTTGCAGAGAGCTTTACCAACGCTTGTGCTTACAGAAGATTTGATTAGTTTTTCTAAAAAATCAAATCATACAACTTATGAAAAAGAACTTTTAGCAAAAATCAAAGGAATTGACTTACAAGAAGTTAAAGGAATGAATTTGGTTAAATTAGAAAGATTAGAAGAAGCCATTGCAGCGTTTAAATTATCAAATTCAACAGAAAAAGTATTAAGAAACCCTTTAAAAGGACGTATTACTCATATTTTTGGTGATGAAATCAAAGGTAATTACACACGTTTGGCACTTGCGGAAAAAATGTTGGAACTAAAAAAACTCGCTGACAAAGGCGGTAAAGCTAATATTTCTGCTATGTTGGAGCTTGGAAATGCGTTTTATAACAGTAGCGTTTATGGCTACTCGTGGAATGCAGTTGCCTACACTAGAAGTAATATGTCTTATAATGCTGGAAGTGATTTTTTATCAATGAAACCCGCTAAAAAATACTACGAAAAAGCGTTAAAAGAAGCTAATTTAGCCAAAAACAAAGAATTATCTGCACAAGCTTGCTTTATGCTCGCCAAATGTGAGCAAAATGAATATTATTTTAATTATGGTGAAGCACAAAAAAGTGATAAAAATGCTTCTCAGAATTACTATATGTACATTCAGCCAAATTGGGGCAAACAAATGTATTTAGAAAAATTGAAAAAAGAATACGAAAATACAGAATTTTATCATCAAACTATCAAAGAGTGCTTTTATTTGAAAGAAATGTAATAAAAAATTGATTAAAATTTGTTGGAATACAGCAAAAATAACTTTTGTGAAGTTAGGAAATTGCTCCTAACTTCACAAAAAGTTATATTAAAAATAATTCAAAACTAAATATATAATTATGGGAAAAGTAAAAATTCAAGAAAGCACTATTCAATTGGAAAGTGGCGGTAAAGGGAAAATAGCTGTGTTTCTTTATTCAGGCGAAGGAGACCCTGTAATAGCACTAGATGAAGCCGTAAAAAAATACGTTGGACACGAGCCAGCTAGTCAGTTTATTGATATTAATAGTGATAATCCTTGGGTAACTTTGGTTATTTCAGAAATAAACGAAATGGTACAAGTGGACTTTGACCCCTTAAAACACCATTTAGCTATATGAAAATATCAAATATAGGCGGTGCTATTGAGCATTGGTTAGGATTTCAAGACAAAATAGGACGTTCTTTTATGATGAATGAAGATGCGTTGAAATATCCTTTGGCTGATTATTTGGTTAATGCAGGTAATATTAATGTTGAAAATATTAGGCTTGAATATATACACCCAAATTTTTCTGGTAGGCACGTTGATTTAGCAATAATTGATAATATAACTGCACAAATAAATAATATTTTTGAACTTAAACTTGCTAAACCTGCTACAAAAACTCAACTAGAAAAGCAAAGAATATTTAATGATTTAATGCGTTTGTATTTAGCGAATATTACAAGTACAGGTAAATGTTATTTTATTATTACAGGGAAAACAAGGGATTTTCAACGTTATTTTTATAAGTTTGAACGCAATGGTAGTGCTTTTTATAAAAAATGGTTTGCTTTTGGAATAGGAAAAGAAGGAAGTATTACTTTTGATGTTGCAACAGAAACTGACGAAGATTACCAAACCATTTATCAAGAATTTGTACGAGAATACGCCTATCAAGAAACATTACCTGCTCAAATCACAACTAAATGTGAATTTATTACCGCCTATGACGAAAGACTCATACCCTATATGGCAGGCATTTGGTCAATTTCATAATCTCATAAAAAATAATTCCCTTTCATTTTGAATATCTACCGTTTTATTGCCCTGCGCATCAGCAAACATACTTCTGCACAAGAAAATGCTTCTTTTTCTGCGACCATTAGCAAGTTGGCAGGTTTTAATTGACAAATTAAAACCTTTTTAATCTTCTCCTAAAAGCTCAATAAGTTCTGTTAATCTTTTGTTAGAGATGGTACTTTGTTCTGCCTTATCATAAATGTCTATCAAAAAGACAATTTCGTTAACAACACGTACAAAAGTAATAAGCCTTGCGCCACCGCTTTTACCTTTCCCTTTACTTTCAATCCGTAATCTTACTTTATAACATTCTTTGCCAAGAGAATCACCAAGTGTTGGGTTTTCTGATAACTCCAATACTAAGTTTGTAAGGTCATTTTTAAGAGATTTATGTTTTTTAGCAAGCCTTTTGAGCTTACGCTCAAAAGTATCTGTAGGAATAATCTCAAAGCTCATCTAATAATTGTTTTATTGATTTAAGTTTTTTCTCTCCTTTCTCAAAAAGCCTAATATCATTGAATGATGCTGCTAAATCAGTTATAAACTGACTTTCTTCTTTTTCTTTTATCTCTTTAACAACACTAATATAGTCAAGACTTTTTACAAGTTCCATAAAAAAAGGTACACGACTACTTTCTTTTATATCTAGAATTACTTTCATTGTTGTAGAGTTTTTTTGGTAAATATTCCTACAAATATACAAAAAAATATTTTATTAGTAACCATTTTGATTATATTTTCTTTAATTTTGTGTTTGAAAGTTATTTACCTAAATAATCCCTCGCATTTTGAATATTTACCGTTTTATTGCCCTGCGCATCAGTAAGCATACTTCCGCACAAGAGAATACTTCTTTTTCAGCAACCATTAGCAAAGTGGCAGTAGCGAGTATTGCCTTTAGTTTAGCGGTTTTGTTGGTAGCTTTTGCGGTTTTGCACGGCTTCAGCGACACTATTAAGACTCGTGTATTTAGTTTTAGCGGACATTTGCGTGTGGTAATGAATAGTGCCAACCAATCAGTAGAAGAAACGCCTATTGCAACTACTCGCAATATCTATAAAATTGCTAAAACCCTTGACTACGTGTCCCACGTGCAGTATTATGTGCAGAAAGCAGGCGTTATCAAAGCGGATAAAGAGGTTTTGGGCGTTGTGGTGAAGGGTTTGGGAGCTGATTATAGGTTTTCTGATTTTAAAGAAAACATAAAACAAGGGCGTTTTATGCGTACAAATGGCGAGGGTTTCTCGTCTGAAGTGGTGATTAGCCGCATTATTGCGGACAAATTGCGCCTTTCTGTGGGAGATTCTATTCGTATGTTTTTTGTGCAAAATCCGCCTAAATTTCGCAAATTAGCCATTGTAGGCATCTACGAAAGTAATATGGAAACTTTTGATGATAAGTTTATCTTAGCTGATATGCGTATGCTACAGAAAGTAAATGACTGGAAAGACACGCTTGTAAGTGGCTACGAGGTATTTTTTAAAGATTTTGACAAGTTTAATGAAAACTTACCAAAACTTAATAGTCTGTTAGAATACGACACGCTTATTGTGCCTATTGCGCAAAAGCACTTGGATATTTTTGATTGGCTGATGATGCTAGACCAAAATGTACTTATTTTGTTGATTATTATTTTGGTTGTGGCAAGTCTTAATATTTTTTCTATTTTGATTATTTTGATGACTGAGCGCATAAAAATGATTGGAATGCTCAAAGCAATGGGAACGACAACCGCACAAGTAATAAGGATTTTCTTTTATCAAGGGCTTCAAATTACGCTTAAAGGCATTTTTTGGGGAAATCTGATTGGTTTGGGATTTTGTGGAATACAATATTTTACTAAACTAATTGCCCTAGATGCCAAAAATTATTATATGAATAGTGTGCCTATTTCGTGGTGGTGGCAAGATATTTTGGGCGTAAACTTAGGAATTTTGCTTATCATAAGCCTTGCAATGCTTTTGCCTATTGCGCTGGTATCACGCATACGACCAATTAGAGCTATAAAATTTGATTAACAAAAGGTAACTATTCCATTTAGGTACATAAGCAAAATGCTACAACCGCATATCTAACAATCTAAACAGTTACCTAATATTAAACAATATTTTCAATTATTTTCTAAACCTTTATTTCTGCATCTTGTTCAACTTCTTTCCTTAGAAGTTTTACCACACTTTCCACGTGATAAGTATGTGGAAACATATCTACGGCTTGTACTGCCACAACTTCATAATTATCACTTAACAATGCCACATCTCTCGCTTGCGTAGCGGGGTTGCAACTCACATAAATAATACTTTTTGGATTTGCTTGCAAAATAACTTTTATCACGTCTTCGTGCATACCAGCACGTGGCGGGTCTGTGATTATCACGTCTGGCGTGCCTTCTCGCAGGATAAGTTCAGCGTTAAGCAAATCTTTCATATCTCCTGCATAAAAAACCGTATTGGTTATTTTATTGATTTGAGAATTGATTTTTGCATCTTCAATGGCATCAGCTACATATTCCAAACCAATGACTTTTTTAGCTTTTTTAGCCACGAAATTAGCAATAGTTCCTGTGCCTGTATATAAGTCATAAACTATTTCATCTCCTTGTAAATCAGCCATTTCACGGGCAATTTTGTAGAGTTCGTAGGCTTGTATGGGATTTGTTTGATAAAATGATTTTGCGCCCACACGGAAAAATAAACCCTCCATTTGCTCCGTAATATAAGGTTTTCCTGCAAAAAGTTGTATTTCCAAATCTCCTATTGTATCATTTTGCTTTGTATTGACTACATATTGTAAAGAAGTGATTTCTGGGAATTTGTCTTTTAAAAAATTCATAAGTCCTAAAATATTTTCTTTGTCATCATAATAAAAACACATCACCACCATCACATCACCTGTGCTGGCGGTGCGTATAATAAGATTTCTTAAGAAATTTTCTTGTTTTCTCAAATCAAAAAAAGTAAGTTGATGCTCCAACGCATAACTTTTGACTGCCAAACGTATGGCGTTAGAAGGCTCTGGTTGAAGATAACAATGTTCTATGTCAATAATCTTATCAAAACGCTTAGGTACGTGAAAACCCAATACTTTTGCCTCAAATTTATCTTTTGTGGCAATTTCTTCTGCCGTAAGCCAGCGACTATTAGAAAACGTAAACTCCAATTTGTTACGGTAATACTGTGTTTTTGCAGACGCAAGAATAGGCTTAATGCTAGGTAAAGCCACTTTTCCTATACGTGTGAGCGCATCTGTGGTTTCTTGTTGTTTGTACTCCAGTTGTTGTGCGTAGGGCAAATGTTGCCATTTGCAGCCACCACAAATACCAAAATGCGCACAAAAAGGCTTTTCACGTAGTTTTGAGTACGAATGAAAACGGACAACTTGCCCTATCCAATACGTTTTTTTCTTTTTGATGATTTGCAAATCTACAATATCATCAGGCACAACGCCCTCTTCTACAAAAATAACAGTATCATTGTAGCGTAACAGGCATTTGCCACCAGAAACCGCTTTTTCTATGCGGACTTCTGTAATTAGCGGAAGTTTCTTTTTATTTCTCATATTTTTCTCAAAAATAATTTTTTTTTTCGTAACATTCTCTTTATATTTGGAAAAAATTATTTAAAACCAAATAATATATCTTACTAAAAGATAAATCAACTCAAATCTTTAATTACTAAATTCTATGAAAAAAATATATCTTCTCTTGTTGCTACTCTTTGCAAGCGTAACAGGATATGCTTCCCATCTAGTAGGAGGTGATTTGCGGGTGGTTTTCAGAAGTCAGTCTGCTGCTGGTCCTGTTTACCGCATTGTTTTTAATCTCTATTATGATGATATTAATGGTGGGGTATCCTTGCCACAGCTAGCTGATGTTCCTATTAGAAGCATACGAACAGGACTTAATGTTGGATCACTTATACGTCTAGAAAGACGTAGTCGTATAAGTGCAATTTACCCAAATACTTCACTAGGTTGCCGCACTACAACTACAGTAAATACGGGTATTTATTTGTATGATAAAGAAGTTGTATTAGACCCTGCTATTTATAATGACCCAATGGGTTATTATGTTACTTGTACTGGAACATTTGACTTTACTACCCCAGATGCACTCTATTTTGCTAGAAATGGTGGTATAGTGAATATAAATACAGGGAATTTTGGGTATTATACTGAGTTCCCTCGTGTTACAAATAGCGCTGTTGCGCCTTTTAATAATTTTATTAACTCGTCTCCTGATTTTGGCAGTTTACAAGGAGATTATTTATGTATCAATAAAGAGTTTTCTGCTAATTATAGTGCAACAGATGTAGATGGAGATCAACTAGAATATGACCTTGTAGATCCTCTGGCTACAGCACCTGCGACTGTCTCAGGATTTATAGCTCCATACTCGCTTGATAATATTTTTGGTACAGCATCTATTGCACGTAGAATGCGTATTGATAGACTTACAGGCATACTCACAGTAAATCCTGATGCAGCTGGTTTATTTGCTTTCTCAGTTCGCTGTACTGAAAGACGTAATGGCATAAAAATAGGAGAAATACGTCGTGAGTTTCAATATCTGGTGCGTGCTACTTGTGATCCTACATTCATACCTGTACCTAGTGTGCCAAGTCTTAATACAACTTCTACTGGTGCATATATTTTAGATTTGAACAATAGCTCATTATTTAAACTAGAAGTAAAAGCAAGTAATAATAAAAGAATACGCCTTGTACAAATTATACCTCAAAGTGCTAATCTTACCCAAGATGACCTTGTAAAAATTAGAGTAAGAACGGGAGGTATAGATGCTACAACAGGTCTTCCTGCTACTCTTGCATTAGGTGATACGTCATTGAGACTCGTTATAAATCCGCTTGGTATTGCTAATCTGGTAATTGAATGGAGTGAATGTCTTTACAGCAAAAATGCTACTGATACTTATGATTTTGACTTAGTCATTACAGATAGTAGTTGTCCTAATTCTAACACCTCTACTACCAAAATAAAGTTAAAAGTCCTTCAAAGAAATAACCCTGCGCCTAAATGGGAGATTATCAGCACTGAAAATATAGCAGTTATAGACCAATATGGTAGCATCAATGCAATAAGTAAGCCTATCTTAGCCAATGGAAAAGAAACTGTAAAATTTACAGTAGTGGGTAGAGATGTTGGAGATATGTTGCGTATTAGGGCAAGAGCAGCTAGTGACGGAGAGTATTTTACTTTTGAACCTAAAAAAATAAAATATACAACACCAGAATTTGGAACACCAGATGTAGTTTATTCAGATTTTGAGTGGACTCCCACTTGTGACTTGGTACGTAAGAATAACCGCAGAGAAGAGTTGGTTATAGATATTTTTATTGATGAGAGGAAGAGTTGCGAGAAATTACGCACCACATTGAAAGTAAAACTTATCTTAGAAGATAATGGCGTTACAGATGACTATCAACCAGTTAATGTGATTACTCCAAATGGAGATGGCAAAAATGAACTTTACACGCTTCCTGAGCTTAGAAATGCTACTTGCCTTTATAAGTTTGAAAAAATAACTATTTATAATAGATTTGGAAAAGAAGTATATCAATCTACAAATGAAAAGTTTACTTGGGGAGATCCTGATGAAGTTTCTGCTGGTTTGTATTACTACCGCATAGAGTACGAAAATTACGAGTATAAAGGTAGCTTGCAAGTGCTTAGATAAAAAAAATATTTTTCTAATAAAAAAGGTTATCAAATTTTTTGATAACCTTTTTTATTTATTCTAAATTTTCACCAAAAATGCTATTGTATCTACGTTATCCGCATAATCTTGTAGGCGTGGGTGTTGTGCTTGCCCAAAATCAAAACTATTTCCTAAGCTATTTTCAAAAAAAGCCTCTTTTGAAACAATACATTGTATTTTCTCTTGATTATTACTAATAATTTCTTTTAGATGCTTTTCATTTTCGTAAAATTCATAGAAAAGCATAGCTATTGGTGAGGCTATTTCAGAGCTTTCAGACAAAACTAAAAAATTATTATCATAATGTTTTATCTTTTTGATAAGATAAATTGCCTTGTTATAATCATAATTATTGGCATATTTATTATGAACATAAACATCTTCAAAAACTTGTATAGTATCATAAAAAGGCACTATTCCATGGTTTTCATCATAGCCTTTTGGTAGATAAAGCTTGGAAACATTCCTACAACCAAGCCCAAAATAAGTAAAAATATCTTCTCCCAATTTCAAAAAATCTTCTTTGGTTTCTGTACCATTAAAAATAGCTACAGAATGTCGGTTTTTGCGGATAATATGTGGCTTTTTGGCAAAATAATACTCAAAATAACGTGCTGTATTGTCGCTTCCTGTAGCTATAATAGCATCAACGTCATTCATACGTTCTACAAAATGGATATTATTTTCTATTTCAGGCAGAAATAAAATAAGTTTTTTGAGTAGAAAAGGGATAATAAGTTGGTCGTCAGAACTAAGTTTTGCGTGCAAAATATGCCCAGAAATAAGTACACAAAGGGCATCGTGAAAACCTACGGCAGGAATATTACCCGCCATTATAACACCTATTTTCTTAGGATTTTCTTTTATTTGAGGTAAATCATACTTATCTATCCAGCTTTGTAAACTAGCTTTTTGGAGCATTTGAGAGATGCTTTTTAGCATCATAAGCGTATTTTGGGGCAAAAACCAAGCATTTTTAGCTTTCGCATAAAGGCAAAGTTCTTGTAATTCTTCTGTATTATCCGTTAAGGATTTCTCTAAAAAAAGTCCTAATGCTGAAAAAACGTTTATTCTGTCTGAAAGGGTCATTTTAAATAATTGTGAATTGTAAATTGTGAATTGTGAATGAATACATTGTTCTTGTTATATTTTTGTAGAAAAGTGTATTCATTCACAATTCAACATTCACAATTCACCATTTAATTTAGTAGGTTGCTTTAATTTTAGCCATTTGGTTGATGCGTGCCATTGCAATACGCATTGCGGCTTCTTGTGTGTTTATTTTTTCTTTTTCTGCTACTTGGAAGATATTTTCTGTATATTGATAAATCTTCTCAGCTTGCTCGTAGGCACGTTCTTGGTTATAAACAGGCATAGAAATCTCACAATAAACATTCATTATTCCGCCTGCATTGATAAGAAAATCAGGTACATACGCAATGCCTTTGGTAAGACAGGCATCTCCGTGAATTTTCTCATCTTTTAGCTGATTATTAGCCGCTCCAGCAATGATTTTGCACTTCAAACGGCTCAAAGTATCATCATTAATAGTTGCTCCTAGCGCACAAGGCGCATAAATATCCATATCTAAATCATAAATTTTGTCTTTATCTACCACTTCTGCACCATATTTTGAAGCAACATTTTTCAAAATATCATCATAAATATCAGAAATAAAGACTTTTGCGCCTTCTTTTGCCAAATGCGCCACAATATGCTCTCCTACGTGTCCTACGCCTTGCACAGCAATTTTTTTGCCTACTAAGCTATCAGAGCCATAGACTTTTTTTGCTGCCGCTTTCATACCCATATATACGCCATAAGCGGTTACAGGCGAAGGGTCGCCACTTCCGCCCAAACTTTTAGGCTTTCCTGCGACATACTTGGTTTCCATAGCAATATACTCCATATCTTGTGTACCTACTCCCACATCTTCAGCAGTAATATACTTTCCATTCAGATTTTGGACAAATTTACCAAAAGCACGAAAAAGCCCTTCTGACTTATCTTTGCGTGCATCTCCAATAATAACGGCTTTTCCGCCACCAATATTTAGCCCTGAAATGGCGTTTTTGAAAGTCATACCACGAGAAAGACGCAAAACATCACGCAAAGCATCAGCTTCATTGGCATACGCCCACATACGAGTACCGCCTGCGGCAGGTCCTAAAACCGTATTGTGAATAGCAATAATAGCTTTTAAGCCTGTTTCTGGGTCGTTACAAAATACGACTTGCTCGTGGTTGTTTTCAGAAATTTGCCCAAAAACTGTGTTTGTTATTTCCATTAGGATTATTTTAGATAAATTTTATTCGTTGATTTTAAATTTCTACAAAAATAATAGAAAAATCAGCTAAAAAATATTTTTGATGAAAATAATTCTAAAAAACTATAATTTGCCAATAATAATGGCAAAGATAAATACAAAAATTATTTTTTGTTTTCTAGGCGTGATATTTGTATCTTTGTGGTTGGAAATCATTGTCAATACCACGACCCCAATAATTTGTAACACCTAAACCATTTTTATGAAATATTTATTAGCTTTAATTAGCTTTTTGCTAACTTTTTCTTCTTGTTCCAACTCGTCAGATGCTTTTTTATTGAAAGGGCGTGAACTTATGAAAGAGAAAAAATTTGTAGAGGCAATAGAAGCACTCAATAAAGCAATAGAAAAAGACGAAAAAAATGCAGATGCCTTCAATACTCGTGGCGTAGCGTATTTTGAGCAAAATGATTTTTCAAATGCTTTGCAAGACTATAATCAAGCCATAAAATTAGCTCCAAAAGACTACAAACCACTTTTTAATAGAGCGGAAACCTACAAAGCACAAGGCAACAAAGAAGAGGCACTCAAAGATTATTCAGCAGCTATTTTGCTTACACCGCAACAGGGAACGGCTCTTGCAGACCTTTACAATAACCGTGGCGCAATACAAAGTGAGCTTGGAAACAAAGAAAAAGCACTTGCAGACTTTGATAAAGCCGTTTCTATCAATTTAAATGATAGAAATGCCGTTTATAATAGAGGAAACATATATTATAACCTTAAAAACTACGAAAAAGCCGCAAAAGATTTCGCAAAATCAACGGAAATAGATGCAAAATTTGATAAAGGATTTCATAGTTTAGGCACTACTTTTTTGCTTTTGAAAGATAATGAGAAAGCCTGTTTAGCATTTCTCAAAGCAGAAAAACTAGGAAATATTGCCGCAAAAACAGACAGAGCAGAAAACTGTAAATAAATTGCTATTCTCAATCATAATTACTCAAAATCTTTCCAATTTCCTTGCCAGTCGTAATATTCTAAGGCATTAAAGTTTTTTTTGTAATCATAAAAAGAGCTTTCTCTGTGCACATAACCTAAATATAAGTATTTTTTATTGCTTTTGATAGCGTATTCAATTTCTACGAGCAAAGTATGAATACCAGGGCTACGCTTAGAAAAATCCGTATCAAACATTGCAAACACACTAGAAACGCTTTCAAACGCATTATCTATAAAACTTACAGCATAGAGTTTGCCGTTTTCGTAAAGCTGAATTTCTTGTGTATGTGTGGGCGCAGTTGCAGGAGTACGAGAGAGGAAATTATAAATACTCTCTGGTCTATTATGCTCAAAACGCAGGCGGTGTTTTTCAAAAATAGCTATTTTTTCTGCTGTGATTTGTGCATCAGCAATGATTGTGATGATGTCTTGGTTTTGCCTTAAAACTTTTTTCTGACTTTTTCTATAAGAAAATTTTTCTAAATTGATGCGCAAAGGCACAATATCCCAAACTTCACCATTTTGTTGTGTGCTGGTCATATTTCTAAAAAAATAATCTCCAAAATGCCTCCACGCATCAGCCAAAAGTACATCTAACTCTTTAGGAGTAATATTTTGCTCAAAAAAATATTTATCTTCTTTTTCCATTTTAAATTATTTTATCAAAATAATTGTATTTCATTCGTACATCGTACTTCACACTTCGTACCTAAAAATCAGTCTTCTAAAAAATTATTGATAAAAGTAGCTTTCAAAATCAGCCAAATGAGCCAAAAAACCACCGCCCACGCAAGATAAACTTGATAAAAATCTCGTGTTTGTGTGTTGCGAGTTTCTAATATTTCTGTAGTTTCGTATTTTGAAATTTTAGAGAAAATTTCTTGCAAAGTTTCATTATTTGTAGCCCTAAAAAACGACCCATCAGCAGTTTTAGCAATATTTTTGAGTGTTGTTTCGTCTATTGTGTTGTCATCATACAACATAATTCCTTGCTTATCTTTCCCTATTGGCACTTTTCCTTCTTTTCCAATAAGAATTGTATAAATTTTGATATTATATTGTGCTGCAAGTTGTGCTGCAAGTTGTGGGTCTAGATTTCCTGCGGTATTGTCGCCGTCACTAAGTAAAATCATTACTTTTGATTTTGCATCAGAGAGTTTCATACGGTTGGTAGCCACCGCAATAGCACTTCCAATAGCAGTGCCTTTTTTTTGTATCAAAGAAAAATCTATTTCACTAATAAAACTCTCCAAAAGTGTATAATCAGTGGTAAGAGGCACTAATGAAAACGCTTCACCTGCAAAAACGACAAGTCCAATCCTATCTGAAAACCGCCCATTGATGAAATCTTGCGCTACTTTCTTAGCTGCTTCTAGGCGGTTTGGTAGTAAATCTTCTCCTACCATAGACTCTGAAATATCCAAAGCAAGCACAATATCAATACCTTCTGAAAAGCGTTCTATACGTGTATTTACCTTTTGAGGGCGTGCAAGAGCCAAAATAATCATCATCAAAACAAACCCCAAAAGCACATCAGGCAAAAACCGTAATAAGCTAACTGGTTGAAATTTAAGTTTTTGTGTAGAAAGTGCGCTTGAAAGTTTTTGTTTTAGTGGCATAGCCAGCAACCAACGAAATACAAACAAAAAAGGGACAAGAATTAGCACATAAAGCACATAATTATTTTCCCAAGTGTATTCACCCAACAAATACGGTGAAAACCAACTGATATCGTACCAAACCTTATCCAAACGCAGTGTGATGTGTGATGTGTGATGTGTGATGTGTGATGTGTGATGTGTGATGTGTGATGTGTTTTTTGTCGTAAATTGTATTTACATTACATATCACATATCACACATCAATTTTGTTTTCTATAAAAAAGTGTAGCACAATTTGTAGGACACAAAATGTCTTCTGCTACTTCTTTTATGTCTTTTACAGTAATATTTGCTAATATATTTTCTTCTTCATTCACCATTTCAACCTTGCCAAGTGCGGCAAAATACGCCAAATTCATAGCTCTATTTAAGAGTTCTACTTCTGAAAAAAGCACCGTAGAAATAGCTTTATTTTTAACTTTTTCCAGTTCTGTTTCTGATAATTTTTCCATCAAAAATTCATCTACAACGGTTTCAATAGCTTTATTTGCATCTTCTAGAGTAATATTATCATTCAAATTTCCCTGAATAACCAAAAGTCCAGCATCAATAGAGCCAGAAATATAGGCACTCAATTCGTTGAAAAGTGGCTTTTCTTTGACGAGTTTCTGATACAAACGAGAAGATTTGCCACGCCCCAGCATATCACCAATCAAATCAGCCACATAATAGTTTTTATCCAATCTATCAGGCATTTTGTAGGCTTTATAGATGGCATTTTGTGGCACTTTTCCAAAAATTTCTGCTGTTCTTGCTTCTGTTTGTTTCTCTTCTTGCGGAATGTTGCGTACATAAGGCGCACCCGCAGGAATAGGCGCAAACCATTTTTCTGCTAACTCCTTGATTTGGTTTGTAGTAACATTTCCTGCAACCACTAAAATAGCATTATTTGGAATATAAAATTTCTTAAAAAAGTGCTTCACATCGTCCATAGTGGCATCTTCAATATGCGAAATCTCTTTGCCAATGGTTGCCCAACGGTAAGGGTGCGTTTTGTAGGCAAGTGGGCGCAAATGTAGCCACGCATCACCGTAAGGCTGATTTAGATAACGCTGTTTGAATTCCTCAATGACTACTTTTCGTTGTGTTTCTAGTGATTTATCATCAAAATTAAGTGAAAGCATACGGTCAGATTCTAGCCAAAAAGCAGTTTCTAGGTTGCTTACAGGCAAAGTAATATAATAATTGGTGATGTCGTTTGAGGTAAAAGCATTATTTTCTCCGCCAACTTGTTGTAAAGGCTCATCAAACACAGGAATATTGACAGAACCACCAAACATTAAGTGTTCAAAAAGGTGTGCAAAACCAGTTTTATTTTCGTCTTCATCTCTTGCCCCAACTTGATAAAGTAGGTTGAAAGCCGCTATAGGCGTTGTTTTGTCTTGATGTATGTAAACTTGCAACCCATTTTTCAGGGTAAATTTTTCGTAAGAAATCATTAGTTATGTTTAATTATTCTGTTGCAAAAATAACAAAAAAAGAGAGAAAAATAAGATTTTTTTTGCTTTTTTGAGGATAAACATTGAAAGTGGCATCATTTAGAAATCCTTATTTTGTCAATACTTTTAGTTTTTCTAAAAGTTTATTTTTATCCTCTAATGTTAGTGTTTCTGTATATTCTAAGAATTTTATGGCAAATTTTCTTAACGCATTATTAAACCATTTTTCATTATCTTTTATCTTTTCTGTTTTGATAATTTCCAACCATTCTATTGCCAAAAATTCCTGCCAATCAGCTAATAATTTTATTTTTTGCTGCGTAATATCTTGATTATCAGTAATGGTTAGGATATTATTTTTGATAATTCTATTTTTCTCATTCCACTCAAAAAGCGTATTAAAGCCAATTTGCGGTCTTGGACTTCTATCAGGGAAAGGCAACTTTTCAGTAATACTGTTGATGTAATATCCTGTAGAAACTTCAATTTTTTTATCACTTCTTTTTACAAAAATAACCCACTCAAAAGGTGAAATTTGTTGCACACTTGAACCTGGAATATTATTATTTTTGGTTGATTTTAATTCCAAAGACTCAAAATAAATCTCCTCTCCATTTTCAATTTTCAGCAAAAGGTCTGGATTTGTATAATTGGATTTCTTACTATTTTGAATAACTTTTTTCTGTTCTTGCGTTAGCTCTTCTGGCATATAAACGCTTGTAATACTGAATTTTAGCAATTTTTCAATTGCAATTTCTTGACTTTCATTATTACTGAAAATATTGATTTTTTTGATGTTTGTAGAAACAATATTAGTGCGTTTTAGAATTAAATCTTTAAAATATTTTTTGATAAATTCATCTGTATTTGCTTCTTCTGACTGAAATTTTATCTCTTTTAATTCGTCAATATGCAAGTTCATAAATATCTCTAATTCTAAAAAATAAACAGACAAAAACGTCTTTAATTCTATTTCTTTTGATGTTTGTAAATTCATTTTTTGCTAATTTTTTTCTATTTTATCAAAATAATAATCCCAATTACTTTCTATTTTTTTGGCAATATGATAGGCTAAAAGCGGAGGAACGGCATTTCCTACAAGTTTGTAGCCTTGCGAGGGACTTACTAAAAACTTTGTTTTTTTATCATTAGAAGGTATGACAAAATTAAAATCATCAGGAAAAGTTTGTATTCTTGCGCACTCTCTTAATGTAAGTCTGCGTTCCTGTTTTCCTTCTGCTAATTCTTGTGTATTTTTGCCTCCTTTTTCTGCTGATAAACGTCTAAATTCTATGTTTCCGTGATGTTCTGCACGTATTGTTGGTGCAAGTTTATTAAGATTTATTTCGTTTTGCCCTTGACAATGAGTACCCATAAATTTTGCTTTTGAGTAATAAATTTGCGACAAATCTTCACTTTCATTAGGTTCTTTCAAATCAGAAAGCACTTGTTTAGATTGCGTAAACGGAATTAAGAGTTTTTCGTATTCAGAATAGTGCATTTCTCCATTAATGCGGTGAGTAGCAATAGGATAAGGGCTTATTTTTTCATTAATACTTTCTTTGCTAAGTTCCAAAAGTGCATTTTCAGAAAGTGCAGATTTCTTAAATCCTATAAAAAAAATACGCTCACGAGATTGCGCAATACCATAATTCCCTGAATGTAAGACTTTTGGATTTAATACCAAATAACTTTCCCCTTCAATATTGGCAAAATCATTCTGAATAATTGTCTTTACTTCGCCCAAATTAGCTAATCCTTTGACATTTTCAGCAATAAAAATATTGGGTTTTATAATTTTAATCACCTCACGCATCCACATATATAGGCTTCCACGAGTTTCTTCTGTTGGAATATCTACATTTTCGTTGATAATATTGCCATTATGGTCTTTGTGAGATGTAAAACCATTTCTTTTGCCTGCTACGCTAAAATCTTGACAAGGAAAACCACCCGTTACAACATCAATATCAGCAGGAAATACAGATAAATCACCATTTTTGTATCTTTTTACCAAATCAACAATACTAGAAACGGTGTATGTTCCGTTGAGTTCTTTACCACGTTTTTTTGAAAAATAGTTATTCCACGCAATTTTGGCGTGGTTACTGATGTCGTTTGCAAATTTTGTTTCAAAAATAGTTTCATTCAAAAAAATATTATTTTCATCTTCATTATCTATCCAATCTTTGTGAATAGCCTTATTAAGCACAGATTTTGGTACTTTAAAGCCGCCTTCAAAGCCAATATCCATTCCGCCACAACCAGAAAATAAAGATAAAACTGTTTTTTTCATTAAAATATCTAATCCCTTTGTTTAGCACAAATATATCAATAATATTCTACAAAAATTTAATATTTTTCCAATAGAAAAATCAAATAAAATTATCTTATATTTGCCTTCATTTAACAAAAAATAATCTTTCATCTTACTAAAATATTTATGGATTACCGCATAGAAAAAGACACAATGGGCGAGGTAAAAGTGCCTGCAAACGTCTATTGGGGCGCACAAACAGAGCGTAGTCGCAATAATTTCAAAATTGGTGTAGAAGCATCAATGCCAAAAGAAATTATTTATGCCTTTGCCTATCTCAAAAAAGCCGCTGCAATGGCAAACGCAGAACTTGGCGCACTTTCTAAGGAAAAAAGTGACCTTATTGGCAAAGTTTGTGACGAGATTTTGGAGAAAAAACTAGATACAGAATTTCCCCTTGTCATCTGGCAAACTGGCTCTGGAACACAGTCTAATATGAACGTGAATGAGGTCATAGCGTACAGGGCGCACGTTTTGAGCGGTGGCGCACTCACAGATGAGAAGAAAGTTTTGCACCCAAATGATGATGTAAACAAATCTCAATCTTCCAACGACACGTACCCAACCGCAATGCACATTGCCGCCTACAAACAAGCCGTTGAGATTACTATTCCTGGACTTGAAAAACTACGTGATACGCTTGCAGGCAAGGTGGAAGAGTTTAAAAACATTGTCAAAACGGGTAGAACGCACTTTATGGACGCTACACCGCTCACACTTGGGCAAGAGTTTTCTGGTTATGTCCAACAAATCACTAACAGCATCAGAGCTATCAAAAATGCCCTTGAAATGGTTGCAGAACTTGCTTTGGGTGGAACTGCGGTAGGAACTGGGCTGAATACGCCAAAAGGTTATGATGTACTTGTTGCTAAAAAAATTGCTGATTTGACTGGTTTGCCTTTCGTTACTGCACCCAACAAATTTGAGGCTTTAGCGGCTCACGATGCAATGGTAGAACTTTCTGGTGCGCAAAAACGTGCTGCTGTTTCACTTATGAAGATTGCAAATGATATTCGTATGCTTAGTTCTGGACCACGTTCGGGCATTGGCGAGATTGTTATCCCTGATAATGAGCCTGGTTCGTCTATTATGCCAGGAAAAGTTAATCCTACACAACCAGAAGCACTTACTATGGTCTGTGCACAAGTGATGGGAAATGATGTTGCAGTGGGTATTGGTGGCTCAAATGGTCATTTTGAATTGAATGTTTTTAAACCTTTGATTGCTTATAACGTGCTTTTGTCGGGTAGATTGTTGGGTGATGCTTGTGTTTCTTTTGCTGACAAATGCGCTGTTGGCATTACGGCAAACAACGAAATCATTAAGCAACATTTAGAAAATTCTTTGATGCTCGTAACTGCGTTAAATACGCATATTGGCTACGAAAATGCCGCTAAAATTGCTAAAAAAGCACATAAAGAAAATAAAACTTTACGTCAGGCAGCGGTAGAATTGGAGCTTGTAACCTCAGAGCAATTTGATGCGTGGGTCATTCCTGCGGATATGGTGGGAAGTTTGAAATAAATAAAAATATCTATAATTTATTTGCCACAAATACACGAATAAATACAATCATTTGTGTATTTGTGGCAAGTAAATTTTCTTAAAAATCAATATATTGAGTTGCGACCATATCAGTAAGCCAAACACCATTATCAGAAATATAAAAATTTTCTCCGTTTTGGTGCATTTCTAAGGCTCGCACAGTCAAAACAACTACTTTCCCATGTCGTGAGCCTACTTTTATAGCAGTTTCTATTTGTGTAGAAAGATGGACGTGTTGTCTATTCTGTTTGGTTATTCCTTGTTCTTTTATGAAAGAAAGTACATTTTCACTTGTTCCGTGATACAGAATTTCTGGGGGTTGTGTTGGTAAAAGTGCTAAATCAATATCTACAGAATGACCTTGATTAGCTCGTATTTTATCTTTGGTTTCGTTGAAGGCAAAACGCTGTTTATCATTGTTTTGTACAATTTCTTCCAATTTTTTCATATCCAAACCAAAACCTTTTGTATTCATTTTGGAGATAAAAACGGCTGTATCTGTCCAGCCGTTTTCGTCCAAAATAATATCAATTTTATCTGGATTGTGCCTAAGTACAAGGCTCATAAATTTACTAATTTCTTTGTCTGATTTCATTTTTTGCGTGTAGCGAGTGAGATAAGGCAATGCCTTATCTCTACATTTTCAACGTAATTGATAATTCGTAATTCGTAATTGAATTTATTTCTTAATTTTCTTCAAAATAAGTGTCATTTGCTTATTTTTTGCATCTTTTGAAATATCTAAAGGTGTTTTTCCTTTAAAATTTTTCATTTTTGCATCTCCACCTTTTGCCATCAAAAGTTTGGCAATATCTTGTTTATCTTTCATTGCGGCAATATGTACGGCAGTTTCACCATTCATATTGATAGAGTTTGGCGCAGAGCCTTTCTCCAAAAACAACCTCACAAGCTCCAAATTACCATTTTCTATAGCGTTATGCAAAGGATAACCTTTATACAAACTTACGCCTTTTTCCAAAAGCAAACGAGCAGTTTCTGGCTTATCTGTATAAGCCAAAAGGCTATTTCCTTTGCCATCTGTATGATTTGGATTAGCTTTTGCAGCAAGCAAAATTTCCAACATTTGTGGGTCTTTTGCTAAGAAAATAGCAGTTTGACCATCTTTATTGGTAATTTCTGTTTTTGCGCCTTTTTCCAAATATTTTTTTACAATAGTTTTCTGATTTTTTTCTGTTGCAAGCAAAAGCAAACTTGTTGTAGAGCCGTCAGCAAGCAAAACGGGCATATTAACATCAAGATTTTTAGCAAAAAGCACATCAAAAATAGGTGTAGTAGCATCAGTTTTTAGACTTTCAAACGCATAATTAAAGGCTATTTTGCCTGCATTATCTTTGATATTAACGTCTGTATTTTGTGCCAAAAGGTAATCAACTATTTCTTTTTGGTTATTTATTGTTGCTAAAATCAGTGCTGTTTGCCCCAAATCATTGATTTTCTCATTTTTATCCACTTTAAGACTTTCCACAAAATAACGTATCAAATCCATTTTATTATAAAAAACGACAATCCCTAAAAGGGTTTTTACACTATTTTTCTTTTCTTTATCTAAAAAAATATTGCCTTTAAAGCTCGTGGGCGCATTTTTGCGCACAAGCATACGCACAATGGAGGTATCAACTTTTCCAAGCGCATTAGCAAGTGTCATTATAGCCACAGGAGGCACACCTGCCATATTTGTTTGATGAATATCTGCACCCAAAAGCGTTAGAAGTGTCAAATCTTTGCTTTTATTTTCTAGCAAAGCCTGCATAAATGGGGTGATACCATTTCCTTCAAATTCTGCAATATCTTCACCCAAAACCTGTGTAATGGTCATTTCACGACCTTTTTTTAGATTTTCTGCATAGTTTTTCGCTTCTGCTAAAAGCAATTCTCTGCGTTTTCTTGCATCTTCTTCTGACATTCTTTTGCTTTCTGCGGTTTTCTTTTCAAGGTCGTCAGCAAGTTTACGAGCATCTTCTTTTTTCTTCATTTTGGCATAAAACTTAAATGGTTTTACGACTTGCTCTTTGATTTTCACGACTGCAACCTGTTTTACAGCAAGTTTTGGCTCTGCGACAGGCGTAACTTCAATATAAACTTGACCAGGATTAACGAGTGCTTTATGGCTTTCATTTGCCTCAACAGTCTTAATCAGTACGCCATCAACTTTAATTTCCGCTTTAACATCAACCATAAACAAAATATACCCAGAACTCTCCATTTTGCGCATTTCTAACTCTTTGTTGAGTTTTTCTGCTTCAAATTTTTGTTGTTCTGCCTTGCGTTTGTCGTCAAGGCTCATTTTGTCGTATTCTAGTTTGCGTTCTTCTTCTTTCTGACGTTCCAAGCGTTTTATTTCGTCTTCACGTTGCTTAGCTATACGTGCATTAGCATCATTTTCTTGTTCTTTGATTTTTTTTGCGGCATCTTCTTTTTCCTTTTCAAGGCGTTTACGCTCTGCTTCCAAAAGTTGTTTTTCAGAGCTAGTTTGGTCATTTAATTGCTTTTGTGTGTTATTTACCACATCTAACAAAAGCAGTTTAATTTGACTACTTGGTGGCACACCAGCAAGCAAAAACATTGAATAAATTTTCTGAATAACATCACCACCATTCAGTGTAAAAGTTTCTTTCTGAACGTCAGAAGTGATATTCCCTAACTTGGCGCAACTGGTAGAAGATACCACAGACAAAGAACTCGCCACCGCCAAATTGTCGCTAGTTGTATTGGTAAAGTAAACCGTAATTTTGTATTCGTCGCAACTACTTCCAAGATTATCTTTGACAGTACGCAGGTTTTGAAGGCTATAAGCTACTTTCAGACCAGATTTTTGAACAATAAAGTTGTCGCCTTGTGCGTAAACACGAGAGGAAGAAAAGATAGCTAAAAAGCTGAAAATCAACAGAAAAGTTAATGTATTGATACGCATCATAAGTTTTTATTTTATTAAATATTTTTTTACAAAGATACAAAAAAGATACCAATTTTTGAATAATTGTTTTTTTAACACTAGGGAACAGGTACGAAATAAGAAGTACGAGGTACGAATTTTGATTATTAAGCTATTATAAAAATACAAATTGGAGAATTTTTTAGTAGAAATTTCGTGATTAACTTTTTCGTACTTCGTACTTCTAACTTCCCACCTCAATTACTTCTTCTTGTTCTACAAAATCATCAATCAAAAACACATAAAGTTCTTTTGGTCCGTGTGCGCCCAAAACAAGCGTTTTTTCAATGTCTGCGGTGCGACTAGGTCCTGTCGTGACAGAAAGCATTGAAGGTAAATACTTGTATTTCAGCTTGATTTGTTCCAAGGCAGTTTGCAAATCATAAATAAGTTGTGAGGTAAATGCCACCACTACGTGAATATTTGGGTAAATGGAAAGTCGTCTGCCACTTGTGGTATTAGAAGACACAATTAGACTACCTGTACGTGCCACAAGTGCCTCACAGGTAGTTATACCAATATCTGCCGCCATAAAATCAATACCATTTCCTTTGTAAGGAATTTGTGCCACATCAAAAATCTCTTGTAGAGGTTTTTCCCACACAAAAACCTCTTTGGTTTGTTTTTCACGCAATAATTTTTCCAAATTATCTATAAAATCCTGCTCATCTCCACAAAAACAAAACTTGCCTTGCATAGCCGTAAAATTTTGTGCAAAAATAACTGCTAAATCCATTTCTGGGCTATCTGTATAGATTTCAGCCGTAAAATTAGGTTGAGTTGGTAGCTTTTCAGGCTGAATTTTGAGGGCATTTTGTATTTTTTGGATAATTTTTTCTCTGTCGTTGGTAGCCATATTTTTAGTTGAATAGATGTATTGAGTATTTTATTTTTCATTTTTAAGAAATTTTAGCAACTGGAAAAGTGCCTTAGCTCTGTGACTAAGCATATTTCTTTCTGTGATGTCCATTTGTGCGAAAGTTCTTTGAGCGTTATCTAGTTGATTTTTTGGCGCAAAAACAGGATTATAACCAAACCCTTGTTCTCCACGCTCTTCTGTGAGTATTTCTCCTTCTATAACTCCTTGAAATTGATGTGTTTGTCCATTTTTTATGAGCGTAATACAAGTACGAAACCTTGCGTTTCTGTTGGTTTTATCTTGTAGATTTTTCAGAAGAAGTGCATTATTTGCCTCGTGGTCGCCATGTGTGCCTGCATACATAGCAGAAAATGCACCAGGCGCACCATTGAGGGCTTCTACTTCTAATCCAGAATCATCAGCAAAACAATCAATATGATAATTTTGGTTGATATAATTAGCTTTTTGCAAAGAATTTTCTTCTAATGTTGCAAAATCTTCAGGGATTTCTTCTGTGCAACCCAAATCTTTTGGACTGACAATCTCAAACAAATCTCCTACTAAAAGCCTAATTTCTTCTAGTTTGTGGGCGTTGTTGCTGGCAAAACAAAGTTTCATAATGAGTTGTGAGTTATAAATTATGAGTTGTGAATTAGTACAATATATTGATAATCAAAGTATTATATTTTATTTTGAGATTATAAAAATTCACAATTAAAATAGTTATCTTTGCGTTTATAAACTCAAAAGTACGCTAATAAGTCCGTTTTTCAAAATTCAATAATAATAAATAATTTCTTATGAAAACATTACTTGTTTTTTTACTTATTTTTGTTTCTTATTTCAACGCAATGGCACAAAAGAAAACAACAATCAGCTACAAATACATTGATGGCAGCAATAATACCTACATTATAAACTCCAAAAATGTAGAATATGTGCCAATCACACCAGAAAACAGTTCTTCAGGCATGTATAGTGGTGGAAAACCGTTTAATGTGACAATCAGCACAGAACAAGCAACAGAAATCACTAATCTTTTTGCTAACGCTATCAAAAACAAAGAGATTCAACTAGAAATACGCCCAAAAGGTGCTGGAACAATCATTAAAATTGGTTTGGAACTTGTACAAATAACCATTATTAAGATGAATGCTACAGAAAAATTAGCCATTGAAAAGTGGTTGAAAAGCCTTAATTAACTTAAAATCTACAAATAACTTCCCGAAAGTTTCCAACTTTCGGGAAGTTTTACAAACTCAACACTAAAATATGCTTTCCTTTAATGTTCCTATTATTTTGGCTTCTGGCTCACCACGTAGAAAACAGCTTTTACAAGATATTGGCATAGTTTTTACTGTAAAAACAAAAGATACTCCTGAAGATTTTTTGCCGACTTTGCCCGCCCACGAAATACCAGTTATTCTTGCCATACGCAAAGCAGAGGCATTTTTAGGAGAAATAACTAACGAGATTATTATTACTGCAGATACCATTGTAGCTATCAATAATCAAATTTTGAACAAACCAGCAGACTTTGCGGAAGCAAAAGCAATGCTCAAAATGCTCTCAGGCGTGCCACACGACGTGATTACAGGCGTATGTATAATGAGCAAAGACAAAAAAATTACCTTTGCAGACACAACAAAAGTGTTCTTAAAGGAACTAACTGACGAGGAAATTCATTTTTATATAGAAAACTACAAACCTTACGACAAAGCAGGCAGCTATGGAGCGCAAGAATGGCTTGGAATGATTGGAATGAAGCGCATAGAAGGTTCTTATTTTAATGTAATGGGGCTTCCTGTACATCTTATTTATGAAAATTTGAAGAAATTTTTATAAATAATCATTCCTTTTAAACATAAAAACAACTAAAAAAATATGGATTTTCAGACATTAGGAGATTGGTGCAAATGGTTGGAGAAAAACTTTTCTAACGAACTTATGATACCAATGTTGCCCGTTATTATAAGATTAGATGGCAACAATTTTCATACGTGGACGAAAGGATTAGACAGACCATTTGATGAAAATCTTACGGAACTTATGATTGAAACCACAAAATTTTTGGTACAAGAAACCAATGCAGCTGTTGGATATACCCAAAGTGACGAAATTACATTAGTTTTATATTGCGCAGACCACAAAAGTTTAATCTATAATGATGGAAAAAAACAAAAGATTTTATCAAAATTAACAGGTAAATGTGTATCTTTTTTTAATGAAAAAAGATTAGAACTTTTGCCTAAACATAACAAAATAGCTAACTTTGATTGTAGAATTTATCAAACCCCTACTTTGCTAGATGCTTGTGTACAGTTGTTGTGGCGTGAAAATGATGCTACAAAAAATAGTATTTCAATGCTTGCACAAAGTTTATTTTCACACAAAGAATTGTTAAAAATGAATGGAAGTGAGATGCAAAACAAAATGATGCTTGAGAAAAACGTGAATTGGAATGATTTGGAAGTTAAATTTAAACGTGGAACTTATGTCAAAAAAATAAAAACCTCAAAACCTTTCACCAAAGAAGAACTAGAAAATTTACCTGCTAGGCATCAAGCACATAAAAACCCACTTCTTGTTATTGAAAGAGCAGTTGTAAAGGAATTTGAAATGCCTATTTTTAGCAAAATAGCAAACAAAGAAGACGTGATTTTCTTTGATGCTACGCCAATTTTAATTACTTCTGATACTATTGCATAAAAATAATATATCTCCAATTTTACAAAAAACTATTTTAATGAAAAAAATAAACTTTGTTTTCTTCTTTTTGCTTATTTTTCTACAAAACATTCTTTTAGCACAAACACCTCATTCTCAATGGAGTATCTCCTCTCCTACAAAAGAAGCAAAAACTGGTGATATTGTAGAACTCGTTTATAGCGTTACTATTGAGGCTGATTGGTATCTTTATGGTTCTAATTTTGGAGAAGGCGGACCTCAAATTACAAGCATAAAAGCTAAAAAAGACCCTTCTTTTGAACTTGTAGGCAGATTAGAAAGTATTGGTTTTGAGAAAAAATTTGATAATACCTTTGATATGGATATTACCATTTTTAAGAAAAAAGCAGAATTTCGTCAGAAAATCAAGTTATTGGGGGGAAGCCCTGCAGGTGAAAGATTAAATTTCAATGCAGAAATAGATTTTCAAGTTTGTTCTGATAAAGAAGGTACTTGCAAACAAGGAACATATAAAACAACTTTTAATGACATCAAAATAATTCAAACAGAAGCCTCAAAAGTACCTGTTGAAAAAAAAAACGGAAAAATAGATAGTGTAAATAGTGATACATCAACTGTTCCCACTACTATTCCAAACCAAAATAGTACACAAGATACTACAAAAAATATTTCTGAAATTTCTAACCAAAAACTGCCACCAAAACCTGCTGTAAGTTTATTATCTTTTTTGATAATTGCATTTGGAGGTGGTCTGTTGGCACTTCTAACGCCTTGCGTGTTCCCAATGATACCAATGACAGTATCAATTTTTATGAAAGATAGTTCAAAAATATCTCCAGAATTTGCAGCAACTCTTACACCAGAACGCCTAAAAATCCACACGCAAGAACATCAGCGCAAAGTACGCAAACAAGCAATTACGAAAGCGTTGGTTTATGGTTTTGCCATTATTGCCATTTATACGCTGATTGGCGGACTTGTGTCAGCTTTTATGGGCGTTGATTTTACCAATGATTTGAGTACAAGCGCAACAGCGAATATTATTTTCTTTTGTGTTTTTATCTTTTTTGCATTGTCTTTTTTAGGAATGTTTGAATTGGTTTTGCCTAGTTGGTTGGTGAACAAAATAGACGAAAAAGCTGACCAAGGTGGTTATTTGGGCGTTTTCTTTATGGCTTTTACACTTGTTTTGGTGTCGTTTTCGTGTACTGCACCCATTGCAGGAACGCTAATTTTAGCTGCTTTTGATGGCGAAATCCTGCGTCCTGCGCTTGGAATGATGGCTTTTTCGTCTGCATTTGCTATTCCTTTTGTTATTTTTGCTATTTTTCCTTCACTTTTGAAAAGTTTACCAAAATCTGGTGGCTGGCTCAACGTGCTAAAAGTGGTTTTAGGCTTTGCAGAACTTGCGCTTGCTTTTAAGTTTTTGAGTACCGCAGACTTGGCTTATCATTGGGGAATTTTGGATAGAGATGAGTTTTTGACCATTTGGATAGTAATTTTTGCGGTTTTGGGTTTGTATTTGTTGGGCAAAATCACGCTCCCACACGACAGCAAAATAGAAAAAATTTCTGTACCTCGTTTGCTTTTTGCTATGGTTAGTTTGTCTTTTTCTTTGTATATGTTGCCTGGTCTTTTTGGTGCAAATCTTACGCTTTTATCAGGGATTATTCCGCCGCAAACGACCAATAACTTTGATTTAGATGATTTAATCAAACAAAATGCAGGAAATTCTCCAATAAACAATAAAATGCTCAAAGAAAAAATAAAATACGCAGAATTTCTGAAAATGCCACTCGGAATTGAGGGATTTTTTGATTACGAACAAGGGTTTGCGTATGCACAAAAAGTCAATAAACCTGTTTTTTTAGATTTTACTGGTCACGGTTGCGCTAATTGCAGGAAAATGGAAGAAAATGTTTGGGTAAATCCACGAGTTTTGGAGATGCTAAAAAATAATTATGTAGTAATTTCTTTGTATGTTGATGATAAAACAGAACTCCCTGAAAATGAGCATTATAAAGCAAAAAAAGATGGAGAAATAAAAACTACTTTGGGTAAGAAAAACTTTTTTATTCAAATTGACAAATACCAATCTATTGCGCAACCTTATTATTGTTTGCTAGACACAAAAGGTAATTTAATGGTACAATCAGAAGGTTATAACGCTGATATTGAGAATTTTAGCAGTTTTTTAGAAAAAGGTTTGGTGGAGTTTAAGAAAAGATAAAGCAAATTTTATCAAAACGAAAAAAGGATAATACAAAATACAATAAATTTATATTCTGTATTATCCTTTTGTATTTAATCCTGAAATCCTAAAATCATATAATCCTAAAACTAGCAGTTGCTAGCCTAGTCCTTACTTGATGACTACCAGCCTTTCTGTATAAGCCACGCCATTAAGTACAAGCGTGTAGAAATACACACCAGCCGACAAATTGCGTGTATTTATGCGGACATTATGTGTGCCTTGCGCCTGTGAAACCTCATTTGATACCTCCATTACACGAATACCCAAATTATTTGTAAGATAAATAGCTACGCTACTACCTTCTTTATCAACCTCATAAGTGATAGTTGCCTCACCAGTTGTTGGATTTGGATAAATAGACAATAATTGTGTGGATTTTGGTGAAGTAGGAACATCTTTTGGCGTTTCTGCTTGGGTTTCTACTGTTTTGCTTTGATTCCGCATTGGTACTTTATAATCAGTATCACAAAACGCAAAAACATTGGCTGGTGATACTGGAGCTTGATAAGCCGTATTTTTTGCCTCAAAAACAATATCCCCTGCAGTAGCCTCTATAACCAAATCATTATCTACGCCAAGGAATATAGTATTAATAAATGATGAACCGAAATCATAATTGTACGCTTTACCAGCTTCTTCTCGTCCAAGCACAATGTTGTATGCTTTTACATTTATTGCTTGATGAAACGGAACGGGAATGCTATTAGCTCCATTAGGATTGATACCGCCAGTACGAATTAAACCACCATTTATCACTAAGTTACTTTTTAAAGTTTCATTCAATACTGGGATGTTTGCAAATCCCCCAAATACATTACCATAGACAAAATTTACAACTGGTGTATGCCTTACTACATCTGACAAACTAGGATTTGAAAAACTAGGGCGTGTATCTACACTACCACCACTATAAGTTACAGGATAAGTAGCAATAAAAATAATATCTTCCTCTGGTTTTGTGGTATTTTTTCTTTTGATACGTGCCACAATTTTAAGGTTAATTACTGGGTAAAAAGTATAACCAGTATTACCGTTTCCCAAACACCAACTCCATTTACTGTTGTTAGCTCTTTCATATTCAGAGGTTACTGCTCTTAAATTAGCTGTAACCTCTCCTATTTGCCCTATGGGATAATATTCTGTTCTATACAAATCAGTTATTTCAGTAGAACCTGTTGTATAGGTGATTGTTGTTTTACTTTCTGCAACCATATTACCACCATCTGATTTACCTATACCAGCCACTTGGATAGCTACTTTTATGTCTGAAAGTTCCATATCAGGATAAATAGCAGGATTTACGACATAAGAAATAGCTTCATTTAGCGTATTGGGAAGTAATTTTACTTGTAAATCTACGTAGTTTCTATATATTGTGGTAGCTACTGGCCACCCACTAATACCACACCAAACAGAGCCTGAACGTATTGGTACACCAAATTCTCCGTAATAAGTCTTAATATTAACCTTGGGAGTACGCAACAAATTAAAAACCCCTAATGTATTGTTATATTTTGGAATTAAAGTACTGCTGGTACCTTGACTATCAGAGCCTGGTATCAAAACAGAAACTGCATTTATAGCAGTAACACTTCCTATATTACCTGTTGCCTTAAAATCATTCATAATCACTACACCAGAAGGAGAAGCTCCTTTGCTAGATTTTCCACCAGAAACAAAATAATCAACCAATGAAATAACAGCATTTGCCGCCTCGCCTACTTGCGGAATTAGTTTAAGAAATGCAGTACCTTGGTCTGCTAACAATTGTAATTCTTCCAAATCCTCCTCTATGTTTAGTGCTTGCCCTACGTCTAAACTAAATGCTTTTTGTAAACCTTTTCCCAACTCTTGAAAAGTACCATCAACTGTTGCAGCAGCTTTTAAGCCTCCACTAACAACGCCTCCAAGTTCACTAAAACCAGTCAAAAAATCTGTACTTGTATTAGTTTGATTATTGTTGATTGGGGAAGAACGAGGTACACCTACAATATCTAAATTTACTTGTGCATTATTATTTAGTACAGCTTCTATCCTAATTTGCCCTTTATTCAGGCAAGTACAAGGGTCATAAGCAACAGGAATATCTGCATATAACCAATAAGGAAGGGTATTTCTAAAAGTATTAGCTGTAATAATGTTCAAATTCCTTGTAAACTTATCCAATGGCAACATTGGACTTTTATTGGTTGTTAACAGATTTGATTGATATGCATAATTAGCACTTCCTTGTACAAACATAAGAGTATGTTTAGAAACTATTTTATAAAAATATAACAATGTAATATATCAAATTTTTATTGTAATTTTGTATAAAAATAACATCATTATATTCA
>JAYUKY010000033.1:0-17510 GCA_043764015.1 Raineyaceae bacterium
TTTTTAATTTATGCCACGTCATTTTAACCACTTGTATTTTTCTTTATAAAAACCAAAGGTAAAACATTTTTTGCAACGGAACTTTTACAGTAACAAAAATACTAACTTACTTGCAGAACTTGCCAAAACCAAAAATGGGCAACTTTATTTTTATGAGTCTTTTGTTGTTTCAGATGACTACTATATGAATGCATTAGAAAACTGTTATTTGGACGAAATGAGTAAACCAAAAGTGTATTCTAAATCAAAAACAAATGCAAAAGACCATTCGTTTGCTTGTTGTCTGCTTTACGAACACTACCGCAAAAACAATAAACCAAAACTTATGAATAAGATTGGGAAAAGGTTATTTGGGAATGTATCAGATAAAGAAGCTACTTTAGCGGAGATGCAAGATATACGCCCTTATGTGCGTTATTGGGCGCAAAAAATGATTTATTTGCATCATAATGAGCGTAGTATAAATGAAAATGAAATTGAAAATAAGCTAAGGTCGTGTCAGGGCGCAAATGAAACGCCTTTTGCTATTTCGCAACTTGTGCAAAGTTTGCATATTTTGGGGCGAAAAGAGCATCTTATTGAGGTTTATGAGGATTTTATGAATAACAATAATCCAGCAGATATCTACTCAAATGATTGGTATTTAGGTTGTATGTTGCCAATGTGGGAAATAGTCATAAAAACTTATATAGCTAATAATCAGCAAGATAAAGCGCAAAAACTTACTCTGCAGATTTTGCAAAATAATGTAAAAACTAAAGATATTTTCAGTCCAAAAATGTATGTATTTACGCAAAATTGGTCTATTATAGAGGATTTCAAAAAACTTGCTGATAAACAAATAATAGCCTAAAATTCCCTTTTTTGAGTATTATTTTTGTATCTTTGCAGAAATAAAAATACTTCAAAATTATGTCAAAAAAACAACAATGGACAGAGGCGGAACTTGTACTTGCCTTCAAACTCAACAGAATTACTGATTATGAAACGCCACTTGTCAAAGAATGGCTTACAGTTCAAAACCCTGTGTTTTCTGTTGGAGAACAGCATATTTTTGAGATGATTTACCCAAAAGTAATATCAAAAATAACGGGTTGGAGTGAGGAAGACCTAAAAATGAAATTTATTTGCTTTGTATTAGAATTAGGTTATTTAATTGATTTTGATAATTTTGTAACATTTTTTGATAAAAAACTTTCAGGCATTGTAGAAGGATTTTCTTTGAGTGTAAAATCTGATTTTATGATGGCAACAGGTTTTATGAATTTATACAAAAATCCATATTTTCATTTTCAAGAATATAAGCCACAACTAAATCCTGCTGGCGAGCCAATGGCGCAACTTTTAGAGGCTTTTTTAATTGCACAAGAGAAAAATAAAAATGGAAAACCACTTTACGGCGTTGAGGTGATTGGGGCAACGTGGCGTTTTGTGGTGATGTTGCAGAAAGATTATTGTATTTCTAAGTCTTTTGATTGTACTGATAAAGATGATTTGATGAAAATCATTGCTATTTTACGCAAGTTCAAAGAGATTTTACAGACAAAAATATTAGATTAAACAAGTTTAAAAACTGCTAATGCCATTATTTGAAGGACTATTCCCACATATTGCTGGCGTGAAATATGTTCTTTATAGAAAATTTTACCTATCAAAACAGGAATAATTTTGCCAAAAATTCCCACAATCACTATAGAAGAAACAGGCAAAGTTGCATAAACCAAATTACTGCAATAAACGCCCACAGCACCCAAAGAAGAGATAATTAGTAAGAAAAATAGGGCTTTTTGTTGTGAGATTTTTGGTTGATTTATTTGGTTTTCTGATGTATTTTTTGGTTGATTTTCTTGATAATTTTTTAGTAATGTTTTTGATAAAATGATTACTAAAACACTCATTACAAGAATTGTAGCCTCCAAAATAAACCCAAAAGTAGCTACTCCTAATTTTAGCAATGCTTGTGGTCAAAATAGCCAATAAAGCAAGATTTTCTGGGCGCATTTTTTAAGTATGAAGTTGGACTTTGACGTAATTTTTAATGATATATTTTATCCGAAATTAAAGAGATTTCTATCCAAATACCAAAATATTCTCTTTTGTCAAGAGATTTATCATATTATTTCTAATTGGTAATTTTATATGTATCTTTGCCTAAGTTTATTTGAGTGGTTTCCATTCATATTTCAGTTTTTAGGAAAACAAAAATACACTAATAAGCCTATTTTTCCTAATAATCCTTCGTTGCAACAAAGTTATTTACAATTCACAATTAAAAAATGTATAGAATACCCAACAAAAAACTTTGGCAAGGACGCATAGACACGCTAGATGGGCGTGAGGGTTTCCGCTGGCATCAAGCCATACAAACACTCCCTATCAATAGCCCAGATTTTACGCCTGTATCTGCAAATGATGCCGTTAGCTACGTCATTACAGGCTTTTGTTGTGATGAGGGCGTAAAACGTAATTTGGGACGTATTGGTGCAAGTGAAGCTCCAAAACACATTAGAAAAGCACTTGCTAACCTTCCCTATCATCTTTCTGATAAAAGTAAAATTATTGATATTGGAGATGTGGTGTGTTTGGGTGATTTTTTGGAAGATGCACAAGTGGATTTAGGAGAGAAAATTGATTATATTCTTTCCAAAGGCTACAAAAGTATTGTTTTGGGTGGCGGACACGAGGTAGCCTACGGGCATTATTTGGGTATTCATCATTTCGCAAGAAAACATCAACTAAATGTGGGTATTATCAATTTTGATGCACATTTGGACACTCGTAGCTACAAAGAAAATGCTATAGATAGAACTGGGAAAGGCAATTCTGGTACGCCTTTTTTGCAAATTTCAGAGCTTTGTGAAAAGAATGCTATGCCTTTTCATTATCTTGCTATTGGTATCCAAAAACAAAGCAATACAACCAAAATTTTCAATAATGCAAAAGAAATTGGCGCAAAATATATCCTCTCAAATAGGGTAAATATGCACTATTTATCAGAATTATTAGAAAAATTAGAATATTTTGTAGCTGACAAAGATGCGCTTTATATTACGGTTTGTATGGATGTTTTTGCGGCTGCTTTTGCGCCTGCTGTAAGTGCTACAAATGGAGAAGGTGTTTATCCAGAGGTGATTTTTGCGCTCTTAGATTACCTTGCCAATACTCGCAAAATCATTGCTTTTGATATTGCAGAACTTAATCCACAATTTGATAGAGATGAACAAACCGCAAAACTTGCTGCAAATTTGATTTTCAAAGTAGTTTCATAAAATAATCTAACTGATAATAATAAAAAAGTGTTATTCTGATAATCAGAATAACACTTTTGCGTATTTTGAGGAATACTTGTAATTTTTTTATAGCCTAATTCCCATCACAGTAATATCATCTATTTGTTTTTGATTAGTTGCCTCCATCCACGCTGTAATAGTGTTTTCTAATAGTTTTTGCTGATTGTGCATAGGCATTTGGTGGTTAGATTCCAAAAGGCTATGTAGTTGTCTTGAAGAAAATTTACGCATCTGCTCACCTCCAAACTGGTCTTGAAAGCCATCAGAAAACAAATATAGTGTTGTATTTTCTTCTATTTGTAGCTCGTGTATATTGAAAAATATAGTATCCTCTTCCTCAATAGAGCCTCCAATACCTTTATTAGTTGTTTTTAATAATTTCATCTCGTTATTATGAATATAAATAACAGTATGATGCGCTCCAGAAATTTTCAGCTTTCTAGTATTTTTGTTCCACATACATAAGCCGCAATCTAGCCCGTCATGTGCGCCTGTTGTGCTTTGTTTGAGTGCATAAGTAATTGATTTATGCAGCTCTATGAGTATTTGGTCAGGTTCATAGATATTTTTATCAAGTACGATATTATCCAACATTCCTTTTGCAAGCATACTCATCAGCGCACCTGGCACACCGTGACCAGTACAGTCTGCTACTGCAAAAAACACTAAATCCTCGTGTTCCAACATCCAATAAAAATCTCCTGAAACAATGTCTTTAGGCTTATAAAGTACAAAATGCTCCTTAAAATGCGTTTCAAAAGTATGCTTTTCAGGTAAAATAGCGGTTTGAATACGTTTTGCATAAGTAATGCTACTCACTATATTATGATTTTTGACTTCAATAATATTTTTTTGTGCTTCTATTTCATCTCTTTGTGTCATTATTTCTTCGTGTTGCTGCTTGAGTTCCTCGTGTCTTTCTTCTAGCATTTCTAGAGCTTCTGCAAGAGCAAAACGCTGTTTAAAATTGTTTTTGAGGAGATAATACCTATAAATAGCAACTGTAAAACAAGCTATTCCAGCAACGAGAAATATGGCAAACCCTTTTTCCAAAAAGAAATCCAGTACATTTTTATTACAAAATATTACATAAAAAAGAATATTTATAAATAATACATAAGAAAAATTAATAATAAACAAATGTGGGCGCAAAATAGTAAGTATTGCACCAGTCAAAAATAGTGTGATGCTACTTATTAGGTGAGAAGTCCAATCTGTACTATTCACCCAGTAAGCACCACCCATATAAATTACAAAAGCAATCACTTCAAAGACTATTTCGTGGCTAAATTTGAATTTTTTGAATAAAACAAGTGTAATAGCCACTATCAAAGAAGGTGTAAATCTAAAAAACCACCAAAGCATTTCATTGTCTTTTGGCGTGTTCCATTGCGGAAAAATACTTGTTGGATAAAAAAACACGACCATAATACCACCCCAAAAAGCATATAAATTACCTATTCTTTTATATTCTTTACTCCATTCTTCTTCCAAATCTAGCCCAAGAAGTTCTTTTGCTTTTCTTTTTATATTATTCATTAGTTAGAGAAATTATTTTATTTAGTTTTTGTAAGATATTTTATTATTTTTATTTGAAATGAGGATAAACATATTCATCAAAAATTGTTTGAGCCTCTTTTTGTAGCGTTTTATTGGTTATTTTATTTATCATAAAATCATAATCAGGTTTCATAGGAATAACATAATCAGGTGTAGAAACCTCATTTGCCTCTTTCACCCAAACGCTATGAATAGTAAAGGCAAATTGCATTGCTGGGTGGTCAAGTTTGCAAATTGCACCCTGCGCAAGGTTATTCGCATCAAAAAGCCATATTTCAGAATTATGTTGTTTTGTTTCTTTACCATTCACGACCACTATATCTGTTGTAACCACAGTACAAAAAATATAACCATCTTTTTGCAAAGGAATTGCCTCATTACGTTCATTTTGCGTGTATTTGCGTGGTACAAACTGCAAAGACCACATAAAATAATCTTTTGGAAACAAAAAATAATCATCTACTGTCATTGTATCAGTAGCCACACATTTTAAAATATATGGTGTTTCTTTTTCAGTAAAAGCAAGCACTTCTTCCGCCTGAAAAATCCTATTTCTTTTAGGATTTTTGTACAAATCATAAATAAAATCAGTCAGCATTTTCTTAGAAAGCCCATAACTTTGCCAAAAAATATGCGTAATTTCTGCTACATTTTCATCAGGTGAGAGCATATCCCTGTACGTGTATAAGCCCACCGCCCACGTATGGGCTTGGGTAAGATTACCTTCTTTGTCTTCTCCTGTGAGGTACAAAAATCTCGTTTTATCTTCTAATAATTTGCCATTTTTAGCATCTATGACGCATTTTCCTATTTTCCCTATGTCCATTTCACCAACTGCAATTAGCCCCAAACGCTCTGTATCTATCTCTTGTCTAACACTTTGTGTATTATTTTCATTTATTTTGAGTGTATCATAAGGGCGCAACCATTCCGCAGGACAAGCAGAGCAATTATGTGCTGTATGCACCGTAATAATGCCATTTGGATTTTCGTAGTTAGCAGAAAAATGGACTGTTTCTACCAGCAAAGTTGTTTTTTGAGCTATTACAGAGGTTTTATCATCTAATAAATCCTTTCTATTAACAATATAAATGCTAGAATAATCATTCATAATACCACTAATGAGTTTTCTGAAAAACGCATCAATTCTATAATTGTGAGGGAATGGATTATTTATCATAACATCAAAAGAAAACTTAAAATTGGTATCAGCCAATAATAAATAATCTTTTGTAAGCCCTATTTGATGCATATTATGGGCTATTTCTATGCCTTTGCCATTTGTGTCTAAAACCTTCCATTTTTTTGGTGTAAGTTCACCTTTCCAACGAATAAGGTATATTTCGTTTAGGTGTGAAAATTTTTTGCCAATTATTTTATAAAATAATTGTTCCAACCAATGCCAAAATTTACTAAAAATAGATTTTTCTATTTTATTTTCAAGGTTTTGGAAAAAATGCGTTATTTCTTCATAAACTTTTTCTCCTAGTTCTACTTTTTCCCAATCTATGACTTTCTCCAAAAGTTTTTGTTCTATATTTTCTATTTCGTGTGGTAAAAAATCAAAAATAGTGGTTGCTTCCATCAATGCAGCTGTAGTTTTGGTGAAATTGACAGAAAAAACTTCTTGCGTTTGAGGGTCAAAAACAGGGTGCGCAGTTGTAAGCACCATAGCAATTGGTTGTTTCATAAATGGTGGCATACCACTTTCCCAAAACTCATTTTTGCCAACAGGCGTGATAAGTGTAAGGTTTTTTGGGTCAAATTCAAAAGGACGACCAGCATCAAAAGTTGCCAGCAAACGCAACTCACCACCGTTTTTAGTACCTTTTTTACCTAAACGAAAAGGTGTAATGGCAGTATTTATCTCGTTACGAGTGCCTAATTTGGTGGAAATGCGGGCAATACCAAAATTTTTGAACCCCAAATGCCAAAAACGGTTATCTTTTGGATTAGCAATAGCACTTGTAGCCACGTCAGCATAATAGCAAGGCGTACGGAAAATATCCGTTTTTAGATGAATTTTGCCTTTTTGCGTAAGGTCAAAACGGAACATATAACCATCTCCATTGATAACAGGTGAGCCATATTCTTGGTTGGGAGAGCCATCAGCCATATTTTTGGTAAATGGCAAACCATTGGAATTGATGCTACCAGCACCAGAATTGATGAAAACAAAACCAGATAAATCTGTTGGAATAGTGCCTGAAATAACATTTAAAAAAATATCAAGCGACTCTCGTGTAGCGGTAAGCAAATGAGGATAAGGCATTATAAAAGTTAGTTAATGGTATAGTTAGTAATTTAGCGTAAAAATAATTTTTTTTTGTGATTTTACAAGCAAACTCACAAAATAATTGAACTTAAATATTCTAAATATTTAAGTTTATTGATGTAATAAAATTGAAAATAAAAATTAACAAAAAAAGTGTTACTCTGATAATCAGAATAACACTTTTGCGTATTTTGAGGAATACTTGTAATTTTTTTCAGGGATTTTTAGAATTTATCTAACTCTAATTCAATGCCTTCTTTGTTTTTGAATTTGAAATCATTGATAGACAAGGAGTTATCTGCAATAATTTTTATCCATTTTTTGTATTTGAAAAACCATTTTGCACGCCTAGAAGGAAAGCCTTTTGTGTAATAAGCTACTAAAAATGGGTGCAAAGTAAGCGTAATTCCCGCTTCATTTTGCTTTTCCAACACGTGTGCCAGCATCAAATCAATGTTATCAGAAATCAAAATACTAGCACCAATTTTGCCTGTTCCTGCGCAGGTAGGGCAATCTTCTAGCGTTTTTATGTTCATTTCTGGTCGCACTCTTTGGCGTGTGATTTGCATCAGTCCAAATTTTGTAATAGGCAAAATAGTGTGTTTGGCACGGTCTTCCGCCATTGATTGGCGCATTTTTTCAAATACTTGTAATTTGTATTCAGCACGTTTCATATCAATAAAATCCACTACCACAATACCACCCATATCACGCATACGAAGCTGTCTAGCCACTTCTGCTGCTGCTTCTAGGTTTACGGCAAGTGCTGTTTCTTCCTGACTTTCTTGCGCTGTTGATTTGTTGCCACTATTCACGTCAATTACGTGTAATGCTTCTGTGTGTTCTATGACCAAATAACCGCCTTTTTGCAAACTAACTGTCTTTCCAAACAAACTTTTAAGTTGTTTTTCTATGTTCAGAAGTTCAAAAATAGGCACTTTTGAATTATGAAATTTGACTATTTTTTCGTGTTTTGGCGAGATAATTTTTACAAAAGCCTTTATTTCTTCATAAATAGCCTTGTCATCTACCAAAATACTATCAAAATTATCATTCAACATATCACGCAAAATAGAGCTTACACGTCCTATTTCGCCCAAAATCTTGTCACGAGGCATTGCATCACGCAATTTATTATAACCACTTTCCCATTTTTCTACCAAATCACGCAAATCTGTATCAAGTTCCGCTACCTCAACGCCTTCTGCAGCAGTACGTACAATTACGCCAAAATTTTTAGGTTTGATAGAACTAATCAGCCTTAAAAGCCTATTTCGTTCTTCTTTTGAAGCTATTTTCTTAGAAATATTAACAGAACTAGCAAATGGCACAAGAACCATATAACGCCCTGCAATAGAGATTTCGCAAGACAAACGAGGTCCTTTTGTAGAAATTGGTTCTTTGGTTATCTGAACAAGAATTGGTGTATTACGGTTGAGTACCTGCGTTACTTTACCTATTTTTTCAATAGGAGGTTCAAGCGTAAAAGCATCTAATTTGTGCGTTTGCTGCCTTTTGGCAATAGTGTCTTTGGTATATTTTAGCAATGAAGGCACATTTGCACCCAAATCAAGATAGTGCAAAAAAGCGTCTTTTTCGTACCCTATATCAATAAAAGCGGCATTTAGCCCAGGCATTATTTTGCGAATAGTTCCTAAATAAATATCTCCTACTCCGAAATTACTTCCAGTTTCCTCAATATGGTATTCTACAATTTTTTTGTCTTTCAAAAGGGCAATACGCACCCCTTCTGACGTAGAATTAATAACTAATTCACTATTCAAGTTCGTATTTTTTTAGTTGATTGTATGTAGGTAATTATGAATTATGAATTGTGAATTGTGGATGAATACAAAACGCTAATGGTAAGGTTTTATATATCATTTTAAATACTATCAAAACGTCAACTAATTACTAAAACCTACTTATTTGACAAAATATTTAATTAAAAAAATGATAATCAAATACTTACTATCTTAAAAACGCAATCATTCCAAAAGGTATTACCCTCTTGGAATGATGTATATTGAGTTCAGACAAGAACTATTTTTTCTTATGTCTGTTTTTTCTTAGACGTTTTTTGCGTTTGTGTGTAGCAATCTTATGACGTTTTCTTTTTTTTCCGCAAGGCATAATTTGTGATTTTTAAAATGTTGAAAATGATTAAATTCTTTTGTTACTTGTGAGGACACAAGCAACGGCACTAAATTCTTTTGTTGTATTAAAAACACTTTATACTTAAAAATTCGTACTTCGTACTTCTAACCTCGTACTTACTTTTTCAGTTCTTGAAGTTTTTTATTTACTTCCTTTTGTACTTCTGGTGAGTTATCTAGTTGTTTTACTTTTTCTAGTGCCTCATAAGCTTTTTTATTTTTGCCCAATGTTTCGTAACTTTCCGCTAGGTGCATCCACGCTTGGATATTGCGTGGGTGAGTTTCCAGAAGTTTTTCAAACCTAACAATGGCTTTGTCGTGTGCGCCACGCATCATAGAAAAGAAACCTAAATTATAGAGTGCAAACTCATTATTTGGGTCTTCTTCTACCACAGAAAGCAACAAATTGATGCCTTTCATTGGTGCTGCCGCATTAGAACTTACATAAATAACACCTAATTTTGCTTTTGCATCAAGATTTTTAGGATTTTGCGTTAGCAATTCCGTATAAATCTTTTCAGCTTCTTGTCCCAAAGATTTGGCACGAGAACTGTCCAACGCAAAACCAAAAGCATCAAAATAAGCATCAGCAGCTAGTTTTAGCTTATCAGACGCATTTTTATTACTACGAGCATCAGCAAGCAGATAAAAACCAACACTATCAATGAGGTTTACCGTTCTAAAAAAAGCATTAAGAGAATCTAAAGCAATTACTTTTTTATCTCCAACTTGCTGTGAATAAGCTTTCCTAAGCATATCTAAACGGTTTTTCTGACTTTCAGAAAGCCCTTTTTGATGTGTGCTTGTATTCTCATCTTCCGAGTGCGAGCCTGTATGTTTGCTGCCATCTGCGTGAGTATGTTCTTGCGCATTTGCATCAGCTTTATTGTCGCTTTTGCCTTCATTTTGTGCAGATTTTGCAGCATTACTTTGACTTGCTGGATTGCTTACAACAATTCTAGGTAAGCTATATAAGCCTCCTATTATTACTATAGCCACTAAAATCAAAATCAGCTGTGTTCTTTGCATAAAATTCAGTTAAATATCAATTAAAATATTTCTTCAAAAGCAATTATTTTTTTGTTGTCTTTGTAGTAGGCTTCACCGCAGTTTTATCTGTTGCTTTTGCTACTGGTTTTACCACTGTTTTTGTAGCAGGTTTAGCTACTTTTGTAGCAGTTTTTCCTTTACTTGCTTTTACAGTTGTTTTAAGAACATTGCCATCATTTACATTTTTCTTTACTTTATCCAAAAAAGTCTTTGAAGGCTTAAAACTTGGCACATAATGCTCAGGAATAATCATTGCTACGTTCTTAGAAAGATTACGAGCTACTTTTTTAGCACGTTTTTTATTTATGAAACTGCCAAAGCCTCTCACATAAACATTTTTTCCTTCTATCATATTTTTCTTAACTACATCAAATAGTTTTTCAACTATTTTCAGCACTTCTTGCTTATCCACGCCTGTATTGGCGGTTACTTCTGCAATTATTTCGGCTTTTGTCACTTGCGTTGATGGTTTAGTGAAACGACTAAGATTCTTCTATTTTTTTGATTTGGTTGATACGTATAATATTAGCTTTAAGCTAATTTATAAGTTCTTAATAACCACTATTTTAGAGTTTGCAAAGGTACGATAATACTTTGTACTTTCCAAAATAAAAATAAAAAAATAAAAAATAAATGTTTTAATTGTCATTAAATACTTGATTATCAAATATTTACAAATAATTAGTTTTATATAAAATTATTGCCTTAACTTCTATTCTAAAACATCTAACGAGTAATTTTGCTTAATAATAAAATAAAAAGAAGATAAAAAATAGCACAAAAAACGTATCTTTGCACCCAAATCAAAACCAACCTCATAAATGGCACGTAACAGCAAATTTAATAGCACAGAAGAAAATCCAGAAGATAAAAAAATCAAACTCAACAAAAAAAACTTTCAAAAAACAGTCCAATTATTCCGTTTTGCACTTCCCTACAAAAATTATTTCATTGTCGGAATGCTGTTTTTGGTACTTTCAACCCTTACAACGCTTTCCTTTCCTAAACTTGCAGGCACGCTCACAGACGTAGCAGACGGTAAAAGTAATGCTGTTTTAGTAGCAATAAGCGAGTTTTGCAAAAACTTAGGCGTCACAAATCCTATCAACCAAGTTGCCCTAATTTTCTTTGGAATACTTGTTTTACAGGCTTTAGCATCATTTTTTAGGGTTTATTTGTTTGCTATCGTTACAGAAAAAACAATGGCAGACATCAGAAGCAAATTATATTCCAAAATAATTACACTTCCTTTGAGTTTCTTTGAAAAAAACCGTGTTGGTGAGCTTGTAAGCCGTATGAATACAGATGTGGCACAACTAGAAAGTATGCTTTCCTTCAATTTGGCTGAACTTTTCAGGCAGATGGCGGTACTTTTGATTGGTATTACTTTAATTTTGATTAGTTATCCAAAACTTGCCCTCGTGATGCTTGCAACATTCCCTCTGATGATTGTGGCAGCTATTTTCTTTGGAAAATTTATTAGAAAACTTTCCAAAAAAACACAAGATTTATTAGCACAAGCCAATACCATTGTAGAGGAAACTTTTCAGGCTATCAATGTGGTCAAGGCGTTTACTATGGAACTTTTTGAGGTGAAACGCTACCGCAAAAACCTTGATGAAGTCGTTGTAGTGGCACTTAAAGCATCTGTTTTTCGTGGTGCGTTTGTTTCTTTTCTGATTTTTGCGCTTTTTGGGGGAATTGTTTTTGTGCTTTGGTATGGTGCTACCCTCATTGCAAGCGGTGAAATGAAGACTGGAGAACTGGTAGAATTTATTTTATATATGATTTTTATTGGTGCATCTGTGGCTGGTATGGGTGATTTGTACGCACAACTTCAAAGAACTGTGGGCGCATCTGAACGTATTTTGGAGATTTTGGAAGAAGAAAGTGAGTTTGTTTTAGAAGAAAAATTATTAGTAAGTTCTACTAATTCAACTGGAAATTTTGCGGAAAAACCTGCTATTGTGGCTGGAAATATAGTTTTCAAAAACGTGCAATTCTCTTATCCTACACGTACAGATGTGCAGGTATTGAAAAGCATCAATTTTGAGATTTTGGCAGGGCAAAAAATAGCTCTCGTAGGGCATAGTGGCGCAGGAAAATCTACTATTGCACAATTACTTATGAAATTTTATAAATTAGAGGCTACTAACGGACAAATCAGCATAGACAATCAAAATATCAACGACATCAACACACCTTATTTGCGTCAAAATATTGGTATTGTGCCACAGGAGGTCATTTTGTTTGGTGGAACTATCAGAGAAAATATTTCTTATGGCAAACTTTCTGCCACAGATGCAGAGATAAAAGAAGCCGCAAAACAAGCCAACGCACTTGATTTTATTGAAGGTTTTCCAGAGAAATTTGATACTGTGGTAGGTGAAAGAGGGATAAAACTCTCTGGTGGGCAACGCCAACGCATTGCTATTGCTCGTGCTATACTCAAAAATCCACGTATTTTGGTGCTTGATGAGGCAACTAGCTCGCTTGATGCAGAATCTGAAAAACTTGTGGCTGATGCACTAGATAATTTGATGCAAAACCGTACAACTATTATTATTGCGCATAGACTTGCTACCATAAGAAAAGTGGATAAAATCTATGTTTTGAGCAATGGCAATATTATGGAACAAGGCACACACGACGAACTTTTTGCCCAAAATGAAGGCATTTATAATAATTTGGTGCGCCTGCAACTGGAAATGAATTAGAAATTATCCATTGCTTTACGTAGTGCGTTGTGGGTGTCGCTAACGCTAGAACACCCACAACAACAGAACCTAAATACTTACTTATTTTCTACCTAAAGCTAGGTTTTTGCTTACTAAAACTCGCCATCATAGCTATTTTTAAATCTTCTGAAAGCAGTTGTGAAGCGTTTACAGTAGCTACATAATCCAAACCTTCACTTACTTTGTGGTCACGAGCGTGCAAAAGGACATTTTTTGTGCCACGTACTGCAGAAGGAGATTTTTCTGCAATCAAAACGGCTATTTTCATTACTTCTGCAAGCATTTCTTCCTTATTTGCAAAAACTTTGTTTACTAATTGCATTTTTTCAGCTTCTTTTGCGCTCACATTGCGTGCCGTGAACGCAAGTTCGTTTGCAAGCCCAAAACCAATGATTTTAGGAAGTCTTTGGAGTGTTCCAATATCTGCAATAATACCCAAATCCGCTTCTTTTACACAAAAAATTGCCTCTTCTGTGGCGTAGCGCATATCACAAGCCGTAGCCAAATCAACACCACCACCCACACAAGCCCCACTAATAGCTGCAATAACAGGTTTTGCACATTTTTCAGGAGAAGAAATAGCAGATTGTAGCCCCAAAACAAACTTTTTAAGGCGTTCTCCCACACGCCCTTTGCAGGTTTCTTCTTCATTTATTTGGTTCATTTTCATCAGAATAGACAAATCTATACCAGATGAAAAATGTTTGCCCTCACCAGAAAGAACAATAACACGAACTTCATTATTCTCTTCCAACTCGTTGAATATCAAAGGAATTTCTTTCCAAAAATCTTCATTCATAGCGTTGGCTTTGTCGGGGCGGTTGATACGTAAGTGAGCAACATTATTTTCTATAGAAACTAAAAAAGCATTATAAGACATTTGGGAGTTGTTTTAATGAGTATTTAAAGATATTTTTTCAAATATAATATTTTTTCTTTTGATTCTAAAGAAAAAATTTTCTCTAATTAAACCTTTTTTTAAAAATTATATCTTACATTTGATTTTGGGAAAATAACCCAATTATCATTCAATATTAACCTAAAAAAATTAAGAAAATGAAAAAAGTAACCTTATTTATCCTTCTTTTTGTAGTTTCAATGGCTAGCTTGATGGCACAAGACAAAGCAAAAATGAAATCTCCAGAAGAAAGAGCGCAAAAATACACAGAACGCTTGACAAAACTTCTTAAACTTGACGACAAGCAAACCGCCACAATAGGACAAATCAACCTAGAAACTGCCAAGCAAGTTGAGGCTTTGGGTGCAAGACCTACGCCAAAAACGCCTGCAATGAAAGAATTTCGCAAGAAAAGCCACGCTATCAATATGGCTAGAATGGACAAAATCAAAGCTACGCTTACGCCAGCACAACAAATTGAGCTAGAAAAACACAGAAAAGAAGCTATCAAAAAGCATCAAGACAAGAAAAAAGCAAAAAAAGATGCAAAAGATGATGATGAGGACTAAGTAGAATATTAAATTCATAAAAAAAGCCTTTCCAAAACTTGAGAAAGGCTTTTTTTAATTTCTTTGTTATGAATAATTTTCTTTTTCGTACTTCGTATTTCAAACTTCGTACCTCAAAATTATTGTTTTATAATTTGCTTTCTAACTCTCACATTATTAGGCAAAACTGCTTCTAAAATATACAAATCAGTATTAAATTTGCTGATATCTAAACGTATTTTGTCGTTTTCTGACTTTTCAGAATGAACTAAAACACCCATTTTTGTATATATTTTCACTTCCGAGCCTGCTAAAATATTAGAAACATCTAAATAGGTATTTGCTGGATTAGGTGAAACGGTAATTTCTGTATCTTTTGCTGATACTACTGTTTTGCAACCCATAGGAGCAGCACTTATGGTCATAGTGCGTGTAGCACTTACACCACAACTGTTAGACAAGGCAATGGTATAAGTGCCTACTGAAAGTTCAATAGGTCCAGTAATTGGTACAAATGGCGCACCATTGATAGAAACATCTGTTGCGTTGAAGTTTGGTGAGATGATTAGAGAGTAAGTCCCAAAACAAGCATCATAAGACACATTTGGAAAACTAAATTTTCCTACCAATGGTGGTGAACTTGCTTCAAAATATAATACACCTACACCTTGAAAGTTGCCACGACAAGGGTCAGCGTAGTTGGTTGTCACATTGATACTGCTTGCTCCTGCTTCAAGAATGAGTACCTCAAGATTATTAGGATTGGGGTTTATAATCTGCAAGTTTGAGCTAACAGTATATTGAGGTGTGCCTACCATTGTTGAGACTAATTGCCCATTAATTCTCAATGTGTATCTTAGTGTGTTACCTTTACATAAAGTGTTACCAGTCAATTCTGTAAAGTTTATGGTATAATTAGGAGTAGGTCCAAGATCTACTGCACCTATTCCTTTGCCTAGACATGTGCCTCTCACAATTACTTCCACACGAAGTCTACCAAAACTAATGCCGTTGTTGATTACAGTAACATTGTCACGAGTATTAACTGACTGAATGGTTAAGTTACCCTCAGAAATCCAATTAACAGAAATAATATCTGCTGCTGGAACTGGTAAGCTATTTGGATCAATAGAATACGTTTGTGGCTGATTGATGCAATTAGAATTATTGGGGTCTGCCACGATAGCTACTTGGAAATTCATTGGATAAGGTGCAGGATTCACATTTTTAATTCCATCTAGTTCTGGCATTATCCACGCCACATTTCCTGCATTCAATTGTATGTGTCCTTCATTAGCAGAAGGAGCATAGTATGCATCAAACGGTGTTTCATTAGTACAAACCAAACTACGACCACTAAAGTTTTCTCCCAAATCTTGGTTAGTGCCTTTAAAGCCTAAGGCTGATTTTGTGGGAATAAAACAATGATATGGATTGATTAAAGTTGCATCTGTATTTACCCAAAGACCTGCAAACGGGCAAACACTAGGGAGATTTCCAAAAGGAGTAGGATAAGCAGAACAGCTATTACCTTGACCATCTTCTTTTATTATTTCATATACATTAAATACTCCTCCTGGTGCAGTATCATAACTCACAGAATTAACAGGTCCGAAACATGAAGAATTATGAGGAGAATTAAACCGTTTCCAACCATAAAATACTTGATTACTGCCTCCGTAGCTACCCGTATTCCTAATTTCTGAAACACCAACCTCCGCAGCATCATGCCCCCATACTCGCACTCTTGTACTTGTTGTTATGGTAATTTGATTAGCAACACCTGTAAGTGCGCCTGCTTGGCTACCACTTGAAATAGCCAATTTACGTAATTGGGTGGGAAACCCATTGCTACCAGGTAGCCCATTATTAGCTACATTTGCTAAAAAAGGACTTCTATAGGCGTGTGCCTGCACATTGATAGGAAAAAAACTATTTGGTTGGTCGCAGTGGTGTAAAAGCATTTGACGTGCCGCAGTGCTGTTAATACTATTTACCCAATTTCCTTCAGCCACAGATACACCCTTAGAAGCCCAAAAACGCAAAAACTCTTGCGCGCCAATAGGAATATTTGCCCCATTGTGTGGCGCATCAAAGCTTATCCAAAGGCGAGTGTTATGTTCCCAAACAGGATTAGAAGTCCAATATCTGTACTTCTCCATGTACGCAAGTGCATACTGACTAATAAGACCGCCCATTGAAGGACCTACTATTACGAGCTTTTCTGTATTGCCTTGGGCGGCAAGCTCCGCATTTACTTGTTGGATAAGTTTTACAAGTACCATAGCGTTGCGCTCTATGTAATCTGTGCCTCCATCTATAGCCACACCATTAATTACGTAAGTAGGGAAATTCAACACTATCAAATCGTAATCTTTATCACGCAATTTTTTGCCTAAGTTTTCAGGAGTACCATTTTGCTCAAAGGCTAAATTTTTATCATAAATCTCTGATATTGGTCTTTTATCAAGTGCGTCAAAACCATCAATAAAAATAATTGGTTTAGTGAGGGTTTGTGGAGTATTATTACCACAAATTTTGTTTTTAGCATAATAATAACCTACCTCACCTCTCCCAAAAATCCAAGAACCATTGTTATAGTTTTGAAAGGGAACATCAGCCACAATATTGGCTTTGGAGGATATGCTAGGATTGAGTGCCGCAGGTTTATAGCAAGGCTCTACACCAACTCTAAAAGTGCTGGTATCATTGGTTTCTATTTCTGCTTTTGTGGTTGCTACAGTACCATCTTCAAAAGTCGCCTTGAAGGAAATAATTTGTTTACCCACTTGGGTTGGGGTAAAATTGATAGTTTTACTATTATAGGGGGGGGTAAAACTATACTTTTCCGTACCAGCTAACACTTCCAAAGACTTTATAGGTTGGTTGTATTGCTCATTGCTGTAAAAGTTCCGTTGCAAATATATAAAAGATGACTTGGAATTTTCATAAAAATAACAACTTAGGAAAATTTTCATAATTTTATTTATTGAGT
>JAYUKY010000034.1:0-17404 GCA_043764015.1 Raineyaceae bacterium
AAGGCAAAAATGGTTTTATGTATAGCGGTGGCGTTCACGCCACCGTAGCCTAAAAATCAGTTTTTTGAAATTAGGAACTTATTTGCAACACGTTACTAACGAAATTAAGTAACGAAATTAAGTAACGAAATTAAAACGAAATTAGACATACAAATTAGGCGTACAAAATAAAAATATTTGTATATTTGTCAAAATTCCAACCGCAAACTCTCCAAAAGTTTAAAACTTTTGGAGAGTTAAACAACAGTAATTCACAACTCAAAACTCAAAACTCAAAATGGATATTCTTTTTGATAACGTTCCCTCACTTGATTTGGCTGATTTCACCTCCAATGATGCACAAAAAAAGGCAGAATTTGTACGTAAATTGGGTGAAGCCTACAACAGTATTGGTTTTGTGGCTATCAAAAATCACGGACTTTCTGATGCCCTCACAGAAAAGCTTTATACAGATGTAAAAGCCTTTTTTGCGCTTTCTGACCAAGAAAAACAACAGTATGAAAAAGCAGAAATAGCTGGACAACGTGGCTATATCGGCAAAGGAAAAGAACACGCAAAAGGCAGAAATACAGGGGATTTGAAAGAATTTTATCACGTTGGGCAAGATAAAAATATCATTCCTGACAATGATACAATGAAATCCGAGTATCCTGATAATATTTTTCCAAAAGAAATCTCTACTTTTGCGCAAAATACCACAGAAGCATACAAAATCCTTGAAAATACAGGAAAAATAATGCTACAAGCCATTGCCATTTATCTTAATTTGCCAGAACATTACTTTGATGATAAGGTGCTTTATGGCAATAGTATTTTGCGTACTCTGCACTATTTCCCAATAGAAAACCCTGATGAAGTGCCTGCTGATGCAGTTCGTGCTGCGGCTCACGGCGACATCAATTTAATTACTTTGCTAATGGGCGCAAGTGCAGAGGGTTTGCAGGTTTTGCGCAGAGATGGGCAATGGATAGCTATTACGGCTCTTCCAGACCAGATTGTGGTCAATGTGGGTGATATGTTGGACAGGCTGACCAACAACAAACTTAAATCTACCATTCACAGAGTCGTAAATCCGCCTCGTGAGCGTATGGGGACTTCTCGTTTTTCTATTCCGTTTTTTATGCACCCACGCTCCGAGATGAGTCTTGTTTGCCTAGATAATTGTATAGACGAAGACCACCCAAAACTCTATTCTGACTCCACGGCAGGAGAATTTTTGAATGAAAGACTCATAGAATTGGGACTGAAAAAGAAATAATTTTTAATTGTAAATTTTTAATTGTGAATTTTTAATTGTGAATTGTGAATGAATACAAGCATAAACAAGTTACAAAAGCTAATTTAAACTTAAAGAGCGCAAAGTTGTACTATTTTGTATTTCGTTGCGCTCTTAGTTTTTTAAAATGTTCAACAAGAAATCAACCAAAACTTCACTATGAAAATCAAAGCACTTATAAAAAAAATATATAGTTTGGGTACGCCTATTGGAGAAAATGAAGATATTACAGAAAAAAGAATACTTATCAATAAATATAGCTTTTGGGTAATTGCTATTTGCTTTGTTGCCTCTTTGAATTACGTGGTTTTGGGCTATTGGAATTTAGTTTATACCACCATAAGAATTAGTTTTCCTTTCTTTCTTATCTTCATTATTCCCTTTGTTACAACATCTATTAAACCGCTCAAAATAGCCTTTATTCTAATCTCAACTATTGTTATTATGATGACGGCTTGCAGAGTTGGAGCAGAAAACCATCTACAATATGCCTTAGTTGTGATATTTATTTTGACAACTTTTTTAGAAAATGAAAAAGAGGTTTTATTCCCATTATTAGCTATAACTAGCCCTATTGTAGGTTATATTATCTTAGAATATACAAATTATTCTTTGGTAAAAAAAGAAATTTATACAGTAGAGCAAGCATTTTGGGTAAAACATATTGTGTTTTTTAGTGTCTTTTTGATGAGTATAGCACTTGTTTATTTTTTTAAAGAAAGTTTAATAATCAAAGCTAATTTAGCAAAGTATCAGCAAGGAAACCTAGAAAGTGCCGTAGAAGCACGAACAAAAGAGATTTCTGATAACCAAACAGAACTTACACGTATGTTTATGGAACTTAGTATAAAAAATAGACGTATGGCAGAAATGCAAGAAAAACTAGCCGTAACACAACGAGAACAACAAAAATTTGTGGATATTGTAGAAAATAGCCTAGATTTAATTGCACTCACCCGTATAGATGGAAGCCTACTTTATATCAATAAAGCAGGCAGAAAAATGATTGGAATTGCTGATAAAGAAGAGTTTAAGAGTTCTCGCCCTTGGGATATTTCATCTGATGCGTATAGACACCAATTAGTGGATAAAATTATTCCTTATATTGCTGAACACGGCAACTGGCGTGGTGAAATACAATTAAAAAATCAAGAAACTAATAATATTATTGATACAGATGCTACTTTTTTCATTTTAAGAGATAAACAAACCAAAAAATCTATCTCTATTGCCACTATTCAAAGAGATATTACAGAAAAAAAACAAGCAGAAAACAAACTAAAAACATTACAATCTTCTTTGGTACAATCTGACAAAATGGCATCTTTGGGCGTTGTTTCTGCTGGTATTGCCCACGAAATAAATAACCCTATCAACTTTGTCTATGCGGGTGTGAACACGCTTATTGAGCTTATACAAGACTTGAAAAAACTTGCTTTAAAGTATGAAAATGGGCGGTTACCAGAAGATAATAACAATGTAAAAGAGCTTTTTACAGATATTGATATTCTTTCTCAAAACATTAAAGATGGAGCTTTGCGCACTATTGAGATAATAAAAAGCCTTAAAATATTTGCCAGAACTGACACTGATAAATTTCAAAGTGCGAACATCAATACGCTTATCAATGCCGTTTTAGTTATCTTAAAACCGAGTTTGCAAAATATCAAAATACGCAAAGACTTTGATGATAAAATGCTCCCTATTCAATGCTATGCAGGAGAACTTAATCAGGTTTTTATGAATATTATAGCCAACGCCATTCAAGCAATGGATAGAAAAGGAGATTTACTGATAAAAACTCGTAGTTTTAGCAACTATATCAAAATTCATATCTTAGATACAGGTACAGGAATGAGTGAAGAAGTACGAAAAAGAGTTTTTGAACCATTTTTTACCACAAAAAATGTGGGTGATGGCTTGGGTTTGGGTATGTCTATCTCTTATGGCGTAATAGATAAGCATAACGGAAATATAAAAATAAAAAGTGAAGTAGGAAAAGGTAGCGAGTTTATTATCACTTTACCTATTTAGGTGAGGTATTGCGCTAATTTTTCTTTAAAATCTGCTCTTTGATTTTCTTTAATTTTAAGAAATTCTATATAATATTTTTGGTCATTTTGCATTAAAATAATAGCTTTTTCATCTTTGATTATGATTTCTTTTATTAGATTTTTCCTTGCCACAATGGTACTAAAAACAGAAGCAGTTATGCGTATTGACTCATTTTGCAGCAGTACATAAGGCGCAGTAAGCACCCAAAAAACAATCAAAACCGCCAAAATATTGATAATAATAATTGTTTTTTGTTGTACCAAAGGTTGCACAAAAAGCGCAATATTGATAAATGCAAGCACAATTACAAGCGTTACGAGCATCACAATAGGCGTTTTGCGTGCAAAGGAAATACTAAATTTATCTTGTAAAAGCATAGAGATTCTTTTTATTTTATTTTTTAGGTTCAATCAAATCCCAAAGATTACCATACAAATCCTCAAAAACAGCCACTATACCGTGACTTTCGTTGCTTTTTTCTCTAATGATTTTTATTTCATTATCAAGAAGATTTTTATAATCTCTCTCAAAATTATCTGTATGCAAAAACAAGAAAACCCTGCCACCAGTTTGGTTGCCAATTCTGCTTTTTTGTTCTTCATTTGAGGCTTTAGCTAATAATAAGGAAGCACCATTTGTGCCATTTGGTCTTACCAAAACCCAGCGTTTATCTTCCGACAACAAAGTATCTTCAACTAACGTAAAATGCAGTTTTTGAGTATAAAATGCTATTGCTTTGTCGTAGTCGTCCACCACAATAGCAATATGTACTAAATTTTGCTTCATCTGTTTGTTCTTACTTTTTTGTACTTATTTCTTTGTATTCATCTGTGTATCTGTGGCAACTACTGCAGTCGCACTATCATTTTTCTTCTTTGAAAGTTTATTTATAATTAGATAAATCAAAAGCACAGGCACTAAAATAATCAGCCAAACCATATAAAAACGCTCAAAACGGAATTTTCCATCAAACCAACCATTTTCAGAATCCACAGAAAAGAATACAAAAGCAGCTTTCCCTACTACGTGGTCTGCAGGTACAAAACCCCAATAACGTGAATCTGCAGAGTCGTGGCGGTTGTCGCCCATCATAAAATAATAATCTTGCACAAAAGTATATTTTTCTACAACTTTCCCATCAATAAATAATTTCCCTTCTTTTGTAGTTACAATCTCTGCTTTCAGTCCTTCATAATCACGAACTGTACTAAAATAAGTAGCCACATTCTGGCTGTTCATTGTCATTGTAGCTCCTTTTTTAGGAATATAAAGTTTACCAAAAAAATCTCTGTTAGAATTTTGCCCGCTATTTTCAGTAAAAATACCAGCCTCAAGCTCTCCTTTGGTGCGTTTATCTACTTTTATTTCTTTAATGATAGAAAGTTCTTTGATAGCTTTTAGGTTGTCATTCGTAAGATTAAGCACATAATCATAACCTTCTGGCACAACATTATACTGCCTACCATCTGGTGCAATTTGTGGCACGCCTTTATGTTTTGCATCAGGGAATTGCCCTGTGGTACGCATTTTCAGCTCCTTAAATTTGATGTCGTTAATTACTTCCCCATTCGTTTTTACGAGGTATTGATATGCCATTTCTGCAGGGTTTTCAGCTGGTTTACTATCAATAAAAACTTGAGTATCACGTACTTCTATGGTATCACCAGCAACACCAATGCAACGCTTTACATAGTTTGTTTTGAGGTCAGTAGGGAATTTGTCTAATGGATAATTAAATACAACCACATCTCCACGTTTCACTTCTGAGATGCCAGGCAAGCGAAATTGAGGTAATTGTATCAAATCAGTATAAGAAGGTGTTTGTGTTCCCCAAATATATTGATGCGTCAAAGGCACTTGTAATGGTGTTTTTGGCGTTCTTGCGCCATAATGAAACTTACTTACAAACAAATAATCTCCCACAAGGTAAGATTTTTCCATAGAAGGCGTAGGTATCATAAATAGCTCCATAACTAACCAGCGCACTATTGTAGCCACAACAACAGCAAAAAGTATGGCATCTAACCATTCCCTTAAAATAGATTTTTTTGCGGGTGCAGTTGTAGCAGTTGCATTTAATGTAATGTTTTTATCTTTTTCAGACATATCTTGAGGTATGAAGTGTGAGGTGTGAAGTGTGAAGTGTGAAGTATTTCTAGTTAATTATCACAGAACAAACCGTAATTTATAATTTTTAATTCGTAATTGACGTTTTAAACCAACTTGCGTACATTGGATAATTATTAGCTATTCTTTCTATTTCTGATGTTTTGTCGCCTGTTGGTTTGAGATATTTTGCAGGGTTTCCTGCCCAAATACTTCCTTCTTCTACCACCGTATTTGCCAAAACAATAGCTCCAGCAGCAATAATAGAGCCTTTTTTGATGATTGCATTATCCATAATGATTGCGCCCATTCCTACCAAAACATTGTCTTCAATAGTACAACCGTGTACAATGGCATTATGCGCAATAGAAACATTATTTCCTATGATAGTTTTAGATTTTTGATAGGTAGCGTGCAAAACTACGCCATCTTGTATGTTGCAATTATTGCCCAGTTGTATCAAATTGACATCTCCACGCACTACAGCATTAAACCACACAGTACAATTATTGCCCATAACGACCTCTCCAACAATGGTTGCGTTTTCAGCAATAAAACAATTTTCACCCATAATGGGCGTAAAACCTCTAACAGACAGAATAAGAGCCATTTTTCAATTACGAATTAACAATTACGAATTACGCAAACGTATTTATTATACAACCAATACGAATTTTTCACAAAAATAGTATTTTTTGAGGATAACTTCTAAATAATTTCTTAATTTTGCATCAAATTTACACCTCACAACTCGTAACTCCTTGAAACATCCTTATTTTCGTACCCTTATTTTGTCTAGTATTTTTGGACTGGCTGTTATGTTTTTTTTTATGGTAATGCTTAGTTTGGTTTACAAAAACCCACTTTCTAGCGTTCCTAAAGGCTTTGATTTTATTTTGTATTTGATTGTGCCTATTGGTGCAATGCTATTTTTTAAGTTTAGGGTAAATGATGAATCTCTGAATTTTCAGGAAGGGATAGTAATGGTTAGTTTGGTTAATTTTGCTATGATAATTGGTTTTGGGCTTGCTACAGCAATTATTTTCAACATTTTCCCAGATTTTCTTCTTGTTTTTGTGAATGAAAAACTAGCAGAAATCAACGCTAACAAACCCGCACAACTTACTCGTTTTAAGACTCCACAAGATTTTGAGAATTACAAAATCAATATAAAAAATACTACTATTTGGCAAATAATTTACCAAGAAGGCGGTTTTAAGCTAATGATAGGCTTTTTTACAGCTATTGTGTCAGCTACAGGTTTTAGAAAATAACTTTTGATGTGTGATATGTGAGGTGTGAGGTAAATACAACTTTCTACGTCAAAAAACACATCACACATCACACATCAAAGCAGTCCTACCAATCTATAAAAATCCACTATTGTAATTCTAAAAACATCTTTTTCTTGTTCTGTGGTGATAATAGGTATTTTTTCTTGTTTATTATTGTTTTTGATGATAAAAAGTTGTTTTTTATCCATCATTGCGTTTCTGATTTGTGTGGCAAGTCGGAAATGATTTTCTTTTTTTTCTCCATTAAAAATATATTTCCCTGATTTTGGTTGTTTGGCTTGTGTTGATGTAGTTTTTGTTTCTACTGTACTTTCCCAAATAATTTCAAAATACATTTTATCTTCAAAAAACTCATTCAAATCAAAATAAATAAACGCTTGTCTATTTTTATTATCTCGCACAATAGCAAGGTTTAAAATAGGCTTTTTGGCATCAATAACACGGTTTTTCTTTTTAAAAGTTGTCATTGAATTTTCTCCTACGCTTTGTACATCATAAAATATCTGACGAGTATTCGTGAAGAATATCTGGTCTGATGCATTCATTTCAGACTGAAAATTATCCTCTGAAACCTCCTGCTTATACACACGAGAGCAGGAAAAACAACAAAAAATCATAAAAACTATCTTGAAAACTACATAATTTTTGTGCAACATAAATCAGAAACATAAATTAAATAATTTGATAATCAACATTTTATATTCGTACCTCGTACTTCAAACCTCGTACCTCTCCTATTTTCTTTGCCCAATATGTATAAGTGCATCACCCGCATTGACAATAGGCATATTATTGATACCTACAATATAACCATCTGTTTTGGATTTCACAGCTATTTGTGTTGTTCCATAAGGGTCTGTAACGTGTGCTAAAATCTGGTCTTTATAGACTTTCTCCCCATATTTGAGGTTGGTATCAAAAAGCCCAGATGCTTTGGCACGCACCCACGAGGTTTTATGCAAAATAATTGTTTCGTGTGTGGCAGGGCAATCATCATCTTTCATTTTCAAGTAGTGCATAAGCCGTTTAATGCCATTTCTACCTTCTTTTATAGCAAATTCATCAAGGCGCAAAGACTCTCCGCCCTCATAAACAAGAATAGATTTTCCCAAATTAGCGGCTTCTTTTCTGAAAGATTTTTCAATAAGTCCAGAATTGAGCAAAAAAGGAGGAGAAAAAGCAGTTGCTAGTTCTATGTTTTTTTCATCATTGAAAACGCACCTAATTTGCGGATAATTGGTGATGCGGTTGCCGCCTGTATGAAAATCTACCCCAAAATCAACGAAAGGCACAACATCGTGCATCAAAATATACGCAATACGTGTGGCAAGTGAGCCTGTGAGTGTGCCAGGAAAGCTACGGTTAAGGTCTCTTCCGTCAGGGAGTTCTCGTGTAGATTGCAGAAAACCATACACATTTACAAGTGGAATAACAATGACAGTCCCTCTATCAGGCATCAAAAGATGTTCTGAAATCATTTGTCGGAGTATCATAATTCCGTTAATTTCGTCACCGTGAATGCCTGCTGTAAGCAACAAAGATTTACCTGCTTCTTTTCCACGAAAAACAAAAATAGGCATTTCTATCAATGTGTGTGAAGGCAGGCGGGCAATACCCAAATCAATACGTTTGAATGTGCCTTTGGGAATGTTGATAATTTGCTGTAAGAAATCACTCATTTTATTTATGATTTTAAGTTATTGATTACTGCTTTTCTGGATTGATTTAATTTTTAAGGTTCTACTAAGATTTATACGGAGAAGTTTTAAAAGTCTTTATTTAGCAATATTTTGGAGTATTTTTTGGAGCAATATTGTATTTAGCCCCAGCGGGGCGGCATATTTATTATTTGCTATAAATATCTCGCCCCGCTGGGGCTAAATACAAAGTAACAGTTTAAGAAAACGTGATTTCCATATAAATCTTAGTAGAACCATATTTAATTAAGCTAATTTTAGCACCAAACCATCTAATTGTGCTGAAATACGTATTTGACACGACAAACGACTACTTGCCGTAACGACAGGCAAAGTATCCAACATATCCAACTCGTCATCAGAAGTAGCTGTTTTTAGGCTTTCTAGGCTAGTTTCAAGGATTTCAATATGACAAGTGGCGCATAAAGCCATACCGCCACAAGCCGCTTCTATTGGATAATCATAGCCTTTTAAGACTTCCATTAAACTCAAATTTATGCCTAAGGGAACTGTTAAGGGCGTTTTTTGTCCGTTTTCTTCTACAAAAATTGTTATTTCTGACATTGTAAATAATTATGAATTATAAGTTATGGATTATGAATTGAAATACAAAAAATTTGCTATTTTTGAAATAATTAAAAATTCATAATTACTTGTTTTTTTCTATTCCAAACGGTGTAAAAGCTATTGCCTCTCGTTGTATTTGCTCAAAAAGCAACTGATTTACTGGTAATCTTTCTAGTTCTACGTGATAGAGGTGGTATTGTATAGCCAAATTTTTGATAGATTTCACTTTCATTCCCAAAAGCTCTAGTCTATAATGAATATCACTATCCTCTCCTACTGCAGCAGCTTTATAACGCTCATCAAAGCCGTTTATTTTAAGCAAATCCTCTTTATAAAGTGAAAAATTACAACCTAAAATACCTACTTTTTTTTCTGCGCTCCACTTTCGTAAATGCTTATTTTTGAGATAAAACCCTGTTTCTATGTAGCTAGATTGTCTTTTAAATGAGCTAATAATAAATTCTGCTACTATATGTTCCAAATCTCCCTTTTTTACTGACATAACAGTAATTTTGCTTGTCATTTCTTGTGATAAATTAACTCTTCTTCCTGTAAGACACACACTAGGCTGCCTATACGTAATATGCTCTTTGATAAAATGTTTGTGAGGAATACAATCACCATCAATAATGATAATATAGGGCGTTTTTGTGAGGCAAATAGCCTTATTAAGTATTTCATTTTTGCGCCAACCTAAGTCTTCGTGCCACACGTGAGCAATATTAAAAGCATATTTATGTTGTATTTCTTTGATTTGCGCAACAATTTCTGGTTTAGAGCCATCATCAGCAATAATTACTTCAAAATCTTTATAAGATTGTCTTTCAAATCCCTCTAATACAAGTTTTAAATACTCTATTTTGTTATAAAAAGAAATAATAACGGAACATTCAGCCATTTTAATGATATTTTTTAATAAATAATTCTTAGTGATGACTTTTAATAGAAATACACTTTCCACAAAATTACTACTTTTTCATTCTAAAATATCAAAAAACAACTAATTTTTAGTACACACATTATTTTTTATATTATATTTTTAAAATTTTATATAAAGAATTGCAATTTTAATTATTTTAGATTATATTTATGTTTTATTTACAAAATTTCTTGCACAGCAATTTATAAAATAGATACTATAAAATTTAGTATAATCCCCTAATATTCATTTCTCATTTTTCAGCTACATTTATGAAAAAAATCCAACCTTTTTTATTCCTAATTTTACTCTTGCTAGGCACGCCCAAAAGTATATTTGCACAAGTAAGCACTTATACTTTTGCCACGAGTGCAGGTACTTATACGCCTATCACTAGTGGTACTGTGCTTGGTACCAATACAAATGATAATAATACTTTTAATGGTATTGCATTTCCTGCAGGTTTTGCATTCACATTTGGAGGTGTTGCTTGTACACATTTTGCAGTAAGCTCTAACGGATTTATAGCAGTTGGAACAAGTGCTGCAGTTAATACAAATGCTTTCAATACTATTCCTATTAGTAATACTATTCCAAATAATAATGTTATCTCTGCCCTTGGTGCTGATATTGCAAGCACCACAACTGGTGTATTATCCCATATAGTTTTAGGCACTGCGCCCAGCCGTGTAGTGGCTGTACAATGGCAAGATTATGGTTTTTTAGGAAGTACTGAAGTGATGAATTTTCAAATAAAACTTTATGAAACAAGCAATAATATAGAATTTATTTATGGCGTTTTTACAGATATTACACCACAAATTGCACAAGTAGGGCTAAGAGGTGCAAATAGTCTAGATTATAAAAACCGTATTACTGACCCAATGCTGCCAAATTGGTCAACAACTACTGCTGGTGCTAGTAATGGTGATTTTGTTATTTGTGAGTTAGATGCGACTGTTTTTCCAGCAACTGGTACTACTTTTACTTGGACAACTGGGGCAGGTTGTACTGGAACGCCCACAGCGGGTGCATCTGTTGTATCTAATACAAGTGTTTGTGTGGGGTCAAATGTTACATTAAGTCTTACTGGCAACATAGGAGGTCCAGGTATTACTTATCAGTGGCAATCTTCACCTCTACCAATAGGAACTTATACCAACATTATGGGTGCTACCACTGCTAATTATAGCGCAATACAAACTGTGGCTAGTTCTTACCGTTGTGTCGTAACTTGTACAAGTTCTTCTCTTTCAGCCAATTCTGCTCAAGCAACCGTCAATCTTTTGCTTCCTACCTATGCAAGCGTGCCTTATACACAAAATTTTGAGAGTACGTGGAATACCACTTGCGTTGTTGCACCATTAGGACAAGACATACCAGACGCTTCTTGGAGAAGTAAATCTACTCTAAATCCCAATACAGCGTGGCGTGTGGATAATTTGTCAGAGGCATTGAGTGGTTGGAATTCTAGCGGATTTGGTATATATAGCCCCACTGGAGCAAATACCACCACTCGTTCTGCTCGTTTTCATAGCTATAGTACTGCTTTTGGCGCACAAGGTTCGCTAGATTTTTATGTTAATTTAAGTGGTGCAGGTACAAAACAACTAAGTTTTTATTATATCAAACCCTCAACAGGTGGAAATAAACTAGAATTATTTATTTCTACTGATGGAGGGCAAACTTTTAATCCGCTTTTAAGCACCCCAGCACTTGTGGCTGGTGGAGTAGCCGTTACTGCTTGGACACAAGCAAATGTTGTTCTTGCTAGTTTGTCAGCAACAACAGTTATTCGTTTTACAGCAACTGGTGATGGTATTTCTGATATTGGTTTAGATGAAGTAAACGTGAGTGTACTTGCTTCTTGCACAGGAACACCAACTGCAGGTGCTACTGTTGCATCAACGGCAAGCACTTGCAATGGAAGTGTTACTTTATCTGTGCCTACTGCAAGTATTGGCAGTGGTATTACGTATCAATGGCAATCTTCACCTATTCCTGCTGGCACTTATAACAATATAATGGGTGCAACGCTAGCAACTTATACAGCTACACAAACTGTTGGTACTTCTTACCGTTGTATTGTTTCTTGTGGTGCTGCAAATGCTGCTTCTACTCCTACAGACGTAATTATGGCACCTTTGGCTAGTTGTTATTGCATTCCCGTATCTGCTGGCGTGATTTGTGTTACAAGAGTTGGTATTGGTGCTATCAATAATATTACAACTTGTGGTACTGCACCCAATTTTTATAATCTTTATCCTAATACTATTACTACAACCCTTACGCAAGGCACAAGTTATCCTATTGCAATAACAGCTGCAGTAGCTGCTGATGTTTCTGTTTGGATAGATTATAATCAAAATGGTACTTTTGATGCTTCAGAATGGGTACAAGTTGTAGCTAATGCCACTACTGGAACAGTAAGTATTATTCCACCTTTTACGGCTATTGTGGGTACAACCAGAATGCGTGTACGTTCTAGAACACCTTTCACTGGTAATACTGCCACAGAAGCCTGCACTACATTTTTGTCGGGAGATACAGAAGACTATACCATTAGCATTGCCTCAGGCGTAGTTTGTACTGCGGTGGTAGTTACGCCTGTTTCTAGCTCTCCTACTTATACTGTTGGAGTTCCCGTAAATACTACATTGGTCTCAACTGGTGGCACAGTTGGCGCAACTTACACTTATGCGCTTACATCTGGCACATTACCTGCTGGACTTACACTTTCTGGAAATACTATCTCTGGAATACCAACAACAGTAATAACTTCAGGAACTTTTACCATTACGGCTACTACTGCACTTGGTGCTTGCACAGGAACAGCTACTTATACATTCAACGTAGTTGCTAACCCTGTTTGTGTAACTGCCGTAGTCGTTACGCCTGTTTCTAGTTCTCCTACTTATACTGTAGGAACTGCCGTAAATACGCCTTTAAATGCAAGTGGAGGACCAACAGGAACACCTACTTACACTTATAGCATTTCTGCTGGAGTTTTGCCTGCAGGATTAACGCTTACAAACGGCTTTATTATAGGAACGCCAACAACAGCAACGGCATCAGGAACGGTAACCATAATGGCGACATCTGTGCCTAGTGGTTGTACGGGTACATCTACATATATGTATAATGTACTTGCTGCACCTGCTTGTACTACTGTTGTTGTGACACCTGCATCAAATTTTCCTATCTATACTGCAGGAACAGCAATTCCTATTATTATATTAAGTGCAACAGGTGGCGTACCAAGTACAACTTATACTTATAGCATTTCAACAGGTGCATTGCCAGCAGGCGTTAATTTGTCTGGAAATTCTATCTTTGGAACGCCTTCAGTGGCAAGTAGTGGTTCATTTACTGTTACAGCTACATCAGTCATAGGAAATTGTATTGGTACATCTACTTTCACCTATACCGTCAATTTGGCAGCAAGTTGTACGACAGTTGTAGTAACACCTACGGCTAGTCCGCTTGTTTATACCATAGGAACAGCCATTACAAATATTACTTTGGGTGCAAGCGGCGGACCTACAACAGGCACACCAACTTATACTTATGCAGTTGTAGGACTTCCTACAGGGCTTAATTTCTCTGGAAATACTATCTCTGGAACGCCAATAGGTGCGCCAAGTACAGGCTCATTTATGGTTACGGCTACTTCTACGCCACTTGGTTGTACTGGCTCAACTACTTACAATTATACTATCAATGCTGCAGCAGTTTGTACAACTGTAACTGTAACACCAACAGCAAGCCCACTGACCTACACCATAGGAACAGTTATTCCAAGTATTACGTTTGGTGCTAATGGAGGTGCAGTAGGTGCTACTTATACGTATTCAGTTGTTGGACTTCCAACAGGGCTTACATTAGCAGGTAGTATTCTTTCTGGAACGCCAACAGGTGCAGGAAGTACAGGTTCTTTTACGGTTACGGCTACTTCTACGCCATTAAGTTGCATAGGTTCAACTACTTATAATTATACTATTCTTGCGCCACTTGTTTGTAATGTTGTAACATTAACACCTTCATCTGGTTTTAGAAATTATACACAGGGAACTGCCATTAACACAATTACTTTAAATGCAAGTGGTGGTGTAATAGGAGCTACTTATGTCTATACTATCTCTGCAGGGGCTTTGCCTGTGGGGGTTACACTTGTAGGAAATATTATTTCTGGAGCACCAACTGTACCGACAACTGGTTTTAATTCTTTTACGATAACGGCTACCTCTACACCAGGAAACTGTATAGGTTCAAGTACTATTAATTTTAATGTTGCCCCTAATTCTGCTTGTGTGAGTACGGTTGTAATAACGCCTCCTTTTACTAATCAACTATGTACCGTAGGAATACCTATTACTAATGTTGTATATACTGCAACTGGCGGACCAGCAGGAGCAGCTACATATACATATAGTATTGTAGGTACATTGCCTAGTGGTCTTGTACTTATAGGAAATACAATATCTGGAACGCCAAATGCAATAGGCTCTACCAATTTTCAGGTAAGAGCTACTTCTAACCCATCAGGTTGTACAGCTACTTCTAATTTCTTTTGTACTGTTGATCCCAATCCTTCTTGTCCAACTGCAGTAAGCATCACGCCTACCACTACTACATTTGCCTATACACAAAGTACCCTTATTACAAATGTAACATTAAACGCAAGTGGTGGACCAACAGGCACACCTACTTATACTTATGTGGTTTCAGCAGGGGCATTGCCTGCAGGCGTTACACTGTCTAGTGCTGGGCTTATCTCAGGAACACCAACAACAGTAGGAAATGGCTCATTTGTAATAAGTGCAGAAGCTTCCACAGGAGGTTGTACTGGTACAGTTACTTATAATTATACAGTAGCTAGTATTTGTCAAACACCAGTAGTTATCTCTCCAATAGGATTTGTGAGTACCTATACAGCAGGAACGGCTATTATAAATATTACTTTGAGCGCAAGTGGTGGACCTACAAGCGCAACCACTTATAACTACAGTATTTCAGCAGGCGCATTGCCCGCAGGAGTTACACTTGTAGGAAATATTATCTCTGGAACGCCAACAACAAGAACTGCAACAAGTACATTTACAGTAAGAGCAACTACTGCCCTTGGAGCTTGCGTAGGAACGGCTACTTATACTTTTAATGTGTTGGATAACCCAACCACAAGCATAGATAATAATTTATCTATGCTTGTGAAAGTTTCTCCAAATCCTTCTAATGGTGATTTTAATGTTGATTTTGGTAATATTAATTTAGCAAAAGCTACTGTGCATGTGTATGATGCACAAGGAAAACAAATTTTTGCATCTGATGTAAATACTAACTTAATGACTATTTCTTTAGGGGATTTTGCGAGTGGTATTTATCTAATGCAAATCAGTACAGAAAAGGGAAATATTCAGAAGAGAATAGTAAAAGCAAACTAGGATTTTTAGGATTTAAAGATTTTAGGATTTCTGCAACAAAAAAAGCCTTTCCAAAGTTTGGAAAGGCTTTTTTGTTTGTACAGTATTTTGTATTTCACTACACACTCATCACTAACGTAAAATCATTACTTGCCTGACAACCCTAACGCCATCTTTGCTAATGATATGCAAAAAATACACATCATTTGACAAACCTTCTGTAGAAATAGTTTTGTTAAGTGTATTTAAAGTGGTTTCACGTACCTTTATTTGGAGTTTGTTGTACAAAATCAAAGTGAATTCTTCATTTTTAGCTTCTGATTGTTCACTTAGTTCCTTAGAAATTGTTATTTCATTTTCTGATGAAGGATTGGGAGAAATAGTAAAATTGATATTTGGATTTTTTGGTGTAGGTGCAACTACTCTACAATACTCAAACCGCATTCAGAGCCTTGTGAAGTAGCTATAAATTTGTAGGGTGGCGGCGGAACTCCACCAGCAGGAAAACGCACCATAGGATGATAGGTATCAGCTAAAAAATCATTTCCATCAAAGAAAACAGGTACAGGACCAAAAGCTCCTCCAACATAAGGAATACCATAACTACTATAATTTAGCATATCTTTAGCTGCATCTGCATTCATTGTTAAACGTGCATTTATGCCAGCAGGTATTAACATTGACAAAATAGGGGTAGTATTGATTGCTTTTCTTGCCAAAATGTGGATACCTGCTGGTACGTTTGCGCCTTGGTGTGGGCTGTCGTGGGTGATAAGTAGGCGTACCTGTGAGTTATTGGCTGGAATAGGATTTGTTAGGCTACTTCTGTACATATCTGCAAGGGCATACCTTGCCACCAACCCACCCATACTAATACCCATAACCACATTTTGCTCTGTGCTACCTGCTAGGGCTTTTTGTGTATTGATATAGTTGATAACCGTCTTAAAATGATTAGCATTATACGTAATATGTGCGCCACCCATAGCATAATTGCAATAAACCATATCATAACCTGCCTTGGCGAGGCTATCTTTGAAATCATCATTGTTTCTTAGGTCACTAGTAAACATAAATGTTTTGTAATCAGACTTATTCAATTGGTCAATGCCATCTAAAATAATAAAAGGTTTTCTTATTTTAAGATTAGCTAGAAGTACTGTAGGGTTACTCGCTTTATTGACATCAGAAAAACCTATCTGCAAAGTATAGGCATTCACGCCAATAGTAACCGTTGCATCTGGAACTTTATCCGTATATTTACCATTAGGTATGATTGGAGGTACGGTTACCTCAAAAATAGAATGCCCTTCCATTTTGCTTCCGTCAGAAAAAGTGATAAAATACTTCAACTTTTTTGTACCACTAGAAGTCCAAGTAATGCCTATTGGATAATCAAGATAGTAAGGGATTTTGCCATTTCCATCATCAAAATCAGCCTCAATTTGTGTTATATCAAGCCCAGTATTATTGATAATTAAATCACTAGCAAAAACAAACTCTGCTGTGCCTGTTTTCGTCTCATTTTTTGTGGGTGCAATAGCAAAGGTTTCAGATGTATTGAAAGGATTAGCTTTTAGTCCTTTTGGCGTGTCATATAGTTGCTGATTTTTCATAATAAACCATTGATATTCAGCTCCCATTGGGTTAAGCGTATTGTATTTGACGCGCAAGATAGGTAGTTGTATTTGCTCTTCTGGGTATTGTGCTACAACAGTTTGGATATCATCAAAGCTTTGAAATTGCTTTTTCGCATCAATATTAGCTGTATAGAGGCTATTATGCAAAGCATTCCAAATTTGGAAATTCACTTGATTGCTTGGGGTGATTGCGCCTTTCAGCTCATCTATTTGTACAAGATTAAAGCCACTTTCTAAAAGCAGGCGTGTAGGAATACGTTTTGGGGATTTGTTTATATTGAAGAAGATTGCATCAGTCGCATCTTCGTGTGGGCTATCACTTTGGGCGAGTGCACTAGAGCATAGTATTACTATTGCTAGTAGCGAGGTAGCGAGGTAGCGAGGTAGCGAGGTAGCGAGGTAGCGAGGTAGCGAGGTAGCGAGGTAGCG
>JAYUKY010000035.1:0-61429 GCA_043764015.1 Raineyaceae bacterium
TTTGGAACTTAAAGTTTTCTGCACCGTCAGCTAAAGCAGACGGCAAAGCTAATTTTAAAAATACTTAAAAAGATATTTCTACTTTTTTATTTCCTTTGCCGTCTGCTTTAGCTGACGGTGGATAGATTTTTGAGCGCATAATTTGTGAGTTTTTAAACTTGTCCTACACCCAGAAAAAGACAAATTAGGATGTTAATTAAAACTTGTTACCTAGTTGATAGTTAGAAATGAAAATTATCTTAAACCTACCTAACCATAAATTACAAAAAGTATTTTCCAAAGCAAACCAGATGGACTAATGAAAACTTCTTTGGTTTCGCTAATGTATGAATGGCAATTTTAGAGATAAAATATTTTTTAGTGTTTTTATCAAAAAAAATGTAATTTTGGGTGCATAATTTCACTAAAAACAAATGAAGATAAAAATATTTATTATATTGTTTTGCATTTTTTATTTTAATATTTTTGAAATAAAAGCACAAACAAATGCCCAAATAGAAAACGCTACAAACAAGCAAGGATTTCGTTTGAAAATGCTTACTTTGCATAATGGGGATAGCTTACGTGTGTATGTACGCCTGCAAAACGACTTTAAAGACTGGCAAAATTTAGAAAATATTACTAAAAACTTTGTTTTTGAATATTCCATAATGCAAGATTATAGGTCAGCAAAACCTACATCAACAAAAATAATTCCCCAACAACTCACCAAAGAACAGGACGGAACTAAGTTTTATTTCCAAATAGCACGCCAAAATATTGCCACGGCTATTTTGTTTTTTGAGATGATGAATATTTTGGACAATACAAAATATAACTTTGACCTAAAAATAAATTTTACAAACACACGCCTGCGTGATGAATTTGCGGTTTTTCAGCAAAAAAGTGAGTTCCCTTGTTTTGATGGTTATGTTTTTCAAAATGAAAAGTTTTCTATCAAAAATATTGCAAAAAAAGAAATTCTGATTAGAAATTTATTTTATAAAGATGTTGATATTCAAATAGATATGGCACTTGCGCCAATGAATTTGACTAAGAATACCAATTTACCTAAAAAGGTAGAAGATATTTTTAATCTGATCAAAACAAATGAAAAAATGGCTTTTACTGGCAAAGGCTTGTGTTTTTTCAAGAAAGATACGGCTGATTTTTATGGTTTAGCTCTAAGAATAGAAGATGAAAATTTCCCCAAAATAGCAGAAAAAACAGACTTAGTCGCTGCACTGACCTATCTTTTGAAAAACAATGAAATAGAAAAATTTTCAGAGATTATCAATAAACAAGAAGACAAAAAAGAAGAGAAAAATGATAAAGAGAATAATATTAAGCAGGAATTGGATAAGTTTTTCCTCATTTTGGCAGAGGGAAATGAAACAAATGCTAGAAATTTGATAAAACGCTATTATCAGCGTGTCAAAGAGGCTAATTTGACATTTTCAACGCATAAAGATGGCTGGAAAACTGATATGGGAATGATTTTTGTCTTACTCGGAACGCCCACAGAAACGCTTAAAGGCAGAGATGTGGTACAATGGACTTACCTTAATCATCCTTCTTTCGCAAAAGCTATTTTTACGTTTTCTAGGCGTGCAAATGCCTATACAGACGAGCATTACGTACTTGCACGTTATACTGAATATGCTGTTATTTGGCAATTAGTGATAGATAATTGGCGTAAATAAAAGGAAAGATAGCCTTGAAATTGGTTTCATTTCAAAGCAAAAAATGCTACACAGTAATAAAAAAACGCTTGCAGTAATGCAAGCGTTTTTTTATTAATGAGCCCCAGGCCGGGATCGAACCAGCGACCTACTGATTACAAGTCAGTTGCTCTACCAGCTGAGCTACTAAGGCTTCTAATCTAAACGTAAAATTTGATGTTAGTTTTACAATTTTTACCAGCGTTTCCGTTTAAAGTGATGCAAAGGTAATGCTTTTTATTGTGCTTCCAAATTTTTTTAAGACTTTTTTTTCAAAAAAATGTAAGAGCTATATTAAATAGTTGATTATCAACGAAATTATTTTTATAATTTTTGAATAATTTTTACAAAGAAATTATTTTGCACTCCGTTCTGCGGTTGAGTTGGCGAGTTTTGTCTGTGTCGTTGGTGGCTATTGGCTTGGTTTTGCCATAACCTTTTGCTACCAAACGGACTTTCTCTATGCCTTTATCTTCCAAATATTTTACTACGGAGCTTGCACGTCTGTTGGAGAGGTCAAGGTTTTTTTCTTCTGTACCAATGGCATCTGTATGTCCACCAATTTCTATTTTTATTTTTTGGTGAAATTTCATAAAATCATATAATCTTTCAAGCTCCGTTTTGGATTCTGGTCTAAGAAAATCTTTGTCAAAATCATAAAAAACCTTCAAATTAATGCTATTTCCTATGGCAAGTCTATCAAGTGCTACATCAAGAATAATAGTTTGGTTTTCTTCTGAAAAAGGAATATTAAAATCTTCTGAATGAAATAAATAACCCTCTTTCGCTACCGTAATCAAATAATTTTTACCAGATTTCATTACTGTTTCGTATTTTCCTAGTGGATTTTCTGAAATAAGTTCTTCCTCTGTTCTATTTTCTACCAAATCAACCAAAGCTATTTCTGAAATAAGTTTTTCATTCGTCTTTTTATCCGTAATAGTGCCTTTTAAGATAGTTATGCCACGTTTTTTAACTATTTCTTTCTTTTCAACAACAATATTTCCATTCACTTTAATAGGTGGCATTTGGATTTTGCGCAACTTTAATTCAGGCATTTTGACAGTATAAATATCCTTTTCACCAAAACCACCCTCTTTTCCAGATGTATAATAACCTGTGCGGTTGTCCGCAGACAAAATAAAATAAATATCATCATCAGCTGTATTGATAGGCATACCCAAATTGATTGGTTTAGCCCATTTTGTGGTGGTTTTATCATCATTCGTAATAGTTTGTGCTACAAAAATATCATAATCTCCCATACTACTATGCCCTTTTGAGCTAAAATAAAGGGTTTCGTTGTCGTGAATAAACGGACTATCTTCGTCATATTCCGTATTAATTTCTGCGCCCAAATTAACGGCTACACCCCAATTCCCTTTCTCATCAACCACACTTTTATAAATATCTAAGCCACCAAAACCACCAGGACGGTCGCTAGAGAAATAAATTGTCTTTGCATCAGGCGTAATAGACACAGAAGGCTCTCTATACTTAGTATTGATGTTGTCGCCCAAAGATTTTGGCGAGGAAAACTCCGCTCCCTCACGTTTAGATACATAAATATCACCCATTCCACCCTTGCCCGTTTTATAAACGAAAAGTTGCGTTCCATCATAAGAAAGTGCAATACAAGCGTCGTGAGTGGCAGAATTGATATTGCGCCCAATAGAACGAGGCGCACTCCAAGTGTAATTTTTGGTGATTGTATCTTCTGTTTTTTCAGTAATGTAAATATCTTCAAAAAATTGCCCATCTTCTGGGTCAGTTTGCCCGCCAGTTGAGGTGTTTCTTTTTGAAGTAAACACTAAAATTTTCTCATCTGCGGTGATTACAGGCGCATAATCTGGATATTTAGAATTGATGACATTGCCAATATTTGAAATAAGCGCACGAGTAGGAAATTTTGCATATTCTTTGCCAAAAGTACATTCTTGTATTTTTTTAAGCAACATTTTCTGATTTTCTTTACTTTTGAAAGTTGGTTTGCAGGCTTCATAATGCAGTATTGCGTCATCAAAACGGCTGTTATAATGATAGGCTTGCGCTAGAAAAAACTCTAATTCTTTGTCATAAACAGGATTTTTCGTAAAAACTTGCTCAAAATAAGGCAAAGATTTATCTCTATGTGTAGAATTTAGATAGCAAAAACCTACTTGAAAATTAAAATTATCTTCTTGCGCAAGGTTATTATCTATTTTCAATGCCTCCAAATACCCTTCAAGGGCATTATCATATTCTTTGTACTTGAAATGTTCATCTGCTTTTTTGAGAAACTTCTTGGCTGATTGTGCGTTTGCTTGCCACATCTGCAAACAAAGCAATATTAAAAATAAATAACGCATATTTTGAATTATGAATTGTGAATTATAAATTATGAGTTAAATACAAAATATTGATAATCATTAGCTTATAATTAAATTAGCTTAACTCACATTTTTTATTTCTTTGTATTTTAGTGTCTATTTAGTGCTTTTTGTATTATTGTTGTTCAAAACAAAATAGCAACAATAATCACACAAATTTAGTGAAATTATAAGATTTTTTAGGATTTTTTTGTAATTTTGCTTTTTCATAAAATAAATAAATGACAGAATACCAAATACATACATTTTCCAATGGCATTCGTTGGGTGCATAAACCCGTAACGAACACTCAAATAGCACATTGTGGCTTTATTTTGGATATTGGTAGCCGTGATGAAAGCCCTCATCAAATGGGCTTGGCGCACTTTTGGGAGCATATGGCGTTTAAAGGCACTAAAAAACGCAAGGCTTTTCATATTATCAACCGTTTGGAAAACATTGGTGGTGAGCTAAATGCCTATACAACAAAGGAAAAAATTTGTTTTTATGCCTCTGTTTTAGATAAACATTTTGAGCGTGCTGTTGATTTGCTTTCAGATATTACTTTTCAGTCTATTTTTCCAGAAAAGCAGATAGAACGTGAGAAAGGCGTTATTTTGGAAGAAATGTCAATGTATTTGGACTCTCCAGAAGATGCTATTCAAGATGAGTTTGATAGCCTTATTTTTGGTGAAAATCACCCATTGGGTTACAACATCTTAGGCACGCAGGAAAGCGTTGAAGGCTTTAAAAAGGCTGATTTTGAGCAATTTTTAGTAGAAAATATGAATACAGATAGGATTATTTTTTCTACTGTGGGGAATATTTCATACAAAAAAGCCTTCAAAGTAGTAGAGAAATACCTCAAAGATATTCCTACTATTGTGGCAAAACATTACAGAAAACCCTTTGAGACACCCAAAAACGAACTAAATCTTATAAAAAAATCTCCTATTACGCAAGCACATTGCGCAATAGGTGGGCAGGCTTACAGTCTTTCTGAAGATATTAGGTTGGCTTTTTTTCTGCTTAATAATATTTTGGGAGGTCCTGCTATGGGTTCTCGTCTAAATCTTTCTATGAGAGAAAGAAAAGGGCTTGTATATTCTGTGGAGAGTGTTTATACACCTTATACAGATACAGGAATGTGGGGGATTTTCTTTGGAACAGAAAAAAAACAACTAGGTAAAGCCTTAGATATTGTACACAAAGAACTTAAACTACTTCAAAATACGGTTTTAGGCAACGTGCAGCTACACAACGCCAAAGAACAACTAATGGGGCAACTGGCAATGTCTGACGAAAATAATTTGAGTTTTATGTTGATGATGGGCAAAAGTCTGTTGGATACTGAAAAAATAGAGAATTTAGAAGATATTTTTGCAGAAATTAAAGCCATTAAAGCCGTTGATTTACAAGAGATTGCACAAGAAATTTACCAAATAGACAAACTCAAAACATTACAATATATTCCTGAATAATTTTCAGGAATATATTTATTTTTAAAGTTGCATTAAAGCTGTTTTTTTGCCTCTCCCAGCAAATAATTTAAAACCGTAATTAGCTTTGGTAAATCACCAATAGCATATGAAACATTATGAATAGCAACAATATCCGCCTCTAATTTGGCAAATTCCCAAAGTTTCCCTGTCGTAACAATTCCTAAAATAATGATATTTGGCTTTGTATTAAGTTTCTGACAAGCAAGCATTTGCGCTATACATTGCGCCCAACCTTCCACAAAATTATCTGCTTTTGCTTCTACTGTTGTAATAATTGGGTATGATAAAATTTGATATTGCTTTTGGTCAAGATGTGTAAACATAAAATCAGGTACACCACACAAATCATCATCATATTTAATGCCTTGATGTGTCCACATATTCATATCTCGCAAATACATATTTTGCCAAACATAACGTAATACTGGTGAAACCAATGCTTCACAAGCATAAAACTCATTACTACGGTAGGTTTCAAGATTTCTCTTTATGTCTCTTTGCAAGTAGCTTTCTACCTCTATTTCTGGCAAATCTGGGATAAAATCTTCAGCGTTTACTATGATTTGAGGGTGTTTTGCCTTCAAAATAGTCAAATTTTTATAATCTGTAAATGCCATAATTATAGTGTTTTGATATATTAAAATTACTTTTTACACTTTTTTCAGAGAAAATGCCAAAGGTTTTTCTGCAAAAAGTGCCTTCGTTTTACTCCAAACGCCCACAAAAAAATCAGAATTTCTATAGTTATTCAAATCTTGTAGGCTATCCCAATGGCTATAAGTGCAGAAAATCAATGGATTATCAGCATCTTGTAGCACTTCTACGTGTGTGCAACCCCTCATAGACAATATTTTTTCTTTGGAATGATTAAAGATAGCCAAAAAATCCGTAATTTTGTCTTCCTGAAACGTCATTCTGACAATTCTAATCAGCATAAATAATTTTGAGTTGTGAGTTGTTAAAATCAGCGTACAAATATACGCTTTCTTAGTTAAAAACTAAATAAAAATCTCCAAAAATGGCTTTAAAGACTTTTGTCAAAATAAGTGCAGTAAATAACCTTAGTGATGCTCGTTATTGTGCAGGAATGGGCGTAGATATGCTTGGATTTGCGTTAGAAGCAGATAATCCTGATTTTATTACACCTGAAAAATATGCGGAAATTATAGGGTGGATTTCTGGCGTGCAGTTTGTGGGAGAATTTGAAGCATCAAACCTTGAACAAATCAAAACAATATTAGAAAATTATCCTGTAAATGCACTTCAAATAACGAATGATAGTATTATAGAGCAAATTCAACGTAAAAAAAAGAAAGAGAATTTAGAAGGTTTTATCCCTATTATTCTAAAAATAGGAATAATGACGACATTTTGTGATATTGATGATTTACATGGTCTTTGTGGAGAATATGAAAAAACAGTTGATTATTTTCTGTTAGAACACCTTGATAAAAAACCTGATGATGTTTTTTCTGAATGGGAATTAGGACATCTGCTAAAACTCACCGCAAAATTTCCAATAATATTAGGCTGTTGTGTGAATAAAAATAATGTAAATGATTTAATTGATAACTATAATATTGCTGGAATTTCATTGAAAGGTGGCACAGAAATACGTGCTGGTTATAAGGATTTTGATGATTTAGCCGAGATTTTGGAGGTAATTGAAATAGATTAAATAATTAGGAATTTTAAATTGTGAATTGTGAATTATGAATGAATACAAAGCCATTCGTAATTGATAATTCATAATTGAATAACTGCCATTTTGTCGCTTTTTTCTTTGTTTTTTCTTATGGAATGAATTTTGAGAATATAATTTTGTAAAATAAATTTTCAAAAAAACTCTAAAACTTAAAGTCAAAAGAATTATGTCGCAAGAAACAGAGAAAGAAAAAGGTAATATTTCTATCAATACGGATAATATTTTCCCTATTATTAAGAAATTTTTGTATTCTGACCACGAAATTTTCCTACGTGAACTCGTGTCTAATGCTGTTGATGCTTGTCAAAAAATCAAGCGTATCACTGCGTTAGGAGAGTCTGCAGACCCTTTGGGCGAGTTGAAAGTAAGCGTTTCTGTTGATGAAACTGCTAAAACAATTACTATCAGCGACAACGGATTGGGTATGACTGCTGACGAAATCAAAAAATATATCAACCAAATTGCGTTTTCTGGAGCTACTGAATTTGTAGAAAAATACAAAGACAAAGGAGATGAAAAACAGATAATTGGGCATTTTGGGCTAGGTTTTTACTCTGCTTTTATGGTGTCGGATTTTGTGGAAATCATCACAAAATCTTTCCAAACAGACACGAAAGCCGCTAAATGGTCGTGTACGGGCAACACAGAATTTGAAATTGTGGAGGCTGACAAAACGACACGTGGCACAGATATTATTTTGCATATCTCGGAAGATTCTGCAGAATTTTTGAATAATGCAAGGGTGAAAGGCGTTTTGGACAAATATTGCAAATTTTTGCCTATTCCTATTGAATTTGAAGAGAAAATTATCAATAACCCTACGCCACTTTGGTCAAAAGCTCCCGCAGACCTCACAAAAGAAGATTATCTTGATTTTTACAAAGAATTGTACCCTTATTCAATGGACGAGCCATTGTTTTGGATACACTTAAATGTTGATTTTCCGTTTAATCTTACAGGCGTGCTTTATTTCCCAAAAATAAGCAACAAATTTGAGCAAAACCGCAACAAAATTCAGCTTTATTCTCGTCAAGTATTCATTACAGACGAAGTAAAAGACGTTGTACCAGAGTTTTTGATGCTTTTGCACGGCGTTATTGACTCCCCAGATATTCCTTTGAACGTATCTCGTAGTTACCTTCAGGCAGATGCCAACGTGAAGAAAATAAATAGCTATATCACCAAAAAAGTGTCTGACAAATTAGCGGAACTTTTCAAAGATGACCGCCCAAATTTTGAGGCAAAATGGGACAGTATTGGCGTTTTTGTGAAATATGGAATGATTACTGACGAAAAGTTTTCTGAACGTGCCGTTAATTTTTGCCTACTGACCAACGTGGAAAACAAACAATTTACCATAGAAGAGTACAAAAATTTCATTGAAACAAACCAGAAAGACAAAAGTGGAAAATCTGTTGTTTTATTCACAAACAGTCCAGAAACGCAAGATACTTACATCAGTTCTGCCCGCAAACGTAGCTATGATGTGCTTAAACTTGATGGCGTAATTGACCAACATTTTGTGCAGATTTTGGAAAAAAAGTTGGAAAATACTGACGTAAAACGTGTTGATGCGGATTCTATTGATAGGCTTATTGACAAAGACATCAAAGTAGAAATTTCTTTGAATGAAGACGAGCAAAATACACTTAGAGATGCTTTCAAACGTGTTTTGGGTAACGACAAGCTGAATGTAACTGTTGAGGCTTTGCCCACAGATGAGATGCCTGTTTTGCTCGTAATGCCTGAATTTATGCGCCGTATGCAGGAAATGAGCGAGGCACAAGGTATGGATATGAATATGTTTGGCGGAAGTCCGCAGTTGAATGTTATTATCAATGGTAATCATAAACTAATACATAAAATTCTCAAAGCTACTGAAACCGCAGCAAATGATACTTTGATACGTCAAATTTATGATTTGGCATTGCTTTCTCAAAACAAACTTTCTGGCGCAAACCTTACCGCTTTTATCAATAGAAGCGTTTTGATGTGTGAAGTGTAGGTTTTTTTGGTAGAAATTTATACCCAACTAGAAATAGTTGGGTGTAAATTTTTCTTGAGAAAATAGTTTTTTTTTCTATCTTTGTGAAAGACGAATGTAAGACTATAAAATTAAAATGATTGTGTACACAATTTAGGTTAAATCAATATGGCAAACTTAAAACTATTTGAAGATTACGAAACTGAAACTGAAGCAGGAAAAGAAATAAGCGGCTATCGTATTTATGATGCTGAACAAAAAAGACGAACTGTAAGAAATGATTTACCAAGTTTATATCCTGACCTACCAGAGAAAACTTATGATATAATTTATTGCGACCCACCTTGGGATTATGGAGGGAAACTGCAGTTTGATAAAAGTGGAAAAAAAGATGTAAATCAAAATTGGGAGAAAAATATTTTTATTAGTGCAGCCAATTTTCAATATCCAACCGTAAAGACAAGTGATTTAAAAAAAATACCAATAAAAGAAATTGCAAAAGATGACTGTTTGCTATTTATGTGGGTAACAAGTCCACATTTGGAACAAGGAATTGAGTTAGGTAAAGCGTGGGGATTTCAATTCAGGACGGTTGCATTCGTATGGGATAAAATGGTTCATAATCCTGGTCAATATACACTTTCGTATTGTGAAATGTGCTTAGTATTTAAAAAAGGTAGAATACCAACACCAAGAGGAAGCAGAAATGAAAAGCAGTTAATAAGAGCCGTTAGAGGTAATCATAGCAGAAAACCAAAAGAGGTTTTAAAAGCTATTGAGAGAATGTTTCCAACACAGGAAAAAATAGAACTATTTGCAAGGCATAACCCTGATAACTGGGACGTTTGGGGTTTAGATGTTAGAGAAGAATTTGAGGATACGGAAAACCCTTAGTCAATTAAAGGTTTTATATAGGCTAAAAAATGTTCAATAATTGGTTTAGAATTTTGTTGATTTCTCCACATAAAATAATGTTCTGGCACACCTTCATACCATAATTTTATCTCCCTAACTCTACAAGGATCACGAGTAATATCACCAATAAAAACAACCCAGAAAGGTAAAACACTTTCAGCTAAGTTTCCCTGTGTTCTTAATCTTTTTTGCAAACCTGGCGTGAAAAACTTACAAGAACGCTCGTGAGCATTGCCTCTGCCGTCTGACCTAGTGCCTCCTTCAACCCAACCATCTTGTCTTTTCACTTCAATATAAATAGTTTTGTTAGTTTCACTATTTGTTATTGCATAATCTGGAAAGACACCGTGTTTGGTAACTGGTATGTCAGGATTATAAATTTCTGAAATCTCTTGTTCAGTTAGTTCTACATCAACATACAAATCTTTAAAATCATTTGGATTTCTTTTTATAGCGTATTCCGTATCAGTGAACAATATTTGGAAAGTTTCAAAAAAACTATGTTCTGCATCACTTGCATTTTTTCCACTATAATCTTGCCATTTTTTTCTTAACCTGTTTGCATTACTTCCCATTGATATTTATTTTAATAATTCAATTATGCTCACTTCTAGTGCGTTAGCTATTTTTTCAATACTGACAAGTGTAATATTTTTCTCAGCACGCTCAATCATTCCAATATAAGTTCTGTGAACGTCTGCTAGATGTGCCAAATGTTCTTGAGAAAGTTTTTTTGAAAGCCTAATTTCACGGACTTTCTCACCAAATTTTACTGAAATATCTGATTTTTTACGCATATTGCTAATTTAAGTAGGCAAATCTAAACTAAAAACAAACCCTTTGCAACCGACTAAAGATAGCATTGCCCAAAATAGCTCAAGATAATATTAAAAAAACGCAAAGAAATTTCTTTGCGTTTTTTTGTGTAGATTTGAGCAAAATTTATTATTATTATAACCATTTTAAAGCCAAAATATCAATGATAAAACTCACAGACCAACTAAAATGGGCTATCGTAACAATGCCCAACGAGGAAAAAGACAAACTTTTGCTAAGACTTATCAGCAAAGATGATATGCTCGTAAAAAAATTGCATCATCAATTATTAGAAGATGATAATGATACAGACGAGCAAAGAGAAGCCATTTTAGCGGATATAAAATCTATTTTGGATAGTGATAAATACCGTTTTACGCCAGGTGAGTTGATGATGTCTATGCGTGTGTTTAATGGAAATATTGGGCGGCACGTCAAGATTACCAAAGACAAAATAGGGGAAATTACGCTCACTATTTCCCTTGTGAATATTGCTTTTGGAAAACACAAAACAATGCTTCATCAAAACCAGAAAAGAGCAAGCACTTTTGCAGAATATGTCGCTAAAAAAGCGGTTTTTGTACTTCAAAAACTAGCTAAAATCCACGAAGATTTGCAAATGGAATACGAAAAAGATGTGAACACAATGCTTGCTTATATTTATGACTATGCGCCTTGTGCTATTCATATCAAAGAAATGAAAATCCCTAAGACAAAATAATTTTAGATGATAAAAAAGCGTTTACAAGCATTTTGAACGCTTTTTATTATTTTTTGAGATTACTTTTTTAAGATTATTTTTTTGAGATTATTTTTTGGTTTAATTATTGTTTATCTTTGAACTAAATAAATCAAAAACAATAATTTAAAAAATCCATCAAAAATGAAAAAAAATCTTAATTCTCCGTTAAAATATTTCTCTATAGTGTTTGTGGCGTTGTTTATGATGCTTTTTACACAAAAAAGTAAAGCTGATTGTGTAGGTAATGGTCTTAGTGCCTTTGTGGTGCAAAATGATTCCAAACAAATGCCTATTATTGTATTTCAGGGCTATGCAGGCAGCCAACCTATTATTTTTGAACTCAACAAAAAATATCATATCTATCTGAAAAATGGCAGAAAAAAAATCAAACTTATTGTAAAAGAGATAAATGTAGGACAATTTATGGTTACACAGGCTATTCTTATGCCAGAGGAAAAACTTGTGATTGGAAAAGAATATGTCGTGATTATTGATGACCTTCCAAAATATGAAGAACTTAACCGTTTTGATAGGAAAATACCTGCTAATCAAGTTACTCAATTTGTCGCTGGGGCAGAAAAAGACACGAATAAAGATGTTAAAACACTTTTTGCATCAACTCCAAAAGAAATAAGCAAAGAATTTACTATGTTTGGTTGTGGTCCTGCTATGTCTGTTACTTTTGATTTGGGTAAAAGTAAAACAGAAACAATTTCTACTTTAGTAAAAGTAACTGTAAAAGATGTTAAAACAGGCAAAGAAAGCACTTATTACTTGCCAGCTTCTAATAATCAGGTGAGTGTAGGACACGGAATGTGTGAGGGAGCTTTTACTTTTGATATGGCAAGCGGATATGAATATGAAGTGAAATTTGCGGTAACAGACTTCTCAAAAAATACCCAAATTTGGGAAAGTGAGAAAGTGAAATTTACTTCTCCAACAGAAAAAAACTAAGGAGTTGTGAATTGTGAGTGAATACAAAATGCTAATAATCAAATAATTAACAAATACTTAAAACGAAAAGTCCTACAAAAATATTTTTTGTAGGACTTTTTTCAAGGTTTTAAATTCGTCTTGCATACCTATTCACTAAAACAGTTTATCTACTAATTTTGTCATTTCCTTGTCGTCAATACTGCCAAAAAGAAAACCACAAATCACTTTTGGATAAAAATAAGTTGATTTTTGTGGCAAAGTATAACCACTTTCACAAACTTTTTTAATACTTTCCATTGGTACATCTTGCGTAATAAGTGCCATTTGCGCCTGTCCTAAGTGTACTTTTTCCATACATTCTGAAAAACTACGAGAAAAAGAAATGTTTTCAGAAGCACGCTGGTCTTTACCCAAAATACCCAAACAACGCTCCAAAACGAAATAATGCAAAACCGTCAAGTCTAACTCTTTCATTATTAGTGGAAAATTCCAAGAAATAGTATCAAAAACTTCAGGTTTTAGTCTAATTTTAAAAGATTTTTCTTTCAATACAAGCCCAAAAGTCCACTTTTTACCAGAAATTTGGTGATTTATTTCGTAAGCATCTTCAGTTTCTTTTAAGATAAAATATTGCTCCAATTTTTGGATAAACTCTTTTTCATCAAAATCAGAAAGTCCCAAGATAAGCCTGTGCGTAGGCAAAATGCGCAAATCATCAGATTCTGTATTTGTCAGATACATCAAATGATAATTATATAATTCTTTTCCTGTATGATTTGGATTGAGAGCTGTTTGTGTTTTTCTGTATTCCAACGAACTTGTATAGCGGTGGTGTCCGTCTGCTAAAATAATTTTCTTTTGTGAAATATTATTGATAAATTTATCAATGATATTTTTGTCGTGAATGACTGCTAAAACATCTCTAACTCCTTGATAATCTTCTGTTTCGTAGATAGGTATTTTCATTGCCTCGTCCATAAAAACCTCTAATTCGTGGGTTTCATCTGTGTAAAGCCCGTGTGTAGGCGCAGCGTTCATAAGTGTAGCCGTAAGGATTTGCGTGCGGTCGTTTACGGCGTGTGGAATAGTGTTTTCGTGCCTTAAAATGACATTTTCATCAAAATCATAAGCACGAATATGACAAATAAAACCTTTTCTAATATATTCTTTATGGCTTCCAGACAACGTAAAATGCTGATAATAAACGTAAATGGCAGGCAAATTATCTTGTTTGATAATGCCATTTATTTTCCAATTTTCTAGGGTTTTACCTACGTTTTCATAACTCACAACTGCGTTTCCAGCCTCATTTGGCACACTTTGCGGTACAGAAATATGAATACTATTATTTGAATTTCCGTATAATAAGGCACGTTGTTTGGCAGAAACTACATCAAAAAGAGGAGATACAAGTTCAGAAAGTTCGTTTGTAAGGTTTGGGGCGTACCTCCAAGCACGCAAAGGTCTGATTTCAGCCATTTTTTAAAGGAAATTTGAGAATAAAATTTGGTACTAATTTGGTGTTTTCTTAAAAAAAAGTTATTTTTGGAAAGTAATTAGAAACTTTTACAAAAACTAGATGATAAATAGAGAAATAGAATTATTAATAATGCTTAAAGAAGTTGATTTGAAAAATGTAAAAGTTATTTTACAAATCCAATTCAAAAGATTAACACAAAAAGAAATAGATTTTTATTTGGATAAAATGCTAGAAATTCAAGAAGAAATAAACGAACTTAACAATCTCAATAATGAAGAATAAAACAGCACACGAAAAACAAATGTCGTCTTTTTTCTATAAGTTAGATAATGCCAATGGAGAAGTAGAAATATTGCCTATTTTGACAGAAATGAACAACTATATTGACAATATCAATGACGAAAAAGAGCAGTCTTTTGCAGAAGAAAGTTTTAAATATTATTTCGCAAAACGTGTTTCACGCCTTGAAGATGATGTACAAAGAATAAAACAATACAAAAATGAATATGCTGTATGATTATTTTATTTAGCTTTTCCAAACTTTCAAAATTTGGAAAAGCTCTTGCAAATATAAACCTATTTTTTCTTAAAAAACAACTGTATTGGCACGCCATCAAAACCAAAATACTCACGCAATTTGTTTTCCAAATAACGCTGATAATCTTCTCTCAAATATTGTGGCAAATTACAGAAAAATGCAAAAGTTGGCGTTTTTGCAGGAAGTTGTGTCACGTATTTGATAGTAATAGTCTTTCCTTTGCTTGCAGGAGGCGGATATTGCGCAATAGCAGCAAGCATTTTGTCATTGAGTTTTGAAGTAGGAATACGTTTTGAGCGGTTTTCATATACTTCTACGACCTTATCCAAAGATTGTAAAATACGTTGTTTGGTAACCACAGACGTAAAAATAATAGGCAAATAATCAATAGGCATTAGTTTTTCTATCATTTCATCTTGGAAACGCTTTGCTGTCATTGTGTCTTTTTCTACCAAATCCCATTTATTCACCATAATAATAGCCCCTTTTTTGGCTTTCAAAGCAAGGTGCAAAATATTCAAATCCTGTGATTCTATGCCTTGTGTAGCATCAATCATCAAAATACATACATCAGACTCTTCCAACGCTTGCAAAGAACGCATCACTGAATAAAATTCAATATCTTCTCTTACTTTTGATTTTTTGCGTATTCCCGCTGTATCCGTAAGTATGAGATTTTTACCATAAGCCGTATAATGCGTATCAATAGCATCACGAGTTGTGCCTGCAATATCAGTTACAATAGTGCGTTCTTCACCTAACAAAACATTCAAAAATGAAGATTTACCTACATTAGGACGACCTAAGATAGCAATACGAGGAATGCCTTTATTTGGGTCTTCATCTCCTTTTTCTTGAAAGTTAGCCACAACGGCATCTAAAAGTTCACCTGTTCCTGTGCCTGTTTGAGAAGAAATAGGGAAAATTTCGGGGAAACCAAGTTGATAAAATTCTGCTGCTTGGTTGTGCCTTTCTAGTGTTTCAGCCTTGTTTGCAATCAAATAAACGGGTTTTTTTGATTTTCTAAGTACGTTAGCAAATTCTTCATCAAGTGGGTGCAAGCCCTCCATTGCATCCACCATAAAAAGCAAAACGCTTGCTTCTTGTATGGCTATTTTTACCTGTCTGCGGATTTGTTCCTCAAAAATATCGTCAGAGCCAACTACATAGCCACCTGTATCAATTATTGTAAAAAACTTGTCTGTCCATTCTGCCTGTCCATAGTGGCGGTCACGTGTTACGCCACTTTCGTTATCCATAATTGCCTTACGGAACTCTATTAGCCTATTAAAAAGTGTAGATTTGCCTACGTTAGGTCTTCCTACTATTGCAACTATATTTGCCATTTGTATTACTGTATAAAAATTTTTGCAAAGGTACATCTTTTTTTGGATTTTTAGTAGTAATACGTATCAAATTCTTAGAAACGAAATTATAATATTTTCATTTTGAAAAAATACTCAAAATAAATTTTCTTTTTGATTGTTTTTTTCTATTTTTGATGTATTAAATTTACTTAAAATTCACAATTACTTATATGAAATTAGATGATTTGCTTGAGCGTTATGCCCAAAATCCTAATAATCTCAATGTTTTGTTAGATTTGGGCGCTGAATACGTAGCGCAGAGTGATTTTCAAAATGCACTCCAATATTATCAGCGTGCAGAAAGCCTCAATACAGGCAATGAAACGGCAATGGAGCAAATAGCGTTTTGTTTTAGAGAACTTAGAGATTTAGAAAATGCGCTCGTTTATTACAAAAAAATGGAAATCATTACGCCCAATGATGTTTGGCTGATGAAAAACTTAGGTTGGTGTTTGTCTTCTCTTAATAATTATAGAGATGCCGTTGATTACCATTTGAGAGTGGATAAAATTGAGCCTTATGATGCGTGGAACTTGCGTAATCTTGGTTGGTGCTACATCAAACTAGAAAACTATGATTCTGCCCTAAAATATCATCTGCGTGCTGAAGATTATGACAGAGAAAATCCTTGGAATTTGGGCAAAATAGGCTATTGTTATGGCAAGGGGAAAAACTTTGAAAAGGCATTAGAATATCATTTACGAGCAGAAAAACTTGACCCATCAGACGACTGGAATACTGCAAATGTGGGCTGGTGCTACTCTTCACTAGAAAATTTTGCTGATGCAATTGTGTATCACAAAAAAGCATATGCACTTAATAATCAAGATTCTTGGAATATTAGTAATCTTGGTTGGTGTTATACTAAACAAGATTCTCCTAATGATGCTTTGCCGTATCTTCTTGTAGCAGAACAACTTAATCCTTCTGATGCGTGGAATTTGGGTAATATTGGCTGGTGTTATTCTCATCCAATTGTCCGAAATTTCACAAAAGGTTTAGAATATCACGAAAAGGTGATGCTTTATGACCCTACTGATGCGTGGAATGTCAGCCATTTGGGGCAATGCTACGCACAAGTAGGTGATTATGAAAATGCTATCCGCTTTATGGAGCAGGGCGAAAGTATGCGCCCAAATGATGCGTGGACGTTGCGCAAGCTAGGTTGGTGCTATTTTTTAACAGGAAATACACCAAAAGCAAAGATTTTGATAGAAAAAAGCCTTAATATCAACACTTCTGATAGTGGTATGGTGGCTTTGGGACATATTGCAATGTCTGAAAATGACGAAAACAGGGCAATGGACTACTACAAACGTGGTGCGCTAGAGTATCCGACAGAAACTTTATTTGTGGAAGATTGGGAAGAATGTGTGCTTTTTATCTATAAATATGGTGTTTCTGAAAAGAAAATGTTTGATATTAGAACTATGCTTTTATCTTACATCAATGAAAATAAAGCCCTAAATACTGCCGCTGATAGCAAAGACATCAATACGCTTTTACGTCTTTATGAGCAAGATATGAATAAATTGGAAGTAATTTTGGAAATTGGCAAATATTACCAAAAAGACAACCAATATGGACAAGCACTTGCGTACCTTCTAAAAGCCGTTTTTAATCATTCTGATAGTGTTTCTTTGATGGAAGAGATAGCTTTTTGCTACCGTGAGGAGAAAAAAACAGAAAAAGCGTTGGAATTTTACCTCAAAGCGGAGGCACTTAGACCAAACGACCTTTGGAATACCAAAAATATTGGTTGGTGTTATTCTGCGCTTTCAAAATATGAAGAGGCACTTATTTATCACCATAAAGTTGATGCGCTTGACCCCAATGATAGCTGGAATTTGAGAAATGCAGGCTGGTGTTATATTAAGAAAAAAGAATATACCCGTGCTTTGGATTTTCATTTGAGAGCTTATAAAATTCAGCCAAGTGATAGCTGGAATGTAGGAAAACTGGGCTATTGTTACTACCGTACAAGTGATTATGATAACGCCCTAAAATACCATCTTATTGCAGACCAATTAGGCTCAACAGAGCCAGAATGGAATAAAGGCAGAATTGCTATTTTGTATTTTATCTTCAAAGATTTGGAACTTGCTGAAAGATTTGCACAAGATGCCCTTAATTTGGAGCAAGATGAGTTTTATATTATGCTACAAGGACACATCAAACTTTGTTCGCAAAAATATGATGAGGCTATCATAAAATACAAAGAAGCGGCAGAAGTCTATAATAATCAAGATAATATGATGGCTGATTTTGACGAATTGAAGCGTTTTATCTTGGATTATGGCGTATCTGCGGAAGGTATAGGTCGTGTAGAAGAAAAAATAAAAGGATTTTAAATTTATAACTGGAATATTTACTAAAAAGCCTTTCTAACATTTAGAAAGGCTTTTTAGTGAGAGTTTTGGAGCAGAACTTCCCGAAAGTTGAAAACTTTCGGGAAGTTTGGTGAGAATTTATTTACAACACATCACTTATTTTGTTTCTAAATTTTTTAATAAATCTGCTTTAATTTGCTTCATTCGTTCATTTTTATCTATTTGGTCAAAATTTACGTCCTCTAAAGTAACTCTTTCTAACAAATCCATTACTTCTGGGTGGTGTGTCATAGACATACCTGTTTTTACATCAATATACTTCATTGTCGTCCAAAGGTGGTTTTTTAAGATTTTGTTTTCCAAATCAGTCATATAAAGTTCCACAACCATTGTATTTTCATTATGAAAAATAATGCTAGAATGAATAACCACATTCTCACCTACAAGGGCAGGACGCAGATAAGAAATATTATGATTATAAGCCACCCAACCCGCCTTAAATTTCTTAAAAAAATCAGCAGAAGTTAGTTTATATGCCTGAAAAACGTGGTCTTCACGAGCATTGAAGTAATAATCAAAATATTTGGCATTATTAAGATGATTGAGAGGGTCGCAGTCTTGAAAACGAATAATCATCTTGGAAGACATTTTTTTTGCGTATTTTTTATTTTTAGAGATTTTAAACATTAGGTTTTATTTATTATTTTAGTTGCCACAGATGCACAGATAATACATATTTAGCACAATTATAACTTAATTTTCTTGCAAATTTAGTATTTTTTCAAGAAAAAATTTAGTAATATTCTTTTCAATAAAAAATAAATATCATCAAAAACTTGACAAACGGTACTTTGATGTTGTATATTGCAAAAAAAGAGTGCAAAATAGTATAAAATATTTAATTTATATTGATTTCAACGACTATTTTCTCTTTAATTTTGTTATAGCAATACGGCAAGTTATTTACGTGAGCAGTTGTGTTTTTTTATTAAAAACTCACAACTCACAACTCACAACTCACAACTCACAACTCACAACTCACAACTCACAACTCACAACTCACAATTAAAATCCCTTCTAAATGAACTCAATGAAACTCTCTGAGTATAAGTTTGACCTCCCAAGCAACCTAATTGCGTTGTATCCTAACGAAAACCGTGATGAGGCACGTCTTATGGTGGTTCATAGAGATACAAAAAAAATTGAACATAAATTGTTTAAAGATGTTTTGGGCTATTTTAATGATGGTGATTCTATGGTTGTCAATGATACAAAGGTGTTTCCTGCGAGGCTTTACGGCAACAAAGAAAAAACAGGAGCAGATATTGAAGTGTTTTTGTTGCGTGAACTTAATGCTACAAATCATTTGTGGGACGTTTTGGTAGACCCAGCACGAAAAATAAGAGTTGGAAATAAACTTTATTTTGGTGATAGCGACCTTGTGGCGGAAGTCATTGATAATACGACCAACAGAGGGCGTACTATTCGTTTTCTGTGGGACGGTTCACCAGAAGATTTTTATAAAGCTGCTTATGCGCTTGGTGAAACACCTTTGCCAAAAGTTATCAATAAAAGACGCAAAACAGAGCCAGAAGATGCAGAGCGTTTTCAGTCTATTTTTGCCAAAAATATTGGAGCTGTGGCTGCGCCTGCTGCGTGTTTGCACTTTACAAAACAACTTGTTAAAAGGTTAGAAATCAAAGGAATAACGGTTTGTCCTATTACTTTGCATATAGGTCTTGGTACGTTTCGTTCTGTTGATGTAGAAGATTTGACAAAACACAAAACTGACTCTGAAAACTACACTATTACAGAAAAAACGGCAGAAATAATCAACAAATCATTAGATAACCACAAGCGAGTTTGTGCCGTTGGGTCTGGCACTTTGCGTGTTTTGGAGTCGTCAGTAACGGCAAAAAACCGCATTAAAGCGGCTTCAGCGTGGACTGATAGGTTTATTTTTGCACCTTATGAGTTTAGAGTGCCAAATACTTTAATTACGAATTTTCACTTGCCAGAATCTACGCTTTTTATGAGTGCTTGCGCTTTTGGTGGCTATGATTTGATAATGACTGCCTATCAAGAAGCTATTAAAGAAGAGTACAACTTCTTTGCCTACGGTGATGCAATGCTGATTTTATAAGTTTTTGTAAATATAAATGTAAAAGAAGACTTCGCTTTAAGCGAAGTCTTCTTTGTGAAATCAAATTAATAAAATCTCCAAAAACTTCTTAATTTCTGCTTCTGCGAATATTTGTGTGATTTTTTCTTGTTCTAATCTGATATTATTTAGTTTCAGATATTCGTAAAGTGTTGTTTCTGAGTCAGAAAGATGTTGCAAAACTTGATTTTTTGCAGGCGTTCCTGCGCCAAATTGGAAATTTTCCAGCGTTTCTTCGTCCATCATAACGGCAACAGTATCAGGAAAATAACTTCTACATTGATTAAGAATTTGGAAACCTTGTGCATCAATATCTCCCCAATAATAAAACTGTTTTTCTTTCAGCCACTCAATATTTTTCAGATAACTTATACTAAAACCGCCTCCACTCCAAATAGCAATAGTATTTTTGATTTTTGGCAAAGTAAGAAAATTTATCAAATTTTCTGTAATAAAAACATTATCAAATTCAAAATTTGTATTAAGATTATCATTTTGATAATAATTTTGATAATAATTTTTCAGTTCTTTTTCCGTAAATGAAATATCCGTTATGTTTGGAAGTGGACTTTTTGACACATCTAAAAAGCGTATTCTGATAAGTTGTTCTCTTGAAAGCAAATTAAATCTCTTCTCAAAATCTTTCTCATTTGTATCTATCTCGTTGATTATCAAAAAATTAAGCAAAGAAGCAATAACACTTTCATTTTCTTGGATATATTTCGTATGAACATCTATTGGAAGTTGCCTAATGTATAATTGAGGTTTGGGCGTGGCTATGAAATACTTACAAACTTTGAGCGTATCTAGCCAAGTATTGTGTTCTATTAGTTTTAATGGATTTATTTTTATCCATTCATTCAATAAAGGCAATTCTTTGAGAATAATGGCATAATTTTTCTTAAATAATTGGTATTCTTTCTCTTTATTAGTGATTTTTAGGTAGTCCTTGATGCTTTCAATAATAATTTTTGAGGGAACAGATTGTTTGCCAATTTTAGCAAATTGTTGTTCTTCTAAAACCAACTTATAACCATATTTTTTGCTTTCTTTTGTATCATTTTTTGCATCATTTTGCAATAATTCTATTGATTTTTTATACTCCAAAACCTTATTTAACACATCTTTTGCGCTTATTTTACCAATTCTATTGATTTCTCTCGGAAAAAAAGAAACAGTATCATCATCTAAATCATCAATATAAGCAAGCAAAACGTCTTTCCACCACATTAGGCATTGTTTTTGAATTTCTTTTGGTGTAATCATTTTGATTGTTATTATTTAATTATCAAGTATTTGGCATAAAGAAATATCAAAACCACCCTTAACCCCTCCTTGAAAAGGAGGAGAACAAAAACGCCCCTCCTTCCTAAGGAGGGGTTGGGGGTGGTTAAGAAATATTTGACATATAAAAATTATTCATTCATTGCTTTGTATGCTTCTTTGTTCTTTTTGTATTCGTCAATGGTCATATTTTGCAGTTCCGAACTGCTGCCTTCTGTATTATTAGAAACATAATGAACGGCATTGACATAATTTTCAATAATATTTATTTTTTGGAGCGGCGTAACAATCAAAAGTTGCAAATTTAGCTTCCTAAAAAGCTGCAAACCGTATTCTGTGCTTGCGTTGTCACCTTTTCCAAACGCCTCATCAATCACCACAAAACGGAAAGATTTGCTTTTTGGCTCACCAATTTTCAGTCCAAACTGGTCTGCCAGCGCAGAGGCTAAGATGGTGTAAGCTAATTTTTCTTTTTGTCCACCAGATTTTCCAGAACTACCAGGATAAAATTCTTTCTCCACGTTATCAGCCACATATTTTTCACTTGCATTGAAATCAAACCAATTTCTCACATCTGTAACTTTGTTTGTCCATTCAATATCTTTGTTTTCGTTGCTTCTAAACCTATTCAAAATCTTCTGAACGGCATTAAAGCGGTCTTCTGTGTAGGCATCACTCGTGCTAAAAATGTACTCCAAACAGGCTTTTAGGTCTTCTTTGAAAATTTTGATGTCTTGGTCTCTGTTTTTATCTGCAATCAGTTCAATATAAGTACCATTACTATATTCAATTTCTTTCATATTTTCATTAATACTTTTGATTTTATGTTCAATTTCTTTTTCGTGCATCTCCAACTTGTTCTTAAAAGCCGTAATATCTTGCACAGTATTCTCATTGAGCATTGTTTTGAGAGTTGCCTCGTGTTTTGGCAAACCTTCTTTAATGATTTTTTCTAGTTTATCCAAATACTCGTTTCTTGCTTCAATTTCGTCAGAAAATTCCAAAGATTCAGAAGGAAATTCATTTTTATATTCCTTCATTTGTTTGATAATTTTATCTCGCAAATTGCTTTGTTTCCTTCTTAAAGCATCTTTTTCGCTATTTTGATTATTATTTAATTCTTTTTCTGTTTTGTCAATATTTTTTATGGTCAAAACAATTTCAGCCATTTCTTTCTCTATTATAGGAAAAAATTTCTTTGTTTCAGTTATATTTTTTAATGTTTCTTCCGCTTCAGTAATGGCAGTTTTACTGCTGTTAATTGAAACGCCCAATACGCCACAATTCATCAATTTCTGATTTTTATTTTCTTCTATCTTAGAGATTTCAGCAATCACCAACGCTAAATTTTCTTGTAGTGTTTTGAGTTTGTCATTACTTTTTTCAAGTTCTGTTTTTTCTTTTTCCAACAAAATAATATTCTCCACTTCATCTTTCCAATTAAGTTCAAACCAATCTTTGTAGGCAACTATTTGGTTTAGTTTTGCCTGCAAATAATTGTTATTTTTATTTTTATTTGAAAGTGTAATAAGTTGCGCTTCAACATCAGAAAGTTCGTCTGTTTTTTCTTTCAAATATTTTTCAATAGCTTTTATTTTCTCCTTGTTCGTCCACCCAAGAATGAAATTTGTTTTATCTTTCAGGTCAAATCTATCATCTTTTGTATGTCTTTGGCTGCCAATTTTAAATTGTCCTTCTTTTGTAATCACGTCATTTTGCCTCTGAAATTCCTCCATATCAACGCCTTTGAGGTTAAATCTTTTTTGGATTTCTGTTTCCAACCAGTTTTCAAAGGGCGTATTTGGCTTAATATCAATTTTATTCACGACAGAATCTGGGTGAATATCAGCAGAAAAAGTGCTTGCTTTGGTGTTTTGAGGCACTTTAAAATACTCAAATCTCATTCCTCTTTTGTTGGTATCAATCAGTCGTTTTGTGTTGATATAATTGCTGATTTGCTTGTAATGCTTTTCAGGCACGAGCATACTTATCCCAAAACCTCTCAAAAGTCTTTCCAGCGCACCTTCCCAATCTTTTTCATTATCATTGACTTTCAGCAATTCACCCACAAACGGAATTTCAGTTTCATTGATTTCCAAAGCGGTTGCCATTTCCTTACGAATATTCAAAAAAGCCAACGGAATCTGGTTTTCTCGTTGTTTTAGAGAAGTAAGTTCTTTGGTTTCTGCGTTAATTTTGTCTTCAATGGTTGTTTTTATGGCTGCTATTTGCCCACGTTCTCCTGCAATTTCTTCTTGTAATTTTGCACAAATTTCTAGTTTTTCTGTTGTATTTTTCAGATTTCTAAAAAAAGTTTTGTCAGTATTAGCGTTTTCTAGCTCACAAATTTTCGTAAGTGCGCTATAATCATCGTGCCTGACTTGTTTTTTTGTTTTTTCTTCACTTTTTTGTTTGATAAGCGTCGCAATTTGCTCTAATCTTGCGCCGCCGTTGCTGTTAATATCTTGTTTTAGCTGATTTTGCGTATCTCTTTTTTCGTTTAGAATAGCCTCAATTTCGCTAAGTTGGGCATTAAGTTGCAATAATTTTCTCGTACAATCTTCAATTTCAGTTTCAAAAAGTATGATTTTTTTGCTGGCAAAATAGCTCGGAATTGCCTGCATAATCTTCTCAATGACTAAAATTCTCTCTTCAAATTTCCCAAAATTCTCACAAAGTTCCACGAGTGGCGAGAGTGCATCTTTTTGTTTTCTGGCGTTCTTAACGGCATTAAGGGCTTTATTTAGGTCTTCAAAGCGTTTTTTGAGGTCTTCAATTTTTTCTTTGATGTCGGTTTGTTCTAGCATTTGCTCTCTAACGAACACAGTCAGACTGCTGACTGCTTTCATAGAAACGGTCTGATAAAAAAGTCCAATAGCTTTGGTTTGCATTCCAAACAACTGACAAAAACGCTGACTATATTTGGTAAAATTATCATCAAAAACTTCCGTATGTGAAAGCATTTTCATTTGTTTCCTTAATTCTTTTGCATCTTCAATCACAGAAAAATCCTCTTTAATTGAAAGTGGGAGCTTTTCTCTGATAATAAGCAATTTCTGAACTTTTCCATTTTCTATCCAAAACACTTGCGCAAGTGCCACAGACTCGTGGTAGCCTTCGTTATTAAAATTAGCAATAATTACGCTAAAAGTGGTATCATTTGCGTTGTTGTAGCGCAAAGAAACCGCTTTTTCTCTTGTATCTGCTTCATCACTTTTCACGCTTTTGTATGCACCTTTGATGTAGGTCATCAAATTTCTTTCATTCTTTTCTGCGCCTGCTGCTTTATTAAAGCTAATTTTTTGTTGTGGCACAATAAGGCACGTCAGCGCATCTACAAGCGTAGATTTGCCCGACCCAATAGAGCCAGTCAGCAGAGAATTATTGCCATTTGGTTCTATTTTCCACGTTTTGTTGTGAAAAGTCCCCCAATTAAGTATTTCAACCGAATGTAAACGGAAACCAATTTTTGCATTATCTATTTCAGAAATTATTTCTGTTGTTATTTCTGTCATTATTTTGTTCGTTTTGACGTTTTAGTTGGCGTTTTGCTTACTACTTTTGCTGATTTTTTGATTGGTGTTTTAGCTAATTTCTTAGCAGGAATTTTGCTTGGTGCTTTGCTTATTGCTTTTTTTGGCACTTCTTTTGGTGTTTCTTCTGCTATTTCACTCGTAGATTCGTCTGACAACTCGTCTGTAATTTCGTCTGCTATTTGGTTGGTATAATTTTTCAGTTTTTCCAGAGAATCTTTGACAACATCAGCGTTTACGAAGGCTTTTATAATTCTATTTATTTCGTATTGTTTGTCATCTGTCTTCATTTGCCTTAAAAAACCTTCTTCAATAACTTTTTTGATGGCGGCTTTAATTTTCTTTACTTGATTTGCTTCATTGGTTGTTTCCTTGTAAAAGGGCTTTGCGAGGTTAATAATGTCGCTTTCCGCTAAAATTGCCTTTGTAAATTCTCCATCTCTGTCATTTTCAATCATATGTTTGCGCAGGAGCAGACACATAAGAGAAACATCAAAATTAAGTTGTCTTTTCTGGATTAGTTTTGGAATTTCGTAGTTTGCGTTATCTTCGTTGTCGTTATTTTCTGTATTTTCAAGGTCTTCAAAATCTTCAGAATTATCAATATTCCTTATATTTTCGTTATTATTTGTTGTTTTTTGTTTGAGATAGGCAAAACCTTCTGCTTTATCAATAATCAAATCAAGATGAATATCATTAAAATATCTTCTCACATCAATTTCATTTTCGGGCTGCAAAAGTGCGTCCCAAATTTTTTCATTATGGCTATAAATAATGCCTTTCAGCAAAGGCACGAGTATAATTGAATAGGATTTTGTCATAAATTTTGATTTGTTTTTGTTGACTTCTTGATGATTTGTATTAAATGTATTTTAATTTATAATTAAATAGGAACATTGTTGATTTGTACTCAGTCCCAGCGGGACGGCATATTTATAGAGAAATAAATTACGTAAAAATGTATTTAGCCCCAGCGGGGCGAAATATTTATAATGGTAGTTTTCATTAATTTAGATGAAAATATTATTAATTTGTATTTTTTGTAATTATCTGACAAATAAATAGCAATCAAACAGTTACAAATATTTCGCCCCGCTGGGGCTGAATACAGAATACGACCATCTTTCTATAAACATACCGCCCCGCTGGGGCTAAGTACAAAGTATCAATGTAGTTAAGCGAATTACTTACAGAAGATTATCTGCGGAATTTTCAAGCTAAAATCCCTATTTGTTTTGACGTTTTTCACCTCAATAAAGTCATATTCTTCATTTTTTATGATATGTTTATTATTTTCTTTTGAAGCAATTTCTATGTACGCTACCACTTCTGCCACGCCCTTTTTAATCTCAAATTCCTGTAAAAAATCAGGAAAAGTGATATGTATTTTGGTTTTTAGGGCAAGTTTAATGTTGTTTTTTAGCGCAATAGTATCTATTTCAAATTGTTCATATAATTGCGTATTGTTGTTGGTGCTTGTACCTTCTTCTGGATTATTGTTGGCAAATTTTATCTTTTCTGGTGGACTAAAAAGCGGTTTATCAATAATCAAATTAATATTTATTAAATCATCTAATGCTAAAAATTCAAATTTATTAAAATCTTTTTCTGTTTTTGCGTTGATATTTGCGTTGTTGTTTGTGTTAGAATTTAGACTAATAATTTTCAGCATTTCTTGGATATTATCATAAATTCTTTTGTTTTCAAAGAATGATTTATGTTCCAAATACTTGCGTAATTGCTCAAAAAGTGAGTTTGTTGATTTTTTTGTTTTGTCGCCTGCTTCTATCAAATTATTTCTAATGTTGGCAATGCTAAAATTTTTGTCTTGTACTTGTTGCACCGCAGGGATAGCCAGCACTTCATTAAGCAATTTTTCAAACTCTTCTTGTTTTGAATTTGACAACAGAAATTCCCAAAACGCAGTAAAACTTTTCCCTTGGTCTTCTTCCAAAATATTGCTTTGTTGCTCAAAAAGGTCTTCCAAAACATCACCTTTTGCAAGTGTAGTCGTGATTATATTTTGTCTAAATTTCTTATCTAAATCACGAAAATTCTGCTCTACTTGCCTAAAATCAGCTAATAAATTTTTTGCGGTATCTTCTATAAAGAAGAATTGTTCTTTGATTTGCCTGTCGTCAAGTGTGTCTATTTTGCCATTTTTAACATCTTGGATTTCCTGTTCAATGGCTATTTTTTTCTCTTCTAGTTCTTTGAGTCTTGTGGTAGCATCAGTTTTTGACCTGCTAGAGAGGTTTTTTAGGCTTTCAAACAAATTTTTGAGCCTAGATTCTTGTCCTATAAACTCACGTTTTTCTAGGCTATCAACCACTTTAAAGGTATTTTCTGTGGCAGGCGTTAGTTCGTAGTCAAAAGTATCATTTTTGGAAGGGAACTTGCGCAGATAGCCTGCATTTGTCCAATCAGTGAGGTATTGTTTTGGCTGTTTGGGAAACTTAAGTTTATCTTGCCCATTTTCTTTATTTTCGTAATTATTTTTCTGACTATCTTCTTTATTGAGGAAATAGAGGTAATCAGAAAGAAATTCTACCAATTCTTTTTCAGAAATGGTGTCAATTTTGAAACCGCTTTGATTTTGTTTGAAAGATTTGAACAAGAAACTGATAATAAGGTCCGCATTATCAGCTTTAAGAAGTTTTACAGTATGATGTGATTTGAGTAATTGGTATATTTTTTCAAACGTCATTTTGTGGCAATGCTAAGGAAAAGGTACGAAGTAAGAGGTTAGAAGTACGAATGTGAAACTAAAAATAACTTTCCAAAAATAATTAAAATAGTTGAAATCACAAACAGAAAGAGAAAAATTACAATATTTTAATCTTAAAATTCTGGTTAGCTGGCTACAAAGAAATTATTTTGAGTATAGAAAAACTTTTTATTTGCGCTTGAACGCCTTCATTCTGAATTTGTTGTTAAGAAATATAACGTAATACTTTTATAATGAAATAGTTATGATATCATATTCTGTAAGAGGTATCAAAAAACGCTGCTGTTTGGTGTCGCTACGCTAAAATACCAACAAAGGCAGTAAAAGCATTTTTTAATCTTATTTTTATAAATATTTTGTATTCATTCATAACTCACAATTCACAACTATTTTCCGTATTTTCTTTTTCTCCAATAACCAAAAAGCAAACCAAAAACCAAAACAACCAAAACAGGCACAACCATATTAATAAATTGCCATTTGGTGCGCTCATTTTGAAGTTTATTTTTGTCTAATGGGCGCATTTTTATTTCTTTATTTCTGGCAAGAATAATTCCTTTGTCATCTAAAAGATAGTCCACAGCATTTAGAATAAACTTTTTATTAGCGAATGTAACGCCTGTATTTTTATCAAAACCTAGTGGCATATATGCACCTTTTTTGTAATTTGCCTCATTTCTAATCATATCACCATCAGAACATATAAGGATTTTTGTTTCTGTTCCTTTTTCCACAAAATCCTTGCTACGTGCATCTGTGGGCGTGATACGGTTGCGAAAAAGTGAAGTAAATTTACCTTCCAACAAATACGCAACAGTTTTTGCACCTGCTTTGTAATCTTCTAATTTTGGTTGTTCTCTGGCATCATTATAAGTAATTTTGATGATAGGTTTCATTATTTTGGTGTCGTTTGAAGTCATTGCAAGCGGTATTTTGCGTATTCCTTCCGCTTTTACGGTGTCTAGCGTGCTGACGTAGCGTGTGTATAAGGCATCTAAATTGCGCACTATTGGGTGTGGAAAAAAATTAGTAATAAGTGGGTAATGTTTCCACATCATTTGCTCCATTTGGGGTTTGTCGCCCATATTTCCAACAATCAGCGCAAGTTGTCCGCAACTCAAATCTTCAATAAAATCATCATTAAAACGCACACCATAACGGAAAAACATATCCGTAAGTTTGTGTTCGTAAGGAAATGCTACTGCACCATCTTTATTTCTGATACTGTCTTCTCTCACGTCCAGTGCGTCAATAAAAAACAGTGATTTTCCGCCTCTCATAATGAATTGGTCAATTTTATACTTGTCGTCATCACTAAAACTTTCAGTTGGTTTTGCTACAATAATGGCATCTAAACCGTACAAATCCTTACTTTTTGTCAAATCTACATTAAAAGTTTGGTAAGATTCACGCAAAGAACGGTCGGTATCAGCTACTTGGAGGAGTTGTAACTCTCCGTGTCCGAACAAAAAACCTATTTTTTTGCTTTGTTTTGAGGTCATTTGTTTGATAGCTGCGCCAAATTCATATTCCAAATTTTCTATTGATTGGTTTAAGATTTGTGCAGGATTTGCGACACTTGCTTTTTGGTCACCTTTTAAAAGTAAAATAGCCTTTTCTGTGCCTTTATACGACATTATTGCACCAGGAAAAACAAGTTTTTCTACTTTTTTGCCGTCTTCCGTTACTTTTATGTTGGTTGCTTTGATACCTTTTTGCGAAAGTTCTTTAAAAAGAGAGTCTTTTTGTGCCTCTTCTAGTTTCATTGGGTCAATAAAGCGGTATTTGAGGTTTGCGCCTGCATATACTTTGAACTCGTCTAGGGTTTGCGCTATGGCGTTACGCATACGTTTAAATTCTGCAGGCAAGCCTTCACCTTCCAAATAAATTTTTATAACTACTTCATCTTCAAGATTTTCTATTGTTTTTTTTGTAGCATCAAGAATGGTATAGCGTTTGTCTTCTGTCAAATCTATTCTATAAATAAAACTGCTTGCAAATACATTCAGGGCAATAATAAGGGCAATTCCTGCCAAAAAATAAGAGATTTCTTTTCTTTTCATTAGCGTTTTGTCGTTCCCCACGTTCCACGTGGAGTTATGATTGTTAAATCCTTTCAGGGGTTTTTGGAAATATTTTTATATAAAACCACTCACAAAAATACAAAAAAAACTTATTATTTGGCTTATAATTAAATAATTCTCTAAAAAAAATGTTATATTTGAAACAAAATTATCTTTATTTATTGAAAATTAAATCTTATGAAATATACATTATTTATTGTAGGAATGCTTTTTAGTGGTAGCATTTCGGCGCAAAATCCGCTTCCTGCAAAGAAACAAAACAAAGTAATTGTTTTGCAAAATGCCACTTTGCACACTGCAAACGCTACTAATCAGGTTTTGGAAAAAGCTACTATCATTTTTGAAAATGGTAAGATTACACAAATGGGTGCAAATATTTCTGCTCCTGCGGGTGCAGAAATGCTTGATATGAGTGGTAAACACATTTATCCTGGTCTTATTTTGCCTTCTTCTACTGTCGGGCTTACAGAAGTTGATGCAGTACGTGCCACACGTGATTTCAACGAAATTGGAAATTATAATCCGCATATTAGGGCGCAAATTGCCTACAATACTGATGCAGAAATGTTGCCTACAATTCGTAATAATGGCGTTTTGTTGGTGCAATCCACGCCACGAGGAGGCGTTATTTCTGGAAGTTCGTCTGTGATGGAACTAGAAGGCTGGAATTGGGAAGATGCCACACTCAAAGCTGATGACGGCATTCACCTTAATTGGGTAAGTTTTTTTAGTTATAATTGGCAACTAGGCGCAGTAGAAAAAAATAAAAATAGAGAGAAAAATCTCAATGAACTTAACGAATTTTTTGTTACTTCTAAGGCTTATTCTCAAAATCCACAAACTGCACAAAATACGAAAAATCTTCGTTTTGAGGCTATGAAAGGGCTTTTTGAGGGTTCAAAAAACTTGTATATTCACGCTGATTTGGGTAAAGAAATTGTTGAAGCCATTGATTTTGCTAAGAAAATGGGCGTTAAGAAAATTGTACTTATTGGCGGCTCTGACTCGTGGATGCTTGTTGATTATCTCAAAGAAAATAGTATTCCAGTTCTCCTAAACCGCCCACATAGTTTGCCAAATAGAGCTGATGATGACATTGATTTAGCTTATAAACTGCCTGCAATGCTACAAAAAGCAGGTATTTTGGTAGGACTAAATTATGAAGGTGATATGGAAGCAATGGGAAGCCGTAATTTGCCGTTTGTGGCTGGCTCTGCGGCTGCTTATGGTGCGCCCTACGGACTTACGAAAGAAGATGCAATAAAAATGATAACTTCAAATACAGCTCGTATTTTAGGTATTGATAAGCAAGTTGGCACATTAGAAGTAGGAAAAGAAGCTACACTTATTGTGTCTGGTGGTGATATTTTGGATATGAAAACAAGCAAAATAGAACTTGCTTTCATAAAAGGTAAAAAACTACTCCTAAACGACAAACAAAAGGCACTTTACGAGAAATTTAAGCAAAAAGAATAGTTTTTTTGAAGTGTGAGGTGTGAAGTGTGAGGTAAATACACTTTTCTACAATAATAAGTAAAACAAAGAATAAGAACAAAAATAATGACAAACAATACCTCATATCTCACACCTCATACCTCACACCTTAAGAAAATCCTTTTTGTAGAAGACGACATCAATTTAGCATTTGTAACGCAAGACAACCTAGAAGCGGCAAATTATGGCGTTACGCATTGCGACAATGGGCAAATGGCGTGGGAAACTTTCCAGAAAAATGATTTTGATATTTGTGTTTTTGATGTAATGTTGCCTGTTTTAGATGGTTTTTCTTTGGCTAAAAAAATCAGAGAACAAAATAAAGATATTCCTATTATTTTTCTGAGCGCAAAATCTCTCAAAGAAGACCGTTTGGAAGGCTTAAAACTAGGTGCAGATGACTATCTTACAAAGCCTTTTAGCATTGAAGAATTATTACTAAAAATACAGATTTTTTTGCGCAGAACAGAACAAAATCAGCCAGATAATACTGCGAATATTTCTGAAAAATGTATTATTGAAAATCAAATTAAAATAGGAAAATACCTTTTTGATTTTGAAAATCTGGCACTTTCTTTTGATAAACAAATACAAACACTTACTTTGCGTGAGGCAGAACTTATCCGTTTTTTTGCGCAAAACACCAATAAAACACTCAAAAGAGAAGAAATTTTATTGAAAATTTGGGGAGATGATGATTATTTTATGGGAAGAAGTCTTGATGTATTTGTTTCTCGTTTGAGGAAATTTTTTGCATTAGACGAAAATATTATCCTACAAAACGTAAGAAATGTGGGTTTTAAATTAGTGTTGCATAAATAAAAATAGGTCTGAGTTAATTGCCACGAATACACGAATAAATACATTTATTTGTGTATTCGTGGCAATTAAATTTTATTTTTCATATTTTGGTATTTGCAAAACCGTACATTATAGCTTTTCTATAATATTATGAATTAAGAATGATGAATAAATAAAATATTCAAATAAAACCAAAAATAATTATGTACTTTTGCTATTGAAATGGTGAATAAAATAGTACATATATTACACATCAAAAAATGCCTAACACGCCACAACAAATTTTAAAAGATTTGCAGCAAAAAAAATTTGCACCTGTTTATTTTTTGCAGGGAGAAGAAACTTTTTATATAGACCAAATTTCTGATTTTATTGAGCAAAAAGCTATTCCAGAGGCTGATAAAAGCTTTAATCAAGCCATTTACTATGGAAAAGATATTGATATGGGCGTTGTCGTCAATAGTGCTAGGCGGTTTCCTATGATGGCAGAAAAGCAAGTGGTCATTATCAAAGAATTTCAAGAAATGGCTGATTTGCGCAAAGCTGATGCGCTTGCTCTTCTTCAAAAATATGTAGAAAAACCGCTTAATTCTACTATTTTGGTACTTAATTATAGACAAAAGACATTAGACAAACGTACTGCTTTCTACAAATCAATAGAAAAACAAGGTTATCTAACAGAATCTAACAAATTTTATGATAATAAAATACCAGATTGGATAGAAACTTACGTCAAAGATAAAAACCTGAAAATCAATATTTTGGCAGTGCGTATGCTTGCAGAACACGTAGGCAACGAGTTGGGCAGACTTGCCAAAGAAATAGACAAAGTTTGCATCAATTTGAAAGATAATGAAGAGATTTCGCAAGAAATGATACAGAAATTTGTGGGCATTAGCAAAGATTATAACGTCTTTGAACTTCAAAAAGCTCTGACAGAAAAAAATATCCTCAAAAGCAACCAAATTGTTAATTATTTTGCCAATAATCCGAAAGAAAACCCACTTATTCCTATTGTAGCGGTGCTTTTCCAGTATTTTAGTAAAATTCTTTTGTATTATGGCACAGACGACAAATCACAAGGAAATATAGCCAAAGTGCTAGGAATTTCTCCATATTTTGTGCAAGATTTTCAGAAAGCTACACAAAAGTATCCACTTCCAAAAATTATTCAGATTATTGATTTTTTGCGTACCGCAGACCTTCAAAGCAAAGGCGTGGACAGAGGAAGTATGGAAGAAGGTGATATTTTGAAAGAATTAGTATTTAAAATATTACATTGAGTATCATTCCAACGAACTTTTTTTGTACTGAAGCGGTTTTGAATTAGTTGTGCAACTAAGTGCAATAACTAAATTATAAAAAAGTAAAAATGGAGTTAATTGATAAATTGAATTGGCGTTATGCCGCAAAAGCAATGAGTGGCGCACAAGTTGCTCAAGAAAAAATAGACCATATTATAGAAGCAGCCCGCCTTGCGCCTACTTCTAGCGGTTTGCAACCATTTGAAATAATGGTTATTACTAATCAAAAAGTAAAAGAAGAAATTAGACCTATCTCTTGGAATCAAGGAATGGTTACAGATTGTTCTCATTTGTTGGTATTTGCTGCGTGGGACACTTATACAGCAGAACGTATCAATAAAATGTTTGACCTTACAAACGAAGTTCGTGGATTTAAAAATGAAGGTTGGGAAAACTACCGCCAAATGCTACTTAGCAGTTATCCACAAAAAGATGCAGAAGAAAACTTTAATCACGCTGCAAAACAAGCATATATAGCACTTGGAATGGCTATGACTGCAGCAGCTTTTGAAGGCGTAGATACAACGCCAATGGAAGGTTTTGATGCCGCAGCCTTAGACAAAATCTTAGGACTTAGAGAAAAAGGGCTTAGAAGTTGTGTAATGCTTGCTGTTGGTTACCGTCAAGAAGATAAAGATTGGTTAGTAAAATTAACTAAAATACGTAAAAGTACAGAAGATTTTGTAACGCTAATTGACTAAATAATTGTGAATTTTTAATTGTGAATTTTGAATGAATACAAAATTTTGATAATTAAACAGTTAGCATTACAAAATACAAAAAAGGATTTATATTAGAACTTTCTAATATAAATCCTTTTGTTATTTGTGTTATCATTAAACTTTCTTAAACCTTTTCATTTAAAAAAACTCTAACCAAAAACTAAGATACATTTAGCAATAAACTAGAAAGACAATGAAAAGACGTGATTTTATCTCCAAATCTGCCCTAAGCACATTGGGTACAATGTTTATTCCTAGCTTTTTGAAAGCATTTGAACAAAATTCTTATCAAAACAACCATAATCAGTATGATTTGACTAATATTGGTGATAAAATTATAGTCATTTTGCAACTTTCTGGCGGAAATGATGGACTAAATACCGTTATTCCTTTCAAAAATGATATTTATTATAAGTCTCGCCCTAAAATTGCTATTCCAAAAGATAAAATTCTCCCACTTACAGACGAAATTGGGCTAAATCCTGCACTTTTTGGGCTAAAAAAACTTTATGATGAAGGGCTTTTGGGCATTTTTAATGGTGTGGGTTATCCTAGCCCAGACCGTTCTCATTTTCGTTCTATGGATATTTGGCATACAGCAAGTGCTTCTAACGAATACCTGCAAACGGGTTGGTTGGGGCGTTATCTAGACGCACAATGTAATACAAAATGTTTGCCTTATCAAGCCATTGAAATAGATGACACGCTTAGTTTGGCACTAAAAGGAGAGAAGTTAAAAGCACTTGCTATGCAAGATGTGCAGAAATTTTACCGCCTTACACGTAGTAAATCTTTGCAAAAAATAAATGATAAAAATATTATCCAAACAAAAACGCATCAACAAGAACATCAGCACGAAAATGTGGCTTATCTTTATAAAACGCTAGCAGAAACTGTTTCTTCTGCGGATTATATCAATGAAAAAACCACAAAAGCCATAAAAACAGCCAATAATCAAGCTGATTATCCTAAAAATAACTTTGCGCCAAAACTCAAAAATATTGCCCAAATGATAAATGCAGGGCTAGAAACTCGTGTATATTATGCAGAACTTTCAGGCTTTGACACACACGTTCAGCAGCTTAATAGACAAGCAAAACTGCATACAGATTATGCTGACAGTGTTTATGCTTTTGTACAGGATTTGAAAAAAACTGGGAATTTGGATAAAACCGTGATACTCACTTTTTCAGAATTTGGGCGCAGAGTGGTAGAAAATGGGAGCGGAGGCACAGACCACGGAACAGCCAATAATTTGTTTGTGATAGGTGGAAAGCTCAAAAAAGCAGGTATTTATAACCCTATGCCAAGCCTTACAGACCTCAATGAAGGAGATTTGAAGCATAATGTTGATTTTAGAAGCATTTATGCTACTGTTCTGGAAAAACAATTAGGGCAAAAGCACCAACATATATTAGGGAATGATTTTGATATGTTGGATTTTTTGTAAATTACTGCGTTGTTAGTGTACCTAAAAAATGCAATAATGGCTGAAAAGCATACTAATATAAAAATGAATATTTCAGAATGTTATGTTATAAATAACTTTTCTGTTACTAATACATTGTAAATAACTTCTCAACTGACTTTCTATAATTTTGATAAAACAGGAATAAAACTATAGTAAATACATAATAGGATACATCCCATTGTCTAAATACAAACTGAAGCGAATTTATTACAGTTCAAATTTAGTAATTTATTTACAACGCATTGCCTACTCAAATAACAACAATATTTATCTTGCAAATGAGGATAAATTTAGCTTTATTGCAGGAAGTTGTTAGCGTTACTAATGCGAGAGTACCAAAGGAAAACGCTAAAACTATATTTGGGCAAAATACAATAAAATTATGTAATGAGTGGAAAAGTGAATGAAGACGAAATTTTATAAGCTAAGTGTACCAAACCCTTCTTTCAAAATTCATTTGAAAGCTGGGTTTTTGGTTTAGTTATGGATTATAATTGTTAGTTAAGACTTTATATGCATTCACAATTCACAATTATTCTGATTTTTTATGAAGAAGTGGTTTAAAACTTACATCACAGAAAAAAAACTGCAAACAGACACAGAAATATATCTAAAACATATCCACGTTTCTGTAGATAGAATTTCTTTATATCTTTTCCTGAAAATTTTGCTACGTCAGGTTATCAAACACGACCTAAACTCTCGTGCCACGTCAGTTGCATTTAGTTTGACTTTGTCTATTTTTCCATTTTTATTATTTTTACTTGCGCTGTTGCCCTTTTTGCCTATCAATCAGGCGCAAATAATGGAATTTTTGGCTGATGCCATTCCCAAAGGAATTTATAGTTTTATTGATACAACTATTAGTGATATTTTAGGTAATAAAAGGCAAAATTTGCTTTCTTTGAGTATTATTTTTGCTATTTATGCAGCAAGTAACGGAATGGCATCACTTATTACCAGTTTTAATAGTTCGTTTAAATATGCAGAAAAACGCTCTTTTGTGCGTTTGCGCCTAGATGCGCTATTGCTCACGAGTGTTTTGTCGCTGGTGGTACTTTTTGCAACTGCATTTCTGATTATTGGTGAATTTGTACTACAATGGTTGCTTGCAGAGGGAATTCTCAACCAAGATATTGTTTATTATTTAATTATTTTGTTGAAATATTTGGTTGTTTTTGTAGTATTTTTTATGGCAATTTCGTTTATTTATTACATTGTACCTTCTTCTAAAAGTAAGTGGAATTTTTTTTCTTTTGGTGCAATGGTGGCATCTGTTTTGGTGATTTTGGTAACTAATATTTTTTCTTATTATTTGGATAACTTTGCTACTTATAACAAACTTTATGGCTCTATTGGGACTGTGATTGCGCTTATGATGTGGATTTATTTGCTTTCTTTGATACTTTTATTTGGTTTGGAGCTAAACGCCTGCTGGATGGAGGCAAAAGAAAGAACACATTATGAAAGGCAAATCTTACCAGATGAGCTAAATAGGCGTGGAAGAGAGTAAAATTATAAAGAAAAATTTAATTTATACAAAATTTACCTTATATTTACCTCAATTTTCAATCATTCCTACTAATTATTATCTATTTTTTATGAAAAAAAATACTTTTGTGTCATTTTTTGTACTTGCCTTTTTGTTTGTTTCTAGCAATGTTTTTGCGCAAAAAAAACCTACTAAGCCTACGGTAAAGCCTGTTGTAAAACCTGTGGCTATTGTAGAAAAAGTGAGTGATGTCAGTTCATATCTTGCTAATTTTCCTGAAATAACGACTCCATTGAACGCTGACGCTGCTTTTTTCAAAAGAGATAAGTTTTCAAAGCTAAAAATGGTTAGTGTGGCAGACCGCAATTTTTATCTCGTAAAACCCGCTGACCGCCCAGTAAGCTTTGGTTATCAAGGAGATGTGTATTATGTGGGTAAAGTTTCGTTGTCTGCTGACGTAGTGGTTTGTTATTATTTTTTGGATAATTTCAAAGAAGGAATGAAAGGCAAAGGAGATATGAATTTTATTCTTTTTGCTGCCTCGCACCGTAAATCAGCCAAAGGAAACCCTATTTATATCACTTTGGACGGTATTGATGACGTTGCGTGTGTCAAAAATAATGGGACTTATGATGCTTCTTTCAAAATGGTTACTGATATAAAACAATATACAATCATACAACCAACGGGAGAAATGAGCTATGAAGGCGTGCAGATAAGCATAGACAAAAAAACAAAATCATCAGACAAAACTCTTGTAAAAGGCTCAAATGCTTTCAATAAGACAGGTACAACAATGGTTAATACACCAAAGTAATTGTGAATGAATACAAAATATTCACTTTGTCAAAATCTTATTATTTATAGTACAATAAAAATTTAACAAAAATAACCTTTAATTTCCCATTGGAAGCACTATTCATTGCCCTTTTTTGTGTTTTTGCTAGTTTTGCAATTATACAATTTTTATATTTATTTTTTGTATTTTTAAGAATAGTTTTTTATAAAAAAAATGCCCTAAACATAACCACGGAAACAGGCGAAATACCAACTTTTTTGCCTGTTTCTGTAATTGTGGCAGCACACAATGAGCTAAAAAATCTTCAAAAACTATTACCTATTTTGCTCGCACAAAATCACCCAGATTTTGAGATAATTGTGGCTGAAGACCGTTCTTATGATGAAAGTTTTGAGTATTTATATAACTTAAGAGCGCAAAACCCGCTTTTACGTATTGTACGCATAGACGACACACCAACACACATTACGCACAAAAAATTTGCGCTTACACTTGCCATAAAAGCCGCTAAAAATGAAATTTTATTATTTACTGACGCAGATTGTATGCCACAAAGCAACAACTGGATAACAGAAATGAGTAAGCCTTTTTTAGTAGAAAAATCAGAAGGAAAAATAGAAGAAAAAGCAATTATTTTAGGTATTTCGCCACATTTTGCTGTAAACTTCAAAGAGAGAAATCAAACAGAAAATCAAACAGAAAATCAGGAAAAATCAACGGAAAAAACCAATAAAACTGGTTTTTCTTTCTTGAATTTCATTATTCAATACGAAACTTTTTATACCGTGTTGCAATATATGTGTTTTGCCCTAGCAGGTGTGCCTTATATGGGTGTTGGGCGCAATCTTTCGTATAAAAAAAGCCTCTTTATGAAAGCCAATGGCTTTAACGAATTTCAGAAATTATTAAGTGGAGATGATGATTTATTTGTAAATCAGCAGGCAACAAACAAAAATGTAGATATTTGTATCAGTAAAGACAGTCATATCAATACTTATCCCAAAAAAACTTGGAAAGATTGGTATTACCAAAAAGTGCGTCATCTTACTACTGGCAAACATTATAAGCTAAAAAGCACACTATTATTGGGATTTTATAATTTTTCAACGGTTGGTTTTTGGATAAGTCAAATTATTATCTTACCTTTAATTATTGGTCATCTTCTCACTACCAATAATCTGGCAACTATTGATGCAAAAATACAACTAATTATACTACTTTTTGGTATAATTAGTCTGCTTATTTTGATTATAAAACCGCTTTTCTTTGTATTGAATGCTAAGAAAATGAGCTTGAAAGTGAGCTTTTTGGGTGTACTATTCTTTGATTTTTTATATGTTTTTTATATGTTGATTATTGGAACTATTGCAATTTTTACAAAAACAGCAAGATGGAAATAAATAAAAAGTTTTCAGATAAGGCTTTAGAGGATTTTAGGCTTATAGAACTTGCTCTGCTGGGCAATCAAGGGGCTTATGCTGACCTTATGCAACGCTACAACCGCTCACTTTATCATACAATTTTGAAAATGGTGCGCAATGTAGATGATGCAGAAGACCTTACTATTGAGGCTTTTACGAAGGCTTTCAGGAGTTTGGATAAATTTAGACAAGATTATACTTTTAGTACGTGGCTTTTCAGGATTGCAACAAATAATTGTATTGATTTTATCAGAAAAAAGAAAAATATAACAGTTAGTTTAGATGGTTTTTATGTTGATGTCAATGGGGAAGAGTCTGGAATGGACGTGAGAGATACACAACTCAACCCACAAGAAGAAACAATAAAGCTACAAGATGAAGAGCAAATGCGGGCTATTGTGGCAAAACTGCCGCCCAAATACCGCAAAATAGTATCTTTGCGCTACTTTGAGGAACTTTCCTATGAGGAGATTGCCATAGAATTAGAAATCCCGCTAGGTACGGTTAAGGCGCAACTTCATAGAGCAAAAGAACTTCTTTTGGATATGGTTAAAGATAAAAAATTGGAACTTAGAGAGAAGAATTAAGTATTTTTGATTTATGAAAGAAAATCAGAAAAAATCCACCAAAAACCGCCTAAAAAGTTTTAAATAAATATATTTAAGTTGTATTTATTCATTTTTAGTAAAAAGAAATTGCCACGAATACACAAATAAAATACATCAGAAAGATATATTTGTGGCAATGAAATAAATATTTTTTACCTAGAAATCATAGCCAAGTGTAACATACAGCATAGGTTTTTCTGCTATTTTTAGGTCTTCTATTGCCCAAGCTGCATCTATTTTGATATAATAACTTGAAAGTATAGTACGTATTCCAGTACCCACACTCATCAAAATAGGGCTTTTATAGTTTTGAACTGTAACAAAAAATGGTGGATTAACAACATTTTTCGTATTAAGATTATTATCTCTGTCCCAGAAATAACCTTTGCTCCAAGCTGTCCCAGCGTCTGCAAAAGCCGTTATTTGAAGGTTTTTAAAAAAATTTGAAGAAATAGAATTTCTAAGCAAATACTTAATAATAGGAAAACGTAGTTCCGCATTGATGACAAAAAAGTTTTTACCAGCTATTTTATTATAGTTGTAGCCACGCAGAGTAGTCGCAAATTCATTGAAAAGCAAATCACTATTATCCACATTTGGGGCAGTTTCTAGTGGGTCTTTTTGCCCACCACCGCCATCTTTTTGCCCACCAACCCAGTTATCCATACCTCCAAGCAAATAATTTTTTGGTTTTGCACCACCAAAAGCACCAAAAGCAAAACGAGTAGCAAAAATAATATCTTTGTTAATGGGCTGATAATTACGAATATCTATAAATAAATTGCTAAAACTTTCTTTTAGTTTGAGGCTCACATTATATTCATAAAAAAACCTCATACGAGTTCCCACCATCATATTTAAGCCAGAGTTTGTCGTGTTATCATACATATATTCAACTTTGGTATGCACATATTGCCTTATGACTGTGGGCGCACTCAAAGGCGTAACACCTGCGGAAGCTATCAGATTTATGTCCACAAAACGGCTATCCATATAACCAGCTGTAGCAGACAGGCGCATTGCATTTGTAAATGGTAGGGCGGCAGTTGCAGAAAATTTATTAGATGCATAGCGTTGAGATTGTACTGTATTGAAGTTTACGCCCAAACTTTTGCGGTCATAGCGCACCGACAAATCAATTTTTTCAGCTACATAATTATATTGAAGATAATAATTGCTACTTCTAAAATCCAAAATACCCAAAATACCAGCTTTTATTCTATGATTTTCCAGCAAATCACTCAAATTTATCTCGGCAAGTGCGCCAAAACCTCGCAAAGGGTCATTTAGAATAGTAGTAATACTCTGGTCTGCCGTAAAACGAGCTTCATACGGATATGCCCCACGAATATCAACACGTTTAAAAGGCTGATTTTTGTTATTATTTTTCAGAAATTCTGCAGGTTTTGCCTTAAATTCCGCTAAGATTTTAGGGTCAAATTGATAATCATCAGTATCAATAATATTAGAATTATAGGGTCTTGCAGGAATAGTATCTTTTTCGTCTTTTTCCTTTGTATTTTTTTCTATTTTTTTAATTTCGTCTTTTATTACAATTCTTTCTCCTCGCGCCTGCAAAAGCTCTATACGTGTTGTAATAGGTGTTTTTTCTTTTGGAGAAACATCAAAATCACGTTTCAAAGCAATGATTTCTCTTCTGCCCGCAAGCATACGGAATACAAAATCTTTGGTTGTTGTGTTGATAGAAAAACTACGAATATCTTGCTTAAAACTCGTAATATTTTCTATTTTGTAAGACTTATTTGTGTTATTAAAATTATTCAAAACTGTATTTAAACTATCATTCAAACTACCTTTATTTGGGTTTAAATCAATTTTTTGAAGATTATTGATGCCATTTTCATCACTCAAAAAGAACACCGTTGAGCTATCTGCCATAAACGGTTGTGTATGATGCGCGCCTGTGCGTGTAAGGCGTGTTACGGCTATTTTGGAAACATTAGGATTATACAAATAAAGGCTATATTCATCATTTATCTTACTAAAATCTCCTCTATTTTTAAGTTTTAGCGTATCAGAAATACGGTTTGAAGAGAATAAAACAACATTGTTAGTTTTTCCTACAAAAACAGGGTCAGTATCATCATACAAATCATCTGTAATATTTTCGTTATTTTGGTCTTCCAAACGGTAGATAGATAAATCATTTTTCCCTGCACGCACTTCCACGCCACCTTGCCTGTCGCTACTAATCAATAAATGTGAGCCATCAGCAGAAAAATCAAAACCCGTAACCACATTGAAAAACTCTCTGTCCTGCTTATAAACGAACTTTTTACGAGGTTTTTTCTCACCTCTCATCTTAAAAATTCTAAAATAAGAGTTGCCTTTTCTCTTGTAACAAATAGCTAATTGCTCATCATCAGACCACGCCAAAAGTGGCAGTTCTGTGTTGATACGTTGTGTATTTAGTTGAAAATTAGCACGTAAAACAACTTTTTTCTTATTATTTTTAAGATTTTTGACAATTACACGAGTGCGCCCTTTGACATTTTCAGAATATGCCACATATTTGCCTGTGGGGTCAATTTTGAGTTCATTAAAAACACGCCCTTTGGCATTAAATCTACGCAGTTTCTTATCCCACGTAGCCTTAGTGTAGTTTTTATCTGCTTTTGTTGCTTGTTCTTTATAAAATTTTCTCCATTCTATCAGAAAGTCATCAAATTCAATGCCCAATGTACTAGAAATACTACTTGTTTCACTTTTAATAACCCTGGTAAGATTGAGGATATTAGAAATATTTTGTTCTCCGTATTTGAGGGCAATAAAATTCCAGATAGAATGCCCAACCATACGGGCTTCTCTATCACGCAAGCGGTGAGGACGTTTTAGTTTGCGGTTGTCTATGGCACCACGCATATAGTCGTCCATTTCGCTGTTCCAACCTTCAGAAAGATGGGCAGCAATTCCTGACAAAAACCACTCTGGAACGGTACTAAGGGCTGAACTTTGCAAGATTTCTTTGATACTTCCGCCATACATCATTTCAGTCAGAAAAGTTTGAATAATTCCGTATTTTAGTTCTTTTTTGAAGTCATTTAGGCTTCCTGTAAACGGAATTTCAATGATTGGTTTGATAAATGCCATTTGCCCACCTATGGTTTTTTCTTCACCTACAAGTCCTATGTTGCTTTGTTGCAAATCTCCGAGAGAATTATACAAAAACAGCCTTGTTTTGCCTTCTGGTGTGTGTCCTAGTGTTTCACAAAGTTTTGGAAATTCATTTTCAGCAAAAAGAATGGCATAATCAGAGATAAAATTACCATAATCATAATAATAAACCTCAAAATTATCAGAGCTTTTCATTTTCCATTCAAAAACCTTGTATTGTACTCTATTTTTGCCAAAAGGACGTTGTGTCATTCCTTCTATTTGCGCATTGGCAACGGTAGAAAAAAGTAATAATAAAATAATGATTAAGCTGATTTTCATTCTGTTATAGGAATAATAAGCGGTTTTGTAGTGTTTTTTGTATAGAAGAATGCTATTGAATAATATTTAGAACAAAAATAACATTTTTTAAGGAGAAAACATAAAAAATCCCTCAAAGTTTAAACTTTGAGGGATTTTTTAGTTGAAATTTCTATCTAAAAAACTTAGTTTTCAACAACTAATTTTTTCAATATTGTACCTTTATCAGACTGAATACGGATATAATACAAGCCTGCTTTTATATTCTGCAAAGATATTTCAGAAGTAACAGTTAAATCTTGTTCTGTTACTTTTTGTCCTACTATATTGATAATTTCAGCTTTGTTAGCACGAATATTCACGCCTTCAAAACTTATCATAAAGTTTTTAGAAGCAGGATTTGGATAAAGTTTCACGGCATTAGAAAGTTTAACATCTACACTTGTAGCAACATCATAAGCAGTAGCACAAGTTTCGTTGCTATAATTAGATAAAGACCCACCAGTTATTTCGGCACGCACACGGTAGCAATATTTAGCACCTGGTACAAGCCCCAAAGGTCTTGGTAAAGTCACTGAAAGAGAATCTTTAAAACTTACTGATACTTTTTGTCCTAATAATGTTGTAACAGTACCTATCACCTTAAATGTTTGTGCTGGCGTAACATTATCTCTTTTTCTTTCTATTATGTACTTAGTTTCAAGGATAGAGTTATCTTTCCAAGTAAGTAATATCTTAGGTGTTGTTCCAGTTGTTGGGTCGTTATTGGTAGGAGTAACATAATCTCCATCTTCTATCACTTCTGCTATTGCTGTTAGGTTTGTTGGTGCTTCAATAATTTGTGTAGAGGCACAAGCAGAAATACTAAATTCCGAGAGCGCAAGTGGAGTATTTATTTTAGAACGTACACGGTAGCAATATCTTGTATTGGGCAAAAGAGGCATTCCTATTACGTCTCCATTATCTTTCGTTATATAACGCTTTCTTACAAGACCTGCACCAGTAGTTGGAGGACGTACAGAAGTATCTGGAGGGATAGGCACAAATTTAAGAAATTGCCAATTAGGTGCAGGAGATTCTATACTACGTTCTACATCATAACCATTTTCTCTTGCTGTTGAAGACACATTAGACATCCATTGCAAGTCAATAACAAACTCATTAGGTCTTGTGATTGCTGTAAACTCCGTAGCACTAGCAAGCCCTAAAACCACTTCTAATTCGTCAGAAAGCGTAAGACCATTTGTTGTGCCACAATAAGGTACAACGACATAATAATAAGTGATGTTAGCAACTATAGTATTATCTGCATAACCTGTTGCATTTTGTATTGCCACAGCAAATGGAACAGCAGGAAGCGGTGATGAAGAGAAGTTCATTGTTGTACTTCTGTATATTTTATATCCTGTTTCTCCGCTTGCGTTGTCGTCCCACGTAAGAGAGGCACTCGTAACTTGTACGTTTATGCTTGCCGTTAAGTTAGTGGCTTGGTCTAATATAGCTGATGCACAAGGAATTGGAGTCGTACAAACTGCGGTATTGTAAGAAGAAACCGCACTACCAACAGTAGCCCTGATTCTATAACAATAATTACCACCTGTCATATTATGTGCGTAAGTAACTGCAGGAGCAGGCACGCTAGCAAGTAATACATAAGTACCTGTAAGTGTGCTAGATACTTCCACATCATAAGCGGTTGCATTAGGAGTAGCTCCCCAAGATAAAGCATTAGAAGTGGATATGGCAGCGTTAGGCGTTACCGTAAGTGTGCCTGGTGTAGCAAGCGCAGGAATAATAACTGATGCAACTGCACTATATGGAGAAAATAAGAATGCGTTTGCCGCTCGTACTCTATAATAATAATTGCTTGGCGTTAGTGGTGTATCTGTATAAGTAAAAGTACTTGGTATACCAATAAATGGTACTAGGATTGTTCCTATTAATGAAAAGCCTGTTGTTGCACTAGTGGAAGAGCGTTCTATCAAAAATCTAGTTGTCGTAGTAGCTGTTCCTGCCTGCGTCCACGAAAGGTCAATACTTGTTGGGGCAGTTGGGATGTTAGGCATTGCTGTAACTATTGGAGCTACTGGTGTAGGAAGGCTAATACAAATAATAGGAGAATAAGCAGAAGCAGCGACTGGAGTAGCGTTATTGATAGCTTTAACACGATAACAGTAATTATCTGGCGTTACATTATCTATATAAGTTGTTCCAATGGCTTGTATAGTTGCTATTACTACAAAATTAGCAGTAGTAGTGTTAGGGGAGCGTTCTACCACGAAGTCTGTCGCTGGTGTTGTTCCTTGTACATAAACTGCCCAGGAAAGAGATATTATGGTTGGATTAGCAGCATTATTAGGTACAACTGTAAGCCCTGCAACGGGTGCTACTTGGGCATATACGCTCATTACAGAGAGTATGAAGCCAAAAAGCGTTAGTATTATTTTTTTCATGATAAGAATAAGTATTTAAGTTATAAAAATAAGTTATGTAATTTCTTTATTTTTAGCATTTTCTTAGGGGTTTGCATTCAGCAGTCGTTAAGAAAGAATTATTCTACAAAGAAGGATATTTTTTTTAAGAAAACAAAATAATTTCTAAAGAAACTTAAAATATATTTTGGTCGTTACACCAATAACGAAATAAAAAAAATTGATTTTCAGTTAAATTCAGCTACATTTTATGTTACAGACATTATTGGCAACATTGCTTTTGAGTGTTATTATTTTTGGTATTTTCTTTCTTTTTGTGGGGGTGCGTGTGTTTTTCTTAAAAAATGGAGAAATGCGTGGTACTTGCTCTTCTCAAAGCCCATTTCTCAACAAAGAAGGAATTACCTGCGACTTGTGCGGAAAACCTACAACAGATTGCCCAAATAATAATGCTGAAGCCTCAAAAGATGTTTTAGCTTTGCCTAGTATCAAGAAAATGTAAATTTAATTCTAATAAAAAATAAATATTTTTTTTGCTTTTGATAATTTTTTGCTTAATTTTGCAGTCCAATTTTATACACTATAAATGAGCAAGATATCAAAAATATCAAAAAAGTATCTTTTAGATATTTCAAGCCTACGAAGTGAGTCTTATGACTTTGTTTTTGAAGGTGGAGATGATTTGTTTGCCCTCATAAAAGAAACTCTTGATGTTGATATTGAAGTTGAAAAAGGCAAATTTATAGCTAATTTGCGACTTGTAAAGTCAGAAGTAATGGTAAAAATTGATTTTGACATTAAAGGAACACTAAATTTGGTTTGTGATAGAAGTTTAGATGAGTTTGAGCAGCCCTTTGAAGTACAAAGTTTGCACGTCTTTAAGTATGGAACAACTCCAGAAGATTATTCTGACGAGATAACAGTCATCTCAAATGGTATGCAAAGTGTAGATATGGCACCTCTTTTATACGAACTGATTGCACTGCAAATTCCTATGAAAAAATTGCACCCACGCTACAAAGATGAAGATACAAAAGATAGCATAATATATGTTGTTGAAAGTTCAACAAAAAACAATAACAGTAAAAATAATAAAAAAGAAGTTGATACAATAGAAACAACTTCAAAAGAGCAAAAAATAGACCCAAGATGGGCAAAATTAGCAGATTTAGCTAGTTTAATGAGAAATAAGGATTCAAAATAAAACTTTTTTAAGTTTAAAAATCAATATATAATAAATTTTAATTCATTCAATAATTCAAAATATTTTTTACAATGGCACATCCTAAACGTAGAATATCCAAAACACGCCGTGACAAGCGCAGAACTCACTATAAAGCTACTCCTCTTGCTATCTCTACTTGCCAAGAAACTGGTGAAGCGCACGTATCTCATAGAGCTTATGTAGTAAATAATGACCTTTATTACAATGGCAAACTGGCTATTGAAGGCTATTTGAGAACAAGAACTGCATAGTAATGCTAAGTTTTAATGCTTTTATTCTAACACAATGTAATCTTAAATTACGTTGTGTTGTTTTTTTTATGTAGTTTTTTCATTTTGTCATAACAACTGTATAATGTGGGTAAACAAAGGTGCGTTGCTTATGCGTTGTTTCAATTTTGAAACCAATATTTTTAGCTTTTTCTATAAAGCTATCACAAGTCCATTCGTTGCCTATTTCTTGTGAAAAAACAAGGTCGTGAATTTTGTTAAAAGTACACCAAAACGGCTGCCCCGCATCTATATCTTTGAAAATAAATTTTGCCCCAACCTGCATTTTCTCGTATATTTGCACCAAAAAAGCCTCTTGCATTGATTTAGGAATGTGGTGCAAAACATCTAGCATCACCAAAACATCATAGTTTTTGATGTTGCTAGGGATATTTTTACCATCATAAATACTTAGCGCAATACTCGTTTCATTTTCTATTTGAAATTTATTAAGCAAAATTTTAGCATTTTTTACTAATTCCTCACGAATTTCTATGCCCCCCAGAAGCGTAGGGCTACAAAATTCTCCTACCAAAAATAAAAACATACCAGAACCACAACCAATGTCAAAAACCTTGCTTTTAGGTGGTATTTGTGCTAGGAGTTTGTCAAAAGGGCAAATATAAGGTCGGTAAACTATTTTTAGTTTATTGGTGAAAGAAGTGGATAAATTGTGTTCTTTGAGGGTTTTTATAAGATTCTCCGTTGTGATTGCTTGCATTTTTTAGTTGGTTTTTTTGGTGTGATTTCTAAAAACTATTTATACTCGTACTTCGTATTTTGTGCCTATTTATATATTATTTTACATATATTAGAAATAAATTCATCATTATCCAAGTTAAAACGGTGAAAATTATAAATTTATCTTTAAGTAATATCTGTGTTGGGTCTGCGCTTTTTTGTTCCACGAAAGTAATCTGAAAGTACCTCAAAACACCCACCAACACAGGAAAAACTGTAATATAAGAATAATCTGTGTGCAATCTGTTTGCTAAATCAGGTGAGATAGCATACATAATATATGCTACGATAATTACTGCTGCAAGCACCACCATAGCTGCATTGATAAATTCTAAGTTATAGCCTTCTACCGACTTTCTAGCCATAAAACCCTCATTATTCATCAGCAACACATCATCTCTTCTCTTAGAAAAACCAAGAAATAAAGCCAGCAAAAAAGTTAAAATAATCAACCATTTTGACAAAATAATGCCCAAAACAACGCCTCCTGCAAGTACACGCAACAAAAAACCAGAAGAAATAACCAAAATATCAATTAAAGCTATTCTTTTGAGATAAAAACAATATAACAAATTCAATATAAAATAACAGACTATAATACCCAAAAAGATGAAATTAAGTGGTATGGCTAATGAAAATCCTGTCAGAAAAATAATAAAAAACAATATTTTAGCTTCATTTTTGGTAATTTTTCCAGCAGCAAGTGGTCTTTTTGACTTTGTGGGGTGAATTTTATCTTTTTCAATATCCACATAATCATTGATAATATAAATGCTACTTGCCACCAACGAAAAGGACAAAAAAGCTATCAAAAGTAGCTTTATATTATGTATTTCATTAATTTGGGAGGCAAAAAATGCAGGAATAAATACAAATGTATTTTTTATCCATTGATGTACCCTAATAAATTTAATGTAAAATATTGCTTTCCCCATTACTTTTCCCATTACTTTTTCCATTACTTTTTTATTCTTTAAAATACTTATAAAATGGCTTTGTCGCAAGTTTTAGCATTGGCAAATCCCCGCTTGTATCTCCGTAGGCATATATTTCTTTACTATTTCCTTGATTATCAAATTGATAATCAGTAATATTGAGATAAGATTTTATGCGGTTTACCTTTTCTTGCCCGTGACAATTTTCTCCAACAAAATTACCCGTAATTTTGCCATTTTTAGTGGCTAATTGGGTAGCTATTAGTTCAAAATCATTGTTTTTGCACCATTCAGCAAGATAATTTTCCAAAGATGCCGACACAATAATAATTCTATCTCCTTGTTTTTTATGCTCTTGAAGTGCTTTTTGGGCAGTTTTTCTGATAATTACGGGCAACTTTTCATTTCCAAAAATAGTACATTTTTTATTAAAATTTTCTTCTGTTTCTCCTTCAAAAAAATATTTTATCACATATTTCTTTGCTTTTTCATTGCTTAATATTTTTAGTTTATAGGCAACCAAGATAGGCAAAAGAAGCAGACTTCCTTTCAAAAACTGCCATTTACTCACATAAAACCTAATAAAAATAAAAAAACTATCTTTATTACTAATTGTGCCATCAAAGTCAAATAAGGCTAAATTTCTATTATTCATTATGGGAATTTGAAGGAAATTTACTAAATTGCTGTCAAAAGTAACAAATAAATCAATGAAATACACTTTTAACTATAATTTTCTGTTATAAATCTTGTAAATATGCCCTTAGATTTTTTCAAAACGTACCAAAAAACCTTTATTTTTATTTTGTTTTTTCTGCTTTTGTGCTTCTTAGGCTATGAAATTGATCCAAATGCACGTATGGATGACGACTACATAGGCGAACAAGTATATTGGCTGATGCAAAAAGGTTATGTAAAATCAGAGTTAATGGGTGGTTTTGGTGGCATTGGTTTAGAAAATCATCAAGCAGTTTTCCATAAATTATGGGTTTATAATGGGTTTTTATTTTGCGAAATTGTTGGCTGGTCTATTTTTAGCCTGCATTGTGCTTCTATATTTTATTTGTTGGTGTTTGTGGGCATTTTTTACATTCATATAAAAAGAAAATACACTGAAAACAATTGGTTTTTATATGGTTTGATAGCTTTTTTGTTTTTATCTCACCACGAACTCAAAAATATGGCTTGGAGTTTTCGCCCTGAAGTAATGGTAATGTGTTTGGGGTTTATTTCTTATCATTTTTTGAGTATTTTTTTAGATAGAAATCAGCAAAATCAACAAAAAGCCCACCCAAACAAGCAAATTTACCTTATTTTAGCAGGTATTTTTGCAGGTTTGGCATTTTTGACACACTTAAACGGTTTGATATTTGCAGGAGCAGGTTTTGGCTTGCTTCTTATCCAAAAGCAATGGAAAAATGCCCTCATTTTTGGAATTTTTGTAACCATTGTTTTCTCGTTTTACTTTGCTGATATTCTCATATACACGGATTTGGCGCATTTTTGGAAACAATTTAGCAGCGACCCATCTCTAGTTAAAAGTAATTTTGGATTGGCTGGTTTGGCTGAACGCATTTTGTTGGAGCAGGCTCGTTATTTATACACAGAAAAGGAAATTCCTCTTACTTTTTTATTAGTTTTGACGCTTAGTTTTGCATGGAAGTATTTTAGAAAATTACATACTAACTTGCTGAATTACAGTTTGTTATTGATGGGAATTATGTGTATTTGGTGTTATAGCAAAGTGCCTTATTTACTGATTTTGTTGTTGCCATTTCTGACACTTTTGATTGCGCTGGGCGTACAATATCTGCTGCAGAATAACACCCAAAATAAATCTCCAAAATGGTTGCCTAAAATGATGTTAATAGGAGTTTTAGCACATTTTGGTATTAATTTAGTTTATACTTTTCTGAAAATAAAACAAAATTATATTGCTTGGCAAACACTTTCTACGCAACAAACAAGCGCACAACTCTCACAAATAATAAAAAATTACGAAAAAGTGGCTACAATGAAAGATAAAAAGATTTTAGCTTCTGGAAATTTTATTTTTGATGAAATAAATAATTTTAAAGCTATTAAAAATATGGCGCAATATGATTTTTTTATTGATTATCATAACAAACCTAAAATGAATTTTACGCAACTTTTGGATTCTGCAACCGTCCATAAAATCAATTATATCATTTTGAATAACGAACAAGGAAATACTTTTGAAGTTGAGAAATTTTATCCAAAATATCCAAATCAAATAACACTTATCAAAAAAGATGATTTATACTGGATTTTTAAGATTAAATAATAAAATAATGAAGGCAATCATAAAAAATAAGATAATTCTAAATGAAATCCATTCTGCCTCCGCCATAGAACTTATTGATAATCAGTTGTTTATTATTGGTGATAATAGTCCATTTTTATTTGTTTTGGATTTGGAAGGAAATATCAAAAACAAAGTACGAATATTTGATATTAAAGATGCGAATGTTACTACCAATGAAAACGTAATAATCATTCCAAAAAAAGAAAAACCTGATTTTGAAGCGTCCTGTGTGCTAAATATCAACCAAAAAAAGTATCTTTTTGTGGTGGGTTCTGGCTCGTCTGATAAAAGAAATCTTGCTGTTTTGATAGATTTGGAAACTTTTGAAGTCAAAAAAATAGCCCTTAAAAATCTTTATAAACTTTTTGCAAAATTTATTTTTTTGAGTATAAATGCCCAAAATGATGAGTTAAATATAGAAGGACTTTGTGCAAACTATAAAAATGTTTACTTTTTCCAACGTGGAAATGTCAACGGAAATAATTTCGTTTTTAGTATTGTTATTAGTGATATGATTACGTATTTATTTTCAGAAAAACAAACTATCAATATCAAAAAAATAAATAAGCAAAGAGTTGCGTTACCAAGCATAGAAGGTATTTTTTCAGGTTTTTCTGGTGCGTGTTTTGCTGATAATCAAGGCAATAACTGGCAAAATACAATTCAGAAAATTTTGTGGACCTCTTCCGTAGAAAATACTAAAAATGCTATTGATGACGGAGGCGTACTTGGGAGCTTTTTAGGTACTTATAATCTTTATAATCAACAAGTTGAAAGTTCAATTATTACTGAAATCATTAACCAAAAAGAAACTGTTTTTACTGGAAAAGTTGAAGGTATTTGCGCTACTTATTGGTCAGATGATTTAAAACAAGCAATAGCAGTTACAGATGCAGATGGTGGCTGTTCTGAAATGCTTTTTATAGAAATTTCCTAAAACTCACAACTTATAATTCACAACTCAAAATGCTTTTACGCCAAGAAATAGAGCCACAACTCCAAATAGCAGAACAATTATACCCAAAAATATTGGAATTAGTGAAAGAATATGACTACTTTAATCATAAATTAGAGGCAGAAGTTGCAAGCAAAATAATCAAAAAAATTGCTGATTTAGCCAATAAAGACCTTTCAGAAGAAAGCCTTTCAGAAAATAGAAATCCTAATGATTGGGAGCTATTAGCCTTTAATTTTGCCTTGCCGTATCCCCAAAAAGCAGAAGATATCAGCAAAGAAGAAGCTACAGAAATAGTCAAAAGAATACAATTTATTTCTTATGATAGCTTTGATAGTCAGGTAGTTACGAAAGAGTTTAAAGGAAATAAATATGCTTTTTGCGCAATGCTTGCACAAGGTTATTTTATGGAATTTCTTGACCTCAATTTCTCGCACCCAAACGTGTATAAATTGTTCCAAAGGCAAGAAATCAACGGAAAATGGGTAGAATTATCCGTTGAAGAAATTGTAATGCAACTAATGATGTATGATTAAAATTCTTTGTTTTCTTTTTTCAAAATAGCCGCCACAATCAAGGAAACGACCAAACCAAAGATAAGAGAGGCAATTAAACCACCTATAAATAGTAGTTCTGGAGTCATAAATTTACTAGTCATTTCTAATGCCGTATTGATTTGGTCATCAGGCATATCAGGGTTTTTTTCTAGTTCTATTCTAGCATTTTCTAGTTGTTTTTTGATGTAACCATTATCAATAAAACGAATATAAATAAAGAAGAAAAATGAGCCAATCACACTAGAAACGCCACTAGCCGCCATTCCTGTAGAAACGCCTTGCCCATAAGTCATAAGTCCACCATTATTGGAACGAAAATAAAGCATAGCCATCACTATCATAGCAATACCAATCACCCACCCAATAATATTCAATTGTTTTTCCATATTTGTCATATTGGCAACAAGCATATGAATTATGCCTATCAGCCCAAAAATAAGCCCATAACGCAACCCTGCACGTGTGGTAGTGGTATTTGTTTGCTCTTCCATAAAAGTGATTTTTTAAGTTTTAGTAAAAATTAAGGTGAAATTACTTATCTAAAACGTAATTGAAGCAATTATTAGTATATTTTGATTGAAAACTTTTGAGGTATACTACAAACGGGAAAGGTTTAGGAAAATGAATTTTGTATTAGTTCCTGCGGAACGGCATATTTATAGGAATATGGTTGTATTTGTATTTAGCTCCAGCGGAGCTAAATATTTATAAATATACCGCTCCGCTGGAGCTAAATACATTTTTTACGTTATTTTTCTATAAATATATCAGCCCGCTGGACTTGAATACATTTTCCGAAATCCTTCCCGTTCAAAGTATAATATTTTTCGTACTTCTAACTTCGCATCTCAAGATTAGGTATTTCTATTATAAAAAGGCTACCAACGCCTATTTCTGAATGAACTGAGATACGTCCTTTTAGCTTTTCAATAGTTTCTTTGACAATATAAAGCCCCAAACCAGAGCCTTTGCTATTCTGTGAGGCACGGTAAAACATTTTAAAAATATTTTTTTGATGCTCTTCAGGGATACCCTGCCCATTGTCTTTTACCTCAATAACGACATTGTTTTCGTGTGTGGAAACGTGTATTTCAATAAATGGTGTTTCCTGATTAGTATTACTATACATCACCGCATTAGATACAAGGTTATTCATAAGTACACTTAGTCTAGATAAATCTGTATAAAATGGCGTTTTTATATTTACAAAAATACGTTTATCAATGTTACGAGCATTATCCAAGTACTCCAAATCAGTAAAAGTATCTTTGATAAGTTGCTCAAAATCAATAAGATTAGGTTCTAATTCTAAACGAGAATTACGAGAGTATGAAATAATATCTTTGATAAAACGGTCAAGTTTGTGAACACTTGTATTTATCATATCCAAATACTGGGAAATAACAATAGGGTCATTTTCTAGCTTGGAGATAGTAATAAGCCCCATAATACTTGCCAAAGGTGCTTTTAGGTCGTGGGAGGCACTATACACAAACCTATCAAGTTCTGTATTGATTTTGATAAGTTCATCATTTTGGTCTTCCATCTGCTTGCGTACCTCTTTGTTTTCAGAAATATCACGTATAGCACCATCAAAAATAATTACACCATTTTCTTTTTTTGCAACAGAACCACTTTCTAAGCCCCAAAAAGTGCTACCATCTTTACGTTTGAAAAAAAGTTCTTGTGTTGTTTCCTTTTTATCTATGCTATCATAAAACTTTTGTCTGTCTGCAGGATTATGATAAAAAGCAATAGGATTTAGGGCTAAAATCTCTTCTACACTATCATAACCAAACATTTTAGCAAAAGGAAGATTGACATAAATCATTTTTCCATCAGAAGAACTTCTATAAATACCTTCTTTTATGTTTTGGTTGATGGAAGATAAAAGTTCTTCATTTGTTCTTGTTTTCTCTTCTATTTCTAGTTGCGCAGTAATGTTTTTCGCAAAAATAGATACGCCTATTATCTGTTTATCTCTCCAAATAGGATAAAAAACTATTTCTAGATTAACCTGTTTTTGTTCTTGCGGATAAAAAAAACTTGTAATGTGCCTTGGAGTTTGCCCTAAAAGTGCTTTGTCATAAAATTTTTTCCATTCTGTATTATATTTTTCTGTAATTTTTATATCTACCATGTTCATTTCTGGCATCAAACCTACACCAAAAAGATTTTTAAAACTCTTATCAAATAGTTGGTTGTACTCAATAAGTTCATAATTTTGGTTTATTTGCCAAATAGCAATATCTTTATTTTCAACAATAGCCCTCAAATTAGCTTCTTTACTGATAAGTTGTTCATTTCTAGTATGGATTTCCTGCTGTTGTTGTTGGAGTTTTTTGTTAGAATGATGAATAATAATGCGTGCAGTAAGCTCTCTTTTTACTAATTTGTAAGTAGTATAAGACAAAAAAGTAGAAATAATAGCAATAGTGATAAAAAGCAACGCACCACTTGCCAAAATTTCATAAGTTGAATAATTAGTATTGCTGAACAAAAATACTACAAGAAGCGCAAACGCTAGTATCAGATGTGGGATAGAATGATATAAACGCCACAATATCAGCCAGTTGAAGACAAGATAAATGAGCGAATATGCTAAAAAATAATACTGCAACTTATCTAAGGGCAAATAAGCTAAAAATATGGCATTATTGAGTGTAAGGCTACCCAAACATAAATGCGCCACAATAATAGCATTAAATTTTTTCTTTTTACAAATGGTATAAACGCCCCAAATAACTATCAAATTAACAATTTTTATACTTATCTGTACCATTACAGCAGCAGGGTAGCGCATATATGTAAGGATTACCCAACCTATAAGTACGCCTGTGGTAAGCCACAAAGCATCTAAAACACGTTGTTGGCTTACTTTATATAATTCTTTTTCTAATAACTGACTAAATAATTCTTCTGGAGTGTCTCTTTTGCTAGTGGCAATCATTCAATAAATACGTAACGAATGTATAATAATTTATGTTTAGTAGGTATACTTTTTATAATTTCTAATTGTTTTCAAAGGTGCGCTAATTTACAAAATAATCCCATAAAACAAAAATCAAATCAAAGATTTAGATTACTTTTTAGTTATAAAAGTATCCTTAAATTGCTGAAAAAATGTTGCATTTGTTTTGCTATCTGTTTGTATTTCAATAATTTGAGTTTTAGTATTTGGCTCAAAAAAACTTCCTAATGCTTTTGCTAATTCTTCTTGTGTATGTACGTAGGTATGTCCAAAATCAAAGTCTTTTGCAAGATTTTCTGTATTTAAAACTTGTTTTGTTTCAAAATAAGTTTCTAATTCTGGTTGTTTTGAAGGTTCTGGTAAAATCCTAAAAATGCCTCCTCCGTGGTTATTAAGCACTATTATTTTCAAATTTGGCGTTTTATGATTGTGCCAAAAAGCGTTCCTATCATATAAAAATGACATATCACCAGTAAGCAAAACCACTATTTTGTCAGTTGTGAGGGCATTTCCTACAGCGGTGCTATTGCTTCCATCTATGCCACTTGTACCTCTATTAGCGCAAATTTCAATGTTTTTATCATTTTCTAAGCTCAAATAATTAGCATAACGCACCGCCATACTGTTGGCAAGATGCAAAATACTATTTTTTGGCAGACTTTTCATAATTTGATGACAAGCAGAAAATTCAGTTAAATTATTATTTTCTTGCTTATTTTCTTTCAAATTCTCACTTAAAAAGAAGTTTTCTAGTTTATTTTTTGCTTTTTGATTTTCATTTTGCCATAAATCAAGGTAATCTGTTTTGGGTAATTTCTTACGTGTTTGGTTGATATAATATTCAAGTATAATTTCTGGAGAAACAGGCAAAATATGCGTAAGACTTTGGAAAGTGTCCGCCACTTCTCCATATTCTTGGATATGCCAATGATATTTGGGTTTATATTTTCTCAAAAATTGCTTCAAACTCTTAGACAAAACAGACTTTCCAATAGTTATGAGTAAATCTGGTTGCAATTTTTTGTTAAGTTCCCCATCATTTTGCATCAAAATAAGGTCGTGATGCGAGATAGTTTTAGCAAATGGATAAGCGTTTCCTATCAAATCAGCCACTATTGGAATTTGTAGTACACCTTTATCATAAATTTTTGGGAGAGCATTGAGCAAAATAGGGTTTAAAGCCGTCTGACCAACCACAATGAGTTGTTTTTCACATTGTTCTTCAATTTTCATTAGATTATTCCAATCTATTTGGGCAGAATTTTTGCGCACACGCATTTTTCCAATAATCCGTACATTTTTATCAAATGTAACTACTTCATTATCAGCAGGATAAAAAGGCTCACGTATAGGCACATTCACATGTACAGGTTGCGTTTGCTCGTGTTGTGTGAGATTTATGGCATCATTGATAACTCTATTGATGAACCATTCATTATCAGTATTATTACTATTATCTTGATAATCAGAAGGCAACTGAAAACTAGCTTTTACGTGTTTTCCATAGATATTTTCCTGAAAAATAGTTTGTCCATCACGTTGCGCCACCCATTCTGGAGGGCGGTCTGCGGTAAGAATAAGCAAAGGGATTTCTTGAAAAAATGCCTCTGCAATAGCTGGTGCATAATTATAAGCCGCAGAGCCTGACGTACATATCAAAACAACCGTTTGACGCAGACTTTGTGCCATTCCGAGGGCTATAAAAGCGGCACTCCGCTCATCAGGGACTATTTTTGTGGTAATATCTGGGTGTTGTGCAAAGGCAATAGTAAGTGCGGCAGAACGTGAGCCAGGCGAGATAACTGCGTGCCTAATGCCTTTTTGAGCGCAAATTTCAGCAATATTATAAAGAGAAGGAAGAAGCATAAATGTCAATTACGAATTATCAATTACGAATTACGACATTTGAATGATGAATTAGTACCCTAAGGGTGCTAATTGTAGTCGTTTACAAAAATACAGAAAAAACTTGTATTTTTGCATTGAGAACTAATAATTATCAAAAAATGTTATCTTTGCATTAAAATATCCCTAAATATCTCAAAAATGATGACGCTTTTAGAACGTGTTGAAAAGTCGCTTGAAAATATCCGCCCTTACCTTGAAGCAGATGGTGGAGATGTAAGAATTATAGAAATTACTCCTGAAAATATTGTAAAACTTGAACTTTTGGGGGCGTGTAGCTCGTGTCCAATGTCTGCAATGACGCTCAAAGCAGGTGTGGAAGAGTCTATACGCAAAGCCGTTCCAGAAATAACGGGAATAGTTGCTGTTAAGGTTATAGAACTGTGAGGAAGAGGTACGAACTAAGAAGGACGAATATAAAACCTTGACAATTAAGTAATTGTAAAAATAAAAAATAAGATTATTTGATTTCTAATACTAAAATAATAATATCTAACAAATTGGTTGTCAATATGTTGTATTAACTTACAACTCACAACTTACAATTCACAACTACTTAACTATGTTTTTAATTAAATATATTTTATTTGCGCTTTTTTTGCTAAAAATATTGCCTTCAAATGCGCAAAGTGCCTTTGAAGATAATTTTTCTAGGGAATTTACCTATGGTGCGGGGCTTACAACCAACGGAGGACTTCCTGCAAGCATTTCTTTTAAGTATGGAAAAGTCAAAACGGCAAGCACAAATACCACCTTAGGAATAGAAATAGTAGGTATCACGCACCCAAAAGAGAGAAAAGTATCAGGAAAAGCACCCACAGGAACAGGGCAAACACAAGGGGGAAGAAGTTTTGTTTTTGGTAAAACTAATTATCTTTATAGCATACGCCCACAATATGGTGTAGAAAATATTTTATTTAGAAAAGCCTCTCGTGAGGGTGTGCAAGTGAGTTCTGTTTTTGCTTTTGGTCCTAGTATTGGTATCATACGTCCTTATATGTTGCTTTATGATGTTTCTCCAAGCGCAAGTTCACCCAATTTACAAGAAGTAGTCTACGACCCAGAAGTACATTTGGAAAGCCGTATTTATGGCAGGGGCGGTTTTTTGGCAGGTTTTGGACAATCTTCTCTTGCAATAGGTGCAAATGTGCGCGCTGCACTTTCATTTGAAATAGGAGCATTCAAAAATAGCATTACAGGGTTAGAGGCAGGCTTTACGTTGGAGGCATTCACCAATAAAATTACACTTATGGATAATTTAGACCATTCCATAGAAAATAAAAGTGTCTTCACTGCCGCATACGTTACTATTTATTTTGGTTGGAGAAAAGAATGATTTTTTTGAGGTACGAAGTACGAGGTTTGAAGTACGAAAATACAATAAAATATGATTATTTACAACTATAATAATCAAGTAATTAAACTATAATAATCTTTTTTATTTTTAATAAAATAATGCTAAAAAAATTACTAAGACCTATATATTTCTATTTTAGAGAAAAAAAAGAACTTTTTTTATTTCAATATTTGCTCAAAAATAAAATAAAAAATAAAGCACCTCTCAAACTTGTTATTGGAAGCTCTAGTATTTATCAAGAAGGTTGGCTACCAACAGAAGCACATTTTTTGAATTTATTAGAACAAAATGATTGGTTAAAATATTTCAAAGAAAATACTATTACTAATATTGTGGCTGAACACGTTTGGGAGCATCTGACTAAAGAAAATGGACTAATTGCTATGAAAACTTGCTTTACTTTTCTTAAAAATAATGGAGGAAAACTCCGTATAGCTGTTCCTGATGGTTTTCACCCAGATAAAAATTATATTGATACAGTAAAACCTAATGGAAGTGGCGCAGGCGCACACGACCACAAACTTCTTTATAATTACAGACTAATGTCTGAAATGCTTGTTAGTGTAGGTTTTAGTGTAGATTTAATAGAATATTTTGATGAGAATGGCATTTTTCATCAAAATAATTGGAGTGGAGAAGACGGACACATTAGGCGTTCTCTCAAACACGACGAAAGAAATAAGAATGGTAAACCCAATTATACAAGTCTTATCATTGATGCCATAAAGTAATCAATTACGAATTAACAATTACGAATTATGTTATATTTTTACATTTTTTGTTTAAAAATATCAAAAATAATCTTTTAAAATATAAGAAAAATGATAGAACTTCCCGTTGTTTCATCAGAAAAAGAAAGAGTAAAAAAACCTAATTGGTTGCGTGTAAAACTACCTATTGGCGCAGAATATGCAAAAGTACGCAAAATTGTTGATGAATATAAATTGCATACTATTTGTGAAAGTGGCAACTGTCCTAATATGGGTGAATGTTGGGGCGCAGGCACAGCTACCTTTATGATTTTGGGTAATATTTGTACTCGTGGTTGCTCGTTTTGCGCTGTTGCTACAGGAAAACCAAATGAATATGACACAGACGAACCTCGTAGAGTTGCGGAAGCTATAAAGCTAATGGGCGTAAAACACGCTGTTTTGACATCTGTTAATAGAGATGAATTGAAAGATAGAGGTGCAGAAATTTGGTATCAGACTGTCGTGGAAGTCAAAAATCTTTCGCCACAAACAACCATAGAAACGCTTATTCCTGACGTGAAAAGCAACTGGGACGCTCTTTACCGTATGATTTCTGGTGGGCAAGAAGTAGTTTCTCATAATATGGAAACTGTTGAACGTCTTTATAGACGTGTGCGCCCACAAGCAAAGTATGAACGTAGTTTGGAACAAATAAAACTCACTAAAGCATACGGAAAGCGCACCAAATCTGGCATTATGCTAGGACTTGGAGAAACTATTGACGAAGTTTATAAGGCTATTGATGACCTTGTAGAAAATGGTTTGGATATCTTGACACTAGGGCAATACCTACAACCAACCAAAATGCACCTTGAAATAGCGGAATACGTACATCCTGACGTTTTTGCACAATTAAAAGAGGAGGGCGTAAAACGTGGCTTGAAGTACGTTGAATCTGGTGCACTTGTGCGTTCTTCTTATCATGCTGAAAAACACGTTTTTGTGTAAGGAATTGTGAATTAATTAATTTAGTAACACATTGAAAATAACCTCCTAGTTTTATTTTTTATTCTAGGTGGCGTGAACGCCACCTCTTTATATCAAAGACAAAAATAGCTCTTATGTATAGCGGTGGCGTTCACGCCACCGTAACTTAAAAATTAGACTTTTTGAAATTAGGATTTTATTTGCAAGACGTTACTTAATAATCAAAATTTTTAAGTTCTTACTTCGTATCTCTTACTTCGTACCTCTTTTTAACTTATTGATATTTTTAGTGGATGTAATATATTGTATATCAGTTATTTACATCTTGAATTATTTGCAAAAGGTCTATTTAAAACCTATATTAAAAAATGCTTTTG
>JAYUKY010000036.1:0-61296 GCA_043764015.1 Raineyaceae bacterium
TAATGGTATGTCGTGGTCTTCAAATGGGTCATTAGCAATTACTTTGATAGCTGCAAGTTATTACTAAATAATTTGCAACGGAACTTTTACAGCAACAAATAATTTATCTGAAAAACAATGGAAAATATAGAAGTAAATCCCAAAATAATGCTTGGAAAACCTGTCATAAAAGGGACAAGAATTACAGTTGAAAGCATTATTTCACTTTTGGCACAAGATATAAGTATTGAAGAGATTTTGCAAGAATATAGAGGTTTGCAAAAATCTGATATTTTGGCTTGTCTGCACTATGCTGAAAATATCTTAGAAAACACTTCAATTTTTCATTTAGATAAAATAGCATCATAATGCGTTTTTTGATAGATGAGTGTGTTGGAACATCTGTAGCAGAATGGCTACAAAGCAAAAAATATGAAGTTTTTTCTGTTTTTGATGACTGGCGTGGAGCTACAGATGATGAAATATTAGACAAAGCATTACAAGAAAATTATATTTTGATAACTTCTGATAAAGATTTTGGAGAAATGGTATTCAGACTTCAAAGAAAACATAAAGGAATTATTTTAATACGTTGTCAGCCTAATAATTTCAAGAAAAAAATAGAAGTTTTAGACAAATTATTAGAAAATTATTTAGATAAATTAGTTGATAATTTTGTCGTTGTAAGTAATGAAAATGTACGTATAGTACAAATGCAGTAGTCCGTTTAGACTGAATGAGAAAAATAACCAAATGAAAAATCAAGAAATTATATTTTTGGTAGAAGAATCTTTGGAAGGAGGTTTTGAGACAAAAGCATTGGGCGAGAGCATTTTTACACAAGCTGAAACAGTTTCAGAGCTTCGTGAGAATATTAAAGATGCCATAAAATGCCATTTTGAGCCTGAAAATATGCCTAAGATGATTATTTTAGAAAAATTTTTATAAACAAAATGCAAACTTATATTTCAATCTTGCGAGGTATCAATGTTGGTGGACATAAATCTGTCAAAATGGACGTTTTGCGCCAAATCTATGTTGATTTAGGATTTGAAAACGTACAAACTTATATTCAGAGTGGAAATGTGATTTTCTGCTCTGAAAATAGTTCTCCACAAGATTTGACAATAAACATAACAGAAAAAATAGTTGAAAAATTTGCTTTTGAAGTACCTATAATGGTTATTTCTTTATCAGAGTTTAAGGAAATTATCAATAATAATCCGTTTTTGGAAGATGTTTCACAGGAAAAACAATTAGAAAGTCAGAAAGAAAATCAAAAAGATAGTACATATTTTCATATTACTTTCTTGTCAGAAACACCTGAAAAAGCACTTTTTGATAAAATCAAAGAAAAAGAATATCAAAAAGATGAATTAGTATTAGTATTAGTTGGGGAAAATATTTACTTGTATTGCCCTGAAAGTTACAGTAATTCCAAACTTACTAACAGTTTCTTTAAATCAAAATTAAAAGTTATAGCTACCACAAGAAATTGGAAAACTAGCTTAGAATTGCTAAAAATGGCAGAAAAAATCTCAAATAGTAATTAAGAAATGTACCAAAAAAAGTTTTTAAAACCAGTTTTTATCCTTTTCCTGTTGCTTATTTTCTCTCAAAAGAATTTCGCACAAATTGGAGGTAGAAATACCTTCAATTTCCTAAATCTTACCCCAAATGCTCGTACTGTGGGCGTAGGAGGCACAAATGTATCACTAGCTCACGGAGATGTGAATATGTTTGTGAATAATCCTGCACTTTTGGATAGCGCAATGGTGGGGAAAGGAAGTTTTAATTTTACAAGTTTTTATGCTGGTGTGCCACATACTTCTCTTAATTATGTGCATAATTCCAAAAAAATTGGGCTTTTAGGATTTGGTTTGCAATACATCAGTTATGGAAAAATGATACAAACAGATGCCTCTGGCAATGTTTTAGGAGATTTTTCTGCACGAGATTTTGCACTTTATGCCTCACACGCACGCACAAGCAATAATTTTTCTGTGGGAATAACTACAAAACTTGTAATGTCTGGAATTGCAGGCTATAATGCCGCTGCTTTTGCTGTGGATTTGGGTGGCACTTTTAAGCACCCAACCAAAGATTTGACTGTTGGAATAACGCTTAAAAACATTGGTTTTGCCCTCAAATCTTACTTTGGAAAGACCAATACGCCTTTTGATGCACAAATAGGTGCATCTTACAAACCAAAAAATATGCCTGTGCGGTTTTCTCTTACAGCACATCATTTACAACGCTTTGATATTGCCTACAACGACCCAAATGCTACCACAACCGACATCAATACTGGCGCAGAAACTGCTAAAACTATTGGTTTTGCAGATAAGTTTTTTAGGCACTGGATTGTAGGAACAGAGTTTGTTTTGAGTAAAAATTTCAATATTCTTTTTGGATATAATCACCTCATTAACAGAGATTTGAGGGATAAAAATGCTGCAGGAACTTCTGGTTTTTCTGCAGGTCTTAGAATAACGGTAAAGAAAATTGATTTTGCGTACTCTCGTGCTGGCTTTCACGCTGCAGGAGGACGTAATTACTTGACAATTAGTCTTAATCTTAAAAATACTTTCTCCAAAAAAATAAAAGAAGAAGAGCCAGCAATTACAAATTAAATATTACGAATTACGAAAAAATTCGTACTTCGTACCTCAAACCTCGTACTTTCTTTGCCTAATTGCTTCAAAAATAACTATTGCAGTAGCTACAGAGACATTCATAGAGTCTATTTTGCCCTGCATTGGAATAATGATGTTTTGAGTAGCATTTTCTAGCCAAATTTTGGAAAGTCCAGTTGCTTCTGTACCTAAAATGATAGCAGAAGGTGTTTTATAACTAATTTCGTCATAAGGTTTTGAGGCAGTAAGAGCCGTTGCATACATATTTATATTTTGAGATTTCAGAAATATAATTGCCTCCTCACTTGTACAAGCAACAACTGGTTTAGTAAAAACACATCCAATACTCGCCCTAACGGCATTTGGGTTGAAAATATCCGTTTGAGGGTCGCAAATAATGACTGCATCAACATTTGCCGCATCAGCCGTTCTAAGTATTGCACCCAGATTTCCTGGTTTTTCTACACTTTCCAAGACTATCAAAAGTGGATTTTTTGGTAGTTTGAGCGTATTTAAGGTAGTGATTATTGGGCGTGCAAGTGCCACCATTCCAAAAGAATTTTCTCTATATGCAATCTTATCAAAAACAGGTTTACTGACTTCAAAAAACTGTATTTTATTAAAATAAGTTACATTATTTTTTTTGTATATTCCAAAAATATCATTTACCTTAAATTCTGGTATAAGTTCTTTGCAAAAAAAGACGTTTATTATCTCTATATTAGCACTAAGGGCAAGATTTAGTTCTATTTCTCCCTCAATAATAATAAGATTTTGGCTTTTGCGCTCCGCAGATTTATCCAATTTCTGAATATTTTTTATTTTAGGATTTTGCGTAGAAGTGATTATTTCATACATAATTTTGATGTGTGATGTATGATATGTGATGTGTGATATATTTTGAGATGAACAATGTATTTACTTCACACATAACATATCACACATCATATATCAAGCCATATTCTTAAGATTTTCGTGGAGTTGTTTGGCTATAGAATGTAGATTTTGCGCTGTATAGTTGATATTTTCTAATTTATCTGTAATAATTTGCGCTTTTTTAGTTTTTTTATTATTGATTTTTTCTGTACTAAAATTACTAGGTTTTTCTTCTTTTAGTTCTATTTCGTTCTGATTATTTTTTATCATATCAACCATAGTAGTATTGTTTTGGGTGATATTTTCTATATTTTGGGAAAGTTGGCTGATAGCAAATTCTTGGTTTTCAAGGTAGTTTTTCATTTGAAAAAGTGCTTTTAAAGCCATTTGCATATCTTTTTGAAGTCCACGCAAAGCATCTTCTATATTGTCTGAAGATTTTTTTGCATTATCCGAAATCTTGCGTATTTCATCAGCAATCACAACAAAACTTCTACCCGCATCACCTACACGAGCTGCCTCAATGGCAGCATTGATAGCCAAAACGCCAGATTGTGCCGAAATTTCAGTCAAAATACGTGAGGTTTTTTGGACTTCAGAAATGCCTGTAATGAATGTATCTAGGCTTTTTTCTGCATTTTCTGCACTTGTAAGCGTTTTTACTTTGTTTTCCTCTAACAAATTAAAAGCCTTATTGGTACTCGTAAACTCTTTTTCATTCTGCTCCAAATTTTGCAAAATATTTTTTGAATTATTACCAAAATCATTACGAAAATCCTCTTTGGGAGGATTTTCGGTTAAATCTTGTGTAATTTCTGTAAGATTTTTTTTAATAAAATTAGACTGACTGACAAGCTCCGTAGCAAACAAATGAAGCTCTGAAAAATCATCTTGACTAATAAAAACGTGTTTGTTATCTTGATTAACTATTTGATTATCAGATTTATATAAAGGAGTTTCTTTTTTTGGTTCTAACTTAATTTCTGTTCTATTTTTCTCAAAAAAGCGTAACAAATCATCATCTTTTTCATTTTCTAAAAGAGGTTTATTATTGTTTGGGATAAGTTTATCTCGCTTTATGTTGTCGCCTAATGCCATTTTTGAGTGTTGAGTGCTTAGTGTTGAGTGCTGATAAAATAAAGCATAATCATTTGATTACCAATATCATTTGATTACCAATATTTTGCATTCATTCACAATTAAAAATTCATAATTCCTTAAAACTTGATACAAACCACAAAAATACACTTTTTTTGCACCAAACACAAATTTTTATTCTAAAACGACTATCTCTAAAAAAGAAAAACTAAATAACTTAACTTTTTTATTTTTACAATAACTTAATAATCAAAGTTTTACATTCGTACTTCGTACCTCTTAGTTCGTACCTTCTAAAGCGGCTACTCCTGGCAAAATTTTGCCTTCCATATACTCCAAAAGTGCGCCCCCACCCGTAGAAACGTAAGAAACAGCATCTCCAAAACCTAAATTATTGACTGCTGCCGCAGAATCTCCTCCTCCAATCAATGAGAAAGCACCATTTTTTGTTGCCTCCACTACTGCTTTTGCTACTTCTGATGTGCCTTTTGAAAACTTTTCCATCTCAAAAACGCCCATAGGACCATTCCAAAGAATAGTTTTTGAGTTTTTAATCACTTCTACAAATGATTTTATGGCTTTTTCTCCAATATCCAAGCCCATAAAACCCGCTTTAATATCTTCATTATCAGCTATTTCAGTATTGGCATCATTACTAAAAGCATCAGCAATAATACTATCTTGCGGAAGCATCAAATTAACGCCTTTTTCTTTTGCTTTTTTGATAAGATGCAACGCCAAATCTAGCTTATCAGCCTCTACAAGCGAGTTTCCTATATTTCCGCCTTGCGCCTTGAAAAACGTATAAGCCATTCCGCCACCAATAATCAAATTATCAACTTTATCTAATAATTTCTCTATAAGTTCAATTTTATCAGATACTTTTGCCCCGCCCATAATTGCAGTAAAAGGCTTTTCTGCATTTTCAAGCACTTTTTTTGCGTTATCCAGTTCTGCCTGCATCACCAAACCACAAATTTTATCCTGAAAAAATTGCGCAATAACTGCCGTAGAAGCGTGCGCTCTGTGTGCCGTTCCAAAAGCATCATTGACATAAACATCTCCTAATTTTGACAATTTTTCAGCAAAACTTACATCTCCTTTTTCTTCTTCCTTATAAAAACGTAAATTCTCTAAAAGTAAGATTTCACCTGCTTTTAAGCCTTCTGAAAGGCTTTTTGCTTGCTCACCTATGCAATCATCAGCAAATTTCACTTCTACACCAAAAATTTCGGAAAGTGGTTTTTGGAGATGTTTGAGAGAGTATTTTTCTTCAAAAACGCCTTCTAAATTCTGTTTTGGACGACCCAAATGCGACATCAAAACCACACTTCCGCCATCTCCCAAAATCTTTGCTATTGTAGGAATAACAGCTTTAATACGTGTAAAATCAGTTATTTTATATTCTTTATCCAGCGGAACATTAAAATCCACACGCACAAGCGCACGCTTTCCAGAAAAATTAAAGGAATTAAGGTATTTCATTTTTAAGATTTATTTTGAATTAAATTCAAAAATACAGTTTAATACTGATTTTTCCTAAAAATTCAAAAAAACCAATAAAAAACCGCAATATTATTGCGGTTATAATTACTAATTTATGGTTTTTTTATGCTGTTTTTTTATATTTTTCCTCCAAATCCGTAATATATTGAAGGCTATCAGCCAACATAATACGCTGACTAAGATGTATTTCAATCAAATAATCCATCTCTTCCTTGAGTTCTTCCAAGATGACACTTATACCCAAACGGTGGTCTGCCACGTTTTGCTTCGTAACGTGTCCTTTCCTTTTTGCCAAATTTTCTAGCTCAACAACACTATTTGTGAGGTTTTCCATAAGATTTAGCACTCTTTTCTCTTCGTCAGTTTGTAGGTTATCTTCCATTTAGTTTTCTATTGCCTCGTCTATGGTTTCTGCGTATTCAATGCTCATTAAGGTATATTTTCCGTCTGGAAATACCGTTTTGATTTTCTCTCTACCAATTTTTACACTATGACGAAAAACGGCATCTGCAGGCAATATTTTGCGGTGTGTTCTTAGCCCCAAATCATACATTTCTTCTTTCCAAGTGATAAAATACCACTCCATTGAAGGCTGATGGAATACTTTTAATTTACGTTTGTCAAAAATCAGTTTAGTGATTTGTTTCTCTTTGACAACATCTGTAATAACAGCAAAAATTTCTTTGAATTGCCCAATAGGAATGTAGGTTGAAGTAGCTTCTAGCACTACTATTTCTGGGTGGTTTTCAACGAGCATTATCCTTGCGTGCTTAATTGCTTTGTATAAAACTAGCTCGTTTGTTGTGTTTGTATCTATATCCATTTTTTTGTTTTTCTATTTTTGATGGTATGACTGTATAAACTACTATTCAGTAGGATTTGTTTTTAAATTCTAGAAATATATTTGCCTGTTTTTTTATTTGAAAGAATAACAAAAAGATGTATATTTACAACCGTATTCATTCAAAACTGAAAATTCATAACTACCTATATTTTATGCAAGTATCACAGTCTTATGCCACGCCAAGTAGCACCGCCACAGATGCAACAGGAATGAAATTTAATCTTTCTGCTGAACTTTCACGTCCTCCTGTGCGCCTAAACGCACTTATCAAAAATAGCCTTGCCTATGCACGCATTATGCTTGCGCTACGCAAGGTAGTTGCTGGTGACTGGCGACTAAAACCAAAGGACAACACCGCCTACCAAGAATGGGTAAATGAGCGTTATATTGAGGAACTTCCACAACATTTGCAAGGCGTAAAAATAGACCAAATCAAACTTTTACAACAACGAGAAACACTAAAAGCCAAGAAAAAACTCATTGAAAAAGAATATGCTCCACTCAATAAAAAACTTTGGGAAGACCGTTATAAATACTTTCAATGGCTTTATACACACAACAGAGACCAATGGATGATGCTTGACCCTGTCATCAGCGTTCACCCTGATAGTGTCATTTTTGAAGGATTTTCTATTGATGAATCTGCTTATGGGCGTGTGAGCGTGCCTAACAAAAATTTGGAAACTTTCGGACAAGTGGATTATGGTACAACCAACATAGATTTTAGTTTGGGACTTGCCAACGAACTTTATAGAGTGCGTAGCTACCGCCCAGCGTGGCTAAATGTGGCTTTTGACAAGGTTGAACTATCCACAGAACTTGCCAGCAACGTAGAAAAGAAAATTGATTTGCCTGATAGTTGGGTACGTGGCTTTTTGCAGGTGCAATCAGCCTCAACCATTGACGGCGTAATGCTAACCCTTCATTCTAGTACGGTGGCGCAGTTTTTGGAGAAATTAGAACAAAGAAAAGAGAAAGAAAGCCCACGTTCTGTGCGCTTTATCTTGAAAAAAGGAGAATGTCCTATCCTTGTTATTGACCCTTGGAACACCCAAATCAAAGATACAAACGTCTATAATGGTGATTTTGAAGGAGAAATACGCTTGTGGGGACGTAGGAGATTATTTGTTTTGAAAGATTTGCTACCTTTTACGGACAGCGTGCAAGTGAAACTTTTGGGTACAGGTATGCCCTCGTATTGGAGCGTAGAGGTGGACGGACACCGTTTTGATTTGGGACTTTCGGGCTGGACTGCCAATGATTGGAGCAAAAAAGGCAATTTTGACCTTCTAGCCTCTTCACAAGTAAGCGTTTCTGCTGAAATGCTCAAAGAAGTAGAAAAAACGCTTATTCAGTACCTTACGCTTTCTCCAAAACAACTTGCTGAAAAGCTCAATATCAAACAAGAAGAGGCAACTGTTGCTTTGCAGGATATGTGCAAAAGCGGACAGGCAATGTACGACCATTTGCTCGGAACGTACCGTTACCGCAAGATGTTGGAGCAAGAAATAGTGGCTTCTAGCTCTGAAGAAGACATTAGACTGACCCAAGCCGTTACTATTGTGAAGGAAAATAAAGCCAAGATGCTTCAAAAAGGCATTTTAGAAAATGATGCTATTGCATATAATTTTGAGGTACAAGGCACAAAATCTACCTACAAAGTGGAAGTGAAAATTGATTTAGATGGCAGGATAAAATTTGCAGAATGTACTTGTGGGTTTCACAAACGCAATAAATTACGTCAAGGACCCTGTCAGCATATTATGGCAGCCGCTATTTGGGTGGGAAGAAACTAAAATCAGAATTTATAAGATTTTAGAATTTTTAGGATAATACAAAAAATATTTGTATTATCCTAAAAATTCTAATTTAAAATATTATTATTATGAAAATAACGAAGTTTCGTTTTGAAGATAAAGCAGCAGAATGGCGTTTAGAAGAGCTTTCATTTAATAAACTTACACTTTTGGTGGGTGCATCTGGCGTGGGCAAAACGCAAATTTTGCGTGCTTTAATGAATTTGAAAGAAATTGCAGAAGGACAATCATTTAATGGTGTTGCTTGGTTTGTGGAATTTGAAATCATTGATAATCAAAATAATACAGTAAAATATATTTGGGAAGGTGAATTTGAAAAAAGTACAAGCGTTACTTTTTTCTTTAATAACAACACACAAGATAGTCTTCTTCTCAAAGAAAAATTAACTATCAATGATAAAATATTGGTTGATAGAAATAACGAGAAAATTATTTATAATGGCAAAGAAACGCCCAAACTACCTCCTAACCAGAGTGTTATATTTTTATTGAGAAATGAAAAGAGTCTTGAAATCATTCTTGAAAATCTAAAAAAAATAAAATACGTCAGTTATAGTGGTTTTTCTGACCTAAAACCAGAGTTTTTATTGCAGCAAATAATAAAAATTACACCTATTTTTATTAATGCTGTTAGCTCTTTGGGTAAAGAATTAAAAACACTTGCAGACATTCAAAACAGTGATTTAGATATTATTATTAAACTTTTTTGCTTATCAAAAACAGATAAAAAAACCTTTAATAGTATCAAAAACCGTTTTATTGATATTTTTCCTAGCATAGAAAATGTAAAAATTGATTTTGTAGAAGATAAAAATAACGAAATTCCTGATATGTTTAGGCAAATTCCGTTTTTGCAAATCAAAGAAAAAAATGTAAATAATTGGATTGGGCAAAACAAGATTTCTTCAGGAATGTACAGTACGTTTATGCAATTAAGCGAGTTATATTTGTGTGCAGAAGGGACAATATTTTTGATTGATGAGTTTGAAAACAGCCTTGGAAGCAACTGTATTGATGAAATAACGGCAGATATTCTGCAATCAAACAGACAATTACAATTTATTCTGACGAGCCATCACCCTTACATTATCAATAAAATAAATATCAATAATTGGAAACTTATCACACGCAACGGAGGCGTAGTCAAAGAACATAAAATCAATGGTTTGGTTGATATAGAAAAGTCTAGACATAGTGCTTTTATGCAACTTGTGCAATTAGAAGAATACCAAACAGGACAAGAACAAATATAAAATTCTAACAAAAATAATAACAAAATATGAATATTTATTTTTTGGTAGAAGGCAAAACTGAAAGTAAAATTTATCCAAAATGGTTATCTTTTCTTGCTCCTAAGCTAAATAAAGTAGATTATTTTGATAAAGTTATCACAGATAATTATTTTGTTTTTAGTTCAAATGGTATGCCTGCACTCATAAATACGCATTTGCACAACGCTGTGGAAGACATTAACAAACATCAAAAATATGATTATCTTGTCTTATGCCTTGATGCAGATAACAAAAGTACCGCAGATGCTAGAAAAGAGGTTTTTAATTTTATGAATGAAAATAAAATTATTCTTAAAAATGAAACAAAACTAGAGATTATCGTGCAAAATAAGTGCATAGAAACGTGGTTTTTGGGCAATCCTAAGATTTTTAAGAAAAATCCTGATAATGACTTTCTAAAAAAGTGTATAACTTTTTACAACGTCAAAGAAGATAACCCAGAATTAATGAATAAATTGCTTGATTATGAAAGCAGTATATCTATTTTTCATACACATTATTTACGAGAACTTTTAGCACAAAAAAATATCAGGTATAGCAAAGCAAACCCGCAGGGCGTAATTGAAAAACACTTTTTAGATGCCCTAATCAAAAGAAATAAAGACACAAATCATTTAGCATCTTTCAAATATTTTGTTGATTTTTGTCAAAAAATAAAATAATCCAAAACACAATTAAAACACAAATAAATCCCATAAAAAGTGGAAAAAAACGCTAAAATTTATATTGCGGGGCATCGTGGAATGGCTGGCTCTGCTATTTTGAGGAAACTTACCAAAGAAGGCTACCAAAATTTTATTCTGAAAACTTCAAAAGAACTAGATTTGCGCAATCAAAACGCCGTAGAAACATTTTTTAAACAAGAAAAACCTGAATATGTATTTTTGGCAGCCGCAAAAGTTGGCGGAATTTTGGCTAATAATACCTATCGTGCTGATTTTTTGTATGAAAACTTGATGATACAAAACAACATTATTCATCAATCTTTTGTGCATAAAGTTAAGAAATTGATGTTTTTAGGTTCGTCTTGTATTTATCCAAAACTAGCTTCACAGCCCCTAAAAGAAGATTATCTGCTCACAGGCGCATTAGAAAGTACCAATGAGCCTTACGCCATTGCTAAAATTGCTGGCATAAAAATGTGCGAAAGCTACCGTTTTCAATATGGTTGCAATTTCATATCCGTAATGCCTACCAATTTGTATGGTGAAGGGGATAATTATGATTTGCAAAAATCACACGTTTTGCCTGCACTAATACGCAAGTTTCACGAGGCAAAACTCCAAAATAGCCCTTTTGTAGAGGTTTGGGGGACTGGTGCGCCCTTGCGTGAATTTATGAATGTGGAAGATTTGGCTGATGCTTGTGTATTTTTGATGAAAAACTACAACGAACCAGAAATAATAAATATTGGTGTTGGAGAAGATTTGAGTATCAAGGAATTAGCTCTGCTCGTGAAAGAAATTGTGGGTTTTGCAGGTGAACTTCGTTTTGATACCTCAAAACCAGACGGCACACCACGCAAGCTAATGGATACTTCAAAAATCAACAATCTAGGTTGGAAAGCAAGTATTTCATTGAAAGATGGCATCAAAAAGGTATATGAAACTACGTTTCTGAGTTGAGAGTTATTTTGCTTGTAATGAATCTTTTGCAACAATAAATTTATCTCGTTCAAAAAACAAAAATCTACCATAATTATCTTTCATATTCTCTTTTCCTATTAAATCTGTGGTCAGTTTATTTGTAGATTTATCTGCAAAACCAGTTCTATAATACATATGGTTAGATATTAGCAAAGGATAAGTAGGTTTATGGCTTGGTGCTTTAGCTTCTGGTAAAGCATCATAATAATCTAAAACAACAAATAAATTATAACCATTTGCATCACAATATTTTTGGGAAGCATTTAAAGTAATACATACGTTACTATGACAAAAAGGAGACCACTTATAAATAATTGATTTTTTTTTTGTTTTTAGTATTTCCTTAAGTTCTTGCCCATTAATAGCATAAATATTTCCATCATTTGTACTAGTTTCAACAAGAGATAAATATTTTTTACTTTCATTAAATTTGAAAAGAGGTAAATTTTCAAATGTAACTTTCTTATAACCAACTTGCAAACCCCTAATGTAGCAACTATTTAAACAAAATAGGCAAAATATAAGTAATAGGCTTTTCATTTTTAAGATATTTAATTGCAGGTAGATAGGTTATTCTACCTACCTGCTTGGTAATTATTTTTTTTGGATACCAACTTTATAGCCACCCAAAGAACCCAAAGAGCTATTTAAAGGATATTCTCCTTTTTTGATGAGATAAGTGTCTCCATTTGCACCAGTAGAAGTTAAGTCTTCATCAATTATTAGAAACTGAACATTCTCACCTTCTGGAATAGCATCAATCAAAATGTTTACATACATTTTTCCATTAGGTTCTGCATAAACAGGTGCAGATTTCTCTCCTCCATAAGTCCAACCCCAATTATAGTTACATAGCCCCCAACCTTCACAGTTACGTCTTGCTCTACCCCATTCTGACCAAGATACCCAAATTCCTATTATTACTTTTGATGACTCACTAGAAGATGTAACAACAACTTCTGAATTTTTGCCTGATACAGGGTTTGGTATCAAGTCTGTAGTTTTGCTACAAGATAGCATTATTATTCCTAAGAATGCTATAATTCCAAAAAATTTTTGCATTTTTTTAAGATTAAAATTTTGAATTGAAAAATAAAATTAGCTTGTTGCAACCTGCTGACACAAAAATAATATACCTAGAATGATATTCCTATTCCATCTAAGAATATTTAAGAATATTTTAGGAATATTTTGAAACATTTGATAATTTTGTACGTAAAATCATATAAAAATCTATTCTAAAAACACCTGAAAAATTTATGTTACAAAACGGAAATAAAATTAAAGAGATAAGAGAAACTAGCAAGAGTAAAGGAGAAAAAATAACACAAAATGATATGGCTGACCATCTTGGAGTAACTCAATCCACTTACAGCAAAATAGAAAATGGTCATATGCCCACTAATTTGGACACAATCAGTAAAATAGCAGAAAAGCTCAAAACTGAAACCAAAAATTTAATAAATGATGACAGTAAAAAAGCAATTTTTGCGCCTCATTTTTATGATTCAAGTACAAATAATGGTGATTTCAACTATAATAATAGTAAAATAAATCAACTAGTTGATACACTTGAACTTTTAATTGAAGAAATTAAAAATCAAAAAAATAAATAATATGGAAAAACTAGCTCGTAGTGTTGCGCACTCAAAAACGACCTTAGTAGAACTTATGATACCTTCTTATGCTAATTTTGGAGGGAAAATTCACGGCGGACAACTGCTTTCTTTGATGGACAAAGTGGCTTATGCTTGCTCGTCAAAACACGCAGGAAACTACTGTGTAACGGTTACCGTTGATGGTGTGGAGTTTGTTAGCCCTGTGGAAGTGGGTGATTTGGTATCTTTTAGGGCTGCCGTTAATTATGTGGGCAAAACCTCGCTTGTCGTGGGCATACGTGTAGAGGCGGAAAACATCAAAACTGGCGTGATTAGGCATACAAATACCTCTTATTTTACAATGGTGGCAAAAGATGAAAATGGTTTGCCTGTCATTGTGCCTGAACTTATTTTGGAATCAGAGGAAGAAATTAGACGTTTTATGGAGGCAAAAAAACGTAAAGACCTAAAAAATCAGTTTAAAGATGTTTTTAGTGATGCAAAAACAAACATTCACATAAATGAAGAACTAAAAAACCTTATAAATGAGCGTTGTATGCTTAATTTGCCTGTTGATAAAATTGCACCTGATACATCTGATATTTCAAAAACAATCATCAGAAACGAAAATAAATAATTATGAGTTAAAATACATTGTACAACGTATTTTAACTCATAATTCATAACTCAAAAACTTAATCTACTCTAATTTTTTGTCCCATTACAAGGTTATCACCCTTCAAATCTGGGTTTAGTTGTTTGATTTTATCCACAGAAAGCCCTTGATATTTCCTAGAAATATCCCAAAGCGTATCTCCTTTTTGTACAATATGGAATTTTATTGATGGTGGCATTGCACTAGAGAGTACCATTAAATTAGTTTTTGCTGTATTTTTTGTATTTTGAGCTAATTTAGCAGCTTTTTCTGCTTCTATTTCCTCTTTTGTTGGCGTTGCATAAACCGTAAGTTTTTGGTTTGGATAAACCATTGCCGTAGGCATCTTGTTCCAAAGTTGAATATCAGCAATATTTGTTTTGTATTTTAGCGCAATTCCGCCCAAAGATTCATTATAAACAACATTATGGGTGATTTTTTTCTTTCCTTTGATTTTTTGTGCTGATGTCATTTGAGGTGTAGCAGCAATAAATGGCAAAGGGCGGTAACCTTTTTTCAGAGATGCCAACAAAATAGCTGGTTTATTCTCCAAAACGTAACTTTTCTTTTCCGCAGGCACACGAATTTGATAGTTTTTCATATATTGAGGTACCATATTTTTCTTCAAATGCGGATTAAGTTCTTGCATAGTTTCCAAAGGCACGCTTATTTGTTTGGCAAACTCATCTAAACTCACCAAATTACCGCTAATTGTAACAGTATCAGAAGGAATATAAGTCAAAAATTTGTCTGGCTCTGGCAAAAAATGGTCGTCATAATAATTCATTACGTAGTTCATAGCAATAAACATTGGTACGTAAGCACGTGTTTCTCCTGGCAAAAAATTATAAACTTCCCAAAAAGATTTAGTACCACCACCAGCACGCTTTACGGCTTGTGCCACACGTCCTTGTCCACAATTATACGCTGCGAGTGCCAAATGCCAATCTCCAAACATTCCGTGAAGCATTTTGAGGTATCTACAAGCGGCTTCTGTTGCCTCATATGGGTCCATTCTTTCATCTATATAAAAATCTTGGTACAAACCGTATTCTTTGCCTGTTGCAGGCACAAATTGCCACAAACCCATAGCGGCAGCCCACGACTGTACACGTGTCTGCAACGCAGATTCCACTATAGAAAGGTATTTTATTTCATCTGGCATATTATGTCTTTTGAGTGCCGCCTCAAAAATAGGAAAATAACGAGCTTTTCGTGACAAAAATATGCGTGTTTGTTCCCTATCTTTCACCAAATAGCGGTTTACAAATTTTTTCACGCTTGGGTGATACGGAAAAGGGATTGTTTGTTGAAGACACTGCAAACGGTCTTCTATCAAATGGTCATACACATCAGGAACATACCCTTTTGGAAGTTCGGGGATAGTGTCAAATAAGTTATTAAGAGGCTTTAGCGGTGTTGCTAAGGCACTATTATTACTGAAATTAGTAAAAAAAGGACTTATTAAAGCTCCTACTATTAGGGCGTATTTGAGTAGTTTCATACGTCTAAGTTTGGGGTTTATTTAGTGAAAAAAGATAATTTGCTACATTTTCATAAAAATTTGTTCGCAAAGATAGTGTTTTTTCTTGATAAAAAAAACTGGATTTTTGATTAGGCATAATTCTGAAATATTATCAAACATTTAGCCTTTAATTTTGTCATCAATTCAGAAATATCACAAGTATTTTTTAGCAAATTAAAACCAATTTGTATATTTGTAGCTTATAAAGATGATAGTAAAAAAACAATTTTATCAATTTTAATAACAACAAATGAATATTATCAAATTTCCGCAAAAAAACACTTGGAAAACCCTCTTAGAACGCCCTACTATTGATTTTTTGGAGATAGAAAGCCGTATTAAAGTAATCCTTACGGATATTCAAACGCAAGGAGATGAAGCCGCCTACCGTTTCAATGCGCAATATGATAAGAATTTTGATAAGAATTTTCTTGTTTCTGCCCAAGAAATAGTCTTAGCTTCTACTTTGCTTTCCAAAGAACTCAAAGATGCTATTATAATGGCGAAAAATAACATACAAAAGTTCCACGAAATCCAAAAAAACGAAATCCAAAAAGTAGAAACAATGTCTGGCGTGGTTTGTTGGCGCAAAAGTGTGGCTATTCAGAAAGTTGGTTTATATATTCCTGGTGGCACTGCCCCACTTTTTTCTACCGTTTTGATGCTGGGAATCCCTGCACAAATTGCTGGTTGTGAGCAAGTGATTATGTGTACGCCTGCTTTTGAAGGCAAAATTCACCCCGCTATCCTTTTTGCGGCAAGTCTTGTCGGAATTACTAAGATTTTTAAGATTGGCGGAGCGCAAGCAATAGGCGCAATGGCTTATGGAACTGCATCAGTACCAAAGGTTTATAAAATTTTTGGACCTGGTAACCAATATGTAACCGCAGCCAAACAACTTATTGCCAAAGAAGGTTTTGCTATTGATATGCCTGCAGGTCCATCAGAACTTGCGGTTTGGGCTGATGATACGGCTGTGCCTAGTTATGTGGCTGCTGATTTGCTTTCACAGGCAGAACACGGTGCAGATAGTCAAGTAGTTTTAGTTTCTACCTCTGAAAAACTTTTGGAAAATGTCCAAACAGAGTTAAATAAGCAAGTTTTGGAGCTTCCACGCAAAGAAATTGCAGAAAAAGCACTTAAAAACAGTAAACTTATTTTGGTAGAAAACAATGAAATTGCGTTGGAACTTATCAACGAATATGCCCCAGAACACTTGATTATTGCACTTGACAAAACGGAAGAATGGGCAGAGAAAATTGTCAATGCAGGTTCTATTTTTATGGGAAATTTCACGCCAGAAAGTGCAGGAGATTATGCGTCAGGCACTAATCATACTTTGCCTACCAATGGTTTTGCACGTGCTTATAGTGGCGTTTCTGTGGATAGTTTTGTGAAAAAAATCACTTTCCAGCAAATTAGCAAAGAAGGACTTAAAAATATAGGCAAAACCATAGAAATAATGGCTGAAAATGAAGGCTTACAAGCACATAAAAACGCTGTTAGCATACGTTTGAAGTAATTATAAATTGTGAATTGTGAATGAATACAGAACAAAAAAGTAGCAAAAAATTTGATAAATCAAATTTTTGCTACTTTTTTATAACAGATTGAAGGTTTACAATTATTACAAAGATTTTATTTGTTTGGGTTGCTCTTTTTCTTCCTCGTCTTCGTTTGTATCAACTATTTTCCCTGATGCAGTTATCAAATATTTATCTGTTTTCTCCAGCGTGAATTTCTTTTTATCTTTCTCTGTACCATCATTTTCATTTACAAATTCTTGTACTGAAAAAGTGAGGTCAGCCTTAATTTCGGTGTTGATATATGTATTTGAGTTCTTGTAGGCAATAGCTCTGCTATCCAAAACTGTTCCTTTTTTGTCATAAGTCACAAGTAGTTTGAAATAATTTCCCCCGTTTGGTGCAGTTTTTTTGATTTTTTTCATTGCAAAACCTCTTGAACTTGAAACTCCGACAATAACCGCCACCATATTTTCATTTTGCGCCACTATTTGCAAGTATTCATTTCTTACGGTAGTAGGCATACGAGAGTATTTAGCCGTTTGCATTTCTCTTGAAAAAAATTCAGAAAATTTTGCATCAATCTGATTTTTTTCATTGAAATTATCCGTAACTTGTACTTTCAGAGGCAATTTAGCCGTTTTAAAGTTTTTTTGAAATTCTTTAAAAAGATTTTCATCTGATTTAGAAATAAAACTCACCGTAAAAACAGTAAGCAAAATAGCCAAAAAAGGAAGCAAAATGAGCGTTTTGATATTGGTTTTTGTTTGATTTTTCATCTGGTTTTTCATTTGGGCAAGATTAAAAAATGATTTCTTCAAATATAACAAAAACCTTGCAAAAATATTTTTTTTAAGAATTTTATTTGGAAATTTTATTTGGAAATTTTATTTTAAGATTATTTCTAAGAAATTTGAAATAAAATTTTGCAATCAGCCTAAAATTTTGTCCTTTCAAAGTAAAAAACTTCACCATTCTGAAGAAATACAACAAATAAGTATAAAATTTGCCTTTTTCTTTCAACAAAAAAGCGGTTTCATTTGGCAAAATTTTCTTAAATTTCACTAAAACATCAGCAGAAGAAAATTCTTGCGTACTACTTGCAGAAAGATGATGAATAATCTTTGTTTGAGGTGTATAAAGAATTTCATAACCTAATTTCCTAATTTTATAGCACCATTGTACATCTTCAAAATACATAAAAAAGTCGTCTGGGAGCTTTTTATGAGGTAGTTTATTGATAATTTCACGTTTTGTAAGGAAAAAAGTCCCCCAAACCCAATCTACTATTTTCTCTGATTTATGGTCAAAAAATGCCCCCAATAAAAGATTTTCTTTTTGTGTTTTAGATACAAATTTTTGCATTCTAAAAAGTTCTACAAGTTCTATGGAAATAGTTGGAAATTTGCCTGTACAATGTTGAATAGCATTATTTGGATAAACCAAACCACAAGAAATAACACCTAAATTATTATTGTTTTGCGTATTATTTTGTGTATTATTTTGAAATTTATCTAAGCAAATTTTAATAGAGTTTTCCGTAAGTTCAGTATCACTATTGAGCAAAAGTATATATTCACCTTTTGCCACCTCCAAACCTAGATTATTGCCTCCTGCAAAACCCAAGTTTTGAGAGCTTTTAATAAGTGTTATTTCGGGATATTTTTCTAAAAAAGCATCTGGATTACATTCTTTTGAAGCATTATCAACTAAAATAATTTCATATTCTATACCTTTCGTATGTGTGTATATGCTTGCAATACACGTACACGAAAGTTCAAAAGTGTTGTAATTAATGATGATAATAGAAATCATTTATTTTTAGAAATTTTTAGAAAATCTTAGACCATAATGCTTTTAAACGTGCAAAATTACGGTTATTATTCAGAAATAACTGAGATTTTGAAGATGGGAATTTTGGAACTGGAAAGTTTTGGAGAAACTCCTCAATAGTCTTACCTTCTTTATAGCTCAAAGCGGGCCAAACTTCACCTTGCAAAGGGTGAAAATTTTTGATAAAACCACAATTATAAGCATCTAAGGCTTGCCACAACCTAAAAAAACTTTCTTTATCTATAAAATCATTGTCGTGTCCCCAACTACTTATCTTTTTGAGTAATTCCTCTTCACCTCTAGCCCAAGTTTCGTGCAAGACAAAAAAAGGACTTATATGATTGAAATATCCGTTGCGGCGAGCAGCAGAATAAAAGGGTTTATTAGTCGCAAATGGACAAGTTTCTATTGGTTTACCTTGATAATCAACATAAATATAGCCACTTTCTGTTTTTTTTATGAGTGGGATTAAGCCACAAGAAATATTTATTCCTTTTTGAGCGAAGTTTGGATTAGCATTAAATTTTTTAAGATATTCTATGAAACCCTTGAAATCCAAAAAGTATTCATCTGAATCTATTTGAATATGCCAGCCACCTTCACCCATTTGTTTTGCCATTAGGTTTCGTTGTCTGTTGTCGTTTTCTATTGACGACAAATTGGGCATGGAAAAATCATCTTCATAAACTTGGATTTTTTTGTCTTTATCTATATCTAACAAAAAAGATTGAAAAGCAGTTTCATCAAAATAATAAGGCGTTCCTGCCCAACTTTTGCGTTGTTTATCAATAGAAAACACAATTATATCAGCAAGTTCGTAGATTATGGGAACTGATTTTTTCAGCAATTCCCAGTCATAGGCTACACAAAAACCAACTTTTATGATGTTTTTTTTCATTATTTTGATAATATTCTTTTGAAATAAAATTGAATAGTTTTGATAGGAGTAAATAATAAATTGTATCCCAAAAAATGAAATACCTTCAAATATCTTTTTTCTAGCTTGTTTTTATAAGTCAAATAGGTATAATATTCAAATTTTATCTGTTGTTGAAATTCTTTTTTTGTTTTTATATCTATTTTCTGTTGTTGGTAATAATAATCTATAATAACAGACTTCACTTCATACATTTTTTGCGCTTGCAATCCTTGATTTTTATCACTAGCACTTATAGATTGCGTATGTACTCTATAAAAATAATAGGGATTATCTATGCAATAAATTTCATAATGACAACCTACCCTAAAATAAAACTCGGTATCTGTTGAAGCCTGTGTTTCCGCACTCAATAAATAATGATAAACACCTATTTCGTCAAAAATTTTTCTTCTCATCACAGACAAACCTTGTCTCAAAATACTATAACTAAGCATTTTATCAGTACCTTGTTGTACCAAAAGCACACAAGAAAATGCTTTATCTTTGGCAAAATCAGGCAAAATAATTTCAGAATTAGGAATTTGCGCTCCATTTTCATCAATATTGATATATTTTGTAAATACCAATGCAACTTGGGGCATATTATCCAAAATTCCAACAGATTTCTCTAAAATTTCGTTATGCCACAAATCATCTGCATCTAACTTGACAAAATATTCTGAATGACAATGTTTTATGCCTTCGTTCCAGTTGCCCATCATACCTAAATTTTGCGCATTTTTTTTTACTTTTATTCGTTTATCTTTCTGCTCAAATACTTGCGCAATTTGAAAGCTATTATCTGTTGAACAGTCATCTAAAATAAGTAATTCCCAATCTTGGAAAGTCTGTTGCAAAACACTTTCTATGGTTTGAGTAATGAATTTTTCAGTATTATAAAGCGGAATAAAAATAAAGATTTTAGGCATTTTTTATAGTAGAGTTTTTATAGCTTAATAATGAACAAGTTGTGTATTAAATTATCTTTTAACCACCCCCAACCCTCCTTGAAAAGGAGGGGAGTTTTGTCCCCCTTCTTTTCAAGGAGGGACTAGGGGTGGTTTTGATATTTATTTTGCACTAAATACTTGATAATCAAATAATAAAACTCTAGTTATGATTTTTCAGCTTCTACCACAATACTTTCTAATTTATTAAATTCTTCAGTAATTTCTAGTGCGTGTTTTTCAAGATTTTGAAAAGTTGGCTCATTGCTTTGATAAACGCTTTCACGCTTAAAATTGATAAAACCCGCTTTTTCTAATAAATAACGCAAAGATTTCTCGTCGTGGACAAATTGATGCCCCCAATCACGGACAAAGTTATTGATAACCATTGTGTCCCACAAAGGGCGTTCATATTTTGTAAAATATTTATTACTGAATTTCAAATAATCTTCTTGGACTTGGCTTTTTTCCTTTTGGTACAAATCAATCAAAAAAGCTAAATCAGGGGTTACAATACGAATTTTCCCGCCTTTTTTCATCACACGGTAACATTCTTGGATCATTTTGTCGCCTCCTTCTAGGCTTACGTGTTCTATCATATGTTCCGAAAATACAAAATCAAAAGTATCATTTGGCAATGGAAACGTGGTAGTTGCATCCATCAAAATTGTATCCATTGATTTAGGTTCTATGTCAGCATTGAGCCAGCCTTGCATTGGGTGGTCTTGGCAACCAATTTGTAATTTTCTAACCTGATTTTTTTGTAGATAATCTTCAATAAGTTTTGGGGTTCTTTTTTTGTAAAAATTTTCGTTGAGGTTTTCAGGCGTGATGCCTACCATTCTACGAAAAAACCAAACAGTATTGAAGATAAATTTATTTTTTTTGAGGGATTTTAACATTATTTTTTAAAGATAGTGCTTTTAATTTTGTTTAATATTCTCTTTTGAAGGGATATTTGAGAATATTTTTCTTGTATATAGATTTTTGAAGATTTATTCTTAATCCTAAATTCTTTTTTATGTTGTTTCAATATATTCACTATAGTTGGAATGAATTGATATTTATTCAAGATTAAGTTCTTTGCCTCAATAATAGATTCATAATTCTCTTTATACCAATTTTCTTTAATAGCCCTCTCAATTTTTTCAACTGTAACTTCAAAATTATCAATATCTACAAAAATCATAGATTTTTCAGGAAAATAATCTAATATATTTGGACATCCCCAATAAATAGGCATTGTCTCAGCTAAAAAACAATCTGCTAATTTTTCTGTCCAATAATTTGGGAATGATGAGTTCTCTATGGCAATAGAGTATTGATACTCCGCCAATCCATTCCACTTATCTTGTACGTATTTATTTTCTCTACTATACCAATCTAATTGTTGTTTAAAATGTCCTTTCAATTGATTCATAAAGGCAAAACGTTTCTTGTGTCCTTCCAGTCTAACCATATCAGAAACCACAGCGGATAAGATTTTAGGTTTTGAAGATATATTTTTGTCTTTTAACTGATCATAACTTTTGCCTACCTGCCAGGGACAAAGATATTGTGTACGAATAATTTGTGGGTGCTGAATGTCGTCCCTTGAAGTGATAATTACATCAAATTGAGCTAAAAATTTATTGTTATAATTTTGAATGGACGCTTTCTCCTCACTGGTAATAAAAAACGTCCCAAATTTACTATTTACCTTCTCCTCTTTTTGATTGATATCACCATTAATTATCCAATAATCACATTCATTACAATCATTATTTATTTCAAATTGATAATCTTCCCAAACTCCCAATTGATTAGGGGTTTGCCCTAAATAATTACTGGGTAAGTCGTCTCTTTGCCAATTTAGTGGGTGAGTTAGTTTAATGATTTTCATTTTCTTACAAACAATACATTCCCCATATCTTCATACGGTAAATCTTCCCAAGCGACACTAAATCCTTGTGTTTCTAACCAAGCCCTAAACTCAGGGTATAATGGCGTATTTTCATACATTTGTTTCAAACTTACTTCACTAAATATAGCCTTTGTAGTGTTTAGTATATTAGGCGAAGATTTAAGAACAGACATTTCTGCCCCTTGCAAATCTAACCACATGAGGTCTATTTTTGAAATATTATTTTTTTTTGCCCATTCATCTATTGTAAATACTTCTATTTCTATTTCTTTCTTGAACAAAACCTCTGGATGTATTTCCAAATGTTCTTTGGGCTTCATAATAGAACTAGAGCCTGTAGATTTACCCTCGCTCACGTATAACGTGGTGTTACCTGTTTTGGAGGCAAGCCCTGCTTTATAAATATGTATTTGTTTGAAGTTTTGTACTTTTTTCTTCGTTTCCTCAAATAAGCTTTCTATTGGCTCAAAAGCATGAATTTGTGCTTTTTCCCAGACAGTAGCCATTTGTAAAGTATCTCTTCCATCACAAGCTCCTGCTTCCAAAATAATTGGATTTTGAGAGATATACTTTGCAATTTGGTATTTATTTTCATCAATAAAAACATCTTTTTTTCTAGATATTTTATGATATATTCTTTTTAAAATATTCATTATCTTATAGTATATTTTTGAGTTCCTAGATTATACTGAATTTCTTTAGGGTATTTTAAAAGCTTTCTCTCCAAGAAACGTGTTAGTTTGGGGATTTTTAGTTTATTAACATTTTTAATTATACCCCATATTATTTTTTCTGTAGATGTAAGAGAATAATTATTCCTCGTTTCATCCCTTTCTAAATCCCACAATTTACTGTTATCTCTTGATAATTGTTCACCCTCTTGTCTAATTCTAAAAGCACTTATTACAGTATTAAGAGGATATAATTCAGCAAAAGCAAAAAAACGAAAAAATAACTCATAATCTCCTGCTACTTTTAATTCAATATTCATTTTAGCACCAGCTTTTTCCCATAAAGACCTTCTCCATACCACCGCATTCTGATGCAAACAAGCATCGTAATATGTATAATATTTTAGTCTAGTATAAAAATCAGGCACTCCATAAACCCAATTTAATCCGCCTAATTCGTCTGTAAAAGCCTTATATGCTTGAAACCACTGAACTTGAGGTAAAGTAATAAAAACATCAGCTATGGAAAAAAAACAGTTCCTTACAAAAATATCATCTGAATTAATCCAAGCCATAATCTCACCTGTACTCTTATCAAATCCTTTTTGGATAGCCTCATACATTCCCTTATCTGGCTCACTCACCCAATACGCCAAGTGTTTTTCATATTTTTTTATAATTTCCACAGAATTATCTGTGCTGCCACCATCAATGATGATATACTCTAAATTTGGATAGTTTTGCCCAATAACGGATAAAATTGTTTCCTCAATATATTGCTCTTGGTTGTAGCTGGGTGTAATAATACTTATTTTGGGGTAATTCATCTTATAAATGGTTAATGATTTTTATAAACTCTTGCCCAAATTTTTTGATATTGTTTTGATAATCACAAAACTGAATTTTTGGTTGATTATTCTTTATCTCTTGAATTCTTTCTGCTAGTTTTTTTGCGTTATGCGGGTCAAAAAAATTTACATTTATGTTTGTTTGTTCTTTATGCACTTTCAAATCAGAACAAATTAAATGCGCATTCATTGCTTTTGCATCTTCTACCACAGTACTCCAACCTTCAAAAAGGGAAGGCTGAATAACTGCAATGGCATTATTCATTAGTTGTAGTTGCTCTCTACGGTCAATAAAACCTAAAAAATGAATACTATCTGTCAAATCATTATCACAAACATATTGTTGAAGGCTAGCAAAATAATCAGGGTTGCGGTAATCCTCTTCTTTTCCTGAAAAAGCAACACAATAATTTTGCTTATTTTGGTTAGTTTTTTGCTCTTCTTTTAATATTTTTATTGCTTCTAGAATCACTATGTGATTTTTATGCTTCCAAAATTGGTTGGGTGCAAAAAAATATTTTTCTGGTAATTGATATTTTTCTTTAAGTTTATTGATGTCTAATTCTTGGTATTTTGGGTGCGTTACGGCAAACTGCAGAACAAAAGTTTTATTTTTATGATTTGGATATAATCTTTTAAAGTCATTCTCCGCATCAAAACTACTAAAAATAATTGATTTTCCCTCTTCTGATAATGCTAATTGATAGCTTTTTCTATCTAAAACCTCTTGTGAAGAGAAAAAATGGGGTAAATAATCTTCTTGAAAATCTGGTATCCAACTTACTTTGTATTTTTCTTCTATTTTTGCAAAACAATATTTGGAAGGGTTTGGAAAAAAAATATCCATTTTTTTTGGGCGTTCATCAAATATTTCTTTCTTGAAAAGGCGCATAGCTACTCTATTGACAATACTTTTCAACTTTGGATAATCATAATGACCATCTATAATCTTGTGATAAGAAATATAAGGATAATTTATTATTTCAATAATTTTTCTATCATTAGCATTTGTATATATGTGTATATGCGGTTTCTCTGAAAGTGTATTAAGTGCATGTATAAGATTCGTGATGTAATAAGTTCCTGCAATCCAATTCTCATTATGGTCAAATATTAGTGCTACTTGTTTTCTTGTATTTGTTGCTATATCTGTTCTTTCAACCATTGTGTATATTTTTCTAACCCTAATTGTATATTTGTTTGTGATTTAAAGCCTAGTTGTTTGAGTTTTGTAATGTCGGCACACCAATTATTTGGGTCACCAATTTTTTGTTTTCCAGAGAAATAATATTTTTTTTGTGGGCAAAATTCATCAAAAAAAACTTTTACAGCTTCTTTTATTTTAGTTTCCTCTCCGCTTGCAATATTAAAAACATCTCCTTCAAAAGGTGCATTTTCAATAATTAAGGCAACAGTTTGTATTAAATCATCAATAAAAATAAAATCTCTACTTTCCTCGCCAGTACCAAAAAGCTCTACATTATCATACTGAAGTGTTTTCTGGTACAAATCCCAAAAAAGTTGCTTTTTTAGTCCGTTTCCATACGCAGAAAACACACGCAAACTACAAGTATGCAAACCAAAAAACTTATGATATTCTGTAAGCAAATACTCGCTTTGCAACTTATGAAAACCATAGGGAGAAAGCGGCTTTGTAGGCGTATTTTCTGCTATTGGCAGTTTCATAGGATTACCGTAAACGGCAGCACTAGAAAAATTGATAAACTTGCAAGTTGGATTATGTTGTCTAATAGCCACAAGTAATTTATTGACATTCAGTACATTAAGCTCAAAATCTATAGCAGGATTTTCAAACGAAAAACCAACATTTGCAGACCCAGACGCATTGATACAAGCATCATATTTTTGCGTTACAAACAAATTATCAAAATCTTCTGTAACACCTTGCGCTGTTACTTCGTGAGTTTTACTAAAATAATCAACGCAATGTTTACCTATAAAGCCTTGGCTACCAATGATTAAAACTTTCATTAAAAATGATTTTTAGCTTTATTTTATTTTTTGATGCAGATATAAGAATACATACGCCCTGCGGCTTGCATTTCGTCAAGTGGCTTTATTTTACCTATTTTTTTATCTAAATAAATATTATATAACCACTGAAATAGCCCAAAATTAGCTAGTTTCCCTATTTTTTGTTGCAAACTATTTTTACGGTTTTGATAAGAAATAGTTATATGATTTTCTACGTCTTTTGTTTCTTTTGGGAAATAATTGATAATGCTATCATAATGTTTTATCTCTTTTTCAACACTTAAACCAGCTTTTACCATTGCATTTTTGTATTCTTGTGGCGAGAAAGCATTTTCTCCGCCATAATACTTCTGCAATGGGTGCGTCTCTAAAAACCATTTTTTGTCTTCTTCTCCAAAAACAACGTGGTCACGAATGGTAATAAAGAGTCCATTTTTTTTGAGAACACGGCTTGCTTCTTCCACAAATTTCTCCAGATTATAAGCGTGGTGCATACATTGACGCACATACACAATATCAAAATGCGTATCAGGAAATTTTATTTCTTCTGCAAAAGCCTCAAAAACTTCCAAATTTTCTAATTTGTAATATTCTTTTAGTTTACGGATAGCTCCTGCGCCAATAGTTTCACTTTTATCAGGCTCAACTACTGTTACTTCATAACCAAAAAGTGCCAATGCAACAGAACTAATGCCGTTTCCTGCACCAATATCTAAGATTTTTTTTGCATCTGGGGCATATTCTTTAAGAAGTTTTAGTGTTTCCAAAAATTCAGCATCATTTCTAAACCGCTCAACATTCAAAGGCAAATCTTCTTCAAAATAGGCTTTTTCTACTAAAATTTTATATTCAGGTTTTGTCCGAATATATTGAATAGTTTGCTCCCAAGTCATCAAATTATGGTTAAATTATCTTTCATTTTCAGGTATTTCTCTTATTATTTTTGCAGGATTTCCCGCTACAATAGTCCAATCTGGGACATCTCTAGTAACCACACTTCCCGCACCTATTATTGCGCCTTCACCAATGGTAATGCCTTTTAGAATAATGCTATTAAAGCCAATCCAAGCTTTATTTTTAATAGTAATCTTAGAATATTTTACGTTTTGCCAATCTTTATAAAAACCTAATTTATTTTCGTCAATACCTTTTTTCCATTCTAAAACATCATTCTTGCGTTCTGTCCAAATATGAGAATGAGAATTATTATCTGCGACAGTACAACCCCAAGAAAACATGACATCATCACCAATCTGAATTTCATCAATGCAAATAAAAGTACCACCACCTATAAAAGTGCGGCTTCCAATAGTTATTTTACCCGTTTTTATTTCAAATATAAAACTACCACTTATTAAAGAATTTTCGCCAATAGTCAAATAAATTTTATTTTCTTGTGGATTTCTGACTTGCAGAGATAAATTTTGAGTATTTGTATTTTGGGGATAACTAATATAAGAATTATTTTCTAAATTATTTTCAGTAGGGTATTTATAAATACCTAAAAAAAATAATACTTTTTTAATTATATTTTTCAAAGTAAGTAATCATTTGTTTGACTGTATTTTTAGCATCATACTCTTCCAAAGTTCTTTTTTGCCCTGCATTTGCTATTTTTAGGCGTTCATTTTCATTTTTGGGGTTCAAGTAATAATTGGCTTTCTCTATAGCATCATTAATATTTTCATAATAAACGACCTCATTATCTGTAAAAAGTTGATTTTTACCCTTTCCGTCAGTCAAAAGTAATGTTCCCATACCTGTAGCCTCATACATACGCATATTTACACCTGCGCCGTTTGCCATATCAATATGTGAATTAAATGTAATTTTAGAATGATACAATACATTGTACATTTCAAGTCCCCAAGCCTCACCTTGATAACGTTTTTGGACAGGGTGCTTGAATAATTTTCTAATAATGCGGTTGCGCCCATCAGGAAAATGTCCGTAGCCATAGCCAAATAATTGGATAGGCGTTTTTTCTACTAATTTATCAATAGCCTCTATACGTTGCTTATGCGCTTGTGTAATCCCTCCTAAAAACGTAAAATCATATTCTTTTGGTAATACTTTGCATATACTAGCTTTGTATTCTACCATTTTCAGTACGTTTTCATCAAAAAAAGCAGTTAATAATTCTGAATTTATACCTTTTTTTCTAAAATCTTCTACATAATGCGGAGCAGAGGAGATAATCAAGTCAGGGTATGTTTTTTGAAAAAGATTTTCTGGCATTGGACAAGAAATCCACCCAAATACTTTTTTGCTATACTTTTTTATTTCGTCCAAAAATTCTCCATAATATTGGAACATACTCCCAATAAAAAATACGTCAGGTGAAATTTGTTTTGTTTGCAAAATAGGCAACGAAAACTGCCAATTACTTTCATCAAAAACTATATTATTTTCTTTTGCCCACGCCATTTGCAAGGGTTTGCAATTTGTAATAATAAGATGCCCTTCGTGTCCTTGCCTTGTGGACTCGTCTGCATAACTCCAAAATGCACCAAAAGCATCATTTTTGAGTGCTTGTAACTGTTCTTGATACGTTTTTGTAGCTAATTGAGAATTTTTACTGTAAAAAAAGTCCAAATAAGGCTCATAATACGTAGCAAAATAAATAATTTTCATTTATTGATTTACTTATGTTATTTTTTAATTATTTCTACTATATATTTTATTTGTGCTTCACTTAGTTCCGCATACATTGGCAAAGATAAGATTTTATTCTGTATGTTGCTAGCCACGGGGAAATCTTTTTCAGTAAAGCGCAAATGTGCGTAACAAGCTAAAAAAGGAAGAGCCACAGGATAATGAATAGCCGTTTGAACGCCTGCATTCATAAGTTTTACTTGCAATAATTCACGGTTTTCTGTTTTGATAACGTACAAATGGAATACGTGGGCAGCATTTTTTCTTATTTCTGGAATAATAACAATTTCATTATCTTGCAATAATGCTGAATAAAATTGTGCGTTTTTTTGACGTTTTTCTGTCCAAACATTCAAACAAGGCAGTTTTACACTCAAAATAGCAGCTTGCAAAGTGTCCATTCTACTATTTCTACCTTCTATGGCGTGGTCGTGTTTTTTTATTTGTCCGTGATTAGCAATTCTACGAGCTTTTTCAGCAATTTCAGAATTATTTGTAAGCATTGCGCCAGCATCTCCATAAGCACCAAGATTTTTGCCAGGATAAAAACTAAAACTAGCACAATCTCCAAAAGTACCCACTTTTTGCCCCAAAATAGTAGCGTTGTGCGCTTGTGCGCAATCTTCTAAAACTTTTAAATTGTATTTTTTAGCAATTTCCATTATTTTAGGCATATCCGCAGGCTGACCGTAAAGATGCACAGGAATAATTGCTTTGGTATTTTTAGTAATTTTTGCCTCAATTAAATCAGCATTGATAGTAAAATAGTTATCAATATCCACAAAAATAGGCGTTGCACCAATATAACTCACAGCTTCAGAAGTAGAAATCCACGACATTGCAGGCACAATAACCTCATCACCTTTCCCAATACCCATACTTTGCAACAAGATTTCAATAGAATCCGTCCCATTTCCACAAGCAATGCAATGTTTTATGCCTAAAAATTGTGCAAAATTCGTTTCAAAATCTTTCACAGGTTGGCCACCCACAAAATTAGCATTTTCTAAAATATTTTGAATAGCGTTATCTATTTCAGGTTTTATAGACAGATATTGGGCTTTTAAATCAACAAAAGGAATATTCATTTTTTATTTTTTCTCTATTTTTATGCTATAAATTTTTAATTTTTTTAGCTGGGTTTCCTACATATACGCCTTCTTGCGTGATATTTTTGGTAACCACACTTCCTGCACCAATCACCACATTATCACAAATTTCTATGGGCAAAATAGTTGCATTTGAGCCAATAGAAACATTTTTACCTATTTTTGTACTTTTCCAAAGGGCTTTATTTCCGCCAGCAGGCTTGCCTTCTGAAAATAAATCATTGATAAACATTACACCGTGTCCTATAAAACAATTATCATCAATAGTTACTAATTCACAAATAAAAGTATGAGATTGAATTTTACAATTTTCACCAATTTTCACATCTTTCTGAATTTCTACAAAAGGACCTATAAAAGTATTTGCACCAATTTGACAACCATAAATATTAACAGGTTGGACTACAACCACATTTTCACCAAATATAACATTAACAATAGCACTATTTTTTTCCTTAAATTGCATAGTATTGTTACTTATATTATTGATTATTTTTTTTAATTTCTTGATAAATTTTATCAATAATTTCTACTGTTTTTAGTCCTTCAAAGCCATTTGTAGAAATAATTCCTTGATTTTTGAGTACATCAACGACATTTTCATAGACTTTGTCGTGATTGGACATTGAGCCTTGATATTGCCCATAATTATTGGCAGGATTGCCTTTTGGCAGGTCTTTTATCTGATAATTTTCTATCTCCTGATATTCCAATTCATTGAGATATTGCCCTCCAATCTTAATAGTGCCCTTTTCTCCAAAAATAGTGAGCGAACCTTCCATATTTTTCTGAAAACTATTAACCGTATAATTGATAGTTCCTAAAGCTCCATTATAGAACTCTAAAGCAACAACGCCACTATCCTCAAATTCAATAGTATTTTGGTGTGCTATGTTTTTACCAAAAGCCTGCACTTTTTTTACATCACCAACCATCCAATAAAGTAAGTCCACAAAATGGCTAAATTGTGTGTAAAGCGTGCCACCATCTAAGTCTTTTGTTCCTTTCCACGAATTTTTATAATAATTTTCGTCCCTATTCCAAAAACAAGAAAGTTGTACGCTATAAATTTTGCCTAGTCTTCCTTCATCAATAATCTTCTTTACTTCAGCCACAGGCGGATTAAACCTATTCTGTTTCACAATAAAAAGCCTTTTATTTGCTTTTTCAGCTTCTTTTATCATTTCTCCGCAATCTTGTACTGATATTGCCATTGGTTTCTCGCAAAGCACGTGAAAACCCGCCTTCAACGCTTGTATGGTATGTATAGCGTGCAAACCATTAGGTGAACAAATAGCTATAACGTCTATATTTTTCTCGTTTTCAAGTAAATCTTCTATTACATCATAAGATTTTGCTTGATATTTATTTGCTAAATCATTGGCTTTTATTTGGTCAATGTCACATACGGCAATAAGTTTACCATTATTAGCAATATGTTCTGCGTGGCGTTGGGCAATTCTACCGCAACCAATTATAGCAAATTTAAGTGTTGTCATTATTTCGTATAAACTTTATTTCATTAGGATATGTGCATTGATAACTGTCCAAAACTTACAGGCTTCGTCCCACGTCCAAGATTTATTTTTAATTTTTTCTTCTGCAAATTGCTTAATTATTTTGCCATTCCAAAAATTTGACTGCAAAAATTTCTGTGAACTCACTTCATCTAACAAAAATTCAGCCATTTGATTAGAAAACCATTCTATCATTGGCGCATTCAGACCTATTTTTAGCTTGCGAGTACGTATATTTTCGGGCATTTTGTTTTTCATAGCATCACGCAATATTCTTTTGGTAAATCCGTCACCAATTTTACTTTCCAAAGGTAAGGCAAAAACATAGCTCACCAAACGGTAATCCATAAAAGGCATACGAATTTCCATACTATTTTGCATAGATGCTCTATCAAAATTACGTAAAATAGTAGGTAAAATACCTAAATGAAACGCATCATACAAAGATTTATCCGTAGAACTAAGATGCGAAATATTGATTTTTTGGTTTGTAAGGCTTTCTATTGGTTTGAAATTTGTATTTGGAGCTGGAAACCAACTATTTGCCTCTTGACTACTTGTTTTTTCAAAGGATTTTCTAAAATTTCTGTAAGCGTTTTTTGCAAACTCTGGCACATAATTTTGATATGCAGTTCTCGCAAAAGAAGGTGCTAAAACAGTTGATTTTTGTAGTGGTTTTTGTAATGTTTTTTGTGTTTCCTCAAAATGCAGATTAAGATAAGTGTCCCAACAATCTTCTGCAAAAACAGTTTTATTTTGTGCAATAGCATCATTATAAGCATTTTGTGGAAAATGCGGATAACCCAAAAGCATCTCATCTACACCGTGTCCGTCCATAGAAATTTTAAAGCCGTTTTGGTGCATTTGCTTATAAATATCACTCACAATATTGATAGGCGTAAAAATAATGCTATCAAAAAGTATGGTCGTTTCTATAATATCTTTTGTCAAATTTTTATAATCTGGCACAATATAAGTGGCTTTCCCTTGCGTATAGCTAATAACTTCTTCTGCATATTTACGCTCATCAAGGCTTGTATCTGGGAAAGTACCCACAAAAGCCTCCTGCCAATCTGCGGGAAAACGCAATTTTTGAAGATTTGTATTTTTACTAATTTCTTTGAGCATACAATACACTGCAGAAGAATCAACGCCACCACTCAAAGCAGATGCAATAGGCACATCAGCACGCAAACGTAACAGAGATGCATCTTGAAGAAGCTCGTAAAATTTCTCTACTTGCACCTCATACGTCTTAGGAATTTCGGGCAGATTATCCAAAGTATTCCACCAACGTTTTTGCTGAAAATCAGTATTTTTTGCAGAAATATTAAGAAAATGTCCGCCTAATAATTGAGAAATATTTTTAAACGTAGTATGTCCTTTTCCCTCTAACGCAAAAGCATCTTGCAAGGCAATATGAAGGTGGTTTTCGTGCCATTCTCTTTGGTAATCTTCCAAAAATTTGAAAGCGTAAGTTTCAGATGCAAAAGCCAATATTTTTTCAGGGATATATAAAAAATAAAGCGGTTTGATGCCAAATCTATCTCTTGCTAAAAATAAATTTTGTGTTTCAGTATTCCAGATAGCCATTGCCCACATACCATTAAATTTGTCTAAACAACCCTCATCCCAAAAATGATAAGCAGCTAAAACCACTTCTGTATCTGAGTTTGTATGAAAAATATAGCCTTTGGTTTCTAATTCTGCTCTTATTTCTAGGAAATTGAAAATCTCACCATTGAAGGCAATCCAATACTTTTCTTGTGCAAAAGACATAGGTTGTGTGGCTACATCAGACAAATCCAAAATAGAAAGTCGTCTGTGTCCTAAGCCCAAAGGCTGATTTTTATCAATAAAATATCCACTTCCATCAGGACCTCTGTGCTGCAAAGCATCTGTAAATTTCGCTAATTTCTGTTTATATAAAGGGCTATTATCCAAATGCCAAATACCTGTAATTCCACACATTACTTTATTATTTTTTTATATGCCCTTCTCAATAGGCTAATACTACTAATAATTGTTAAATATATTGATAGTTGGAATTGTCTTTTTTGAAAAAAATGCTTAATCATATCACTCCAAGTAAACTGATAAAATCTTTGGAGGATTTGTTGCATATCTAATACAAGTTTTATTTTTTCTTTGGCAGATTTGATATCTTGATTTTTATAAACATATAAAAAGGGAAGGGCAACACGCTGGAATTCCCAATTTTCTGAAAATCCATACTCCAAATACCTTTCTAGTTGTTCTTTAGGCTTTTCCGGTTTGCGTACTGTTCTAAAAAAATAACTACTGTCTTCCAAATAAGCAAAATGTCCTTCAAAACCAGCCAATAAAATAATTAGCAAATCACCGCCATCTATGTCAGCGAAAGCATTTTCTAATGCTTTTCGCTTGTAAAGTCCATAAATATTATTACCATAAGACACCTTTTTACAAATCTCTAAAATCCTATCTTTTAAAGATAAATTCAAAGTGTTTAACTTATCCCCGACATCTTCAATGGAGGTTTTGCCTTCGTCTAAAGTAATAGTTTTTGGACAAACACTAATAATTTGATGATTGGCAAGCAATACTTTGATGGCTTTTTCTATAAAATCTTCTGCTATAATATCGTGTCCACCTAAAAACATAAAATATTCAGCATTTGAATGTTTCAAAGAATACAAACCATTTTCTTTAGGTCCTACATTTTCACTTTGTCTATGAATGCTTATTCTACTATCTTTTTTCGCATATTCTTGCATTATTTGGTAAGTAGTATCTGTAGAGGCATTATCAGAGATAATTATTTCTATATTCTTATAAGTTTGATTAACGGCAGATGCAATGGTTTGTGAAATATTTTTGCTTTCATTATAAGCAAAAATGCCAATTGTAACCAAAGGTTGGTTTTCCATTATTTCACTTTCTTTAAGTACCCATCAGGGGCAACGGTAAGCAATAATTTATTTTCAATAGTTTTATCTATTTCAAAATTGGTATTTTCTTTCATGTATTCCCAAACGGCGGTTTTAGGATTATTGCCTTTTCCCCAAGGGCGAGGACTCCAGTCATAATCTGCGGGCATATCTTCTACTGCCGTATCAAAAACGATGCAATAACTTCCTTTGTGTACTAATGGCGCATAAGCTTTTAATTCTGCCAATACGTGCTCGTGTGTGTGGTTTGAATCCAAAATAACCAAAACATTTTTTTTATCTTTTGCAAATTCTTTCACTTTTTTTATCATCTCGTCACTCACAGAAGAGCCTTCAAACATTGTGATATGCTTCGCAAGTGGGTGTGCTTCTATTTCTTTGCGGTTATGTTCTCTAATATCAATATCAATGCCTAATACGTGACCGCTTCCGCCCAACAGTGCCAAAATGGAAGCACTCAAAATAAGTGAACCACCGTGAGCAATGCCCGTTTCTATGATTAAATCAGGTTTTACAGCCCAAATAACCTCTTGCAAAGCAATCATATCTTGCGGATATTGAATAATTGGACGACCAAGCCACGTGAAGTTATAGGTGTACTTATGCTCGCTAGAACTTAGCATCAAATCTAAACCTTGTTGTTTCAAGGCTTGATTTTTGCCCATTTCTTCTGTATTTTTTTGCTTTTCAGCATTAAATTGTTCTATTGGGTTCATTATATTATTTTTTTCCAAGATTGTGTACCAGATGTAATGTATTGTGTTGCTTCTTTGCCTACATTAGCAATGAGGTCTAAAATAGAAACATATGGATTAAATTCTCCATATAGTTGTGGATAGGGATTTTTTTGATAATCCATGTAACTAACTTCTATGTTGTTATTATCAAAAAGTTGGTGGTCTAAATAATTCTTAGCTCCGTGACCTGTAATATAGTTTGTACCTTCAAAATAACGTACAATGTCAAAAACTCTTTCACTACTAACGCCTTTTATCATTAATTCTGACGATTTATGATACGTTTTGTCAGGAGAAAATTCTAAATATTTACTTACCTTATCAAGTCCACAAATGAGTATTTCAGATAAGTTATCTGTTTTCAATGCATAAACTTCGTTTACTATTTGAAACATCTCATTAAAAAAAGGTGCTTTCTTATAAATTTGTTTTAAAAATTCTATATGTTGGTTGCGCCAATTATTTTTATTATCTGTTTCATATTCATTGATGTTTTTTCCAACTTTCACATCTTTCAAAGGAATAATCAACCATTTAAAACCGTCAGGGGTTTTAATTTGCACACGACTAGTAAAACTGCCTTTTGAGAACTGTACATCATCATAATGCACATATATATCTGCTAGGCGTATCTGTTCAAACATACCTACCCAAGGAAATAGCATTGGTTGCGAAATAACTATATTCATATTAAAAAGTACGTTTTTTAGCTGGATTACCAATTAAATTTATATTATCTCCCCATTTTCCATAAACGACAGAGTTTGGAGCAACTGAACAATAATCTCCCAAAACCGTACCAGGCATAATAATACTGCCTGCGCCTATCCACGCACCTTTACCCAACTTAACAGAAGCATACTTTAAAACCGTTTCATTGATATTACTCTTGCCTCTGTTACCATATTGTGTTGTCAGTACAACATTAGGTCCAAAATGTGTTGCATCTCCTATCTCCACTCCTCCTTCACCCAATATTACACCACTCATACCAATTGTAACATCATTGCCAAAAATAACTTTTTTACCATTTCTTGAACCATATACATATACTCCCGACTGTAAAGTACATTTTTCTCCAAATGAAATTGTATCAATATATTTCATTGTAACACTTTTTTCAATCAAAACATCATAACGAGAAGCCATTTTAAGGTTATTGAGCCATAATTTCCAATGATGTTTAATATTTTTGAGTAACATATTAAGCTGTTATCAATTCCGTTAATGTGAGTTTAATAAGTTGATAATTGAGTAAGTTTGAAATTTGCTCGTCATCAAAACTAACTTTAAATTCTTCCTCCAAGGCTACAACTAGATTCATGTGGTGAAGAGAATCCCAATTTTCTATATTATCCGCTGAAGACATTTCGTGAATACTCTCTACAGGTATTTCAAAAACTGATGCCATCACTTGTTTTATTTTTTCTTCCATTTTGTTAAAGGAGTTGAATTTTTATGTAATCAATTGGACAATAACTAAAGTCTATTGTCTTAAATTTATATTCTTTGCTATCAGCTTCTTCTTTGATAACTTCAAAATTGAGTTTCTCGTAAAAAGACAATACTTGAGAGTTTTTTAATGTCTTAAAATAATTTGCAAAGATATGTTTTATATTTATCTGTTGCAAGTCATTGATAATAAAACTTAAAAAAGCTGTCTCAATATTACGTCCTAATACCCTACAACTCATTAAAAAAGTATCTATTTCTGCGTTTTCATCAGAAATATTGATTAAAGCCATACCTGTAAGCCCGTAATCTCCAAATTTATCTTTAACACCAAAAGTATATAACTGATAATTTTGATTATCTATCAAGTTATGCAAATCAGTTTGTGTATATCTTTTTGTTGTTAAATTAAATTGATTTGTCTTTTGTGTTAGTTGTGCAGCCCTTTCTAAACTATTAAAATCATTCATTGAAACAGAAATTTCTAATTCTAAAGCATATAAATAATCTTCAATAGTTGAATATTTTTGTTGCTCATCTTTACGAACAGCCTCTTGTTTATACATTTCTACTCGTTTTTTATCCTCATTTGTTTGATTATGTTTGTAAAACAAGGACAAATTTTCTCGTAATAAAGTTGGATAATTATGTAAGGCACTTGGTACTTGTATAGTTTTCACTTCTGGTAAAGACTGATTTACGTGATTTATTTCAAATGACGAATCATCTACAAACACAAGGCTATCTATTCCAATATTTAATTCCTCTGCTATTGCTTGTAAATTGCTAACTTTATCTTGCCAATTTATTTTTTTAATCAAAATATTAGCTTCTTGCAGGGCAAAATCTTTGCGTTTTTCAAACACTTCTAAGACATCATTATCATTATTTTTGCTACATAACCCAACAATAATACCTTCTTTTGATAGCTGATTTGCAAGATAATGCACTTCCTCAAATACTGTCCCGTTTTTATTTTGAGTAGATAAACTTATTCCAGCTATTCCATCTTCACCTACAATTCCTTTCCACAAAGTATTATCACAATCAAAAATTAATGCTTTTTTAGTTTTACCATGAACAGAAAATATAATAGGTGCAATAAACGCTGCATATTGCTTGTAAAAGTCTATATTATAAAGAGCCTTTGAAGAATAATAATAACGCAAATCTATGCTTTTATTGACTGAGATTTGTGCGAAAACTTTATCCATTGGCACAATAATAAAGTTTTTTGGCAAATTTTCACTCACATATTTGTTTAACTCAATAGCTATGGTGTCAAACTGATTGTTTTTTAGAAAATATTGGTTAAAGACTAAAGTACTGAATTGATTTAAAATTACAATAGGTGTGCTTGCCAAGTTTTGAAAAACAAAATCTATTTCTTGTTTGGTCTTGTTAATAAGTGCAGAAATATGTTCTGCTGACATAGATTCCGCTTTATATTGCAATCCATCTACGAGATTTGCAAGTTCCCAAAATATAATTACTGCATTTTTATTGGCATACTTTTCACTATCTTGTACAATATTATCATAATCCCCTGAATCTACTTTGGCATTAAGTCTTTGCTTTCTTAATACATATTCTACTATATGATTAAATTGTGAGGTAATAATATTTGAAAGCACAACAATCTCTTGTTGTGCTTGCTGTGCTAATTTTTCTCCTAATAATTTATTAGCAGTTAAAATTTCTGTATATTTTAGTTCTTGTAATTTGTTTGAATTTTGGGTTGAATTTTGCATAAATCAAATAGTTATAACATTACTTGTCCACCATTAACTCTTATTGTTTCACCAGTCATAAAGTCTGATTTCTCAGAAGCTAAAAATACAATGGCATTAGCAATATCTTCAGCCCTTGCTAACCTGCGTAAAGGTGTTTTTGCAGCCGTTATTAACCGTACTTTTTCAGGAATATCTACAATTAACTCTGTTTCAGTCATACTTGGTGAAACAAAATTGACACGAATGCCCTTTGCAGCGACTTCTACCGCTAGTGCTTTTCCAAAACCATACAAAGCAGATTTTGCAGTAATATATGGCAACCATTCTGTTGTTGGCATACTTTCAATAGCTTGTGTAGTCAAGAAGATTACTTTACCATATTTTTGCTTTTCCATCAAAGAAATATACTGTTTGGCAAGAAAAAAATTGGCTTTTATGTTAATATCTATATGTTTTTGCAAATCTGACCATTCCAATCTATCTAATTTTATATTGGGTATTTTTACTGTTGCGCAATTAATAACGGTTGTTAGTGTATCAAATTTTCTTTCAATAAAATTTATCAAATCAACAACTTCGTCCTCTTGCGTAATATCACCCTTATAAATCTCAACTCTTACGCCCAATAATTGCAATTTTTCTTTGAGTTCAGTTGCTAAACCTTGATTACTAAAATAGTGAACAACCACATTAAAACCTTCTTTTGCCAATTGTAGGCAAGTAGCCTGCCCTATTCCACCCGTTGCTCCAACAACTAAGGCTACTTTATTTTTTGGTAACTCCTCTATATTACTATTTTCTTGAATTAGTTCTTGTTCTATTATCTTAACTTTTGCAATTCCTGTTGTAACTTTTTGTTTATCTTGATTAAATATATCTGTTTGAAGTTCAATGGTTTGTAACTTATCAAGTTTTTTTATTACTTCCGCCTCTATGGTTAATTCGTCACCAATACGAACAGGTAACAGAAACTCCAAACTTTGAGCAAACCATAAAGCCCCATCACCTGGTAGTTTTGTACCAATGATAGTAGAAATAAAAGAAGCACCCAACATACCGTGAACTACAGGTTTTTTGAATGAGGTTTTAGCTGCATAATTTTTATCAATATGCAATTTATTATCATCTCCTGTAAGTTCTACAAATTTTTCAAGGTCTTGTTGTGTAACAATGTGTTTTAGAGATGCCTTATCTCCTAATTGAATTTGCTCAAATTTGCCCATATTTGCTGTGATAACTTATAATTTTGCAACAATAGCACAATAATTAATGGTGATTTTGCGTCTGATAATTTCTTCCATTGGCAAATTTTCAACAGGGCAAACCCTTTCTTCCACAATTCTTAAACCACAATTTCTTAACATTTCACGTATTTGTTCTACCGAATGAAAATGATAAACGTGGTCAATAGCAGGGCAATCTACACAAGTAGAAACGAAACCTTTTCCATTGTCACTCAACAAGTTACAGAATTGTGTTAATAATTTTTCAGGAAAATTAACGTGTTCAATTACTTCACCCATTGTAATAAAATCGTACTTTTCATTGATGTCCATCTCAAGCATATCTCCTGTGTGATATGTAACAGCAGGCTGATTTTCAGCAAATAAATGTGCCATAATAGATTTTGTGATGGCAATAGAAGTTTCGCTAATATCAACAGCTACATATTTATCACAATTTTTTAATGTACTTACTGCTTGACTAAGAAATAACCCATGACCTGGACCTATTTCAAGATAAGTTTTAGTTTGCGTTGCATTATCAGATAAGGCTTTCTTTAAACACGAAAATATATCATAATGTGTAGCCCACAAAAATTGCGACAAAGCCAAGCCAATCATATAAGATTTCATCTCCTCTGGATTGTTATAAATCTCTTCAAAGGCTTGCCCTGATATTTTTACTGGATATACTCCTGTTTTCATAAATGAAACTTGGCATTTCATCATATCATTGCACATTTTTAGGTAAGCACCTGTCGCATAATCCAAGGGAATATTTTGCTTAGCTAAATAGTTTGTATATTGTATTGCAAAATTTTCTGCCTCCTCAAAAAAAGAAGCAGTTTGTGCAGCCAAGTATTTTTCTAACTTCTTTTTTTGAAGTGGTGCTTTTTGATAAACTAAAGCTACAAATTGTTCAAAATATGGGTAATTCATTTGTGGTTGATTTGAATAATTATTATATTTTAAGGGTTAAACTACAATAATTATTTTATAAGAAAAATATTTCTAAAGACTTATTTTGCCAACTCTCAATGTTGGCTATAATTTTTTTAGCAATAGTAGGATTTAAACCAACATAAATCACTTGTATATCTTCTGGAAGTTGTATAGGAGTTAGAATAGGTTTATCAAATGCTTCTGTTCCTTGCAAAAGTGGATTTTGGTCTGTGAAACATTGTATGTTACCAAGATTTTGTAGGCAAGTAGCAATAAAACTTCCATAAACTCCAGCACCATAAATAGCAGCTTTTTTAGTACCTACATTTTGCTCAAAACTTCTAATTCTTGCTTGCGAAGTATCCCAATAAGTGGCACATTGTTTTGCAGTTTCAACTACTTTTGTTAATTCCACCACATTTGGCTCAAATGGCAATGAAGTTTGTGCAGTTTTTTTGCCAACTGCAATATAAGCTCCAAAATGTGATTGAGTATCTATTTCTACTGTTTCAAAACCTGCTTTTGCAAACATGTATCTCAACGAAATTTCGCTATAATGATGCACATGGTCGGCAACTATAAAATCAGCAATATTCTCAAATACATTTGGCACAATGATATAAACTAAGCCATCTTCTTTAAGCAAGTTTTTAATAGTTGCTAACTCTTTCAAAGGGTCAGGCGTATGCTCAAAAGCAAAAAATGAGGTTATAATATCAAAGCTAGCTTGCCACGTATTTTTAGGTTGATAAGAAGCATACTGTTCGGGTTTCAAAAATTTTTCCCATAAATGCACATACATTTTACTTACATCAAATAAGTGTGGAACAACATTTGGATTTTTCTCAACTAATCTTTTCATTACTGTCCCTTTTGCACAGCCATAATCTAAAACACGCATTCCATCACTAAACTGAACTTTTTGTAACAAAGTATCAACTTGATGCTGTTGTCTATAAATTTTTTTACCCTCTACAACTTTATAAATAATATCATCTTCTTCACTTTGATCAAAAAATTGATATTGTTCATCATAATACTCATCTATACTTGCTATTTCTTGCGTTTGGAGATGTCCTATTTCTTCATCAAGATAGACAACTGTTGAGGATTCATAAACTTTGCTCAATGACGTAATAGATTTATTACCTTGAGATGTATAAAGTGGGTTTGGCAACAAATTGCCACTAATTGCACATTGTAACATGTTGATGTTGAATAATTTTGTTATTTAGTTTCTACAATTAATTCAGGATGCACGTCTTTTAATTGCACACCATTTGCCACACAACCTGTCCAATTTATACGAATACCACTTGGATGTTCAAAATTAAAGTAACGAAATTGCATACTCCAGCGAGAACGAGTGCCTATATTTTTTCCTGATGAATGTAAAGTAAGGAAATCCATTAGTATCAAATCTGTTGGCTCTGAAAGCGGTGTAATGATACCATATTTTGCTAATAAATCAGTCTCATTTTCCAGACGCATAGCATAAGCTCCTGTTCTTTCAAAATTGTCGGAGTCTTGTAAATAAGACTTTCTCAAACCATCTATATGAGATTTTGGGCATATCTGAACAGCTCCTAAGTCAGCCGTAATAGGAACTAAAGGACTCCAAAAGACTATGCCATCAACACTTCTTAATTGGTCTCTATATTCATAATGCCACAAAGAACGGTATTTTTCCTCATTTGGGTTATCAATACGAATACCATAACCAGCGGCAGCAATGGCAGGCATAGAAGTTTCTCTTATTTGTGAAAATAATAATTCGTTTTTTTGCAGACTGACCAAACGCATAAAAGCAGGGATTTGCTTCACAGCATCATACACTTCGCCACCATATTTTCTATTGGCTAGTATAAGTTGTTGATAACCATAATCAAAATCATGTGAAGAAAAATCTTTTTGTATAACAGGAATATTATATTTTGTGAACAGCAAACCAAGTATCTGCCAAATTCCATACTGAATAGGCTCTATTTCAGTTTTTTGGTCATAAAAAGATTTGATAATTAAAACGCCATTTTCCTTAAATTCTTGTAATTGTTCTGCTGATAACATAGTTTATTTATTTGGCTATAAAATTCTTAATCAAACCACACACAAATTCAACCTCTTCTTGCGTAATGTCGTGGAAACTTGGCAAATTGATGCCTCGTTCAAAAATATCATAACTTACTTTATTTTCTCTTTTTTCTTCAAACATTGGTAAAGATGTAAGAGGAAAAAAGAAAGGGCGGCTATCTATGCCATTTTCTTTACAAATAGCAAAAAACGCATTTCTATCAAAATCCAAAGATTTATCAAACACCACAGTAGGCAACCAATAGCTGTTTTTTGTACCATTCAGTTCTGGATTCATCTCACAAAGAACGCTTTTAAGTGCTTGCTTGTACCAACTAAAAATTTGTCTTTTTTTAGTTACAAGCTCCTCAATTCTTTCCATTTGAGCAACGCCCATAGCTGCTTGCAAGTTAGACATTTTGTATTTATAACCATAATCACGCATCCAAAACATTTTATTTTCAGGGTCTTTTGCGTTACGTCCGTGGTCGTTTAGTATTTTTGCTTTTTCATAGATTTTTTCATTATTGGTAACAATAATTCCTCCCTCACCAGTAGAAACTGTTTTTGTTCCGTGAAACGAAAAAACGCCTGCATCTGCAATGCTACCACATTTTTTGCCTTTATATTCAGAACCTAAACCTTCTGCTGCATCTTCTAAAACAACTAAATTATACTTTTTTGCAAGTAGCATTATTTCGTCCATTTCACAGATATTTCCATACAAATGCACCACAATAATGGCTTTTGTTTTTGGCGTAATAGCTGCTTCTATTTTCTTTGGGTCAATGCACCAAGTATCTCGCAAAATATCTACAAAAACAGGTTTTGCACCAATATAAAGTACAGGCTCTGCAGTAGCTATCCAAGTAGTTTCTGGTATAATTACCTCATCACCTGCTTTTATTCCCATTGCCATAAGTGCTAAATGGATAGCACCAGTACAAGAAGAAGTGGCTAAACTATACTTAGTTTGCTCATAATCAGCAAATAATTTTTCAAAACGGTGAATATAATCATAACACCTTTCTCCCCAGCCATTTGTAATAGCATCATTAACATAATTTATCTCTAAATCTGTGATAGAAGGCTTATTGATTGGTATTTTCTTTATTGCTATCATTATCTATTTCAAAATAATTCTTATAAAACAGTTAGTTTTGGTATTGCCACCACAAATTTTCCGCCCCATTCTCTCACGTATTGCAACTGTTCCATTATTTCCTCTTTGATATTCCAAGGAAAAATTACAATAAAATCAGGTTTTTCATCTTTCAAAATTTGTTCATTAACAACAGGAATATGGCTTGCAGGCAAAAATTTACCTTGTTTGTGCGGCGACTTATCCACCACAAAGCTAATAAAATCTTTCTTAATTCCACAATAATTTGACAAAGTATTTCCTTTGGCAGCAGCACCATAAGCTGCCACTTTTTTGTTATTCCTTTTTTGTTCTAATAAAAATGAAAGAAAATCAACTTTTACTTTTTCTGCATTACGCTGAAAATCAGCATAATAAGCCATTGTATTCATTCCTTTGGCTATTTCTTTGTCTAATAAATTTTGGATATTTACTGAGATTTCTTTAGTATTATCCTCTTTATGTTTAGCAAAAATTCTCAAAGAACCACCGTGAGTAGCAATTTCTTCTACATCAAAAATCTCTAAATGATGTTTTTCAAAAATTTGTTTAGCTGTCAAGAAAGAAAAGTACGAAAAATGTTCGTGATAAATGGTGTCAAATTGGTTGTTTTCCATCAGTTGCATCAAGTGCGGAAACTCCATTGTAACCACGCCTTGTGGCTTTAGAGCAATTTTCAGGCCGCCCACAAAATCATTAATATCAGGCACGTGAGCAAGCACATTGTTGCCCAACAGCAAGTCTGCCTGTCTGTTTTGAGCTACTAATTTGTTGGCTAAATCTACGCCAAAGAATTCTGTCCAACTTTCTATTCCTATTTCTCTTGCTACTTTTGCGGTGCTTAAAGTAGGTTCAATACCCAAAACGGGTACATTTTTTTCTTTAAAATATTGCAACAAATAACCGTCATTGGAAGCTATTTCTATGATTTGAGAATTTTTATCATACCCAAATCTATTTATCATCATTTCTACATAGCTTTTAGAGTGCGCCAGCCACGAGGTAGAAAAAGAAGAAAAATAAACGTAATCTTCACTAAAAATCTCGTCTGCTTTCTTGTATTCGTCTATTTGCACCAAAAAAGTACGCTCACTTACCCACAAATTAAGTGGATAATGCACTTCTGGCTCATTGAGTTGTGCTTTCGTGAGGAAAGCATTAGAAGGCGGACTAAAACCTAAATCTATAAATTTTGCCGTAAGTGGCTGATTATCAAAACGACAGTTCATTATGTAAATTTTTTGTATTTTTCTTAAATTCCTTTAAAATCTTCGTTCAAAAACGGTAAATCTTTATCTTTTTGAGAAATAGTGCTTACAGGCAACTTCCAAACAATATTTATCTTTGTATCCGCATAATTTAAGCCTGCATCAGCCTTTGGATTATAAAATTCTGTGTGGTGATAAAGAAGTTCTGAATCATCTTCCAACGTCTGAAAACCGTGTGCAAAGCCTTGTGGCACATAAATCATTCTTTTATTTTCTGCTGACAATTCAACGCCAAAATATTGCAAAAAAGTAGGAGAATGCGCTCGTATATCCACAACCACGTCATACACACTCCCACGCACACAACGAATAAGTTTTATTTCCTCAAAAGGCGGATTTTGGTGGTGCATACCTCGCAAAGTGCCTTTTTTTGTATTGATAGAGTGGTTGAGTTGTACAAATTCTTTCGTATGCCCTACTTCTTCAAATTCTTTTTTACAGAAAGTCCTCATAAAAACGCCTCTATCATCAACCATTGGACTAAGTTCTACCACAAAAGCACCTTTTAAGTTAGTTTCTACGAATTTCATCTTGTCCAAATAAGGTTTTTCTCTTGTGCTTTCGCAATGTAATTTTCCAGTTGTTTTTCTGTAGAAATATTTTCATTTTCTATCCAGTTTTTATACCACTCAACTGTCTGACTGATAGTGTTTTCTGTATTCCAAATTGGAGTCCATTGGAGCAAAGTTGTTGATTTTGTATTATCTAATTTGAGAATATTTGCCTCGTGAAGCTGATTTTCATTTTGCTCAATTTGGAAATTTAATTTATCCCATTTTTGCTTTACGAGTGCCAAAATATCACCCACTTCAATGCACTGACTCACATCAGGAGAGAAATTCCAAGCATCAGCAAACATTGTTTTACCTTCTAAAAGTTGTTGCCCTAATTGCAAATACCCAGCCAAAGGCTCTAAAACGTGTTGCCAGGGGCGTATAGCCTTTGGATTTCTGATATTTACGGTTTCATTATTTTTGATAGCACGCATCATATCAGGGAAAAGCCTGTCTGTTGCCCAATCACCGCCACCAATAACGTTTCCTGCACGTGCAGTTGCAAGTAGAATTTTATTATTATTATTATTTTGATAATCTTGCAAAAAAGATTTTCTATATGATGCTGTCATTATCTCCACACAGGCTTTTGAGGCACTATATGGGTCGTGTCCACCCAATCTATCATTTTCTCTATATCCCCAAACCCATTCTTGATTTTCATAGACTTTGTCTGTCGTAATGCTTACAATGGCTTTTACACTTGGGCAATTTTTAGCTACCTCGTACACATTAAGCGTACCTATTAGATTTGTTTGATAGGTTTCCGTAGGATTTTGGTACGAATATCTTACAAGTGCTTGTGCAGCCAAATGAAAAATAATATCAGGTTGATGTTTCTGGACTACTTTTTCTAAATTTTCTTTATCATTTATATTTGCAAAACAAGAAGTTAAGTTATTGTTTTTCAATAAGTTAAAATGATTTTCTTTGGTATTTGATTCCAATGCATATCCTATGACTTTTGCCCCCATTTTTTGCAACCAAAATACTAACCAACTACCTTTAAAGCCCGTATGTCCTGTTACTAAAACGGTTTTGTTTTGGTAAATTCCGTTAAATAATTTTTTGAAATAATTTAATTCCATACTTTCCACTTAGCTTGTTGGGTGTTCCAGAGTTGTTCTAACTCAATTTTATCTCTCAAAGCGTCCATACATTTCCAAAAACTATGGTGTTTGTATGCCATCAGTTCATTATTTTTAGCAAGATTTTCAAGTGGTGTTTCTTCCCACATCACATCATCAATATTTTCGTGTTGAAGATAGTCAAAAACTTGCGGTTTTAGGATAAAAAAACCGCCATTTATCCAACTTCCATCACCTTTTGGTTTTTCTCTAAATTGCGTTACTTTTCCATCAATGATTTCCATTCCTCCAAAACGAGCTTCTGGTTGAATAGCAGTTACGGTAGCTATTTTATTATGATTTTGATGAAATTTCAAAAGTTCTGCCAGATTTACATCACAAACACCATCACCATAAGTAAGCATAAAATCTTCATTTCCAATGTAATCCTGCACTCTTTTTAGTCTTCCCGCAGTTTTGGTATTAAGTCCAGTGTCTACAAGTGTAACCTTAAAATCTTCTGTTTTAGTGTAATGAATATCTATTTGATTGTTGTTGAGTTCTACGGTTACATCAGAATTATGCAAAAAATAGTTTGTAAAATATTCTTTTATCATTACACCTTTATAACCCAAACAAATAATAAATTCGTTGAAGCCATAAGTTTCATAAATTTTCATAATATGCCAAAGCATAGGTTTTCCACCAATTTCCACCATTGGTTTTGGTCGTGCTTCTGTTTCTTCAGATAGGCGTGTGCCAAGACCACCCGCAAAAATAACTACTTTCATATTTTAAATGTACTTTTACAGTCTAATTTAGGACGAACAACACCTGGCCATTCATTCACATACTCATTCCCTCTTTTGTTTAAATCTTCTGTAACATCAAAAACCAAACTTTCTATGGCGTTAAAATGTACAATAACTGGAGATAATGTAGATAATGCAATATTTACACAATAAGAGGCAGTATTAAGTAAATCTTTGGGTAGCCACATCACTACAGTATGTGTGCCTACTTGTCCGTGATGTTCTTTTTCGTCTTCTCCTCCAATAAAAACGTATTCTCCTTTTATTGTAAAAAAATGTATATTTGGGATAGGTTTATACCCCTCTTTTTTAACAGTATATTCATATTCTATACCAATTTTTTCTCCTACTTGAATATGCTCTATATGATTATTATTTTCATCAATAATTCTTACATAATTTAGTTCTGCTACCTCATCACCAAGTTTTTTATCTTTCCATTCCATTTTTGTTTTTTGTGATAATTCACTTCCCAGATATTTTTGTACTGTTTCTTTAGCCGTATTTTGATAAACTATAGTACCATTTTTTAAATAAATTCCTGTATTACACAAACTTTGTACAGCATCCATATTATGGCTCACAAAAATTACCGTTCTGCCTTCTCCTGCTACATCTTTCATTTTGCCAAGACATTTTTTCTGAAATTCTGCATCTCCTACTGCCAAAACCTCATCAAGAATCAATATTTCTGGCTCTAAATGTGCAGCTACTGCAAAAGCTAAACGCACATACATACCTGATGAGTAGCGTTTTACTGGTGTATCAATGTATTTTCCTATCCCTGAAAACTCTATAATTTCGTCTAATTTGCTTTTAATATCATTTTTGGTCATTCCCAAAATAGCACCATTCAAAAAAATGTTTTCTCTACCCGTAAGTTCTGGATGAAAACCTGTTCCAACTTCTAATAGACTAGCTATTCTGCCTTTTATTTTGATGTTTCCTGTGGTGGGAGCTGTTACTTTTGAGAGGATTTTAAGAAGTGTAGATTTTCCTGCCCCATTCTTGCCAATAATTCCTAAAACTTCTCCTTGCTTTACCTCAAAGTTGATGTTTTGTAATGCCCAAACGTATTCTCCCTCTATTGTTTCCCTGTTGTTTGCTTCTCCAATTTTTAGGTTTGGGTCTTCCTTTCCACGTATTTTTGCCCACAAACTTCCTATATCGTCACGCAACGAGCCTGTTCCTGTAAGCCCTAAACGGTATTGTTTATAAAGATTTTCTACTTGTAAAACGATATTTGACACGAATATTTGACTGGTTTACTTGTTATTTGTTTATATTTTCCTCGCAATTTAGCAAATAATCCTTAATTTCTTGCAATTTTTCTGCTGAAAAGTCTGTTTTATACATCATTTCAAAACGCCTTGCTATTATTTGTCTGTGGGAAAATGTTGGATTTTGTCTTTTTACCAAACTGTATGCCATCTCTAAACTAGCCGTTATCATATCACAACTTATTTGTAATCTTTCAAAATTACTTTTCTGATTGATAATTTCAATTTGTTTTTTTTTAATGAAAGCTGGTGTATCATTCATTTTGGTACTAATTTATTTAAAACTACTTTTGAAAACCAATATTATATGTATTCAATTCCAATATTTTTATCCAATAAACAAGGTACTGAACATCTAAATCTTGGTTATCAAGCAAATTTTCTATATCTTCTAATTGTCGTTCACTTTTGAGTTCTTGTATCCATCTAAGTTTAGCAATAATCAAATCTTCCAAAGAAATTACCCAGAGTTTTGGTTGATTTTCAATCAAACTCAAAAGTTTTTTCCGTTGGAATGCAATCAAGTCATATTCTCCGTTTTTTCTTAAAATGAAATCAATTTTCCAACCATTTTTCCTGCTAATCACATTAAACATTCCATTATGTTGTATTGCTTCTTCAATACTTGGTTTGTGACAATAAAAATCAGTTTTAAAAATATTTTCAATAGCTGAAACATCTTTTTGTTCTATTTCTACCACCAAATCTATATCTCTTGTGGTACGCTGAATAGTATAAAAACCCATAGCAAGGCTTCCAGAAAGCATATAAGGAAGTTTTATTATTTCTAATTGTTGTGTAATATCATAAAGAAAATCTATCATTTTAGGTTCAAGCTAATATTTTTCAAAGGAAAGTGTTATTATGATAAATTTTTCATTTTCTTTCAATATATTTCAATCATTTCCAAAAGCTCATTTTGACTAATCCAACTTATATTTTGATTAGAAATTAAGCTAAAATTTTCTTGTATTTTTTTTCCATTATAATATTTTTGATAGCTTTCTAAAAATTGCTTTTTGGGTACAACAATATAATATTTTTCAGTTTCAAAGGCATAATTTGCTTCTGTTTGGTTGAGCATTTCCTCGTGAATTTTCTCTCCTTGCCGCAAACCAATCACGTTTAAAGTGGCTTTTGGGGCAATAGTTGTTGCTAAATCTGTGATTTTGTAAGAACGAAGTTTTGGCACAAAAATCTCACCTCCAAAAGTTTTTTTTTCTATTAAGTTTTGTGAATTTTTCAAAGATTTTTCCAAAATATCTAAGGCAATTATGGTAGCTTCTTGCATTGTAAGAGAAAATCTTGTTGTTTCAAGATGCGTAATAGGTAAAAAGTTTTTTTCTTTTTCCTTCTGAAAAAAAGGTACTACAGACCCAGCAGACCCAAAAAAATTAGCATAACGAATGATACTAAAAGTAGTAGTATGATTATCATTTGCATTCACAAAAAGCCTATCAGCACACAATTTACTTGCACCATACACGCTTGTAGGAGAGCAGGCTTTATCAGTAGAAATAGCTATAACAGTTTGAATATTAAGCTCTTGTGCTACTTCAATAATATTTTCCGCACCACCTATATTGGTTTTTACACATTCTAATGGATTTTGCTCTGCTAAATCAATGTGTTTGAGTGCCGCAGCGTGAATAATAATGTCAATATTTTGACCTTTATTTTTACACGTGTTTTTTAGTTGTTTTATATCTCTTATATCTCCAATTACAAACTTAGTTTTAGCATTAAAGCCCCAATTTAGCACTTCTTGTGCCATTTCGTATTGTTTTTGTTCGTTTCTTGAATAGATAATTATTTGTTTTATTTCTGGGTATTTTGTTAGCATTTCTTTGGCTAATGCCTTGCCAAATGAGCCTGTTCCGCCCGTAATTAAAATTGATTTGTTTGCTAACACTTTTTATAGGTAATTTTTGAGTAATTTTATTTTATTAAAAATTTAGGGCTAATTCTAGTAGTTTTTCTTTAATTATCTCGTCTGAAACAGGCGCAACTATCCACACTATTGGTTCTGAATAATCTATTCCTTCAAAATAGCAGATTTGTTGCCTAAATAATTTCTCTGAATATCCTTCTTTGTATATATCTAATGCTTTTTTACTTACTGTTTCAATAGAGAAAAAATCCTTTAGTAAGAAATAAATATCTACATAATCTTTCCATTTGGCACGCCTACCCATTGCATAAAATTTCATAGCTGCAAGCGTAAGCAAATCAGGCATTTTGACATATTTTTGTAGTTCAAAACCTGCCTCTAAGTGAAATGGATAATAAAAAAATGTAAATTTCACTTCATTTATAAGGTAATGTATGCCATCAAAATCTTCAAAAATAAACCTTTTTTTTGCATCTAAATCATTGATTTTCTTTTTGATACTATTTTTATTAAGCGGTTTTTCTTTGAACAAATCAAAGTCTATACTTTCTCTATGCCCTATTTGCAAAGCAATAGCCGTTCCTCCAACCAGCAAAAATTCTTTTTTAAATTTTTGTAGAAATGGTAAAAGTTCTTTTTGCGTATCAGAAAGGATATTTAGGTACATTTTTTCTAAAATATAGGTCAAAAAAATTTCTTACCATTGGAAAATAATTATTTCTTTCATTCTTAATTTTACTACCAAATTCTCGTGCTACATTTTCTTTGCCTAATACTTCAAAAAGTGCCTTAACATCTTGTATAGTACCATAATTCAAAATAAATTCTACCAAAACACTATCACTCATAACATTTAGTTGAGTTTTGTCAAAATACCAAAAAAGTAATTTGTTTTCTTCAATAAGGCTACTTCTTGTCATATTTTTTAAAATTTATTGCAAAACATCTAAATTATTTCTTATTCCTTTAAAAAAATCTTTCAAATAAAGAATTTGAAAGATTTTTTAAGATAGCAATTAGTTCATAACCAGCTAATTACTAATTATTTTTTAGCATCAGCAATAATTTGTACCACTTTCATAGCCACACCCATATCTCCTTTGATTTTGAGTTTGCCCATCATAAAAGCGTTCATAGCGTTTAGCTCGCCATCAAGCATTTTATTTGCATTTTCAAGCGTGAGAATAGCCACACAATCCGCCTCAAGGTCGTCATTAGTAACTACATTTGGCACTTGTTTGGCATCAACGAAAACTGCGCCTTCGTCAAAAGAAAATTTTACGGTAGCATTTAGTTTGCTATCCTCACCCACAACGGTTTTTACTCTGTCTGTAAATAATGAAATACTCATTTTGGTTGTTTTTTTGATACGTTGATGTATACTATATGATGTATTAAACCATCATTTTAAATATTTCTCAAAAGTAACTATTTTTTGATTATTTTTTTGATTATTTTTTTGATTTTTTTTGATTTTTTTGATTTTTTCTTCTAATTTTTTTCTAATTTCTCTAAACTTTTCTGTTCGTCTTTTTCTAGATTTTTGTCAATATTTTTCTGAACAATCAGCTCAAAAGTATCTAAATTCAGCGCACAAAGATTACCAAAATAATTGTATTTTTGCTTCTCTCTTGTACCTTTATAACAACCGTTGTCTAGTGGCAAAACGTCAGATTTGGAGCGAATATGATACCTAATATCCTCCAAATGCGTAATATGATGCCCGTGAACCACTTGTTTTCCTTTCAAAAAATCTTCATTAACTCGCATATACTTAGACCAAAGCATTGCTGTAGTATCTTCCAAAGGGTTTTCTATTTGAAGATTTAGCCCCGCGTGAACCAAAAAAAACTTATCCAATTCAATAAAATAGGACATTTTATTCAAAAAATCAAAAAAATGAGGAAAGATATTGCGGTTCTCGTCTGTGAGGTCTTTGGCACGCCCCAAAAGTGGTGTAATAGGAATAATGCCTTGATTGATATTTAAAAGCATTTGCTCGTGATTGCCACGAATGGGAAATACTTGGAAACCAGTATTTTGCAAATCTATCAAGTGTTGCAAAACTCCCGCACTATTTGGTCCTCTGTTGATGTAATCTCCCAATAAAAAAACTTGGTCATCTGGCGTAATTTGCAGGCGTGTAGTCAGTAGCATTTGCAGCGTATCAGCACAACCGTGTACATCTGAAATAGCAAACCTACGACCAACAAGCGACTTTTCTACAAATTGCCCAAACATATTTTTTTATTAATTTATAAATTTTTAATGCTATTTTTCATATTTAGATTTTGCTACCGTACACCATTTTTTATTATTGGTCTGTACCGTAGTGGAACGTAGGTCTGACCAGTAATAAAAAACAGGGATTTCAATTTTAAAAGAGATTATGGTCAGACCTACGCTATTCTACGGTACAAACCATAATTTCTTTTAAAATTGTGTACGGTAGCAAATATTTAGATAACGACATTGCTAATTTGTTTTTTAAATACATTATTACGGATTTCCATAAGTACGACTTACGGCTACGGATATTAAACCCTTTCAGGGTTTTAATACAAATCTCCAAATTAATGAATACAATTTATCAATGTTACTTCTTGTATTTTACACTTCACACCTCACATTTCGTACATTTGTTTTTGCTCATCTTGATTAAGCTCCAAATCTTCAATTAAACCTGTTTCTGATGGTTTCATCATCAGAAAATAAGCTGCTGCAAGAAGTGCTGCAAGTATTAAAAACTGATTTCCACACAAAAAATACAACACCAAAAGCAACAACGTAGGCATTTCCAAAATAGCATAACGCACAAGTAACGCCGTTTGATAGCTTGTAAGTTTTTCTCTAATTGGTGCTTTATCTGGAATACGCTTGAGAAATGTTTTAAACAAAAAATTGCTTCCCAAAACCCCCAAAACAGGCAAAAGCAACGTCAGATAAATGATATTTGTTGGAAAATTAACGTCAGTTTCAACCAAATGATAATGTATCAAAAATGCAAAAACACCACTCATAAGCAACTGACCAGCCAACAAAGCAAAATGTATAATTTGAAGTGTCTTAAAGTATCCTTTGAAATTTGGGTCTATAACTGCCATTATTGAAATTTGGTTGGTATTTATTCAACCGCAAATATAATAAACATTTTACAATATTTTAGCGTTTTAGTGAAAATTCCTAAATATTAGACTATATGAACAAAACTAAAATAAATATTTGTTGGTTGCGCAGAGATTTGCGCCTGCACGACAATAAAGCACTCTTTGAAGCCCTAAAAGCTACAAATGAAACTAATGAAGAAGAACTAAATCCCGTTTTGCCAATTTTTATTTTTGATAAAGAAATTCTTAATAAACTACAAGATAAAAAAGACAAACGTGTGCAATTTATACACAATATTCTCACAGAAATTCAACAAGATTTAACCCAAAAATATAACAGCAATATACAAATCTTCTACGGAAATCCAATAGAAATTTTTACAGAAATCAGCCAAAAATATGCTGTAAATGCCATTTTTGCTAACCACGACTACGAACCTTATGGCATAAAAAGAGATGCTATTATTGCTGATTTTTTGAAAACAAAAAACATCAATTTTCATACGTTTAAAGACCAATGTATTTTTGAGAAAAAAGACCTTTTAAGTGGTATGGGAACGCCCTACACCGTTTTTACGCCTTATTCTAAAAAATGGAAAGAGAAATTTGAGGATAATATGCTTGATGCCTATCCCACAGAAGATTTTTTTGCTAATTTCTTGAATGAAAAAAACGACAAACAAAATATTCTCAAAAATCTTCCAAAAAACATTATTCCACTAGAAAAAATGGGTTTTGAGCCTGTAACACAAGTTTTTCCTAGTAAAAAAGTGCGTGAAGACATCATAAAAACATACAAAGAAAACCGTGATTTTCCTGCTATTGAAGGTACAACACGTTTGGGCGTACATTTGCGTTTTGGCACAATAAGCATCAGAGAACTTGCTAAAAAGAGCAAAAACCTATCAGAAGGGTTTTTAAACGAACTTATTTGGCGAGATTTTTATATGCAAATCTTGTGGAATTTTCCACACGTTGCCACTTCTTCATTCAGACAACAATATGATTTAATTGAATGGCGCAATAATGAAGAAGAGTTTTTGCGTTGGTGCGAAGGAAAAACAGGCTACCCTATTGTAGATGCAGGTATGCGTGAGCTGAATGCCACAGGATATATGCACAACAGGGTCAGAATGATTGTAGCGAGCTTTCTCACCAAACATTTGCTCATACATTGGCAATGGGGCGAGGCTTATTTTGCAGAAAAGCTATTAGATTTTGATATGGCAGCAAATAATGGTGGTTGGCAATGGGCGGCAGGCTCTGGCTGTGATGCTGCGCCTTATTTTAGGGTTTTTAATCCTAGTGAACAAACCAAAAAATTTGATGCAAAACTTGCTTATATTCGTCAATGGGTACCAGAATTTAGTAGTTTTGCCTATCCTGCGCCAATGGTAGAACATAAATTTGCACGAGATAGAGCCATTGAAACCTATAAAAAAGGTTTGACGAAATAGGTACGAAGTTTGAGGTACGAGGTACGAAAAAAAAGATAACACAAACCACAAATAAAAATTTGTATTTTGTATTATCTTTTTTGTATTAAATCCTAGAATTCTGTAATCCTAAAAATCCTAGTCTGTATTTATTACATTTCTTTCATAAAATGCAGAAAATCATCTAGTTTGTAGGCATCTTCTACCTCTCTTTTTTCGTAAACCATACAATAACGGTAGTTGTTGCCTGCTTTTTCTGCCCACAATTTGCCCAGATTTATCTTACTTTCTGCGTCCAAATGGTCGCCTTTGGTTTCCAAAATAATGGTTTTTCCGCTGGTTGTCTGAATAATAAAATCAGGATAATGATTGATAAAACCATTGATTTTAAAGCCTTTACGCTCTATATTTCTTGTCCAAAATTCAATATTTGACATATTGGCTATTTGGTTAATTACCTGCAACTCATAGCCGTTGATATCACCTTCTTTGCCATAAAGTGATTTTGTAATTCCCTCACAAGTTTTTGTAGGTGAGATACTTAGCGGGAAATTAAACGAATTTTTCATAAATACTTTTTCTGTATTTAAGAATTTTTTAAACTGTTTTTGGGCAAAATTTTCTGACAAAGAAATGATTTTTGCTTTTATTTTTGAGATATATGAATATTCATTATTGGCAAAATCAGCAAATTGTTCGTCTCTAAAATCTTCCAAAATACGAGTAATATAGCGTTTAATCTCTTCATCAGCAATAGGGTACATATTTCCTATGATACTCATAATGCGTTTAGTGAAGTTTTTGACCCTACTTTCTTTGTTTCCCATATCCAAAATAAGCATCAAACCCTTTTTTTCTGTGCCATCAAGGCGCACAAAACTAGGTTTATTATCGTTTTCTACGTCCAAATCTACTTTATAAAGTTGTGCGTTTACGCTTTCAAAATCAATATTAGTATCAGATTTACTCAACTGAAAATCAGCCAAAAGATTATCTTTTTCCAATAACAAAATCTCTTCTTTTGTGCCAAAAATATCATTAGAAGGCACTTTTAAGTGAAATTGAGGCAAAATAATATTTCCTATTCTTTCCTTAAATTTATCTTTGATATTGTAGGTATTCATAAGTGCTTTTATTTCATTTGGAGAAGAATTATTGCCATTTTTAGCTAATTCAGCCACTTTTTTATCAAAATTTTCTGTTTGTTCAATAGCTATTTTTTCTATTTCTGAAAGAATACTAGGTTTTTCTATTGTGTTATTTTCGTTGATAATCTCTTGATTATCAATATTTTGATTGCTTATATTTTGACTTTCTAAAATTCTATTTACATCAATATCATCATTTTCTTCTTGCGCAGGTGCTTGTGTAGGCGTTTGTTGCGTAGGAACAGCATTAAAACTTAATATTTCTTGTTTTGACAAATCTTTTGCAATAACATTGCCGTTTTCTTCTCTTGCTGATTTGTCCGAAAAACCTGCTTTATTCAGTCCTTTGACAATATTTACAAGCGTTGCATCAAATTTGGAAGATGCCGTAAGTACATAACTCAAATTTAAAAACGGTGAAATATGTTTGCTTACATACGGCTGGCGCAACACTCTACCCAAAATCTGTTCTACGTCCACCGCAGAACTTTTGTCTGCCAAAGATGCCAAAATATATGCAAACGGACAATCCCAACCCTCTTTCAGAGCATTGACGGTGATAATATAACGTACTTTGCAGTTTTCGTGCATCAAATCTTCTTTTACTATTTCGTTGATTTCTGACGTTTTTATCTTAATTTGGTTTTCAGGAATACCAAGCTCAATAAGTTTTGCTTTGAGTTTCTGAAAAGTGGTGCTATCATTGGCATTTTTTGGTTGCGCCTGAAACAAAACAATAGGTCTGATGTATTTTCCGCCCTTTTTTTTCTCTTCTTTTGCAGCATTTTCTAGCTTTTTTTGAAGGTCTAGCGCAGAAATAATCACATCTGTTTTGTCCTGATGATTATAGACAATCACAGGGAGTTTTACCATATTCTCTTGTTTGAGCGCAATAGCATCAATAAAACTAATAATATTGGAGTTTTTGCGTGGCGTGGCAGTCAAATCTAAGATAAAACAAGGATTAAAATTTTTCAGCATTTCAACGCTCAAATCTGTTTCTGCATTGTGGCTTTCATCTACAATCACGACAGGATTAAGCATTTTCATTATTGCCATCAAAGAAACTTCTTCATCTTCTCCCAAAAATGCCCCAAACGTCTGCAAAGCACCATTTTCCTGAAAAACTTTCCTACCTTCTTTGTTAGCGGTGCGAATACTATCAAAACTCAACACAAAAATACTTAATTGTTCTCTCACGCTACTAGGACTAAAACCATTGCCATTCAGAAGCGTTGCTTTATCAAAAATCTCTACTTTATTGCCAAAATGTGTATTGATTTTCTGGCGGTAGGGGTGCGCAACGTCTTTAAGATTTTTGATGGTTTGGTCTAAAATAGTCGTAGAAGGCACAAGCCAAACAACAGCTTTAGGTTTTTCTAAATCAAAAGCATCAAAAATAGTTTTTAGGGCGTTGCAGGCAATAAACGTCTTTCCGCCTGCGGTAGGTACTTTCACGCATACGTGAGGCACGCCTTTGATATTGTTTTTGTAACTTTCAATGGCAGTGCCGAGTGTGGGCTGTAATGGCGTTTTTGGGTGGTTTTCCCAAAAACTCGCATAAGCCGTTACTACGTTTTTGGTTTCTTGGATTTTCTCTAAGAAAAATGCAAGGTCATCAATAACTTGTTTTTGATAAGGTTTTAGCTCCATTTTTTGGTTAGATTTTTGGGTATAACTTCCCGAAAGTTGGAAACTTTCGGGAAGTTTGTATTAACGTGTATGCAAATTGGCATTTTCATATGCACATTTTCATAACGTGTAAAGAAATCAGCGTTTTCTTTACACGTTATTTTGTTATGTAAAGAAACGTCCTATTTCTTTATACATTTATATACTTGTATAATTGTAATACTTGTATGTTTAGAACGGTGCTATATGTGCATCATTCATAATAATTTTATTCACCAATAAATCATAAAGTGGTTGATTTACATAGAAATTACTTTTTCCAATCTTAATTTTATTCAATAATCCATCTTTTGCAAGCGTATTCAAATAATTTGCCGCTGTTGGTCTAGAAACGCCCAAATCTCTTTCTACAAACTCAATTTTTGTATAAGGGTGCTGAAAAAAATTGTTAAGCAACTCTTGACTATAAAAACTATAATTTTCTCTCAAAGTCGTTTTATATTGTCGCATCAATTTTTTGATGTTTTCAATCAGTTTTATGGTTTCTGTGGCGGTTTTTTCTACTGCATCAAGCATAAAAAGTACCCACGTTTGCCAGTCGTTGTTATCTCTTACATTTTGCAATTTTTGATAATATGCTTGTTTGTTTTGTGTGATAAAACGGCTCAAATACAAAATAGGCGCATCTAAAAGCCCTTGTAATATCAAATACAAAATATTTATAATCCTTCCAGTACGCCCATTCCCATCATAAAATGGGTGAATACTCTCAAATTGTACGTGAATGATAGCCATTTTGACGAGTGGGTCAAGGTCTGATAGTTCGTTGTCGTTGATAAAATTTACCAAATTAGACATTAAATCCGAAATCTCATCATAATTTTGTGGAGGCGTATAAATTACTTCTTTTGTAGCATCATTTTTTAGGCTTGTGCCTGCTTGCCTTCTAAAACCTGCATTATTTCTTTCTAAAATTTCTTGTATGCTGATGATGTTGTTACTTGTCAATAATTCCGTTTTTCTGACAATCTCAAAACCGCTTAAAAGTGCCTCTGCATAATATTGAACCTCTTTTGTTGCCATAGAAGTAACCATTTTCTCAAAAATGTCCGCCCTAAAAAGCTCGTCGTGTGTGGTGATGATATTCTCAATTTCAGAACTATCTTTTGACTCCTGCAATACAAGCGTATTCGTGAGAATAGCCGCATTAGGAATGGTTTTGGCAATACTTTTCAGTTCTGCTAAAGCTCTGCTTGCAGTTGTGGTTTTCTTCAAAACCTCTTTTGTTTCCACCTCAAAAGCAAGTGGAAGTAATAGTATTTTATATTGCTTTTCCAATAAATATTTTGTTTATATTCTCTAGCCTTTCAAGGTTTTAGCTCCATTTTTTGGTTATATTTTTGGGCAGAACTTCCCGAAAGTTTCCAACTTTCGGGAAGTTTGTAGTTAGGAAGTTTGTATTAAAATTTCCTTATTTCTCTTGGTATCTTCTTAAAAAAAATGTTTTTATCTCGCAAAAACTCTGGAGTAAGCAAACAATTATCAGCATAAATAATGTATTGTTCTGCTTTGGTGCGGATTTTAGCCAAAAAATCATAATCTAAGGTGGTTGTTTCTCCCACAATATAATGAAAATAATAACTTGTGTCGTTGTCTTTGCCCAAAAACGAAACATCATCTTTGATGGCATCATTATGTTCTTTCTCAACAAGTTCTGTATTGGTTTCAGAAAACCAAATATATGCCCTGATTTTGTCTAAACTCACTTTTTCATTCAAAAAACCATCTTCATCAAAAAGCACTTCTCCCAACTCATAAAAATCAAAACTTCCGCCTGTGCCTGCATTACCTGCGCTTACGCTCCCGTAGCCTTGCATAACCCTGCGTACACGCTCTGCGGTGATGCTTTCTGCGTAATCTTCCATTTCTATTAAGATAAACTTTCTATTGCCTCCGTCTGCTTTGTTGAGGTTTAAAACTGCGTGGGCAGTCGTGCCAGAACCCGCAAAACTATCCAAAATGATAGAATTTTTATCTGTGGAAACACTACAAAGGAACTTTATTAGTTCCGTAGGTTTAGGAAAATCAAATGTTTTAAAATCAAAAATTTGTTTTAATTCATTTGTGCCTTGCGTATTTAGATAATCTTCAATTAAAGCTTCAGGATATTTATTTACATATTCTGCTTCTCTTTCTTTCATATAAACTCTATCCTTGTCAAAATGAACAGAACTATTATTAAATCTCTCTGTGAAAGTTTCAGCACCCCATCTCCATCTCCCATTTTCATTACCTCTTTTTCTTGGTCTGTAGCAAATGTAGCCATTTTTTAATAATTCTGCATTTGGTTTTTCGTAAGCAGGATTATTGTCCAGATTATAATCAAATAAAAGTTCTATTTTATTCTCTTTTTTGTCAAAATAGACAGAATATCCCATTTTTGACCTTTTTGGCAAGGTATCATCTCCTCCCTGCATTTCTAAAGCCCTAATACTGTAAAAACCTATACCATCTTTTAAATTAAATTTTTTGTTATTTTTGATTTGATAAGGAGAAAATGTAAAGTTATTTTTCTTATAAGGAAGAATGTAATCAGCCGTTGTAATTATTTTATTATTTCCTGTATCATTTTTAGAGCCACTACTTTGTTTCCTGCTAATTAAGCCTAAAAAATTCCCTGCTCCAAAAATCTCATCACAAATAAGTTTTAGGTTAGCTTGTTCGTTGTCGTCTATTGAGATAAAAATAACGCCATCATCTTTGAGAAGTTTGTGTAATAGTTTTAGTCTTGGGTACATCATACAGAGCCATTTGTCGTGTCTTGTAAGGTCTTCACTTTCTTTACCTACTACTTGCCCAAGCCATTTTTTTATTTTGGGGTCGTTTACGTTGTCGTTATAAATCCAGTTTTCGTTACCAGTATTGTATGGCGGGTCAATATAGATACATTTTATTTTGCCTTCGTATTGCGGCAGAAGGGCTTTTAGTGCTTCTAGGTTGTCGCCGTTGATAATTTTATTTTCAGAATTTTGCTCTGTGTGCAGGTCGTTTTTGTCGGTATTGAAGGTATATTTTTTGTTTAGGATTTTAAAATCTACGTTTAGGTGATGGTTGATTACTTTGTCTTTCCCTATCCAGTTGAGTATTGGCATAATAAATAATTGTGAATTTTAAATTGTGAATTGTGAATGAATAAGAATTTTGATATTCAAACTATTTAGTTATATTTGCATTAGAGTTTTTAGTTATCCGAATTCTTACGTTGTACGTGAGCGGTTTATGTAGGATAGTTAGTAGCTCTTTTTTTATGTTTCAAATGTACTAATATTTTTTAATTATTCATCAGTTAAGTAATAAAACCTAATTTAATAGCATAAACCCTTAGGGTAGGCTGTTCAGAAGACTAGGGGAAAATTCCCCCACTTTTTGGAGTCTTCTTATGTATTTTTTGTTGTGTTTCTCTTTTGTTTTTGTTACTTAT
>JAYUKY010000037.1:0-61266 GCA_043764015.1 Raineyaceae bacterium
TTCAGCAATAAGCATCAAAAAATAGTGCAAAAACCTATCAAAATGTTGGTCATATTCTACTTTTTGTATTTCAATAGCAATTCTTTTGTCTTTTGATTCTGCGTAAATATCTAGCTCAAAATCAATATAACCCACTTTTGGTGAGAATTTCTTTTCAGTTTCAATCACTTCTACGTCAACTTCAATACCCAAAATATCACGCACAAAAGCCTTGAAAACCACTAAATTGGTGAAGGCTTTTTTAAAAATAACGCTATTATCTAAGTTTCCAAGCATTGTTTTATTGATTTGAATATTTTATAATAGCGTAATAGTTAAAATTTTATATTCGTATTTCGTACCTCGTATTTTTTTAATTTACGCTTTTCTTTTTAGTTCTAAAATGGTTATTTCGGGCAAAATTCCCACACGACCAGGAAAACCTAAATACCCAAAACCTCTATTTACGTATAGAAATTGGTTGTTTTCTTGGTATAAATCCGCCCATTGTTCGTAACGAAATTTCACAGGACTCCAACGGAAATCTCCAATTTCTACACCAAATTGCATTCCGTGTGTATGTCCTGCGAGTGCTAAATCAATATCTTTGAATTTTGGTAAAACCTCTGCCTTCCAATGACTTGGGTCATGTGAAAGCAAGATTTTTGTAGCTGCTTCTTCTGTGCCTTGACGTGCTTTTAGTAGATTCCCACGCTGTCCAAAACCACCCAAACCCCAATTTTCAATGCCAATAATGGCTAATTTTTCTCCATTTTGTTCTATCAAATGATTTTCATCTTTGAGTAGTTTCCAGCCCATTTTACCGTGAGCTGCACACAAATCTCTAAAATTCTGTTGTTTTTCTTCTTTGCTATTCCAATTACGGTAATAATCACCGTAGTCGTGGTTTCCTAAGCACGAAAACACACCCAAAGGTGCTTTTAGCGTAGAAAAAATATCAAAATAATCTTTCAATTCTTTTGCTCTATCATTAACCAAATCTCCTGTGAAGGTAATTATATCAGGTTTTTCAGCTAAAAGCATCTCAATTCCACCTTTTACGGCAGTTTTATTGAAAAAGCTACCAGAATGTATGTCAGAAAGTTGCGCCATACGCAAACCATCAAACTCTTTGGGCAAATTTGGCAAAAAAACCGTTCTTTTGCGTACTCTGTAGTCGTGTGCGCCTGATATGATGCCATATCCAAGTGTTGCGAGAGTTGCGCCACTTGAAATAAGGGCAGTTTTTGCCAAAAAACTAGAACGCGTAATGGTGTTGCCTACGGCGGTGTCTTCTAAAATATTTTTAATATTATTAGAAGAATTATCAGACAAATTGTCAGGTTTTTCCGTGATTATTTCTGTAAGATTTTGTGTTACTGTTTGCGTTGTTTTTGGAAAAATAAATCCTGTTATTTGCCCAATCCACGTAAATAAGCGTATTAAATCATCAATAACTAAAAAAGGAAAAGAGATAAATTTAGCAATATAAATGGAAAACATTACACCAAAAAATAACCTATAAAAAATATCTAATTTTTCTATTTTGTAGAGATTATAGAAAACAAGCATACCAATTAGTAATGCAGGAATAGCCCAATACACGCTATAAATAGCTTTTTTGTAATTATTATCAGCAAAAACTACTTTTACAAATTGAAAAACATAAACATCTAACGCCAAAATCAGCGCAGAAAGAAAGAGAATAGGCAAAATAGCCATAAATAGTTGTGAGTATTGAGTGTTGAGTGAGTTTTTGTATGTTTTAACTCACAATTTAATTTAAAAATGATGGTAAAATAGTATGAAAAACACCCAAAATCTTAGGTAATTCATTCAAATAATAGGTTTCTGTGTCTATTAAAATTTGATTTTTTGTAAGTTTTAAAAATTTCCATTCTCCAGCTGTTACTGCACAACCATAAATAAATGGTATTGGCTTACCTTCTTGCTCATTAAATATTTGAGAACCATACATTTGTGCAATACATTGTGCTTGTCCGTATTCAAAATCTTCATCTTTTGCTTCCACAAAAGTAATGATAGGAGCTTGCATTACGCTTTTACGTGGGTGTTTGGAGAAGAAAAAATCACATTCACCAGATAAATCTCTGCTTGCATCAACGGTCAGGTCTTCACCAGAATAAAGTGTGATTTGTGTTTCATAATGCAGTGCAACTTCTAGCAAAATAGGTGCAATTATCCTTTCAGATTTGCTTTTCTCGTTTGTTAGAGGTGTTCTTTTTGCCATTGCAAGTGTTTGCAAAAGCCAGTCAGAAGGCGCCACTTCTTTCAATTCAGGGAAAAGTGCTACATCAAGTTCTTCTAAATCTAGTTTTTTTAGTGTCTGTTTTAGACTTCTATATGTGCTGTATCCCATAATTGTAACGTTTTTCTATGAACTTCCCTAAATTTTTCTTTATAAATATTCCACAAAAGTACATAAAAAAACGCATTTTTCAATGAAAACTACAACACAATTTTTATGGGTTTTACAGTATAACCTTCTTTCCTCAAACGCAAAATAACACCATCAACACCTACCAAATGCGCCGCACCAACCGCAAAAAACGTAGGTTTTTTAGCTATCATTTCAAAGATTTGTGGCATCCATTTGTCGTTTCTATTTTTGAGAAGATTATTATATTCTTCTGTTTCCATTGTTTTGAGTGTCATTTCCGCAATTTTATTGAGATTTTGCTCTTTGTAAAGTTGCGTTAACTTCTGGATTTCTTGGTCGTCTTTTAGCGCAACAGTATCACGTACTGTTTTTAGCAACATTTCTTTTTGTTTTAGGATAGGATAACCATCAAAAAGTGCCTTAGTTTGGTCTTCAACAGTTTCTAAACCATCAACTTCTTTGCCGTCTGTTTTTGCTTTATCTTGAAAATAACCGTCCATAGAACTTGTAAAAGGGTTTCCCATACCCATAGAAGCGGGTTTTTCTGTGTCAGTTTTAGGAAATAATTTTGTATATTTCACGCTTTCTATCATTTGTTGCGCCATCATTGGTTTTATTCTGTTGAACATAGCAAAAGGCAAACCCACTTTTTCAAAGGCTTCTTCCACTTCTGCATATTCTTTTGGGGTAAGAAGTTCTTTCATTGTGGTATCACGCATTATGCAAGCAGCAAAAACCTTCATCATAGCCATATTATCAATGGTTATTTCACCTACGACACGTTCAGAAAGGGCAAATTTTTCTTGCACAATTTTGCTATCAATCATTGTTTTGGGATTAAACAAATGATGCGTTCCAAAGACGTAGGAAGGTTTTTTGACATCTTTGCCTGAAATCTCCCAAAAGACAGAACTTTCTAAATTGGTAGCAACTGCTTTGTCTGCCAATTTGTCAGTTTTGGTGGTTTTATTAGTTTTCTTTTGTGCAAAAACGTCTTCTGCAAGCACCAAATTGGTGAGCAAAATCCATATAAAAACAATATTTCTTTTCATTTTATAGTTATTTTAGTCTAAATATATAACGTAAACAACGCTATTTTAGTGTTTGTTTGCAAAAATCAAACCATTTTTACTGATTTTAGACTTGCTTATTCAGAAAAAAACTTTAATTTTGGGTAAAATAACTTATAATTTTATTCAAAACTCATAATTTAGACCAAATGAATCCTGTTTTAAACCAAAATCTGTTTTTTGTCAAAGAATATGTAGGAATGTTCAAGGCTGCCAATGAATTTGACGTGTGCGACCCAGAAACAAAACAAGTGCTTATGATGTGCCGAGAGCCTAATTTGGGGTTTTTTACAAAAATTTTCCGTTTTACGGAATACAAAAGAATGACTCCTTTTGACATTCAAATCACCACGCCAGATGGCAAGCAGGTACTTAGAATAAAACGAAATTTCACGCTTTTTTTGTCTTCTGTGGAGGTTTTTGACGAAAACGACAAAGTTGTTGGGCGTTTTAAACAAAAGTTTTTTTCTCTTGGAGGTGCGTTTAAGGTGCTGGATACCAATGATGTAGCACTTTGCGAATTGAAAGGAAAATGGACAGGTTGGGATTTCAAATTCATTAAGGATAATATAGAATTTGCGCAGGTTACGAAGAAGTGGGCAGGTTTTGGAAAGGAATTTTTTACATCCGCTGACAATTATGTACTTTCTATTAGTGACAAAATCCCGCCAGATAACTCTTTAAGAATCTTGATATTAGCGGCGGTAATGTGCATTGATATGGTGCTTAAAGAATGATAAGGAAAATGTACGTGGTGGAAGGTACGAAATCAATACGAAATCAATACAAAATCAATACAAAACAATTATAAAAGTATTATAAAAAGAATAAAAATATTTTAAAATAATCATTAAATGCCATCTAAAACCATTTTTCAGAAAACACAAGAAATAATAAACATTTATATTACTTCATTGGAAAACTATACAGACGAAACTTTTTTGATGAAAAAAGATGAAAATACTTGGTCTGTTGGTCAAATGTACGAGCATATTTTCATTTCTGCACAGTTTTTTATGTATCAAGCCAATAATTGTCTTTCTGAAAGAAAAGGGCAAATGGGTGGAGATAAGACAGATATTGGAGAAAATATTTATAAATATGGTGCGTTCCCGCCTATCAAAATAAAAATACCAGAAGCCTATCAAAATGCGGACCCATTAGTGGCAAAAAACCGCATAGAATACAAAACACTGCTTGTTAATTTGCTTTTTCAAATGGAAAGAATGCTTGAAAATCTTGAAAAAAATAATGGAGAATACAGAGTAAAACACGCTGTTTGTGGTTTTTTGAGTGCTTTGGAATGGTATAAAATGGTTTGGTATCACTCTGAACATCATTTTATGCAAAAGAAAGAGCTAGAAATTTTTATTGGGTTTACTAAGTAATTGATTATGAAAATTTTAGATGCCTTTTTAGGACTTGCTGTTGGTGATGCGTTGGGCGTTCCTGTAGAGTTTTTGGGTAGAGAAACTATCAGAAAATTACCTGTAACGGATATGTGGGCGTTTGGTACGCACAATCAGGAAGCGGGAACGTGGTCTGATGATAGTTCTTTGGCATTTTGCTTGGCAGAAAGTTTGACTAAGGGCTATGATTTAGAGGATATTGCTAATAATTTTGTTTTGTGGTATGATGACAGTTTTTGGACTGCTCGTGGGCGTGTTTTTGATGTGGGAATAGGCACGTCAGAGGCAATTAGGCGTTTGCGTGATGGCTCACCTGCTACTGTGGCAGGTGGAAATAGTGAAAGAGATAACGGAAATGGCTCTTTGATGCGTATTTTGCCTATTATTTTCTATCTAAAATATCAGAACAAAACAATAGAAGAGAGATTTAAGATAATTTCTGATGTTTCTAGCATCACTCACGGGCATATACGAGCTATTTTGGCGTGTTTTATTTATTGTGAGTTTGCGCTGGAACTTTTAGAAGAAAATGCTAACAAAGAAATTGCGTATAAAAATATGCAAGTAAAAGTTAATAACTTCTTGAATACCAATGCAATAGCATCTCAAAATGAAATAGATAAATTTCATAGGATTTTGAATACTCACAATAATGAACATAGTATTTTAGATGCTTTTGAGGGTAAAATTTTGTCCTCTGGATATGTTTTGGATACGCTAGAAGCAAGTATTTGGTGTTTTATGACTACAAATAATTATGCTGATGCCACACTAAAAGCCGTTAATTTGGGTAGCGACACAGATACAACGGGTTGTGTTACAGGTGGTTTGGCTGGTCTGTTTTATGGTAAAAGTGCCATTCTAACACATTGGGTAGATGTTCTTGCTAAAAAAGACGAAATAATAAATTTATCAGAAAGATTGAGTAAAAAACTGCTTAATTATTGATTTTAGCCTCAAAATAGCTATATTTCGTGGAAAAATCCCATATAATTCACAACTTAAAATGTATAATCCAAAATGTTAATTAGGTTTGTTGTAAAAAACTTATTTTCTTTCAAAGAAGAAACAGAATTTAATCTTTTGCCTAGCAAATCCCAAAGATTAAATCATCATAAATACCAAAAAAACGGCGTTGAAGTCCTCAAAATGACCGCTTTATATGGCGCAAACGGTGCTGGAAAATCTAACTTGGTGAAAGCAATAGGTTTGCTTCGTTCTATGCTTATTACTGGTGTGATTCCAATAGAGTTCAATAATCAAAAATTTAAACTGTCTGAAACTACTCAAAATGAGCCTGTTGAGCTTGCTATTGAATTTTCTGTAAGTGACAGAACTTATTATTATTCAGTATCTGTTGATAAAGGGATAATAATTTATGAGTATTTTAGTTATAATAACGAAAAACAAGAAGATACGCTTATTTTTCAAAGAGAATATAAAAACGAAAAAACAAAAACTACCTTCTATGAGGACTTTGAAAAAAATGCAGAAAACCAAATTTTAAAAAATGTCATTGAAAAAGATTTTTTAAAAAGTAATCAGCCACTTTTTACATTACTTAATATAATTACCAATGATGCTTTTAATGATGTTAAAAATGCTCTTATGTGGCTTATTGAGGGTTTAGTTGTTTTATTTCCTTCTACTAGAGTTAATAAATTAGCTAATTTTGTTAGTACAAATATTGATTTTTCTAATAATTTGATGTCTTCTTTTAATACAGGAATAGCACAATTAAAAGTTGAAGAAAAAACTTTAGAAGAGTTTTTTGGAAAAGATAATCAAAAAGAAATAGACGAGATTAAATACGAAGCACAAATCAATCCTAATTTTTTTTTTTTTAGAACAATTAAAAAAAAAGGTGAAGAATTTGATATAGTTAATGAAAATGGCAGTATTAAAGTACAGAAATTATTTCTGGAACATAAAGGAGAGAATAACGAAAATATACCATTTAAGGTAAGTGAAGAGTCTGATGGAACACAAAGACTTTTAGAATATTTACCTGTTTTTCATACTTTAATAGGTACAGATAGAACTTTTATCATTGACGAAATTGAGCGTAGTATTCACCCAATCATCATAAAAGAGCTGATTCGTAAGTTTTCAGAAGACACAAAAACAAAAGGACAACTGATTTTTACGACACACGAGTTCAATTTGCTAGATAAAGAGATTTTTAGACAAGATGAGGTTTGGTTTGCTGAAAAAAAAGGTGGCGCAACTAAACTTTCTCCTTTGAGTGATTTTATAGAACACGCCACTATTGATTTTGATAAGGGTTATTTGGCTGGTAGATATGGCGGAATACCATTTATAGGTGATTTGCAAAACCTTAATTGGCACAAATTTGAAGAGGAGAATTTAGAAAATCAAAAATTGAATGATAATGCTAAGTAGAAACGAAAGAAAATACGAGAAAAAAGAACCAGTTAAAGATGCAAAAAAGCTTTATTTGTTTTGTGAAGGTAAGAAAACTGAAATAAAATATTTCTATTTTTTTGCTAAATTAGCTTCACAAATCAGTATCCAAATTGTCCAAATTGATGCTAAAAATCACCCAATAGGGCTTTATAACAATGCGTGTGAGAAATTGATAAAAAATGAACAAGATATATTTAATCAAGATATTGATGAAATATGGTTTGTTCTTGACACAGACGAAAGAGATGATGAAATAATTTTGCTTAGAGAAAGTGTAGCAAATCATAATAATTGGTTTGTGGTGCAAAGCAACCGTTCTTTTGAAGTTTGGCTTTATTATCATTTTGAAACAGAAAAACCAACAGAAGAGATTGGGAAAAATTGGAAAAATTATTTGAATGAAAAAATAAAAGGTGGCTTTGATACTCGCAAACACCCAATACTCATAGAAACTGCCATTAAGAATGCTAAAACTAATTTTTCTGATGCCTCGTCCTTGCCTGATGTTCACGAAACACAGGTATATGAGCTTGCAGAAAAGATTTTGCCATTTGTAAAAGATGATATTGATAAATTATTAACAAAAAATAACACTCAAACCTCAAAAAAATGCCCAATTTCTCAATAGAAATGCCCAATAAAGGTGTTGAAAAAGATATTCAGTTTAATATTGACCACAAAACCAAACCGCTTGGTTCTCTTGGTCGTTTGGAAGAAATAGCCCTTCAAATAGCTCTTATCCAACAAACCCAAAGCCCAAGACTCAATAACCCACATTTGGTTGTTTTTGCAGCAGACCACGGCATTGCAGGCGCAGGCGTGAATGCTGGTGTGAGCGCATTCCCGCAAGAGGTTACTTATCAAATGGTGCTTAATTTTCTCAATGGAGGTGCTGCAATCAATGTCTTTGCTAAACAAAATAATATCAATTTAATTATTGTTGATGCTGGCGTAAATTATGATTTTGCCAAGCACGACAATCTTATCAATGCAAAAATAGCAAAACAAACGGCTAACTATCTCACTAACAAGGCAATGACTAATGAACAATTAGAACATTGTCTTACGCAAGGAGCGCAAATAGTGGCTGATATTCACGCAAAAGGTTGTAATGTCATTGGTTTTGGTGAAATGGGTATTGCAAATACGTCTTCTGCGGCTATTTTGATGAGCATTTGCTGTAAATTTTTGATAGAAAACTGCGTTGGAAAAGGTACAGGGCTATCTAATGAACAATTAGAAAATAAAATAGAAGTGTTAAGAAAAGCTATTTTGCACCATAATTTGGACAATGAAACTGCTACTTTGGAGGAGATTTTAGTGGCTTTTGGCGGTTTTGAGATAGCTATGATGTGTGGTGCAATGCTCAAAGCGGCAGAACTTAAAATGATGGTTTTGGTTGATGGTTTTATTGCGACTGCTGCGTTTTTGGTAGCGCACCATAAAGAGCCATTAGTGAAGGAATACGCTGTTTTTACGCACCAGTCAGACGAGCAAGGACACAAAAAAATGCTTGATTTTTTAAAAGTAAAACCTATTTTAAACCTCAATATGCGACTAGGAGAGGGGACTGGTTGTGCTATGGCGTACCCAATTATCAACGCAGCAGCTAATTTTTTAACGGAAATGGCGAGTTTTGGGAGTGCAGGCGTGAGTGAAAAATAATTGATAAATAGTTGCCACAGATGCACAGATGAATACAAATACGTAGTTTATTTGTGCATTTGTGGCAACTAAATTACTTAAATTTTAAGATTTCATTTTTGATATTTTCAGCGGAATTTTGGAGAATAAAATCCTCAAAATCAACATTATTATTGTCTTTTTTTGCACCAAAATGCGTTTTAAAACGAGTAATAAAATCTCCTAATTCTTTGCCTTCCAAATTGGTGAGTGCCATAATAATTTTTCCATTGAATTTTTCTGCTATTTTGATAGTTTTTTCTTCTTTAACTTTCTCATCTTCAATAAGTTGATAAAGATTTGCTTCTGCAAAATAATTAGCAATCATAGGTAAATATTCTTCTCTATTTTCCTTTGAAAAATAATGCTTTTGGACGTTATTTTCTTCCAACCAATCCGTAAATTTACTAACTGTGGTACGCTGTTCTATGCGTTTTTCAGTCGTTTTTGAGGTATCAAAATACGGTTTGTAGGAAAAATAAGGAGAAGTTATTACCCATTCAAACATTGTTTCCAGCGTTTGGAAGCCATTTTGCCAATAAGAAAAATCTAGTTCCAAAAATTCAATGATTTTTTTGATGTCCAAGCAAACAGACAAATCTGTTTTATAATGTCCGTCTGCACGCCTATACACGTAGGAAAGCCCAGTTTCACCAAATTTGAGGTTAAAACGGTGAAACATTTTCCCTAATAAATTACCTAAATCATTGAAACACAAAAAGTCATAGGTACTTTCAAAAAAAGCAGGTTTTACGCAAAAAAAATCTACCTGAAAATCAAGATAAGCCGTAGAAAAAATATGCCCAGAAGACTTAAATTTATTGATTTTCAAGTCATTAGTGATACTTTTTGTTAAATCTTGCCAGTTGTTGTAATGATTTTGTGTTAAAATTTCTTGTGAAACCAAAATATCCACATCTCCAAAAGTTGGTTTTGAAGCATAATAACGAGGTATTTTATAATATTTTCCTAGTTTTTGGTCAAGGTATGGTGTAATATCTGCTATTATTTGCAAATATTTTTCTTTGTCCACACGCCCTAAATTCATTAAAAGTCCACCCATAAATATTCTTAGTTTGATGTTTTGAAAGTTAGAAGTAATCAAAACTTATCTCCAAATTTGCACGTTTCCTGTAACAGCTTGTTTATTAGAGATTTGAAGAATATAAAAATATACGCCTTCACTCAAACCTTCTGCTTTCCAGTCGTTTTGATAGTTGCTTGTTTCAAAAACTGTTTTGCCCCAACGGTTGGATACACGCAAATATGCACCCTCTTTTGGCAAGTTTTCTACAAAAAAAGTTTCATTTTTACCGTCATTATTAGGCGTAAACACATTAGGAATAGCAAATAAACTTTCTTCTATAATCACTTTCACACGGAACTCACACCCAACAACATCACGCACAACTACATAATACGTGCCTACCGCTAAGTTGTTGATTGTCAAAAAATTATCATTAAGTGTTTTGAAAGTTTTGGCACTATCAATACTTACACTATATGGAGAAGTTCCACCTGTGATTTCTTCTATCAAAATACTGCCCGTAGGCTCTGTAAGCAAAGATTTTGTGGTGCTTATGGTTGCAGCCAGAGGAATAGATTTTTTAAGAATAATAGTTTTATCTGCTATACTACAAGTGCTAGCGTTTGTTACATTCAAAGTATAATTTCCTTCCAAAAGGTCATTAAAAGTATAATTATCAACAAAAATAGTTTCTGTTTTAATGATTTGATCATCTTTTTTCAAAGTTAAAACATAAGGCAACGTACCACCCACAATAGCCGTAATTTTGATATTACCTAATGCGTGCTTACAATCAAGGTTTTGCTGTGTCAAAACATAATTAAAAGCCCTTGTACCATCAACTGTAATAATTTTTTGAGCAACACAATTACCCACTCTACTATCTTTCACATAACACGTATAAGCACCTGCTGCCACATTTTCAAAAACATTACTACTTGTATAATTGATGCCGTCCATACTATATTGATAAGGTGCAACACCACCAATTACATTTCTAACTTCCATTCTAGCCGTAGGATTACTACAATTAGCTAAACTAGCTTGCACAATATCAAATGTAATAGTATTTGTAGGAAGCAATGTATAAGTTGTATTTTGAACGCAATTACTAGCATCTTTCACATAAATTGTATAAAATCCATCTGCAAGTCCTGCAAAAACAGGTGAGTTTTGGAAAGTAACATTATCCAAACTATACTGATAAGGCAAAACACCACCAGAAATACTTGTAATGCTTATTTGACCATTTAAAAGACCTGCACAAGAAGGACTAACACCGCTTGGCGCACCAATAATAATAGGGCTTGTACTACCTGTGAGCGTTGTTGTTAAAATCAAAGGACAATTATTACTGTCTTTGATATGTATGCTATAATTGCCACCAGAAAGCCCAGCAAAAACTGGAGAACTTTGGTAGGTAACACCATCTAAACTATATTGATAAGGTGCAACTCCACCAGAAGGAGAAGAAACTGTGATACTACCATTTCCAACCCCACAACTTGTAGGCTGAACATTTGATAAGTTAGCAGTAAAACCACTCGTATTACCCACTACTGCAGGAACAGTAGCAAAACACAAACTAATAGGGTCTTTTACATATAAAGTATAGTTTCCTGCCGCAAGATTCATAAACAATGGGTTTGCCTGATAATTCATATTATCCAAAGAATAAACATAAGTACCACCTCCACCAGTTGCATTTTGAGCTAAAACTTGCCCATTAGTACCACCACAAGATGCAGGGAAAGTTATCACGCTTCCAGCCAAATTATTAGTAAAACCTAAAACAATGGTACTGCTCCAAACACAACTTTTAGCATCAATTACAGAAACAACATAAGTACCAGCCGCAACATTAGGAAAAGTAGGCGTACTAACGTAATTTGCGCCATTATTGATAGAATATTGGTAGGGTGCATTGCCACCCACTACATTTGAAAATGTAATAACACCATTACTCAATACACAATTAGAAGGATTAGTAACTACAGCATTTGCTGATAACGTAGAAGGCTGAACAACAGAGATGTTAGCTGTTGTTACACACGCCAAATTGTCTTTTATGCTCACTGTATAACTACCTGCAATAAGCCCAATAAACGTATTCAAAGGCTGAAAAGTTATTCCATCTAAACTATATTGATAATTTCCATTTCCTCCTGTTGCCACTACCGTAATAGTGCCATTGTTGCCTCCTGCACAAGAAACAGGCGTTTGAATGATACTTGCAACAGAAATTCCTACGTAAGGATTTATGATAGAAGAATAGGTTTGAGAACAACCAATGGCATCTTTTACAATAATTGTATGAGTATTTGGCGCAAGATTATTAAAAGTTGTCGTACTCCCAAAAGGCGCACCGTTTAGGCTATAGGTATAAGGCGCAGTGCCACCAGCAGGCGCAGAAACAACTATCGTACCAGTTTGTCCACAAGTAGTTGGTTGTGTGAGTGTTAGTGTAGTTGATATTGTTACACCAGCACAAGGGTCGCAAAATGTTACAGTTGTGTTTTGGGTTACTGAAATAGTACAACCATTTTCAATATAAGTATAAGTAATTGTTTTGATACCGTTTCCTGCCATATTTGGATTAAAAATGTAGTTTCCAGCCGTTCCTGATACTCCTGGACCAGAAAACACTCCTTGTGTAGCTGTACTTGCAGGCACGCCCACAAGTGGAACACTCGTAATATCATTGCAATAATTAGCAAGTAAACCAGAAATACTTACTACAGGCGTAGCTGTTACAGTTATTGATTTTGTAGTTGAAAGCGTACAACCATTTTGAATAAAAGTATAAGTCAAAATATGCGTTCCAACAGTAGCAATAGTTGGGCTAAAAACATAATCAGCACCACTTAAAGCCACACCAGCACCAGAAAATACACCTCCCACAGGCGTAGCAGTAAGTGTCAAATTGGTAGCAGATAAGCAATATTGAGTAGGCAAAGCCCCAAAAACAAGTACGGGTGTTGGCGTTACATTGATATTGATATTATTTGTTACAGTACAACCATTTTCAGAAAAAGTATAAACCACAGGAAAAGTGCCAATACCAGCCGTAGAAGGACTAAAAATATAATTTCCTACTGTTCCGCTTACGCCAGTACCAGAAAACACACCACCAGCAGGCGTAGCAGAAAGTGCAATATTAGCCCCAGATACGCAAATGCTTGTTGGAATGGTATTTGGAAATACTATTATGGGTGTTGGCGTTACGTTTACTGTTTGAATAGCACTAGAAGTACACCCACCACTATTAAAATTATAGGTAATTGTATGTGTTCCTACGCCAGCCACAGAAGGATTAAAAGTATTGCCAGACATTCCTGCACCTACAAAAGTGCCACCAACAGGTGTTCCTGTGAGGTTTACAGAAGGTGCGAGCAAACAATAATTAGTACCAAGCCCTGCAATAGTAGGCGTTACTGTGCCTGTTTTTACTTCAACAACTTGAGAGGTATTAAAAGAACAACCACCCAAAACAACCACATAGTCAATGGTATGAAAACCAATACCAGCAGTAGCAGGATTAAAAACGTAATTCCCAAGTGTTCCACTTACGCCAGTACCAGAAAAAGTACCACCAGCAGGCGTTGCAGCAAGATTTACTGTTCCAGAACTCAAACAATAAGGACTACTAAGCCCTACAATACTTACCGTAGGATTAGAAATAACTTCAACTGATTGTGTTCCTATGGTCGTACAGCCATTATTTGTAAAAGAATACGTTATTACATGAATGCCAATACCTGCACTATTTGCACTAAAAGTATTTCCACTTATTCCATTTCCAGAAAAAGTGCCACCAGCAGGCGTAGCAGCAATAGTTGTATTGGGAGAAGCAAGGCAATAAGTAGCATTAAGACCTCCAAAAATAATGGTTGGTGGCGCAGTAATGATAACATTTTGCGCAGATGAAACAGTACAGTTATTTTGCGTAACGGTATAAGTAATAGCATTTACACCAATATTTACACTTGTATTATTTGGGTCAAAAGAATTTCCTGAGATACCATTTCCTGAAAAAACACCACCAGCAGGCGTACCTATGAGTGTGAGGGCAGGAGCAGTTTTGCAATAAGAAACAGGCATAGCAGTAGGCAAACCGCTAAAACTTACCACAACAGGCGCAACAACTTGCACACTTTGTGTGATAATTCCTGCACAACCAGCATCATTATAAGCATAAGAAATAATATGTGTGCCAATTCCTGCATTATTAGGGGTAAAAACATTGCCTACAACGCCATTCCCAGAAAAAGTACCACCATTCAAAGAAGCCGTAAGCCCAAAAGGAACAGCATTTACACAATAAGCAGGAGATAAATTAGTAAAACTAACGACAACCGTAGGATTTCGCACTTCCACCACACGAGTAGCCGTAAAAGTACAATTATTTTGAAGAAAAGTATAGGTAAGCGTATGGAAACCAACGCCAGCCGTAGCAGGATTAAAAGTAAGTCCACTAACGCCTGCACCTGAAAGCGTGCCACCAGCAGGAGAAACAGTTGCAGTTGCGCTAGGTGCATTACTACAATAAACAGGTAAAAGCCCTGATAATGAAACTGTTGTATTTGCTACTATATTGATAGTGCTTGTAGTGGTACGTGTACAGCCATTTTGTGTAAAAGTATAAGTAATTGTTCTAACACCATTTGCGCCTACATTGGGGTCAAGGTTAGCTCCAGTAACTCCCAAACCTGAAAAAGTGCCTCCTGTGGGCGTGGCAGTAAGTGGCACAAGTCCGCCAGCACGACAAATAGTAGAAGGCGTAATAGCAAAAGAAAGTACAGGCGTTGGCGTTACAGTAATATCTTGTGTACCTGCAATGGTGCAACTTGCTGTTACATACGTGTAGGTAATGGTATGTGTACCTACTCCTGCAGTAGTTGGATTGAAAACGCCACTTGAAGAAATTCCATTACCCGTAAATGTACCTGTACCTAATGCGCTACCTGTATAAGTAGCTATTATGGTGCGTGGAGCGGCTATTTGGCAAATATTAGGCGCAATAGTGGGAGTAAAAATAATGCTAGGATTATTTACAACAACGGGCGCAGATGCTAAAATGCTACCACAACCAGTAGGAACGGGGTTACTTGTAGGAAAAGATACTATGACAACATATCTATCTGAAGGAGCTAAAGCTGTGAAGGTAAACGGATTAGTTGTCTGATTAAGAAAATTTGCCACTGGCACTAGCCCTGTACTTACAACATCAATATATAAAGCTATATTAAAAAGTCCTGTAACATTGGAAAGTGAAACCGCAATTTGACCATTATTAGCACTAGGGCAACTTGGGCTAGTAACGACAATGGTCATATTTGGGCATTGTGCTTGTAATTTTTTCGTTGAAAATCCTAAAAAAAGAAGGCAACAAACGAACAAAAATCTTACATCAATAAAAGTAGTTATCTTTTGCATAATAGTTGTTAGTGTATATTTTATATGATAAATTATTAAATATTACATCAAATGCTTTAAAATGGCATTAAAATAGAATAGAAAATAACTTAAAAAGTCGGTTTTTGGTTAGATTATGATACAAATTAAACACTTTTTTTTGGATAAATAATGTTTTATCTTCAAAAAAAATATTAAAATTATAAATAATGTTACAAGTAAATTCATCAAAAAAACTATAAATAAAAAATATCTTTGTAGAAAATATCCTATATTTGTGTTGAAATAATATTGAAAATTATCAAAAACTATTATCAAAAATCAAAAACTAAAATAACAAAATTATGGCTAATCAACCAAGCATAGGCACTTTTTTGGGCGGTGCGGTGATGTTTTCTTTGGGAATGTATTTATTATTAAGTTCTATCCACGTAAATGTGGGTTGGGGCGGACATCTCTACCAAATGGGAAATGTAGGCGTAACGAGTGGTATGCTACTTATTCCGTTTTTTATAGGTGTGGTAATGGTTTTTTTTAACGCTAAAAACTATGTAGGTTGGCTAATGATGGTTGGCGCAGTGGTTTGTATTGTTATTGGCGTGATAATGAACATTAATTTTAATTTTAGGTCTATGAATTTATTTCAACTTCTTTTAATATTTGTGTTATCTGCTGGCGGTGCAGGGCTTTTGCTAAAATCAGCCTTTGGGAAATAAAGAAGAGGTACGAAGTTTGAAATACGAGGTACGAACATAAAATTTTGATTATTTACACAAAAAAATCAAAAGAAAATAACTACCTTTGTACTTCATTTATCATTTACAATTCAAGAACAATTCAAGGACAATGCAATTAGAAGTTCAAAATATTATTCAACAGACAGAAAACGCTGTTGAAATTGTTTTTAATCAGCCCCAAAATGCGCCATTAAGCTACAAATCTGGGCAATTTCTCACACTTATCATAAAAGTTGGCAAAGAAGAATTTAGACGCTCTTATTCTATTTGTAGCTCTTATGCCACACAACAAAACACTATCTCGGTGCTTGTCAAGCGTGTAGAAGGTGGCAAAATCTCCAATCTTCTCAATAATTCTATCAAAAAAGGTGATTTAATAGATGTACTAGCACCGACAGGCACTTTTGCACCAGAGATTTTGCCAAATAATCAGTATTTTCTCTTTGCAGGTGGCAGTGGTATTACACCAATGATGTCTATTTTGCAAAGTGTGCTTCACACGCAACCTACAAGCGAGGTATGCCTTATCTACGCAAGCAGAAACGAAGAAAACATACTTTTTAGAGAAAGATTAGAAAATTTGCAAAATGAATTTGGAAATAAACTAAAAATATTTCACGTATTATCTCGTCCTAGTGCTACGTGGACAGATAATGGCGGTTTTACAGGGCGTTTGATAGCTGATGTAGTAGAGAAAATAATGAAAGAAAACTCATCAGAAAGCAGAGCAGAAAACCAACGCACACTTTCTAAACAGTATTTAATGTGTGGTACTTCTGGAATGATGGAAACTATTACGCATACTTTTGAAAAACTTGGTTTACAAGGACTTAAAAAAGAAAGCTTTGCTGTTGATTTTACCCAAAAAACTGTTCCTGTGGAGTTTTCTAAGGAAAGAATTACACAAAATATTACAGTTATTTATAACGGGAATACCTATAATTTTGATGTAAATCCCTCTCAAACTATCTTAGAAGCGGCTATGAAGAAGAATATTGATTTGCCTTATTCTTGCCAAAGTGGACTTTGTACAGCTTGCTTGGGCAAATGTACGCAAGGAGCTATCAAAAATATGGAAACAGATGCACTCACAGACAAAGAAATTGCGGAAGGCTACGTTTTGACGTGTTCTGCGCACCCAATTAGTACTGGTGTGGTCATTGAGATTGATTAGGTAATTTTTAGTTTCCCCAAAATCTTTAAGATTTGGAGAAACTTCATTTAATATTTTAATAATATATTTTGCTTAAATGATTAAAAAACACTACATCTGTACAATAATTCTATTCAATTCAATTAAAAAAACATTTCATAATGAAAAATCTTATCCTAATTGCCTTTGTAGCAGCTTTTGCTTTTGCTTGTGGCTCAAAACCAAACCAAGAACTCCACAACAAAATGACTGAAAGCCATACAAAAATGGAAGCAGAGCATAAAGCAATGGAAACTAGCCACGACTTATTAGAGGCAGACCACAAAAAAATGACAGAGCAACACGCTGCAATGTCTGAAATGGACTCTACACATAAATCAGTAGAAGCTACCCATACTGCGTTAATAACAAAGCACGAGGAAATGGTGAAAAAACATAATGACCTCATTGTAAAACATACTTCTTTGGAAGAAAAACACACAAAAGGTGAAATGAAAGATGAGGAAGTAACAAAAGAGCATACTGCAATCACCGCAGAACACGACCAAATGCTTGCAGACCACAAAACAATGGAAACTGAACACGCAACAATGAAGGCTGACCACGAGAAAATGGTAGCTGACCACGCTGCAAAAGATAAAAAAGTAGAGCCTAAAAAATAGTATCTACAATACAATTCAAAAAATTTGTATTTAATGTAGGAACACGCTTTGGCGTGTTCCTTTCATATTTAAATACTTTTTTGAAGATTGAGAAATTACGACCAAATAGGAAAATTATCAATAAATTTCACTTTATTATTTTCCATTTGTTTGACTTCCTCGTCAGTACACAAACACGCTTCCAACTCTTGGGTAATGATGTCTTTGCCCATTTGCTGACCAATAAATACAATTTCATTCAAACGGTCGCCAAATTGCTTATCCCAACGGCTTTCTATTGTTTTTTGATTTTCTACAAAGGAAATATAGCTTGTACGCTCACTATAAGGCATACTTGCCCACCAAACGCCCGCCTGCTCTGCACGCAATGACCCACCTGCTTGCGACCAATTGACAGCATCGTCTTTACGAGAGGCAAGCCAAAACAGACCCTTACTTCTAATAACACTCGCAGGAAAATCTTGTGAAACATACGTCCAAAATCTTTCTGGGTGAAATGGGCGTTTATTCCTAAAAACAAACGAACTAATTCCATATTCTTCTGTTTCTGGTGTGTGTTCTGTATTTAACTCTTTCAACCAACCCGCAGAATTAGATGCTTTATCAAAATCAAAAAGTCCTGTATTGAGGATTTTTTTAGCGTCAATTTTACCAAAAGTGCTGTCTAATATCTCTGCAACAGGGTTTAGGCTTTTGATAATAGATTTTAATTCTCCTAATTGATATTCACTAATCAAATCTGTTTTATTGAGAATAATGATGTCGGCAAACTCTATTTGGTCAGTCAAAAGATTAACAATAGTGCGCTGGTCTTGCTCGTCTTCGTTGTTCATTTTTCTGCTAAAAACGGTATCAGCACTTCCGAAATCCTTATGAAAATTAAGCGCATCAACTACCGTAACCATTGTGTCAAGTTGTGCGTAACGGCTCAAATCAATGTCGTCTTCTTCATTTTTGAAGGTAAAAGTTTGCGCAATAGGCACAGGCTCACTAATTCCTGTGGTTTCAATAAGTAGATAATCAAAACGGTTTTCTTTTGCAAGGCGTTCTACTTCTATCATCAAATCACCACGTAAAGTGCAACAAATGCACCCATTAGACATTTCTACAAGTTTCTCTTCTGTTCTGCTAAGCGTATTTTGTTGTTTGATAAGGGAAGCATCAATATTCACCTCGCTCATATCATTGACAATAACAGCAACTTTCAAACCTTCTTTATTGTGCAGAATATGATTGAGTAGCGTGGTTTTCCCAACACCTAAAAACCCACTTAAAACGGTTACAGGTAGTTTTTTAACTTGGGTATTAGCTTTTATTGGGGTTTGTTCTTTGATTTGCATCTTAGTATTTTATTTAATTTTTTTATTTAATTTTTGGATTGGGCTATTACCTATTATTTACTGATGTTACGCAAACGTATCAAAACTACCCCTAACCCCTCCTTCAAAGGAGGGGAACAAAACTCCCCTTCTTCCTAAGGAGGGGCTGGGGGTGGTTAAGTTGGTATTCTGTATTATTTTAAAGTTCCTGCGCAACATCAATTATTTAATTGTTTCCAAATAAATTGCTTCTAGTTCTTGTAATGTAACCTCACTTGCAGGAAAAGATTTCACTAAAACACCTTGTTTCATTATACCAATATGTGTAGCAATTTGTTTAGTACGAAAAATGTCGTGGGTTGCCATAAGTGTTGCTACGCCCTTGTCTTTGAGTTTTAGAAGAAGGTTAGAAAATTCGTTGCTTGCTTGTGGGTCAAGTCCTGATGTTGGCTCGTCTAAGAGCAAAACAGTTGCATTTTTGGCAAGTGCAAGGGCAATTCCTACTTTTTGGCGCATACCTTTTGAATAGGTTGCCACACGTTTTGTGTGCGCATCTGCCTGTAAACCCGCTTCTAACAAAAAGTTGGTGAGTTGTTTGTTAGAATATTGTTTTTTGGCAAGTCCTGCAAAATATTCAAGATTTTCCAGTCCAGAAAGCGTTGGATAAAGTGTAAGATTTTCAGGGATATAGGCAATAAATGCCTTACTTTCTATTACTTTTTGGCTTATGTCAAGTCCGTTTATTTCTAGCTTTCCTTTTGTAGGCTGAATAAAGCCTACAAAAAGGTTGATAGTAGTGGATTTTCCTGCACCATTTGCACCCAAAAGGCAGTAAATCTCACCTGCATTGATGTTGATATTCAAGTCATTGAGGGCAACAAAAGTGCCATATTCTTTGGTTAGATTTTGCGCTGAAAGCATAATTTTGAAAAATTTTAGAAATATTTTTATTTATGTTATTTTAAAATGTATTTATGCAGGAACACGCTGTGGCGTGTTCTAACGCTGGATAATTTTGCTATTGAGGAGGCTCTCCTACATTCAGAACACGCCGCAGCGTGTTCCTACATTTTCTGTTTTTTATTTATATCTAGGAAAATTATCAAAATCTTTGGTGGTCATTTTCTCATCTTTCATAAATTTATTTTTGAAATAATTTGTCCAATTTGCTTCAAAACCAGCCACTTTTACATCAAAATCTAGGTAACTTTGTGTGTCTGTTTTGGCTAGTTGATTAAGTTTATTCTGAAACAAAATAGCAGGCGACAACCATTGAAACACACCTGCAAAATCACGTTGTGCTTGTGCTTGTCCTTGAAATTTGTGTTCTAATTTTGCCATCATTTCTTTGAGATAATCTTCTTCAGCAAAGCCTTCACGCCAATAATCTTTCCAAGATTTTTCATCTTCATCTTTTTTATTTTCAAATTGTGGGTTTTTCGCATAAAAAGCGGCTAAAACTTTCTCTTTATCTTTATCCGCTTGTGCTTTGAGGTCTCTTTGTGCCGTTACAAATGCTACACGTGAAGGCACAGGGTACAAACCACCAGCCAACATATTTGCCACACTAGGAATCATTAACGTAAAAAACAACCAAATTCCTAAGAGGATTGTCGCATTATTAGAAGAACTTTTACCCAATAAATTCACGCTAAAAGCGCATAAAAACCAAAATAAAGTATAAAGAGAAGTTGCTATGAGCAAAGAGAGAAAAGCACTTTCAGCCATATTTATCCCAAAAACTAGCAATGAAGTCATCAATAAAATACTCATTAAAAGCATCAAAAAAACATACCTAAACGCTATTTTTTGCACCAACCAACTACGAATATTTAGTGGCATTGACAACAACAAGTTAAGTGTTCCTTGTTCTTTTTCAGAAGATAATACATTGTAAGTCAAAGAGATAATAAATAAAGGAAAAATAAAAACTAATACAAAAGCCAAATCAAAATCACCAATGGCGGTATTAAAAGGATTTTCAAAATTTTCATTGTCTTTTGCTTCATTTTTTGTGCCTAGTGCCACTTTTGAATAATAGGGAAAAATATCACTTTGTCCTGTACTGACAACAGAAAGTGGTGCAGGAGGCAAAATAACATAGCTTCCAGCCCCTCTAAAAGCACTTAATGTAATGGCATTGTCGGGGCTTAAGTACCAGTTTCTGTCAGAAAATGGCTTTTTTGTTCCTTTTTCTAGGCTATCAAGCAATAATTTACTTTTTTGATAAAATAAATTTTCTCCATCTTTTAATTTTTTGATGGTTTGTTGTTGTTTTTCCACACGTTTTATGCCATTTTGCGTGGCAAAAAGCAACAAAGCAAAAATCAAAATAGTCAAAATTCCTATAAATGGATTGCGTAGGAGCAGTTTTAATTCAAATTTCAAAAAAATTCTCATTTATTTTACGTTATTTTATTTTAGAGTTTTTTTAGGGAGATAAATACAAAAAAAATGCTCAAAATCACCCAAAATGACAAAAACAGAAACGTTATGCTTACATTTTGCATTATCTGACCAAATACCGTTGATTTATATTCAAACTTGATAGTTTTCTTAAAAAAATCTTTGTCTTCAGAAATATAAGAAAAGCCTTTTTTGCCAGCATTATCTTTAAAATCATAATTCAAATCACGTACAAGCGCAATACGATAGTTTTCAGCTTGCCTAGAAAACTCATAATGTGCCTGCAAATCTGTTTTTGCAAACTGCATAGAAAGAATTTTGATAAGTATTGTCGGAGAAAAGACACTGCTCAACTCGTGGACTTTGAGCTGGGAGAGGTAAATATCATTCAATTTTTTGAGTGCCTTAGCATACACAACGGTTTCGTGTTCTTCTCCTGCCTGCATTGAAAGTCCCATATAATTAAAAGGTAATTTGTGTACACTATCCACTTTATTTGCCTTCAAAACGCTATCTTTAAAGATTTTTGACTGCTTAGAAAACGGATTATGTCCATCAACACCTTTTTCCAAATTTTCTGTTATTTCTGCTTGATAATCAGAAGAGGAAGGTGTTTTATAGATATTTTTAGAAAGATTGGCATTGATTTTTGGTACAAGCAACGCCGACATTATCCAAAAACCAAGCAAACTAATAAGTGCCACATTACTACTTTTTGCTATGGCAGATACGCCTATCGCCACATTTATGAAAATTGTATAATAAAAAATCAAACTCAAAAGCATCATTCCATAGCTCAAAAAATCAGCTATTTGGTAATTGCTCATCAAAATAAAAACAACTCCCAACGCAAAAATAGGCACTAATAACAGCCCTAAAACCATATAAATACCCAATATTTTGCCAAAACCAATCTGAAAATTAGAAACGCCCTGACTAAGCAAAAGGCGCAAAGTTCCATTTTCTTTTTCTTGCGTGAAGACGTTGAAAGCAAGTAAAATAATCAGTAAAGGCATTAAATAGGTGAAAACAAACGCAGGCGTAAGTTCGGCAAAGCGTGCAAAGTCATTTTGTTCTGAAATTTGTTTGTATTCTGCGTTGTTTTGTTTGTGTCCTTCCAAAAACACAGAAACACCCAAATATTTATCCAAACCATTGTCAATAAGAGAAAGTGGTTGAATAGGTTTGAAAGCAAAAGTGCCAAAATGAGCTGCAGAGTGAGGATTTTTAGGTTTTTGCGTATCCCATTGCTGGCGTGCTGTGGTGGCTGCTTCCACAAATTCTTTATTGATTTTCTGATAATTATTCCAACTCACCACCATAGAAAATAATAGCAAAATCACGACCAAACCAGCCATAAAATGAAATCTACTATCTCGTAGCGCCTCTTTGAGTTCTTTTTTAGCAATATGTAAAAGCATAAATTTATTTTAAGTTTTAAGAATATTTTACACAAATGTACGAATAAAAATCATAAATGCAACAATGTTGCAAAAAAATATTTTATTCTGCGCCTTCCCCCACTAATGCTTTCAGCAAAATAGTCATTGCTATTCCAAATCCTGCTCCAGAAATAAAGACATTCCAAGTAAAATGATTGCCTTTAATTTTTTCTTGATAAATATAAAGTGCCATTAAAAAACAGCCTACAATAACTATTTGCCCCATTTCAATACCAATATTAAAGGCAAAAAGTGGCATCAAAATGCTTTTTCCTTTCATCATCATCACCTTAAAATTGCTTGCAAAAACCAAGCCGTGTATCAAACCAAATATTAAGGCAATAATATATTTATAATTGATTTTTGTTGTAGAATTGACTTGTTTTTCATAATAGACAACATTAGAAATAGCTGTTATCATAATGGTAAATGGGATAAGTGCGTCTATTATTTTAGCATTTGATGGCACAAAATCAAAGACACTTAACACAAGTGTTGCGCAATGCCCAATGGTAAATGCTGTAATAATAATAAGTATTTGTTTCCATTGGTTGATTTTAAAAGCAGCACAAAGCGTCATTACAAACAGCAAATGGTCAAATGCGTTGATATCAATTATGTGTTCCCAACCAGTTTTAAAGAAAAGTCCAAAATTCATATAAATTAGAAATTATAGGTTTGAGAGTAGTTGTCCAGCGTAAAAGAAAAGCCTTCTTGCATCACAAATGGAGGAATAGAAATATAAACGTAGTTAGTTTGCATATACCCAAAAATATTAAACAGTATTTTATTTTCAAAAGTAAAACTTGTTCCTTTTTTGAGTGCTACTTTTTCAAACTCAAAATTGATTTTAAAAAGGTTTGAAGAGGCATCAAAATAGGTAGAAGCTATCACCAACGGAAAAATTTTGTTATCAACAGTTATTTTCATATTAGTATTCATATATTTATTTAATGCTGATAAGTCTTCTTTGGTAGGCTTTCCAATATTTATATCTCTTATTTTTTCTTGTTTGAGTGCTTTCTTGAAGTCATCTGCAAAAAAACTACAACTCATTTCTATTCTTTTTTCAAATTGTATATATTCAATATCAGTGCTACTCATTTTAATAGGATGTTTTATCATATTAAAATTCATTAGAATAATAGCTAATAAGCTGATTTTAAGTGTTTTATTTAATAGATTTTTCATACTTTTGATTTTTAATAGGATTTTATTCTTATATTTTAAAAAATAAGAATATGTTAGAAACGTATTCTTATTTAAGCTTAATAAAAAAATTACAATTATCTACAAAACAATCCAACAAAACCGTTTAAAAACCTGTTTCTTACTATTGTGTTTATAAATGCAATGATGTTGCAAATATACAAATAAAAAATGCAAATGCAACATTATTGCAAAAATATTTGAAAAATAAAAAAATAAGAACACATTTTTGATGTGTTCTTATCAAAATTATAAAATTTTTATCCAATTTTTATCTTACTTATTGCACCACAACATTACTAAATGTAGCATCAACGTCAGTAGAACCGCCATTAGCTGCTGCAGAGTAAGTGTATGGTGTAGTTGCGTTGTTAGCAGCTTTGTTTGGCTTATGAATAAGTTTCAAATTAAGGCTACCAGCCGCTACTGCAGTTGTGGAAGTACGTACAGAAAACTCCGTTCCAACTGGCTTACCATTTGGGTCATTATTTGTGTAGGTAAGAGAAACAAAAGCACTATTGAAACCATAATATACTTGGTGATTTTTTGCACCTTCCTCTGCCGCATCTGCTGCTGGCGGATTTGGGTCAGTTATTTCTTCTGTAATGTCTTCTGTGCCATTCAAAAACTTCACACTACCATTATAGGTGGCTCCTAGTGTAAGTGTTTGTTTAGTAGAAGTGACAGTGTAAGCTGGTGCTGAAGTAGCTGCTTGTGAGTAGCCTTTTGCGAAGAAAGCCCTATAAGTTACTACATCAGAGGGGGTTGTAGCATTTGTGAGCGTTACCAAAACTTCTGTGATGTCTTCATTTTCAACTGGTGCTGGGTCATCTGTTTTTTTCTTACAAGAAGTAACAGAAATGGCTGCTACAAGTAGCATTACGGCAAATTTTGCCATTGATTGAACTGGATTTTTCATTTTTGAAATTAAACTAAAATGTTAAATTATTGATTGAATATAAAACTAAAAACTGTATTTCATTCTTAAAGTATAATTTCGCCCTATTTCGTTGGCATAATAACGAAATCTGTTCAAATAATCTCTATACGTGGTATTGAGCAGGTTTGTAGCTGCAAAACTGACACTAAAAAGATGTTTTTTTTGTTGTTGATTTGTTGTATTTTCTATATTTTGGTCTGATTTTTTTAGATTAAAATTTGTTCCTAAACTCAAATTTACGAGCTGATAAGCGGCTGGCGTATCTCCAAAATCTATGTTGGGAGGTGCAAAACGCTGTTTACTAACGTGTACCACAGACAAAGTAACAAATAAATTATCTAAAATATTACTTGCATTATTATTAGAATTGTTATCTTTTTTTGGTTGAAAAGTAATATTTCCTTCAAATTTGTTGGGTGGCATAAAAATAATGTCTGTATTTTGGCTAATATCTCGCCCACGTATAAGTGATGCTTGTGCGCCCAATACCCACGAGGGCGTTATTTCGTATTTTGCAGTCAAATCTGTACCAAAAAATTGTGCATTTGTTTGCGTGTAAGAAAACACAGGAAAGACGCCTCTTGTAGGGTCTTCAAAACCTGTACTTATTGGTTTTATGTAAATATAATCATTGATAAAATTAGTGTAAAAACTACCTTCAAAAGTGAATTTTTCTGTTTGATAAATGGCTGTATTTATCCATTTAAAGGCTTTTTCAGTTTCCAAACTATCATTTCCAACTTCATAAGTAGCTGTACTTTGATGTACGCCATAGCTATAAAGTTCGTTTAGGCTAGGCGCACGCCACGCAGAGGCAATATTTGTACGTAAAGTAATTTTATTATTGGGTCTGAAAACTCCTCCAAAAGCAAAAGAAACATTACTAAAACTACGTTTGGGCTTAGTTAAGCCATTTGCAAAAGTCGCAATAAAAACTTCCATAAGTCTATAATCATACCTAATTCCTGCTTCTAATTCGTATTTAGTTTTGATGTACCTTTCTGTAAAAAAAGCACCAAAACTGGTATTTCTAGCATTTGGAATAAGTGATGCTTTTCCAATACCTATTTCGTTGATATTATCTTGCACAGAACCGCTCAAACCTATATTTCCTTTGAAAAGTCCACTATTATTTTTTGATAAATTTTTAAAATCTTTGTGTTCTAGCACTATTTCAGCGTTGTGGGTGGTGAGTTCTAGAGATAAAACAGGTTTATCAATAAATCTGCCACGCCTAAAATCAAATTCTTGCCTTGTATTCTGCTGAAAACCATATTGAAACGTCAAATTACCCACATTTTCAAAATCATAACAACCATTTATTTTAGCTAAATGATGAACAGTTTTTTGGTTTGGTTTGCCAATAGCGTAAGTAAATTCATTATCATATCCTGAAATAGGAGGCGGAGGATTACCTTCTAAGCCACTTTTTATAATTTCTGTCAAACTTTGCGGGTTATCAGCTGACTGTGAGCCTGCAAAAATGCCTATCTCAGTATCAAAACGGCTATAAAACCCTTCCAAACTAAATTTATCTTTTGTATAACCTAATGCACCAGAAAAATTCATCTCTTTTACGCCTGTATTTATGAGGTAATAAGTGGGTGTTTTGAGATTTCCAGCCTGTTTTATGCTACCTTGCACACGCCAACCCAAGCCTTTCAACCCCCCAAATCCCTTAATTTTATCATTAGGACTACCTTCCAGCATTAGCGCAAAATTGCCACTTTGTCCGTTTGTATTTCCCACTAAATTAGCCTCACCACCAAAATAAGGGCTTATTTTGAGTTTTGGAGGATTGACAAGCACCACACCACCAATGGCATCTGCGCCATAACGCACACTAGCAGCTCCTTTTATGACAGAAAGTTCGTTTGCGACAAATGGGTCAATTTCTGGTGCGTGGTCTACGCCCCAATTTTGCCCTTCTTGTCGTATATTATTATTCAAAATCAAGATACGGTTGCTGTGCATACCTTGTATCATTGGTTTTGAGATATTTCCGCCTGTTGTGAGCGTATTCACGCCTGCAATGCTTTTGAGGGCATCTCCAAGAGAATTTCCTCGCAATTTTTCTAGTTGTTGATTAGAAATTGTTTGCGTTGTAAGTGTTGCAGTAGCATTATTTTGGTGAGCGTGAACGGTTGCTGTTTCTTTATTTTCTTCCAAATCTTCTAAAAACACGTTTTTAATAATATTTTTATCTTCTAAAATATTGATATTGATTGTTTTCTCTAAAAAGCCAATCATTGTAATTTTTAGTGTATAATTGCCTTTGCAGATATTTTTAAAGCTATATTTCCCATTATCATCAGAAATAATATTGAAAATATTTTTTGTATTATTGGGATTATTATTTTCTGTCAAAATAACACTTGCACCAATAATTTTTTCTTTGTTTTGAGAAGTAATTTCTCCAGAAATAATGTTTTTACAAGTTTCCTGCGCATATACATACGTGCTAGGAAAAACCATCATTAAAAACAATATCCAGAATATCAAAAGTAAAAAACGCATTTGTTTTATTTAATTACAATAAGTATATACAACAATGTTGCAAATATAAAACAAAATATTTTATTTGCAACACTATTGCAAAAATATTTTTAAGATTTTTAAGAAAAAGATGTATTTTTGTGAGAAAATTATTTATCAGAAAAAATTATTTATGAAACAAATATTAACACAAATTACCCTTATTTCAATGTTTTTGTTGCTTTTTTCTACTGAAAAAACACTAGCACAAGACACGCTTTGGAAACGAAACGAAAAAGGAGAACGTATTTTTGAGGTTTATAGAGGCGAACTTTACAAAGGTGAGCAGTATGATTTGCCACAAAAACGCCGTTTTATTCCACATATTGACTTTGGTTTTAATGCACTTTTGGGAAATGCTACAGGAAATTATAGCTTAAATATGCTTCGTTCTCAGTATTTTGCCATTAGTGGAAATTGGCGTTTTAAGATTTTGGGAGATAGTTCTCGTTTGGGTATTCAGGTTGGTTTGGAGCTTGCGTGGTTGGGTTTTGGCTTTTCTGGTGATAATTTTGTTACGAAAAGTACAAATGGTGTGGCATTTAGCAATAATGGTTTTGATTTATCAAAAAATAAACTGTCTAACTTTCAGATAAATATTCCTGTTTTGGCACACTTTCAATGGCAAAAATCAGCAAGTAATACGTACAATCTTGCTGCGGGCGTATATGTGGGTATGTGTGCAGCAAGCTATACTAAAATACATTTTAAAGATGGAAGCGGAGATTTTCAAAAAGTAAAAAGTGCTGATGATTTTTTTATAAATCCGTTCCGTTTTGGGCTAACTGGACAGATAGGCGGCAAAATAGGGCGTATTTTTGTAGGGCATATTTTTGTGAAATATGATGTTTCACAGCTTTTTCAAACAGACAAAGCAAATAAAGTAAATGCTTTGACTTTTGGGATTAGGATTTAAAAAATAAAAGATTTGGAAAATCTTTTAGATTTGGAAAATCTATATCCAAAAAAGCTATTTTTTCTCTTCTACGACTTCTGCATCATCAAAATCTTCATCATCTTCTTCGTCATCTTCATCAAAATTGCCATCAAGAAGCTCAAAGTCATCATTATCATCAAGCATCATCACAAACTCATAATTTCCTTCACCTACATTTTTGTTGAGTGTTGCAAAAATCATTTTTGCATTATCATAAGGACCTTGAAAATAAAGTGGCTTACCATCTTTTCCAAACTCAATGTTATCAATATCTTCTGTTATGAGGTCTTCATCTACAATATATTTAGTGATAGCCCAGTCTTTTTCAGGTCTAAAACCTAATTGTTCCGCATAATCAAGTCCTCCAAAAACAAGGTTAGCAGCCATTGAAGGCTCTATTTCAAAAAAATCTCTTCGTTCTTGTGTTTGTACCATTTCTACAAATTCGTTAAATTCGTCTGCTGTCATAGCAAATTTAAAAACTGTGTTTTTGATACCCAAACAGTACAAATCCATTAAATACATACCTACAATAAGCTTTCCGCTTGGCATTACTCTGCTCACAATGACCGTATCCAGTCCAGAGTGGCTTTCATTATGGTATTCGTCATAGGTAGAATAACAGATACCATAAGGCAAATCTTTGGTTTTTGTCTTAATATAGACTGTAGGAGAGAGTATAGCAGGTTTTTGTTTTGAATTGGGCTGATGTTTTGATTTCATTTATTTTGAGATGTGAAGTGTGAGATGTGAAGTGTGAGATGTAAAAGGTGAAATTTTGTCATAAAAAATGTATTTACATCAAAACTTCACACCTCACACCTCAATAAGTTTTTGTCATTGTTTCAGGCGTAACGAGAATAAAATTACCTTTATCCTTATTTTTGTCATCAATTTTTTGCATTTGCGCTTGTTCTGTTGATGAAATAGTAAGAATTTTGAGGTTTGGATTTGCTTTTAAAAGATACCACATAATGCCTTGAAAGTCGTCAGAATGATAGCTACCGTTATAATGCAAAAAAGTTTTCCCTTTTGTAAGATTTTTATTGATAAAATACGCCATTGTAGCATCTTTTACGGCTTGTGCGTAGATAAAAGTTTCACCTTTTGCACTACCTCCGCCCATCATTTGGAGCATATTGGCATAGCCAGAAAGTGTCAAATCTACTGTAATTGGCAAGGGCGCAATGTAGTTTTTAGCTTCATTTTCTAGTTTGTCAAGTGCTTTTAAGCCATCTTTTGACACCATTGCAGCATAACGGCGTGGAATATTAGTAGCGACAAAACTTAATTTGTTTTCTTTGGCAAATTCTACTAATGGTTTGTAGTCTGTGGCATAGTTGTCCCAAAGTTTACATTCTTTCAAAAAGTTGCTTTCTTTGATATAATTTTTGGTAAATTCATTGAAAACTAACTGATTATCTGCTTCAAACATTTCTGCACCCAAAATCAAATTTTCTTTTTTGGTTTGATACAAATCTTTGGTAAGTTCTAGCTGCAACCAATGGCAAATAGGATTATTATGGAGTTCTCCAAACAGAATAATATCTGCTTTTTGAGCCTCTTGTAGTAGTTTTTCGTAAGAAGAAGTTTTGCCACCTTTCTCAAAGATAAGATAAGCCGCTTTTTGTGCAAAAACTTCGTTAGAAGTTATCATAATGATTATTTGCAAGAAAAACGAGAATATAAAAGTGTTTTTTTTCATTTGTTGATAAAGTTTAAAATGGTATTTAATCCTTAGAACAATATGCCTGCCTACGGATTAAAAAAATAATTTATCTTTGTCGTAATGATACAACAAATAGTGAAGGATTTAAAAGTATCTGAAGCATAACTCTCACGCAAGGTAGCAAAAAAAGATGAAAAGCTATCACAATACAAAGAAAAATGCGCTAGACTTTCCAAAAAGAATAGTTATTTTGAAAATTACAAATCTGCGTTTTAGAACTTTTATCAAAAAAATTGCGTTATAAAGTCAGCAAAATAAAATTAGTGATAAAATAAAGAAGGTATAATAACTTGATTATTAGACATTTGTATTTAATCCATAACTCAAAATTTACAACTCACAACTCAAATGATAAAAGTAACAGATAAAGCAAAAGATAAAATTCTGGAGCTGAAAACAATAGAAGGACACACAGACGAGCAGAATATACGTGTTTCTGTGCGTGGGGGAGGTTGCTCTGGTTTGATGTATGACTTAGATTTTTCTTCTACAATAGAAGCCAACGACCAGATTTTTGAGGACAAGGGCGTAAAGATTTTAGTAGATAAAAAAAGCCTTCTGTATCTTGTAGGCACAGTTTTGGACTTTTCTGATGGACTAAATGGTAAAGGGTTTCAGTTTGTAAATCCTAACGCTTCACGCACTTGCGGGTGTGGGGAGAGCTTTTCTGTATAAAAAACAAAATTAGAATAAAATTAAAAACCCGCTTTATGGCGGATTTTTTTATGATTGAGATGAAATTTTAATAAATAACTTTGATAATTAAAGTTTAAAATTACAAATATCTCAAACAAAAAAACCAAACAAATATTTATAAGCAAATATTTGAAAATTTATTTTTATCTCGTATATTGTGCGTTAATAAGTTTTTAATAAATTTTCAGTAAAATTTTAACCAAAAATAAAGAATAATGGAAACACTCACACAAAATTCTCTGAATTTTCATCTTTCAGAAGAACAAATTGAAGTAAGAACTGCTGCCCGTGAATTTGCGCAAAGAGAACTGCTTCCTGGCGTAATAGAACGTGATAATGCCCAAAAATTCCCTACGGAACAGATAAAAAAGTTAGGTGAGCTTGGCTTTATGGGTATGATGGTGTCGCCCGAATACAATGGTGGTGGTATGGATACTGTTTCTTATGTCCTTGCTATTGAAGAAATTTCTAAAATTGATGCGTCTGCCTCTGTTTGTATGTCTGTCAATAACTCATTGGTTTGCTGGGGATTAGAAACTTTTGGTACTGAAGAGCAAAAGCAAAAATACCTAAAACCACTTGCCGCAGGTGAGAAAATTGGCGCATTTTGCCTTTCTGAACCAGAAGCAGGCTCTGATGCCACTTCACAATGCACCACAGCAGAAGATATGGGCGACCATTATTTGGTAAATGGCATCAAAAATTGGATAACAAACGGAAGTACAGCATCTATCTATCTTGTTGTTGCTCAAACAGATATAGATAAAAAACACAAAGGCATCAACTGCCTGATTATTGAGCGTGGAATGGAAGGTTTTGAAGTTGGTAGAAAAGAAGATAAAATGGGTATTAGAGGTTCTGATACACATTCTTTGATGTTTACTAACGTCAAAGTTCCGAAAGAAAACCGCATTGGTGCTGATGGTTTTGGCTTCACTTTTGCTATGACAACCCTCAATGGTGGACGTATTGGCATTGCAGCACAGGCGTTGGGCATTGCGTCAGGTGCGTATGAACTTGCTTTGAAATATTCAAAAGAAAGAAAAACTTTTGGAAAACCTATTTCTGACCACCAGGGTATACAATTCAAATTGGCAGAAATGTATATGAAAATTGAAGGCGCACGCCTAATGGTGCTTAAGGCAGCTTTTTTGAAAGATAATGGTGATGACTTTGTTTTGGCAGCATCTGCAGCAAAATTATATGCCTCACAGGTTGCAAATGAGGTTGCGACAGAAGCAGTACAGATTCATGGAGGTTATGGTTATGTGAAAGAATTTCACGTAGAGCGTATGATGCGTGATGCGAAAATTACACAAATCTATGAAGGTACATCAGAGATACAGAAAATTGTTATAGCACGTAGCATCTTGAAATAATCATATTTTATATACGTCTAAATCCTAAAATCAAAGTAGATACTAAAAAAATATCTATTTTGATTTTTTTTATTGAGATAAATATAGTAGTTTTGTGCAAATTAAAATTGCACAAAACTAAGAAACTGATTTTAACTTTTGGAGGGTTTCAAACCCTCCAAAAGTTAGGTTACCCAAAAATATGGAAGACTACAACAAAATTATTGAATCTTTGAATGTTCGTTTTTTGAAAGGACGCAATATCACAATGCTTCAGCCGCTCACCATTACCAACTTTTATGAGGTTGAAAATGCTATTTTTTTACTGCACGACGGAGATATTAGCCTAACTTTGGGCGACAACGAGCCTATAAAAGCACGCAGAGGAGATGTGTTGTTCATTCCTGCGGGCAAACAAGCACGCATTGGCTACGGAACTGATGGCACAGAACTCAATAATGAGGCTTTTTCTATCCACAGAGATGAGTATTTTAAAGCTAACTTTGCTCCTGAAAGCGTGGGAGAGGGTAGTAATTCTTTTAGTTATATCACTTTTGAAGCGAAAATATTTGACTTTGTGAATTTCTTTCAATCTCTTGATATTGAACCTTTTATCATTCCTCAAAACAAACAACTTCTAAGACTTCTGACTGATGTTGTCATTGAAAATGTTGATGAAAAACCTATTGGAAAAGAAAAAATGATTAGGCTAAAAACAGAGGAAATTGTCATTGAAATTATCCGCCATTTGCTTAATCAGAAGATTTTTATTGAGCAATTAGCTAATAATATTGCGTATTTTAAAGACCCTCGTTTGATAGAAATTTTTAATTACATCAAGGCGTATATTGGTGGAGATTTATCTAATAAAGTGCTTGCAAGTGTTGCAGATGTGTCTGAAGACTATGTTGGGCAATATTTCAAATTGCTTACGGGCATCAATCCACAAGATTATATTGAGTACCAGCGTATGGAAAAAGCCGTAGAACTTTTGCGTACAAGTAAAAAAAGCATCAAAGACATTGGAAATGATATTGGCTACAAAGATACGGCATATTTTTGTCGTAGATTTAAGATGATGTTTGGTATTTCCGCAGGGAAAATGCGCAAAAGAGAAACTTTAATGAATATTTGATGAGGTGTGAGATGTGAAGTGTGAGGTGTGAAGTGTGAAGTATTTTAAAATTTGATAAAACAGGTCTGTACCGTAGTGGAACGGAGGTCAGACCGTTTTATCAAATTTTAAAATAAAATATGATGTATTTTACTTGTATTCATTCACAATTCACAATTAAAAATTCACAATTAGAAAAATTGGCGTTATTTTTGCAATTAGCTACTCATAAAACATACTTTTTAAATTCTTCTAATTATTATCAAAGCTTTTATGAAAAAAATATTTTTACTTTCGTTTTTCTTAGGTTGCTTTTTATCTTCAAAAGCACAATTAAGTGGTTACTACCAAGATGTTATCAGGTTTTCTGCGCCTACAACGCCTTTCGGAACGGCTCGTATACAGGGTTTGGGTGGCGCACAAACCGCACTAGGCACAGATATTAGTTGCCTTGCAGGAAATCCCGCAGGACTTGCCCTAATGAATAGGGGTGAGGTTTCTATTACTGGTGGTTTACAATTTAATATGACAAAATCCAATTATCTTGGAAATGAGACCAAAGACAATAAGGGAGTTGTAACGCTTCCCACGCTTGGGTTTGTTTTTGGGATTGGTGCTGATGGTGAAAAAAGTTTAGCTAAAATACCTAAATTTGCTATTGGACTGACCAGAACCAATAATTTTCAGCAAGCATTCTCTTATGAAGGACTAAACCGCATTAGTTCTATTACGGATAATTTCGTGGAATCTGCCAACGGTACGCCTTTTGGGGTTTATGCTAACCAAGCAACAAATGAGGAGATTTTAACTGTGCCTTCACTTGCATATAGTACATTTTTGATAAACCCTTTTATATCAAATGATAGTAGGTATTTCTCTACTTTTCGTGTTGATAATGCGGCTGATACGCTTGTAGCACCCATTTATCAAAGAGAAACTGTTAATATCAAAGGTGGAGAAACTAAAATAAGTATGGCGTATGCAGACGACATCAATAAACATATTTTTTTTGGTTTGGGGGCGCATTTGGGTATTATGCGTTATATTTCTAAAAAAACTTATATTGAACGCCTTACCGTGCCTGCTTTGAATAATGGAGATTTAGAAAATTTTACCATAACTGATTATTACAAGATTTCTGGGGCTGGTTTTGGATTTTCTGCTGGCGTGATTATTAAGGCAAATGACAAAATAAGAATAGGGGCATCTATTGCAACACCTACTTGGTATTTTTTGAAAGATTCTTCTGCAACAAAAATTAGTGCTAATACGAAAGGGTTTCAGTTAGAAACACGTGAAATAGTGCCTACACAAGCTAAATTTAAGGTAAATACACCTTTTAAAGCCTCTGCGGGTATTGTGTTTGTACTTGGAAAATTTGCCTTACTTACGGCTGATGCTGATTATTTTTTCTATCAAAATACGCAATTAGCAGGTAGAAATGGGCTTACACTAGGTAATGATAATGCTTTTGTACAAACTGTGGTACGTCCTTTTTGGAATTTTAAGGGTGGTATTGAATTTCGTATTGAAAATGTGCGTTTGAGAGGTGGTGTGGCTTATCTTCAAAGCAATATCAAACCAAGTGATGATAATGTACAACGTGATAACCTGACCTTTACGGGTGGTGTTGGGGCGAGATTTTATAATTTTTACTTTGATTTGGTTGGTACTTATGGCGGGAATAACGGTGTTTATACGCCTTACACGCTCAATAATCAACAAGAATATTTTTCTGTTACCACACGTAATTATACATTAGGTTTTGGACTGACTGGCGGGATTTTCTTCTAAGTAAAAAATAAAATTTTTCCAAACTTCCCGAAAGTTGAAAAAACTTTCGGGAAGTTCTTTTTTAAGAGTTTTTTGTATATTTTCAATGCTATTTTTCATTGATTTATTAGAAAAGTGCAATTTTATTCAGAAAACAAAGAACTTCACCAAAAAAATACTAAAAAAAGGAACAAATAAAGCAAATAAAACATTTTGCAGGTAGTATTTTAAATTGCCAACTGGCTTCAATTTTAACTAAAAAAATACTACTATGAATAATCTAACGTACTTTCGTACAAAAAAAGAAACCCTCAAAATGTGGTGGTTGCGTTTGCGTCTTAATTTGCTTCCTGCGTACTTTCGTACAGGAGGTAAAATTACACATATTTCAGAGGAAATGAATGAAATCCACGTAAAATTTCCTGCAAAATGGCACACTAAAGGTTTTGGAGGTGTTTTGCAAGGAAATACTATCTACGGGGCTGCAGAGCCTATTTATTCTATGATTTTGCACCAACTGCTGGGCAAAGATTATGTAATTTTCAATAGAAAATCAGAAATAACCTACAAAAAACCTGCTAAAACAGAAGTTTTTGCTAAATTTTGCATCAATCCTAGTATTTTCATCAAAATAAAAAATATGGTAGATAGAAAGCAAGAAGATGATTTTTCTTTTTCTGTGAAGATACAAGATGAATGGGAAGAAACCTATGCAGAAATTCAGCAAGATATTTATATTGCCAGGCGAGATTTTTATGATATTAAGCAAGAAATGCGCCAAATGGAAAACAACGACCTTAATTTCAAGTTTCCTACACAAGATTTGGTGTAAATTACTGTAAATTCTGATTGAGAAAAGATTAACGAAAAATTAACAAAGCGTTATATTATTAAAAAAATAATATAATTCTTTGTTTTTTAATTTTTTATGTTTAGATTTAAGCATTAGATGTAAGATATTTAAGTGAAAAAATCCAAAATAAACAAAAAAACTTAAAAATATTTTGTATTTTTAGGTTACCTTTATGCTTATATAATGTATAAAACAGTAATTACGAAAACAAGAACTTATCAGTAAAATTTACAGTTAGAAAACTTAATAGTTAAAACTTAATTCTTATGCTACTACATTATCATCAAAATTACCCAAACATTGATTCCCCTGCTTATCATCACAATAAACAATTAAATACAATGAAAACCTTTACGCACAATTCCTTTCTGAAAATGCTTGCCAAGCCCTTTGGTATGCTTTTTCTGATGCTTTTGCTTGCATTTAATGCTAATGCACAGACGACTTTTACTGGTACAGGAAACTGGAGTAGTGCAGCCAATTGGGACAATGGTGTGCCAGGTACTACTGATAATGCTTTTATAGCTGATGGTGCAACTTGTACGTTAGATATAGCAGCCGCCGTATGCCAAGATTTACAAGTAGGAGATGGCTCAGGGACTGGTGGCGCAATACTCCAAATAAATACCAATGGTATAGTGCTTACCACACGCAAAACAACTGTCTTTGCAACGTGTAGCATAGAAGTTACAGGTCTTTTTGATTTTGTACTTAATATTACTGGTGATGCTACGACTCCTCCAGAATTTGATTTGGAAGAATCCACTTGTTTCGTACCAAGTACACCACTACTTGGAGGTACTTCTACTGTTAGAATAGGTAATGGCGTACTTGGTACAACTTTTAATGGAACTGTAAAACTTGCTACACCCCCTGCTGGTGTTGTAAATTTTAATAACCTTAATATTGACCTAGGTAATTTATCATTTTTACATAATGCTGATGTTGGTATTAACATCTCTAATAATCTTATCCTAACCTCTGGAGTACTTGGTTCAGGAACAAATATTAACAGCACACTTGCTATTGCAGGTGATTTGGTAGTGCCTGCACCTGGAGGTACAATAAAAAGAGAATTACAATTTAATCAAACTTTCTTTGATACTTCAGCAAGTGATTGCTCTAATGCACCAATAGTTAATCTAGCAACTGGTAACAGAGGTACTACCCTGGAAGTAACAGATGTACTTATTGCTACAGGGGCAACCCTCAAAATGAATGCAACTTCAGGTTATTTGCGTGTACGCAAAGACTGGGGAAATGCAACAAATACAGGAGTTCTTGCTACGGGTGTTGGAACACCAACAGTAGAATTTATGAGTGCTTTGGCAGGGGAGATTGACGGTGCTAATTTCCAAACTGCAAATGTTGTTGTCAATAAAGCTGCAGGTGTGCAATTAAAAACAGTTAGTACAATAATATCTACTGGCAAATTCTCTGTAAAAAGTGGTAATTTTTATATTTCTTCTGGGTCGCCTCAATTTAATAATATTTGTATCTCTGGTGGAGATTTCACCAACGAAGATGCAACTACAGCTATTGTAGATGGCAATTGGACAATGCGAGAACTAGGAACACTTTATGCAGGAAACCCAAGTAGCCCCTTTACTGCTGCTACTATTGCATTTAGAGGTGGTACAAAAGCTACTATTGAAATTACTACTGGTATTAATGCTCTTGGTGCGCCTATTGGCGTAGCTTTAAATAAAGCTTTTAATCAACAATTTAAAAATCTTACCATCAATAAAACCGCTGGTACTGGCATTGTTGAAAATTTTTCAAATGGTACTACTAATGCTACTGTTGTGAGAGTAAGACATGCACTAACAATAGAGAGTGGTATATTTTTTATTAAAGAAGCAAGTAATTTTGTCAATATCAATAATATAGTAGCTGGATATACTATTTCTCACGCTGACGGCACTTTTACAGATGTGCCTGCGGCTGATTTAGATGTTAATGGAGCAAATAATAGTAGTATTACGATAGAAAGTACAGGTGCATTAAACCTCACAAATGTCAGTTATGTAACTGTTCCTGGTGTTCCAAACCCTGCTGCTACATCACTTACAATGTGGGTAGGGGGCAGTTTTATAGATAAAAATGCGACAGAACCAACTCCTACGACAGGATTTTATGTAGGTAGTCCTAGTATAGCTTTAAGACAGGGAGATAGACCTGTAGTGGTTTTTAATGGTTTTTCTAGTTGTATTATTGCTGGAAACTACCCTCTTCGTAACGCACAAGACGCTCCAACGGGTGTGTTTGGCATTATATTGCCTAACGTAATCATAGGAACACAAGCAGGCACTAATGCTTGTCCTGGTGCGCCTATTATTGTTTCTATTTCTAACTTAGCCACTACAGGTGCTATGAGAGTATTAGGTGATTTTGTTGTAGGTGCAGGATATAAATTTGATACGGCTTCTAATAGTTTTTTCTTTGGAGACCAAGATACAGATTTCTTAGATATTTTTGGAAGGTTTTTGGTAAGTCCTGGAAGTACATTTTACCTTGCAACTGGTAATACCGCAGATGGTGCTTTTATGAGGGTTAGACAGGGAGGACAGATTACCTTTGATGGTAGATTTAATTCTCGTGTTATTGTAACACGTGATATAACTGCAGGTCAGTATTACCGTATGTGTGCTTATAGTGGTTCAAAAGTGAATGCTTCTTATACAGATTTTTTATTCCAAGGAGCATCTAACGCTGGTTTTTTTCCTACTTTGCCCGCCGCACAAACCGCCACACAATTTAATTATGGTAATGTAAGTGTACTTAATTCTGGTAATAATAGGAATTTCTTAAGTGACCCTACTGGGCTACCTGCTGCACCTACTGCTGGCACTCAAAGCAAAGGAGGATTTAAGATACTCAAAGGTGCAAGCGTTGGTAATGCAGATGTATTGAGCCCTTGTACTTCAGATGATGTATTCAGCCCTCTGACAGTTGGCTTAAGTACTGTACAACGTAATTTTAGTTCTTGTTCTTTCCAAGTGGGTGCTTCTTGTTATACAGGGCTTACTATCAATACAGGGCAATCTCTTAATATTACTGAGGCAGTTTTTTCTGGTTCATCTGGCGGTGGGGCTACCTGTGATTTTAATATTGTGAATTTCTTTGATGATTATTTTGACTCTGCTTTTAATACTGACGGTGTTAATGTGGATAATATCATTTATTGTAATGGCTGTTTGGGAGCAAGAGCAGGCGTTTCTGGAGAAGAGTTTGATGGCGGTTATTTTGCAGGAGGAACTGGACCAACTGCTGGGAGAGGTGATGGAGAGGCACGAGTAAAATTTGTATCTAAACAATCCATCTGGTGGACTGGCGAGGCAAATAATAGTGATTGGAATGATCGTGCCAACTGGTCAATCAATAGAGTTACTATTACGCCAGCCAATAATCCCGAAACAGCACCTGGAATAGATAATAATAGAAAACTTGAAGTAGCAGGCAATGCTCTTTACATTGTGGAGGTGAATAATAAAAGAACCTCTAATCAATTATTCCAATTTGATGGTGTAACACTCCACACTACTCCTGCTTATGGGGTTGGTAGCGAGGTCGTAGGTAAGTTTGTGAAGCCAAGAACAGTAATGGTGGGTGGCTTTCCTGTTGTTTTATTTGAGATTGCTTACAAATTTACTAGGGAAACTAATAGAGATTATGAAGTAATGGTGCCAAAAGGTGGTAGAAGCACAACAGTATCTATTAACTTTGATAATCTTACCCCTAATTCCCCAGAGGTTTGGATTACGGGAGGGCTGATTATTGGTGGAACTTCAACAACAAATGAAGATAACCGCTCACTTGCCGCTAACATAGTACCTGGTGGCTTAGATAAAACTGTTACTATAGGTGATAAAATAGTACGTGTTGAAGATGATGTTATTGCTTGGAATGGTAATAACACTTACAGTGCTATCACACATACTGGTACTGCTACAACTTATGGCAATTCTGGTGTATTAGAAGTAGGTGGTAACTTATCTTGTTATAGTTTTGGCACTAATCCTGGTGGGTATGTGAGAGGGAATGATTTATCTATATTACGCCTGTTTATGAATGGAGCACAACAAGTGCGTTTAGGTAACGGACCTAGAGATATATCCAATCTTGAAATAAATAAAGTAAGGTATGACCCAACTACTAATACTCCTCTGCCTGGTGCAGGTGGTGGTGTTACTTTCCAAGGAGGCTCTATTGCTATGACAGTAAAAAGAGATGCTATTATTACCTCTGGCGACCTTGTGATGAACTCTGAAACGCCATTTATAGTAGAACGTCATTTTACAATGCAAAACGGAGGGACATTAGACCTCGTAACAGCTTATGGCGTATTTGGAGGAAATTTTATAAGTAATGGAGCTGTATCATTTACACCTATTAGTGGTGGAAGAAGAATTTTCTTTACACCTATCAGAACTGATATTGGTGCAGCCACAAGAATTATTAAGACAAATGGGCAACAACTTCCGCCAGTTTCATTCCTAAATAGTCCTATTCCTTGGGGTTCACTTGCTACTACATTTGGTATAGGCGGAAATTTTGCGTATCCTATTGGTGCAGGCACAAGTCAAATAGTAGGAACGGCAGTCACTTATAATTTGCAAGATAACTTAATTACTTCTGGTTCAGGTGGAAATACTACTGGGCTAGAACAAGGTACTATTATTGAAAGTCTGAGAACTGTAAATACTGCTAATAATACCACATTGAGGTTTATTGCTTCTGCAGGTGCTACATCAGGAATAAATATATTACGTATTTTTAGTGGAGGTACTTTGAACCTAAATCAAGGTGTAAAACTTGAAATTGATGCTACTGATAATTCATTCAAACGTACTTTGATGGTAGAAACTGGTGGGCTTCTGCAGGCAATAGGTGCTTCAAATACCTCTTCTTCTATTACAAGATTTGGTGCGGCAAACCCAACTGGTACGTATGCGTTTACGGTACAAGGAAATATACGTGCTCGTTTTTATACTTTTGAGTTTATGGATGCTGATGGCGTAAATCTTGCTACTAATGCTGCTTCTCGTGCTTTAGACATAGATTTAGATGCTAGTGGTACACCTACTATAGGTGATGAGAGATGCTTTAGTAATTGTACTTTTACAAATGGTACAGTTGGAACAGCTGGATTACCTAGTACATATCTTAAAGTCCATAATCTTGCCTTTCCCAATTATGGTGCTGGAATAAACGTGTTGCCACCTGCTTACCCTGTAAATACTGTTTTAATAGAAAATGTTAGTTTTCCTGCTTCTCTTGGTGCATTTTCTTCTAATGTTGCTTGGACGAACGTGGTGGGTAAAGGTACGTTCACTACTGGAACAGCAACGGATAATAAACTGATATTCAACTTAGCTACAGGTGCTTTTGCAGGAGAAGATTTTGATGCTGATGTCAATAATTCAATCATAGCATTAGATAATGCGAGTAATTGCATACGCTTTATAGAGCCTACTACTATCAAATGGACGGGTGCAGGTGAAGGGCTTGGTGGTGTAAATACTGCTGGAAATGAAGCATCTAGGGCTACACGCACACTTTGGAACGACCCACTAAACTGGATTCCGCAGCGTGTGCCACTTATTACAGATAATGTTTTGCTAGATAGAACACATTTTGCGAGTAATTTAGATTATAGAGTGGTGTTAAGCACAACCAACGCACAAATAAGGTCACTTAAAATAGCGCAGGCAGGATTTAATGACTCTCCTAATAATAATAATAAACGTATTATTTTGCAAGTAGGTACATCTACAACTTCTCCAATACTGCAAGTCGGAAATCCTGTTACAAAAGATGGTGGTGACTTTACTATTGCTAGAAATGTTTCAGGTCTAACGCCTTCTACTGATATTAATGATGCTATTGCATTTATTGGAAACCCTGCTGCACAACTAAATGTGGGTGGTAATTGGAGTAATGATGGGCGTTTTATCAATGGTAGCAGCACGAATTTTGATGGTTTGGTGGTAGCAGCAAAAAGTTCTACTTTCCCAGCAAATGATATTGGGGGGTTGCTTTTTGTTGGAACAGGTGCTGCTGGTAGCACATTGCGTTTTAATGTGGATTTAAGGCGTGTAATTGCCAATGGGGCACAATCAGCAAGTGATGTGGTTGTACCAAAAGCAAATGCATTTAACAATGTATTATTTATTGGACCTACTACTGATTTGAATAGTAATATGTATATACAAGGAAACTTGAGAATAGAACAAGCAGGTGCGCCATCTTTTACAAATGGGCTTCTAACTGCTAATAATGGAGGATACATCATTAATATTCAAGGAGATTGGTCAAATTTTGGGACATTTCAGCCAACAAGTGGAAAGGTGATTTTTTCTAATAAATTTACTGACCAAACTGTATTTAGAAACTTCAACTATCCTTTTTCTGTCAATGGAAGCACTACTGTAAAACAACCAGAAGAGTTTTTTGAATTAGAAATTGATAAAACACCAACAACTAAATTGATACTAGATAGTCGTGTGTTCCTTACTGATGCATCTAATAATGGCATACTGACACTTACGAGCGGTGTAATTAAATCTTTTTATAATAAAGAGTTGATTATTGATATAGCCGCAAATGAAGGTTCTGGAAATAATGACAGTTGGGTTGATGGACCTGTAGGGCGTGTATATAACTCTGCTAATGCAGATAGAGAGTTGAAATTTCCTATTGGTGATGCTGGCGGTTGGATTGATAATATAAAGCTGACAGCAAGACTAACAAATAATGTCCGTACCACGTTCTCTATTACACAAAAACAAGGACCACCAGCAACTTATGCTACTGCTAACTATCCAACAGGGCGTATATTGCCAGCACCGTTTAATGTTATTGCACAAAGAGCGCATTGGAATTTGAAAAATATCAACTTCCCTATTGTGGCTGATATTACGGGACTAGCGGCAGACACTCTGGACCGTCCAGCAGGACCAGGTGAGAGGGCTGATTTTCTTTATGGTCAAATAAATTTACCATTTAAACCAGCACAACAACCATTGCCAGCATCAGGTTCATATCCTTCTGGTACGTTTATTACAACGTATCCAATTGGTCCAGTAGACCTTAACGGAGACGTGAACACGAAAGAAGTGAGTGTAATACAAACACCTGCTACTGATTTTGGGGCTAGTCTAACGAACACTGACCCATTACTCAAAATAGGACGTTTTTCTTACAAAGATAAAAGAGGGTTTGCGCCTGCGGTGCCACCAGTACCAGTTTCTGCTTCAGTACCAATTGTTAATGCAACTTGGATAGACTTAGAAGGAACTTTAGATCTAAACCCAGCAAATGCGTCAAATAATATTCAATCTAGAAATTTTTCGCATTTTGGAAATGGTGATATTGCTATTGCTTATAACTTTATTCCGCTTCCAGTAGAGCTTGTTAGTTTTTCTGGGAAATATGTAGATGATAAAGTGCGTTTAAATTGGGTTGTTACAGCTGAGAAAGATGTTGAATCTTATACAGTTTTCCGTAGCGCAAATGGAAAAGCAGATAGTTTTGTAGAAATAGGAACTGTTTTGGCTGATGTGAATGCACAAACACTTAATACATATTTGTTAGATGACTTTAATTCTTTTGCTGGTATTAATTACTACCGTTTGTCGCAGAAAGACAAAGGAGGAAATAATAAAAACATATCAAAAGTAATAGCGGTAATAAATAATAAATATTTGGGTGCTGGTCAGATGTTGCTTTATCCAAATCCTACATCAAATGCACAGTTTAGTATCAATATTCCTGAGAAAAATGAAGCAACTAATGTAACTATTTATAGCCTTACGGGAGCGAAAGTCTTTGAACAAGAAGTGCAAAGCTCTGCTAATGGCAAAATAGAAAACATAGATGCTTCAAAACAATTAGGCGTAGGACTTTATCTTGTTCGTGTGAAAGTGGCTGGTAATGTTTATCAGACTAAACTCTCTGTGAACTAAAAAATAGTTGTGAGTTGTGAATTATGCCTTAGTACAAAGCACAAAATAATTCTAACAAATCACTTAAAATTAAATATCATACTTTGAAAACAAAAAATCCTTAATAATTTAATTATTTTAAGGATTTTTTTGTAAATAGAAGTCAGTCATTGAGTAATCTTAAACAATTAAATAGAGGTGTTTTTGTATTTATATATCACGCTTCATACATCTATATCACATATCATAATGAAATCTTTATATCTTAGTTTAATATTTTGTTTTTGTTTTGGCTTTGTTAAAGCACAAACAACAAGATACGTAATTGCTGTGGGTGGCATAGATGCAGCACCTTGTTCTTTGGGCAGTCCTTGTGCTACAATACAATTTGCCATAAATACAGCAGTAGCAAATGATGTCATTTCAGTAGCGGCTGGAACTTATGCAGGCGCAGTCAATATCAACAAATCTGTAAGCATTGTAGGACCTAATGCCAATACGCTTTCTTCTGTTTTACCTGCAGCACGTCTTCCAGAGGCAAATATTACAGGGGTTTTTACACTTTCGGCTAATAATGTTACTATCAATGGTTTACAGTTTACCGCAGGCGGGCGCATAGCAGGTGAGGGAAATAATTTTACTTTTAGAAGTAATTACCAAATAACGACTACTGCAAGTACGACACTTATCTCCAAAACAACGCTAACGCCTAATACTACTTGGGAAATCAGTAATAACCGTTGTGTAAGTGTAGGATTAACAGGCATCAATACTGATGTAAGGTACATTACGGGGCTTAATTATTTTAATAATGTCATTCAAAGGCATAATTCAGGGCTTGTAATGAATTTCGTTACAACTGCTAACGTGGATTGCAATATAATGGGTGGCAGTGCGGCTACTGCTATTAGTCAGAATGCTTTTGTGGTGGGCGAGAGTTGCGCAACAATTAGCATTTTGAATAATACTTTTGCCAGATGTACTAACAGTGCTGTTTTTATATACGCAGGCTTAGGCACGGATTTTACTCTTGGCATAGCAGGCACTTTGCTTATAAGAAACAATACTTTTAATACTGTAACTGTAAGAATAAGGGCGCAAAATATAGCTTTTGCGCATAGTTTCATTAGCATAGTGCAGAATTATTTTTCTGGTAATCTTAGTGGAGATATGGTTACGACAGGCTTAACTATTCCCACAGGAATAATAGATGCTGCTGCCAACCGTTGGAGTGCAGGTACGCCCGCATTATCTGTGCTTGCAGCACCTCTAATTGCTTCTGTAAGGGCTTATGTATGGCTAGATGGGGGAAATGTAGATGCTGACTTGGCAACCTGTGGCTATCAACCAGTTAGGAAAGTTATTTTTACGCTTGGAGAAACACCTATTTTGCAGAACGCTGTTGATGCGGTACCTATCCCATCAGATACTAATTATTGGGAACTATTGCTAGATTTTTCTATTTCTGCTTATACTACTTGTGTCAATATCACACGCCCATTGATACTTGATGGTGCTGGCTCTATTATAAGACCAGCTACTGCTTGTAATCAGGCTATTTTGATAAGTTCCAATGATATAATTATTAAAAACTTGATTATAGATGTAAATGGGACTGTTGTACCTGCTGCCATTTATGCGAATGGACGTACAAGACTTAGTTTTCAACGCATTACTTGTAATCTTGCTATTCCAAGCACTATTAACTTTATTCATCCAGAAGGGCTTACAACGAGTAGTGTGGCTATTGCCGCTTTTGGAACTGGAATAGAAACCATAGACATAAAAGGTTGTACCATATTAAGTGCAAATACTATACAATTTCAAAGAGGAATTTGGATTAAAAATATGATTACTACCATAGGAGGGGCATTGCCTGTTGACGGAAATACTATTAGCGCAGATGCACAATCCATCTTATTAGAAAATATTAAAACTTTAACACTTGTACAAAACAACACTATCAATTCTTTTAATAATGGTGGCGCACTTTACTTGGGTGGTTGTACCAATGCAAATATTCTTAATAATGCTTTCGCAACTAATTCCTTAGCAATCAATTATAATCATATCAGGGTAAATAGTGGGTGGCTTAGTACACAAGTTGCACCTTATCAAAGCATTATTCTCAATATCAAAGGAAACACCTTTACAAGCCTTGCGGCTAATACAGGAACAGGAATTCAACTCCTAAATAGTAATAAAGGTGGTGCTACGCCAGATTATAGTATTGTGAATATTGGAGGAACTTTGCCTGGTGAGGCAAACACTTTTTCTGATGGTTTTACAAAGTTTATCAAATTATCTTCTGTTCCTACAAGAGAGTATTCTGATGATGTACAAACGGCTTTTAATAATTATGATGTAGGAACAGGTTCTAAAAATCCTGCAACTATGGTACTTGCAGAGTTATTTACTTTGGAGGATAGAATAGACCACAAACCAGATGCTGGCACAAGTGGCTTTGTTAGGGTTGTGCCTAATAATACCTACATAACTGTCAATAGTTTTGATACACCAACAACCACTACCGCATTTGTGCAAAGAGCTGTAGATGCAACTGCGCAAGGAGATTTTGTGAATATTAATACTGGTACGTATGCAGGAATAACAACCATTACTAAAGATATTACTTTTAATCCTTCTCCAATAGGTACTATTGCTTTGAATACGCTTGTAATGAATGGCGTAGGTGAAATATTAACAGTTACAGAAAATCTAACTATTACCACGGGGCTTACGCTCACAAATGGTATCATTAAAAACCCAAATAAAATAATTATTTTGCCAAATTCTTTTACGACACTTGTGCAGGGAAATGGTTTTGTTACGGGTGGTGTAGAGATTTTAAAAACTTCTATTGGAATTTATAATTTTATTTTTCCTGTGGGAGATGAAACAAATGGTTATAAGCCCTTTAGAATAAATGCTATTAATGGCTCTAATTTTGATATTGTTGTAAATACCAACCTAGCAGCACCTATTGGGACAGGAACGCCACAACCTATAAGTTGCTTACTAAACAGGTATTGGACTGTACTTTATAAGAATGTCAATCTGAACACTCCTATTAACTTTACTTATACAACAAATTATGCTTTATCAGATGGAATAGATGCTCCAAGAGAGCCACTGGCAGTTTTGGGGCTTTCTTCTACAGATTTGAATACAAGTTATGTGCCTATTAGTACGCCTCCGCCAAGTGGTGGCATAATTAACTCTGGTTTGCAAATTAATAGTATTGCTAATAATTCAACTTTATATGTGCGCTTGGGCGTGAATTATCCTGCACCTGTTTTTACTATTGTTGGGGCTGCATCTGTTTGTGAAGGAGGAAGTATTTCCCTTACTATCAATAATCCGCAAGCGGGAGCTACTTATACTTGGACTGGTGTGAGTTTTACCGCAACAGGAACTACTGTAAGTGTTCCTAGTAGCGCAATAGGTATTGCAGGCGTAACTGGCAATATCAATGTAACAGCTCAAGATGTGGGCGGTTGTCCTAGTCAGCCTGCAGCAAAAAGTATTACTGTTATAGCGCAACCAGTAGCTACATTTAGTTACTCTTCTGCAAGTGTTTGTAAATCAGCAGGAACAGCTAATCCAATAGTTACACTTGATAGTGGAAGTAATTTTACTGCAACACCTGCAGGTCTTTCTATCAATGCAAGTACAGGAGTAATTAATTTAACTACATCTACGTCAAATACTTATACTATTACTCACGACATTCCAGCTGCGAATGGCTGTACTGCCGTAAGTGCTACATTTAGTTTGACAATTTCAGAACTTCCAATATCAGCCACTATTACATCACCAATAACGACTATTTGCACAAGTCAAACGGTTGTACTTACTTGTACCACAACAGGTGCAGGGCTTATTTATCAATGGAAAAACGGAGCTACAAATGTAGGAACGAATAGTACAACTTTTTCAGCTACAACGGCAGGGAGTTATACAGTAGAAATTTCTAACGCTATTTGTACTACGCCAATAGTTTCTAACGCAATAGTAATGACCACAGTAACACAACCAGTAGCAACATTTAGTTATTCGTCTGCGAGTTTTTGCAAAACAGGTACGACTACACCTACCATTACAGATATGGGAGGCGTTTTTACGGTTGTGTCGCAAACTGCAGGCATATCAAATACAGGGCTTATTATCAATGCAAGTACGGGTGAGATAGACCTTGCAACAAGTCAAGTAGATGCCACCACAAGAACTGCGACATATCAAATAACTTACACTATTGCAGCAGCAAACGGTTGTAATTCTGCAACTACAAATACTGTTATTAGTATTGCAGAGCCTAGTTTGCCTGCTATTTCTGCTTCTACATTGAGTATTTGTACAAGCTCAAGTGCCACACTTACAGCAACAACAAGAGCAGATTATTCTAACTACAAATGGACACTTTTGCCTGCTGCAGTCATAGCCAATAGTGCAACTTCTACCTTTATAAGTGTTTCAGTAGGTGGGACTTATGAGTTAGAAATAACAAATCCTTGTGGTACACAAACAATAAATGTAGTAATTACGGCAGTAACGCAACCAGTTGCTACAATTACCTATCCGAAAACTAAATATTGTTCGTCAGAAGTAGGAAATATCAGCCCTACGGCTACTATAAATGCTAATAGTGTATTTTCTGTTGCGCCTGCGGGGCTTACAATCAATGCAACAACAGGCGTAATCACCATAGATGCAAATACGCAAGCTGATGCTAATTTTGAGAGGATTTATACTATTACGCATAATATCCCAGCAGGAACAAGCAATTGTAACCCTGTGAGTGCTACTTTTGCTATTACTATTTATAAATTGCCAGTAGCAAGAATAACTAATCCTTCTCCTTATTTTTATTGTTCTGGCACAATAAAATTAGAAGCAGAAATACGTTCAGATTACCAGTATCAATGGAAAAATAATGGTATAGATGTAGCAGGTGCAACAAGTGCTGCCCTTTCTACTACAACCGTAGGAAATTATACAGTAGTTGTTGCGAGTGGTGGTGTTGGCGGTTGTAGTGTGGTTTCTAATATTGTGGTGATACAACAAGGTACAAATCCAGTAGTAAGCATTACGCCTACACTTGTGGGTGTGCAGGGGCAAACAGTACCACTTGCGCCAGTTATTACTGCACCAACGGGACAAGAAAAATATGAATGGTTACCAAATGATGGCAGTTTTTCTGATAATACTACACTAAATCCTGTCTTTACATTTACTAATAGTGGTACTTATACGCTTACGGTGCGTGTGGGAGAGGGTTGTGTGGGTACAACAAGTTTTACGACAACAGTCAATGCTGATGTTTATTTGCCTAGTGCATTTTTCCCAGAAAGTAGCACACTTGAAAATCAAACCTTTAAAATATATGGTTTTGGTATTTCAGAACTAGAATTTAAGGTTTATGACAGATTAGGGAAGCTTGTTTATCAGACTACAGATATTGCAACAGCACAAAATATTGGTTGGGACGGAAAGTACAATGGTCAAAATCTGCCAAATGGGGCTTATATATGGTATCTTTCGGGTAAAAAAATCAACGGAGATGAGCTGAAAATTAATGGAAAAACCGCAGGAACAGTAATGCTGATGAAGTAAAAAGTATAAAATACAAAACCGCCTTGAAATGATTTTAAGGCGGTTTTGTATGTAGCGAACTTCACAAGACTTTGTTGCTGTAAAAGTTCCGTCGCAAAATAGTATCTTGTTGTCTGGTGGGGATGCCAAACAATGTTATAATCCACGTTTAGTGTCCCACCAAACATTTTTTCCAAAAACTACAATAAATATTTGCAGTAACAATTTTTGGTATTAACAAAAGCGTTAATCATAATTATTTATTCTTTCACTACATCTTCCAAAGGAGCATTTATATCCTGTTCATTTCCAATAAGATAGCCAATAGCATTGAGGTCTGGGACGTGGTCGCAAATGATTTTGAAAATTCCTAAAAGCGGTATAAAAAGTACCATACCCGCCACACCCCAAATCATACCACCTGTAATAATCCCGAGCATTGCCGTAAGGGCATTAAGGTTTACTTTTTCTCCTATAATGGCAGGAATAAGGATATTTCCTTCTACAAAATGTATCCCAAAAATCACCACAACCACCGCTAATGCTTGTGTGGGCGTGTCTTGTGTGAGAAGTGCAATAATAGCAGGGAAAAACGCACCCAAAAATGTCCCTACATAAGGAATAATGCCTAAAAACGCCGCCAAAACACCAAAAAATATGGCGTGTTCTATGCCAATAATCAGAAAAGCAACAGAATTTAGTGTAGCAGAAATCAGTAAAACAATCATTTTTCCTGCGAGGTATTGTTGTGTAACTTTTGCTATTTTGTAGATGACAATAGTCGTTTCGTCTTGAAATTTCTTATCCATTATTTTTAAGAAAAAACCTTTTATCTTTGCTCTAAACATCAAAAAGAAGAAAAAATACACTAAAAACAAAGAAAAATTCACGAGTACGTGTGAGGTTGTACTAAGAAAATGTGAGCCACTTGTTTCTAATGTTTTAATAAGTGCCGCAGATTTTTCGTGTAACATTTCCTCTTGTTTGAGCGCATCAAAACCAGTTTTTGTTTGAATAAAATCTTGAAAATGTATTATTTTTTCTGTTGCTTTTATCTTCAAACTAGGAATATCTTTTTGAAAAGTGCCTAATTGAGAATATACGGCATAAAAAAGCGTTACAATAATCATCAAAAACAACGAAAAACAAAGTATGGTAGAAAAAATACGGTTTAGTTTTTTGCGCTCCAAAAAGTTGGCAAGTGGCAACATCAGCATAGCCACAAGCGCACCAAAAGTAAGCGGAATAAGGAAACTATGCGCTAAAATCATTGCTCCCAAAAACAAAAAAGCAAAGAATAAAACCTGATTGGTACGTTGTAAAAGCATTATTTTGATGATTTAAAGTTGAAAAAGTAATTATAATATTTTTCTCAACCAACTAGGTAATTTACATTTAAAAGATAAATTTGAATACAGTTTTTTATCTTCATTATCTAATAAATTTTTCTGAATTTGTTTGAGAAAATCTTTTGTTTTTGGGATATTTTTTTCTGCAAAAGCCTCATTTGCACATAGTAATACGAAATAATTAAGAGATTTCAATACGAGCATTTCATCACTATCATTTTGATAATCATTTGTGTTTTGAATATCAAAATCAGGTTTCAGAACACTATTATTTTTAATAACATAACTATAATCATACAAACGCAAACGACTTGCCAAAAGATAATAAAAAGTATCTCTATCAATGATTTGAGCAGTTTTTTGAGTTGAAATATTGATTTCTGAAATATTATTTTCTCTTACATTAACAAGCAAATCCATTGTTTTAATGATGTTTTCAACGCCAAAAGCAAACAAATACCTTATCCACCAATCCGTAGCAACAAATGTATCCAAATTCATGTTAAGAAACCCTATTTTATCAACAATAGTTTTCCTAAAAAAAGTTTCTGGCTGATTGGTGCTTGCCCAACCTATGGTTTTGGCAAGATTATAAGCAAAAACATCAGCTCCTTCTGTTATTTTAATAGTTTCCTGATTTGCTTGCTGACTTTTTTGATTGTCTGGACTGTCTTTAAAAATGCGCCCACGCCCACAAACGACATTTATTCTTTCGCTTGTAAATGTGGTAGCCACTTTGAAAAGGGCATAAGGTTCGTAGTAATCACCAGCATTAAGAACGCTAATAATCTCTCCTGTAGCCATACGAAGCCCTTTATTGATAGCATCATTTAGTCCGTTGTCTTTTTCAGAAACGAAATAAATGATTTTATCAGTAATTTTATCTTCATATTTTTTAATAATTTCCAGCGTATTATCTGTACTTTTTCCATCAACAATAATGTACTCTAAATTTGGATATCCTTGATTAAGAATAGACAAAATAGTTTGTTCTATATGCGCTCCTTGCTCGTATGAGGGCGTAATAACCGTAATTTTTGGGTAATTCATTGGTTATTTTTTCTTCCTAAATTTTTCAGGATTGTTCACTATATCCGTTACATCAACGCTTATTCCTGTAATACCAATTACTTGGCTAAGGTCGTCTAACGTAGGTTGATACGTAACTTTCCAGTATTTGTTGTCTAGCCACAAAACATCAGTCAGAGCCTCGCCACGCAAAGCACGCCTAATATTTTCTACTGCCTGCGGACTTTTCCCAAAGAACTCAAAAGCATTTTTGGTTTTTAGTTTTTTGGCTTGCACGCCCAAAACTTTGAGAGATTTCTTGTTTGGTAACATAAAAAAACCCCTTTTATCAATGACAAAAGAAACGACAAAATCATTATCTACAATCTGTCTAAGCCTAAAATTCTCTTCTTTCAAGTCCAAATGCTCATCAACGAGCCGCTCGCCAATCCTCTCCAATAATTCAAAATCTTCCATAAAATTTGTTTTGTTTACTTTTCTTTGTTGTGAGAATTATTTATTTTACTAATTCTCTTTTTTTACTAATTTTTGTTGTTTTGTAGGGCGTACCCTTGTGGTCGCCCTGTTTGAATAGGTTTAAAGCCCATTTTTATTAATTTTGTTCGTGCTGTTTGTCGTGTTGCTTTCGCATGTGTGGGCGACCACAAGGGTACGCCTATATATTAAAAAATATAAACTTATTTTATTTATAACTAATTGATAATCAAATAACAAAAACTCTAATCCTCCATAAACCATTCTATACAGCCGTTATTAGGTATTTTTGTTTTATCAATAGGTGGAATTTTACTCCACCCATCAAATGGCTGTACTACAATAGTATCAGGGACTGGTTTTTTATACAATATTTTACAAATACTTGGTTCTTTTGGATAAAGTTGCAAATAAAATCTATTACCAAATGAAACGGGATTACAGTTATAATGTTGCTCTGTAGAGTATTTATTGCCCTTATACAAATAGTTGAAATTCAAAAAAGTAGAGCCATCCTATCTGAAATCCTATGAGTATAAACCCCTATAACAAAAGCTGATTCTTTTTTGAGCAAATGTTTTTCTTTGAGGGGATTATAAAACCCAATATACATCAAAAATAATACAAAAATGACGATAAATATTTTGGCAAATAAATACTAAAAATTATTTTTTTTAGTTGTTTGCATATTTTAATTTCTACTAATGTTACGCATATGTATTTGTAGATACGTCACCGCAGTGCGTATCCACATAGAGCAATGTATTTGTTCCAATTTAATTATTATGATTACTTTCGTGTTGTACTACGTGAATACGCACTGCGGTGCGTATCTACAAAAAAAACCGCAAATAATGTATTTCACTTCTCACTACACACTACGACACTACACACTAAAAAACTATCCTTCTATTCCTTCAAATTGCTTTAAAAACCTCAAATCATTTTCAGTAAAAAGGCGCAAATCTTTGATACGGTATTTGAGCATTGTCATACGTTCTAAACCCATTCCAAAGGCAAAACCAGTATATTTTTTGCTATCAATGCCACAATTATCTAATACGTTTGGGTCTATCATTCCAGAGCCACCAATTTCTACCCAACCTGTTCCTTTACAGATATTTTTTGAGCCTCCGCAAAGCTGACAGCCTTTTGGGTTGTTCATATCACAAGAAATATCAATTTCTGCGCTTGGCTCTGTGAAAGGAAAATAAGAAGGACGAAACCTAATTTGTGTATCTTGTCCAAACATTTCTTTGGCAAAATGATAAAGTGTTTGTTTCAAATCAGCAAAACTCACATTTTCATCAATAAAAAAGCCTTCCATTTGATGAAAAATGCAGTGCGCTCGTGCAGAAATGGCTTCGTTGCGGTACACACGCCCAATAGAAAAAGTACGCATTGGCGGTTGTTTGCTCTCCATTACACGTATTTGCACAGATGAAGTATGCGTACGCAAGGCAATATCAGGATTTTTTTCTAAGAAAAAAGTGTCCTGCATTTCACGTGCAGGGTGATTTTCAGGGAAATTAAGTCCTGTAAAATTATGAAAATCATCTTCTATTTCTGGTCCTTCAGACTGATTGAAGCCCATTCTCTCAAAAATAGCAATAATTTGGTTTCTGACAATGGTCAGAGGGTGCATACTCCCCAATTCATCAACAGAATTAGGCAAAGTAAGGTCAGTTGGAGCTTGCGTTTTGGTAACCACGCTTGCAAAAACTTCTAATTTCTCTTTATGGAGGTTTGTAGCAAGGTTTTTGAGCTGATTAACGCTCATACCAAATGCTTTGCGGTTTTCTGGCGCAATATTTTTCATTTCGTCCATTAGGGCAGGAATTTCCCCTTTCTGGCTCAAAAACTTTAAACGAAATAGCTCCAATTGTTCTTTGTTTTCTATCAAAAACGCTTCTACCTGCATTTGGAGGTCATTTATTTTGTCTAATATTTCCATAAATTTTTTGATTTTTTGTTGTTCTACGTTCCCCACGTTCCACGTGGGGTTATGGTTGTTTAACCCTTTCAGGGTTTTTAATACAGTTTACTACAGTTTAACACGCAAAAATAAAGCAAACAATGTATTTCACTACACACTATTTCACTACTCATTCTTGTATTGTTCTATAATTTTGAAGATTGCTTTTTGTACTTCCAAATCCGTAAAAAACTCGTACAGTTGCGTATGACCTTCATAATCAATGGCTAAAACGGTTTCCAGATAGTCAAATGCTTGTTTATATTTGCCTGCTTCCATCAAATAGGCAACAATTCTATACAAAAATTCAGAATTATCTGGTGTGTCTGCAAGTGCGGCTTCTAATACGCCAACAGCTTCCTCATAATTTCCTTGTTCGTAGTAGATAAACGACCAATCAAGCCATATTTTAGGGTTAAAAGGGTCAAGTTCTGATGCTTTTTCGTAAGCGGCAAGACTAGACAAAATATTCCCAATTTTATAGTCTAAATGTGCCTGTGAAGTCCAATAAAGCGGATTTTCGTCATCAAGTTGTTTAGCTTTTTGCACAAATTGCAGTGCATCAAACCATTTGCCTGACGCATCAAGGCAAACAGCCGTTCCATACCACGCCTCGTGCCATTCGTCATCAGCAGTTATTGCCTTTCTGTAATACTGGATAGCTTTTTCGTAATTTTCTTGCTTTTCATAACTTGCACCAATATGACATAAAGTATCAGCATTTGGGTCGTCATCTTCTAGCTCCAGGGTGCGCAAAAAGGCTTTTCTAGCGTTTTCGTAGTCTTTTAGGTTCATATAAGCCGTTCCCATATAAAAATGGGCATCTTCATAATCATCTTTTATGGTGATGGCGTAGTCAAAAGCCTCCACCGCTTCATTGTAGCGCATTGCTTTGTGATAAATGTCGCCCAAATTATACCAAGAAACGTAAGAATAAGGGTCTTTATCAATAAGTTCCTTATAAAAAGTAACGCCTTCTTCCAGTCTGTCAAGCTCTTCTAAACAATATCCAAGCTCAAAAATAGCTCCTTCGTGTTCATTATCCAACAAAATTGTTTTTTTATAGACATCAACGGCAAGGCTAAACTTATCCCAACTTTGGTAGGCAAGTCCCATATTAAAATAGAAATCTTCTTTATTTTCTGCGCTATTTATTGATGTTCTAAGTACCGCAATAGCCTGTTCAAACTTACCCAAATAGCACAAGGCAGTACTTCTAATAAGTGCAATATCAGGCTGATTTGGGTGAATATTCTCCAAATTTTCTAGTATTTCTAAGGCTTTTTCAGCTTTTCCGAGTGTGAGGAGTATTTGTGTATAAATAATAGAAATATCCATTGAAAGCGGAAAAGTATCTAAACCTATTTTACAGGCTTCTAAGGCACTTTCTGGCATATCATTGCTGATGTAGTGTTCAGCCACATCTAAATACATATCTTCATCAAAAAAATAATGTCCTTCATTTTTGAGCATTTCCTCAAACTTTCTGACAAGTTCTTCTGTGCTTTCTTCTTTATCCATATAATCTTTGTAGTCGTTTTTTCTTGTTTTTATTGCAGTTTTTACTACATTTCTTTGCGCAATTTTTCTATTATTTTTTCTGAAAATCCTGTAATATCTGTAATGAATTCATTATCAGAGCCTGCCTGTATGAGTTTTCTGACTATTGCAAATCTCTCATTTTCAATTTCTTGAGTTTTCTTTTCAATTTCCATTTTTTCCGCATCAACTTCAGCTTTTCTTGCATCAACTTCAGCTTTTCTTGCATCAACTTCAGCTTTTCTTGCATCAACTTCAGCTTTTCTTGCATCAACTTCAGCCTTTCTTGCATCAACTTCAGCCTTTCTTGCATCAACTTCAGCTTCTTTTGCGCCAATTTCTGCTTCTTTTTTCACTAATTTTCTTTTGATTCTCTCCACATAATGTACTGCGGCATTATGGTCTAAAATAGCTTTTTGTTGTCCTTCATAATAAACTCTCTCTTCTTGCGAGAGTGCCATTACACGTAGTTTTTCTCTTGCTTTCGCTACTAGTGGGCTTTCATTGGGGAAAACTTGTAGCTCTCCTTTTTCGTCCCAAGCGGTTTTGAGGAAATTAAGCCAGTCGGTTTCTATTGATGTTACAGTTTCCATTATTGATAAATCCGTTTTAAATTTTGGTAATTCAACAAAATACAAATCTAAATAATCAAGGGCTTTGTGTCTTTTATTTGTTTTTTTATCTTTGATGGTGAAGCATCTAGTGTGTATTTTGTCATTACGAAAATAAGAAAAATTCATAAGACTAATTACCATACATTTTCTTAATTTCCTAAAAATATAATCTTTTTCATATTCTTTTTCGTAAGGAACATTTGTGTTATCTAGCTGACTACCAAACATTTTAGACCAATAATAAAGCGTTCTTTTTGGAAAAAAATCAAAATAGCGCATTTGCATCTCAATATCATACAAAGTACCATTTTGCGCTTCCGCCTTGATGTCCAAGATGGATAATCTACCTTTTGCGTAATCAGAACTTTGATAAGGATTTTTAAGAATTATGCTAATTATTTGCTCATTTTCAGGCAAAATAGCGTTAATTAACGACATCAGAAGGTCTTTATTTTCTTCTGTCGCAAATAATTTCTTAAAAATCAAATCTACTTTTGGGTCTAAACTCATTTTAGATAATTATGATTTATTTTTAATTTTAATCTCCTCACACGCCCATGCAAGCGTGTCGTCTAATGTGCGGAAATCAAATGAAAGTATATTTTTTATTTTATCATTTTCATAAAAATAGCTTTGTTGTGCCATACGAGCTGTTTCTTTGGTGATAAGTGGTTTTTTTTTGCTAAAAAGTGTTCCTATCCACGCCAAACGCCAAAATATTTCTGACCAAAGACTAGAAAGCAATATTTTGGGTGGTTTGACAGAAAAAAGTATTGCTATCTTCTCAAAAAGCTCTTTGTAATGAATATTTCCAGCATTACAGATAAATCTTTGTTCTGTTATTTCGTTTTCAGCAAGCAAAAAAGCTACATCAGCTACATCTCTCACATCAACAAAATTCACTTTCCCTTTTGCGTAGAAGGGCTTTTTCTGATAAATATACTTAAAAATTTGCGTACTACTCACGTCCCAATCACCTGCACCAAGCACCACAGACGGGTTTAGCATCACCGCAGGCAAATCTTCCGCAATCCCTCGCCAAACCTCCATTTCAGCCAAATATTTTGAACGTGCATACACAGAATCCTCACCCTCGTTGTCCCATTTAGCATTTTCATTGATAATTTTCTGATTTTTTGCACGTCCCAAACTCGCCACAGAACTAATAAACACCAATTTTTTAATATCCATTTCTAAACAAACATTGACGACATTTTTAGTGCCTTCTATGTTGGTTTGGAGCATTTTTTCTTGTTCATTTTTATCAAAACTCACTATTGCAGCAGCGTGAACCACAATATCACCATCTTTTATAGCCATTTCTAGTGAGGGAATGTCCAAAATATCACCAATAAGCCACTCTATTTTATCAGAAACGTCAGAAAGTAGCCCAAAATGCCCATTTTTACGTGTAAGCGCACGAATTTTGTACCCATTTTCTAAGAATTTGCGCACAATAAAACTGCCAATAAAGCCCGTAGCACCAGTTATAAATAGATTTTTCAAAAGATTTTTTGTATTTTTGTACTGTCGCTTGGCTCCAGCCAAGTGACGACTATCTTTTTAGGCTTCTAGCCTACGAACTATTTTATAACAAAGGCTGGAAGCCTTTTTATAGTCGTCACTTGGCTGGAGCCAAGCGACAGTAAATACATTTAAAACGTAAATTTACAATTTCTTTCCCATAATAAAATACAAAAATTCTTTAAATTTATCTTTTTCAGAAAAAACTTCCTTAAAAACGCTCCAATAGCTATTTTTTGTTGTTTTTTGCTGATTATCTTGTTGATTATTTTGATTGATATTTTCTATTTTATTTTGAGATGTTCTTTCTGTTGATTTTTCTGTAATATTCTCTATTTTTTTATCTGCTAAATCATTGTTTTGAGAAGAATAAACCACACCAGATAGCTTGTCTGCCACTTTAAAATGTTTTTGTGCAACATCATTTCGCCCTAATTTCTCTTGTAAAAGTCCAAGATTATTGTGTGCTACGGCATCATCTGGGTCAAGTTCAATGGCTTTTTCGTAGTCTTTTACAGCATTTTCAAAATTGCCTACTGCTGCCCAAATAAACGCCCTACACGCATATCTGAATGGGTTTTCTGGCTCAATTTCTTGCGCCATATCAAAATCCGCAAGTGCGCCTTGTGCATCTCTCAAAAAGTGCCTTACAAGCCCTCTATCAGCATAAATATCTGCATTTTTAGGCAGAAGATTAAGCAAATAATCAAAATCTGTTAGACTTTCCGCAAATTTTTCTAACTTAAAATTTGCTTGCGCTCTTATGTGCAAGGCTTCCAAATCATACTCATTTGACTGTAAATGCGGTTTTAGCAAAGAAATCACTTCTGAATATTTTTCAGCAGACATCATTTGTTTGATATTTTCTAGGTTTTTTTCTTGATTATTCATAAATTTAAAACACGGTTCTTGTAAAAAAGGTTTTTTACATCAAAAATCTGTGTAAATTGGCACGGTTTTTAATTATTATTGCAGAAAAACTTCCCGAAAGTTGGAAACTTCGGGAAGTTGAATAATTTTATTATCCCTATAAAAAATTTATGAAAAACTTTTTACTTGTATTTAAAGCTCATTTTTTGGGTTTTGTGGCTACTTTTTGGACTGTTTTATTGCTTATTTCACTAAACTCTTGCACGCCTTCTGGCACACCCAAAAAACAGCCTATCAACAAAGATAGCCTAGTTTTGCGTAAAAATAGCCCTGCGTGGGTGCGTGAAAAACCTATTTCTAGTATTTATTACACAGGAATTGGTTATTCTGCAAAACAAGTCAATGATTGTCAGCAAGTTGCAAAACAAAAAGCATTAGAAGATTTGAGTTCGGAGATAAAAGTTTCTGTTTCTGCAACGTCTTTGCTTTACCAAATGGATAGCAAAACAAATACAGTAAATGGTGTAAATAGTTCATTTAAAGAGAGTTATGAGGCAAGTACAAAAGTAAAATCACAAACAGATTTTGAAAATTTTGAGCTTGTAGGCACACACGAAGATGAAACTGGCGGTTATTGGCTTTATTACAGACTTTCAAAAGCAGAGTACAAAAATCAGCAAGAAAAAAAACGCAATGATGCACAAAAAATAGCCCTTAATTTCTATGAAAAGGCACAAATTGACCAACAAAACGACAAAATAATTTCTGCGTTAGACAACTATATTTCTGCTCTAATGTCTATAGAAAAATATTGGAATGAAGCAAATGAAGTGCAATATCAAGGAAAAAATATGATGCTTGGCACAAGTATTTACAATAATATTCAGGATATTTTGGATAATATACGTCTGCAAACGCCCCAAACGACCATTATCATACAAAAAAATCTTCCAAAAATAGGTTTTGAAATTTTTTATAAAACTAAAAAACTAGAAAATTTGCCTATTAAAGCACTATTTACAGAGGGACGTGGAGAACTTACACGCAATTATGTTAGCAATGCACAAGGAAATATAACACTGGATTTGCAAAAATTGCGCTCTCACGTCAAAAACCATCAAGTTTTGGTAGAAACAGATTTGACAAATATTAGCCCTACAAATGCCCAAAATGCAGTTTTTGCTTTGTTTTTATCTCGTCTGCGCATACCCAACACAACAATTATTTTGGAGAAAGAAAAACAAATTGCCTACATTATCTCAAAAGAGAAAAACCTAAATATCAGCCTAGAGAATACACCTTTAAGCCGTTTTATGAAGGAATTATTGACAAAAAGAGGCATTAGTATTACTGAAAATCCAGAAAAAGCAACTTTTTGGTTAGAAATTTCTACCAATACAGAAGCAAATGGCATTTCTAACGACATTTATAATACTCTGCTAAATCTTGCGGTGCGGGGAATTGAGCCAAGTAGCAAAAATGAATTTTTTTCGTATAATAAACCAAATTTGAAAGGTTTTCAAATCAAAAACTTTACGGCATCAGGTTTAGACGCACACAAACGAGCAGAAGAATATTTGGAAGACGAGATTTTGCCAAAAATATTGGAAGAAATAGGAAAATAGGTACGAAGTAAGAGGTACGAAGTACGAATTTAAAATTTTAGTGATTAAGTGATTATACAAATTATATTATTCAATCACAAATCACTAAAAAAAGCCTTTCTAATAATTAGAAAGGCTTTTTTATTAAATATGTTAAATTCGTACTTCTAACTTCGTACTTACTTTATTATGATTGTCTTTCGTGGAATTTTTCTTTATCTTTTTCTGCTTTTTCAGCAAGTTTTTCTCTTTCTTCAAGCGTAAGGCGTTTCCAAGAAAGTTTTCCCTCCATAAACTCATCAATAGCAATAAGTGTAGGTTTAGGCAAACGCTCATAAAAGCGTGAAATTTCTATTTGCTCACGGTTTTCAAAAATCTCTTCTAAGTTATCCACAGGCGAAGAAAAATCATTTAGTTTTCCTGCAAGTTCGTCTTTGGTTTGCTGCGCAATTTGCCTAGCACGCTTAGAAATAATG
>JAYUKY010000038.1:0-16487 GCA_043764015.1 Raineyaceae bacterium
ATTAAATTCCAAGCGTATTTTGATACTTTTCATTAGTCAAAAATTATAATACAAAGATACAAAAAGCATTATTCTAATACAAATAAAATAAAAACATTCATAAAATATATACAAAATGCGCTAAAATCAAATGAAACATTTACATTTATGTAGATATGTAGAGGATTTTTGTAGCTAATTGTAGCCCCCTTAAAATTATGCTTTTTACTGTTCAAAGATTTTTTCAAGTATTGTCAGAAATAGTTCCTAATTACAAAGAATACCTAAATCCTCCTTGCGACCCTTCCCTTTTTGCACAACAGCAAACTATCATCAGTAAATGATTTGATAAGTCAGTAATTCCTTGTTTTTAGCTATTTTTACTTCAACCGTTGTAAGTGATATAAAAATAATTAACTTACGGCTTTTAAATATCTAAATCCAATTTTATGTACAAATTATCTTTAAAAAGTATTGCAGTAGCATTTTTTGCTATGTGTTTGGTAACATCTTGCCAAAAAAGTGTCAAAGGAAAATGGACTGATGCCGACAAAGCTGCCTTTTCAAAAGAATTTAGTGCAGAAATAGAGAAAATGGTCAAAATAGATGCCAATCTCAAAATGTTTAATGTGGGTGCTGCTGACATTAAAGCTATGTCTGATTGTAGTTTAGCTAAAATAGAAGCGGCTTACACCCCTGATGAAGCAGGAAAAGCTACCAAAGAAATTGAAAAATTTGGTGAAGAATGTGCTACAAACACGTTGCTTGGCAAAAAAGGTGCTTGGTCAGCAAAATTCAAAGCAATGATGAAAGTAGAAATGAACAAAGGTAAAGAAGAAGGCATTACGGCAGAACAACAAAGCAAATTAGTAGAGTGTATTATCTCAAAAGCTGAAACAGCGTTTGAGCCTAGTGAATTGGGTAATTCTGGTGCTGCAATGGGAGAGATTGGCAAAAATTGTGGAGAGGAAATAATGGCGAAATAATTTATCTTTTGTGTTCTAACTAAAAAACCTTATTTGTAGCCCACCGCTACAAATAAGGTTTTTTAATCTGATAATAAAAAATCTTTAAGGCTTATTTAAGAGCCATCAAAAGACCAATTACAATACCAAATAGAGCTGCTCCTTCAATAAGAGCTGCTGCAAGAATCATTACACTTTGAATTTTTGGTGTAGCTTCTGGCTGACGTGCAATAGCGTCCATAGCTTGACCGCCAATGCGACCAATACCAACACCAGCACCCAAAACAGCAAGACCTGCTGCAAGACCAGCACCAATTGGTGCAAAAGACTCAAGTAATAAAGCAAAAATTTGTGCGAACATTTTGATAAAAATTATATATGATTAAATTAAAAAAACTCAAATTAAATTCCCCTTTGGGACTTTTAGTGTGCTGCACTATGTTTTTCGTCCTCGTGGTGATGTTCTTCCACAGCACTACCAAAGTAAAGAGCCGTTAGCAACGTAAATACATACGCTTGTAAGAGTGCTACAAATATCTCCAAACAGTTCATAGCAACTACCAAAGGTACAACCGCTGCGCCGACAATAGCATTTTTGAAGATAAAAATCAAACAAATAAAGCTCAAAATAACAATATGTCCTGCCGTAATATTGGCAAATAAACGTATCATCAATGAGAACGGCTTTGTGAAAATACCTAAAAGCTCAACTGGTGTAAGTATCAATAAAATAGGTTTTGGAACGCCTGGCATAGCTAAAATATGACTCCAATAGTTTTTATTTGAAGTGACAAGTGTAATAATCAAAGTCAAGACAGAAAGTACCATTGTAACAGCAATATTCCCTGATACGTTAGCTCCGCCTGGCATCAAACCAAGCATATTATTGAACCAGATAAAGAAAAATAATGTTAGCAAATAGGGCATATAACGCTCGTATTTAGGTCCAATATTCTTTTTTGCTATTTCATCACGTACAAAAACGACAATTGGCTCAAAAAATGACTGCATTCCTTTTGGAGCTTGTCCTTGGTTTTTCTTGTATGCACCAGCTACAGATGTAAAAACAAAAATCAACAAAACAATACTTAAAAACAAAGATGCAACATTTTTGGTAATAGAAATATCATAAATTTTCTTTCCCGAAGTTTCTTTAATATGGTCGTGGCTATCTAGTTTATAGATATTTGCACCTTTGGTTACGCTTTTCTCCCCGTGATGAAATTCACTTGACATAAAAACGTCTAAACCATTGTCAGAATACAAAATAACAGGCAAAGGAAGTGTCACGTGTGTATGCCCAACCGTGAAAAAGTGCCATTCGTGGGAGTCACCTACGTGATGCAGGATAATATCCCCAATATTCTCTTCTTTTTTCGTTTCTTCTACTTTCACTTCTTCAGGTTTTTTATCTTGCGCATTTGCTAAATTGAAAGCAAAAAACACAGTAAAAAACGCTAGAAAAAAGGTTTTTGAGAATTTTTGACTAAGTTTGTTGGTGTTGAATTTCATTTTTTATATAGATAAGAAAGAAACAGGATAAAGTATTTATTTAATTATCAAGCACTTGATATTCGTAATTGATAATTCGTAATTCGTAATTGAAAAAAAGCGTTATTTTGAATTTTGGCGCAAGTTAGTAAGTAATGATTTAATTTCAAAGGAAATGTAACAAAAATATAATCCAAAGAAAGTGAGTATAAACAGTAATTGTTTCTCAACTCCTTGATAAACAACGTAAAAAATAGCCGCAATACACAATAACATTCTTATAATCATAGCAGAAAAATAATAATTTTGGAAGTATTCCGTATCATTTTTCAGTCCAAATGAAGTCAAAAATGTTGTAAAAAGGCTTTGTGCCGCAAAAAACGCCAACAAATACCATTTATAAGGGTGCAAAATGGGCAAATAATCTGTATAATTTGGCACAAGATAATCATCAGCCGCCAAAATGCCCGCTAAAAATAGCGTTAGGAATATTATTTTTAGTATATCGTTGAATTTCAATGACTTATGATAAACTTATGTAATTTGGTATTTTAACTTGCAGATTTCAGTCCGCAAAATTAGAAAAAAAAATGATAAAATGATAAGAATAAAAGAAAATAATTGATTTTAAGTAATTATGAATATTAAATTATGAATTTTTAATGAGTACAAAATATTGATAATCAATTTGTTATATATTTTTATATAATATTTTATAAAATATTATATATTTTTTTATTCAAAATAGTATATTTGTGTTACATCTTTATTAAGCATTTCTTTTATTAAACATTTCTTATGTCAGACATCATTTTCAATCTTCAAAACGAGGTAATTGACCTTAAAAACAAAAACAAAGCGGATTTCAAATCCCTTGCCAAAGACAATAAACTTTTTGAAAAATTTATCTTAGAAAATGCTGATTTTTTGGATTGGAATATTGTATCTGAAAATCAAGCACTTACGCCAGAAATAATGGTAACTTGTGCCAAAAAAATCAAATGGGCGAAAATCCCTGCAAATCCTCACATAGGCGCAGATGCCCTGCTCGTGAGCAAGTACAAGGGTAACGCAAACAAATTGTACGACAAAGAAAAGCTTTCTGACGACTTCCTACGTACTCATAAGGCAATTTTTGACTGGAAAGAGATGAACACCTCCAAACTTTCTAATGATTTGTTGGACGAAATGGCAGATAAAATCAACTGGGAAGGCGTTTTTTATTGCGACAGAAAAGATGAGGCTTTTGTGCGCAAAAATTTGTTTAGACTTGATGCGCTTCTGGGAAATGATTATAAGTATTACTATCTCACGAAATCTCAAACCGTTTCCGAACAATTTTTAAGAGATTTTGAAAGCAAAATTCGCTTTGATGTGGTTGCAGCAGGGAAAAATCATACGCTTTCTGATGCGTTTGTGGAGGATTTTAAATATGCCTTAAATCCAAAAGATGTGATTAAAACGCAATCAAAGAATTTGAGTAAGGCGTATCTTGCTGATTATAAGAAATTTGATATTGAAGCGGCTTATCAAAATGCGACAGAAGAATGGATAAAAAGTCAGCCTGCGCACCGCCTAAACTGGGGACTTATTTCTAAGTTTACACCACTTTCTGAAGATTTTATTTTTGATTTTTTTGAAAAATTAGACTTGAATAATCTGCTTAGAAAATATGAGTTTTCTGAAGATTTCACACGCAAAATTTCTAAACACCTCTCTGAATACGACTGGAAAAACCTTTTTACCTCGCAAAGCTATTCTGAAGCGTTTTTGGAAGAAAATATTAAAAAAGTGAAACTAGATGATATTTCTTATGGCAAAACAATTCCAAATTTGTCGGAAGATTTTATCAGAAAATACCAATCAAAATGGTATTGGAAAGGAATTGGGCAGTCAAAACGCTTTTCAGAAAATTTTTTAAGAGAATTTGCAGACCGTTGGGATTGGGATTGGAACATTGGAAATTGTCAACGTGTTTCTGAAAGTTTTTTGAGAGAATTTAAGCATAAATTTGGTGAATGGGGTTGGCGCAGAATATCTGAAAATCAAATACTCACAGAAGATTTTATGCGAGAATTTGCTGATAAATTGCATTTTGGCGAACTTGCAGAACATCAAGTGCTTTCGGAAAAATTTATTAGAGATTTTAAGGACAATTTTGATTGGAGCGTTATTGCTATTTATCAAAACATTTCTGAGGAAATGAAGAAGGAATTTGCTGATAAAATTGGTGATATTAGCAAAGGAAATGACTCTGAATTGATGTTGCGCTACAATCAAATAGCTTGGCGCATTTTTGAAGGCAAAAAAGACGACAAAGCAAAGCTAGAACAAGGTTTGGAGTGGATAGAAAAATCTCTTGCGCATAGGTCAAAAACTGACTGCAAAGATATTGCACACTATTCAGATGATACAAAAGTACGCCTTTTGCTTGCGTTAAACCGCCAAGAAGAAGCCTATCCTATTGTAAAATGGGCTTTGGGAAAAGACAAAAATTTCAAGGATTTTCAAGATTTCAAATCTGATAAAAATTATTTGGAATGGCTGAAAAAATATAAATAAAAAATAAGCCTAGTCGTTAAACAATAATTATTTTACAAAATGGCATTAGAAACAACACAAGACCCTGGTTTTGGGGAAAAAATCATTCAGCGCAACCAAGAAAATATGGTAAATGCATTGGGTGGCTATAATGTCGTGATTTTGGGAGCAAAATTCAGTAGTAAAGATATTTATATGCACCTGACTAAAATGTCGTGGGTAGCGTTTTTGGCACTTGCAACCATTTCTTTTTTGTTTATCAATCTTATTTATGCTATTGTTTACTGTTTTATAGGAGAAGAAGCCATTGTTGGTAATACCAAAGATAATTTTTTTGATACTTTTTGGCACGCTTATTTCTTTAGTACACAGACTTTTACAACCGTTGGTTATGGTGTGCTTGCCCCTCACGGGTTTTTGGCACATCTGATTGCTGCATTGGAAGCTTTTACGGGGCTTTTGTGGTTTGCACTCATTACAGGGCTTTTGTATGGGCGTTTTTCACAACCTACCACACGCATTACATTCAGCAAAAACATCATTATTACACCATATAGAGGCATTACATCATTGCAGTTGCGTATTGTAAACCAGCGCAAAAGTGCTATGACAGAAGTTTTTGCAGACCTTATTTTATCTATCAACGAGGTGAAAGAAGATGGCACATTTCATAGAAATTATTATAATCTTGCGTTGGAGCGAAATTACGTACTTTTCTTCCCACTTCCTTGGACAATAGTTCACCCAATAGACGAAAATAGTCCATTTTTTGGAAAAACAGAAGAAGAGATAAAAGCTACCAAAATGGAGCTTTTTGTGTTCATAAAAGGCTACGACGACACTTTTAAACAAACTGTACCTACTACGTACTCTTATCTAACGAAAGATTTGGTTTGGGGCGCACGTTTTGCACGCATTTTTCACATTAATAATGAAGGTAAAACTATTTTAGAAGTCAATAGAAATGATGATATAGAGCTTGTGGGGGATTTTTAAGTAATAATAAAAAAGCCATCTAAATAATTTGAAGAGCTTTTTGGGTTATTGTGATTGCCTGTGGTGTCAGAAGTTTCCTTCTGACACCAAACCACGACAAACAACGTATTCAGACACTTGTGCGAACTTGCTAGGGTGGTTTTTGGTGGCAGGTAGAAAAACCTGACACCACGGGAAATAATGACTTTGCAAAATTTTTCTCAAATAGAATTGCTCATTTCACCTAATTGGGTACATAGAGTTCATAAATCTTACATGGTAAATATAAGTAAAATTGATGCTATTGAACGCAATAATATCAAAATGGGAACACACATTATTCCTATCTCTGAAACTTACAAAACAGCTTTTTTTCAATTACTTCATTTGTAGTTGCAGGCAATGAATCCCATTTTACAGATAAATAAACCCATTTTGCATAATAGATTTTTATCTCAAAACTCATTTTTGCATATTTGTTTCAATATTTATTCCTATTTTTGAAACTAACCCAATTTAGCAAAATGTTCAATAACTTTTTTTCCAAAATGACGCTCATCTTCATTGAGTAATAAAAATACTTTTATTGAGTAATAAAAATACTTTTATTACGTTTAACTGTGATAGTACGTAGTTGTGTATATTAACGAGTTGGTGGCAATTTTACTGAAACATCTCACATTAATTAAAATAACAAAAAAATGAAATTAAAAATAAAAATAACAATCATAATTTTTTTAGTCGGACAACTTGTATTTGGACAGGATAGAGTCAAAAAAATTGATAGTCTTCTAAATGCTACATACGCTAACAAAAAAATAAATGGCAATTTCCTAATTGCAGAAAAAGGGAAAGTTATATACAGCCAAAGTTTTGGGTATGCGAATGAAGAGAAAAAAGAGAAATTAAATGAAAATTCAATTTTTGAGTTAGCATCTTGTTCAAAACAGTTTACTGCAATGGCAATTATGATACTTAAAGAAAGAGGAAAATTGAATTTAGATGATGATATCAGCAAATTTATTCCTGCCCTTTCGTCATACAAAAACATAACTGTACGAAACTTACTAAATCATACAGCTGGACTTCCTGACTATATGGAATTAATGGGCAATTTATTTGATAAATCAAAAATTGCAACAAATAAAGACATAATTGATTTATTGAGCAAACACAACCCAAAAATTTTATTTGAACCAAATACCAAATATGAGTACAGCAATACAGGATACGCACTTTTAGCGTCAATTATTGAAAAAGTATCAGGTTCAACTTTTGCAGATTTTTTGAATAAAAATATTTTCAAACCATTACAAATGAAAAACTCATTTGTTTATAACCGCAGATTATCACCAAAAAAAATTAGTAATTATGCTTTTGGCTATGTTTATTCTGACAGTTTGAAAAAATATTTATTACCAGATGAAATAACAGAAACAAAAATGGTTGTTTGGCTTGATGGAATTGTAGGAGATGGTTGTGTAAACTCAACTGTAAATGATTTATTAAAATGGGACAGGGCATTAAATACTAACAAATTACTTTCAGCAGTTGGATTGAAAGAAATTTTTGAAGTAGCGACATTGAATGATAAATCCAAAACTAAATATAGCCTTGGTTGGGGCGTGGACGAAAATCCTGATTTTGGAAAAATAGTATCTCATAGTGGCGGTTGGCCAGGTTATGTTACCTATATTGAGAGGCATATCACAAATGACAAAACAATAATAATACTACAAAATCATAATGATGTTTCAATTCCTGTCAAATCAATTAGGAATATTTTATACAATAAAGCATTACCAATCAAAAAAATAAGAAAAGAGATTGTTTTATCAAAAGAACAGTTACAAAGATTTGTAGGGACTTATGAAGTTGAAAAAGAATTTCAAATAAAAATATCAATAGATAAAGACCAACTATTTACACAACTAACAGGACAAAGTGCTTTTCCAATATTTGCAGAAAGTGAATTGCAATTTTTTCTAAAAGTTGTAGAGGCACAACTTCAATTTGAGCAAAATGAAAAAGGTGAAATTGTGAAATTATTTTTATTGCAGAATGGTAATAAGGTAGAAGCAAAACGGACAAAGTAGAAAAAAACTGCCACTAACATTGGTTTAGCGAAAGTGGGGCAGAAGTGATTTATTAAACTTTGGAATATAAAAGGGCTTTTTGTGCTGAAAAATCCCCACTTTCGCCAATTCTTATCCGTTATGTGCAAGCATATTAAAACACCTCTTCTAAATGTATAAGAACAAGAAAGTAGTAAAGATTATACAATGGGCAATTTTAATTTTACTTATTGGTTTTTTGTATAAAATTTTCTTACCAAGGCATTACAATGTACAGCCAAGAGAAAAGGAAATAAATAGCACATTCTGGCAGTTATCAACAGGAACTACTGTTGGCTATACTTACATATCCTCTACTTCAAAAAAAACTCAAGCATATCCTATCATTTATCTGCACGGTGGACCAGGTGGTGCTATTTCTAGGCGAGTAATTGATGATTTAGAACCTCTTAGTGAAGATGGCTTTGATTTATACTTTTATGATCAGGTTGGGAGTGGCACATCAAGCAGATTAAGTGATATTTCTGAATATACTGTCCAAAGACACGTTAATGATTTAAATGAAATAATCACAAAAATCAATTCTGGAAAAGTTATATTAATTGGACAGTCGTGGGGGGCTGTATTAGCTGCTGCATACTTATCAAAACACCCTGAAAAGATTGACAAAATAATTTTTACTAGCCCAGGTCCTATTTATCCAATAAATAATGCAGAAATAAACATTCCAGCTCCAGATAATTTCAGATTACGAACTCCGTTTTATACAAATAAAGCAGCAAATGAATCTTCAACTAATATCCGTATTAAAGCAATTACTTTTTTCGCTACTCGCTTTGGTAAAAAACTAGCTTCTGATAAAGAAGTTGACGAATATGCAGACTTTCTTGATTCTAAAGCCTATAAATCAGCTTTGTGTGATACATCAGTAAACTTGGCAAATAGAGGTGGTAATGGATTTTTCGCAAGTATAATGACGTATAAAAGCATATTACTATTGAGAGATTTTAGAGAAAAAATTAAAGGTACAAATATGCCAGTTTTAATTTTGAAAGGACAATGTGATAATCAACCATGGGGAGCTACCAATGAATATTTGAGTCTTTTTCCTAACCACAAATTTGTACTGATACCAAATGCAGGACACTTCATAAATGCCGAACAGCCTGAAATGTATATCCGAGAAATCAAAAAATTCCTACTACAATAATGTCTATGATAATTTGTATTCTGAATTTTATAGCCACTTGATTTATCAAGTGATGTTTTGGGACAAAATAAATGAAGCAGTGCAATGAGGTAGCACAAATTACGTGGAATTTATTTATCAAAAAGAATACTTCTTGGAGTAGTTTGTTCTCTACCATTTGTTTTATCCCAAAACAGCGTTTTGATAAATCAAACGCCTACATAAAAATTTACAAATTATCAATGTCATTCCCTAATCAATAATAAAATATCATTTTACTAGGAATTTTTTATCCAACAAAATTTTTAGTTATTTTGCTTGTACCTCATTATTCGTTTTGAAAAAACCAAAAAAACTACCTGCTACACCACCAAAAATATGCGCAAAATGTGATACATTAGAGCTTGTAGTAACAGCATCTAATAATTCTTTTCCCACATACATAATCAGTACAAAAATAAAAGTAAGTGGTATCACGCCTTTTTGAGCGTTAGTAACAGATGAAAGCACAATCATCATAAAAACTATACCACTTGCGCCCATAAGCCCTGTTGAAAGAAACATTACATTAATTATTCCTGTGAGTAGTGCCGTAACGAAACACATAAACGCCAGTTTTGCAGAGCCATATTTTTCTTCTAAAATAGGTCCTAAAAGCAATATATAAGCAAAATTGCCAAAATAATGCGCCCAATCTGCGTGTCCCATTCCATGAGAAAACAACCTAAAATAATCTAATGGATTGCCAAAATCCATTCTTGTACCTACCGCAAAAAAAGTTTCTGTAAAACTTGTTCCAACTAGGCGTATGGCAGCACAAGCGAGAGAAAAAGAAAGCACAAAAGGGGCATTATAAGTAATTCTCATAAAAAAATATTGGGTAAGATAGGTTTCTATAATGTTAGTATTTTTCAATTTTTAGGCATATAACAACACAAAAATACATATTTTCTTATCAAAAACCTTCAAAAAAGTGTAATATTTTACTTTTTTCTGCGTTGTGGTTTTGTATAAAATTTTACAAATATAATTATGAATTTTTTTGAAAATATACGTGTTGCGCTTGGAGCTATACGAGAAAATCTATTACGAACCATTCTCACCGCCCTAATTATTGCCTTTGGGATAATGTCGTTAGTTGGTATTCTGACTGCCGTAGATAGCATTCAGGCATCTGTAAGTACAAGTTTTGCAAGTCTTGGTGCAAATGCTTTTGATATTTATGCCCCCAATGCACGCAACCGCAGGCAACAGGATAATGATGCCAATGTGCCACCTATCAAATACAAAGAAGCTACAAAATTAAAAGAAATATTGCCTAGTGCGGGCGTGGTAGGTATTTCTACTATGGTTACGTTTACGGCAGAGGCAAAATTTTTCTCCAAAAAAACAAATCCTAATACACTTGTTTTGGGCGCAGACGAGCATTATATCAACCAAAAAGGCTACAAGATGCGTTCTGGACGTAATTTTAGCACCACAGAACTTTATACTGGTGCGCCTGTCGTAGTTATTGCTGACAAAATCCGTGAAACGCTTTTTGACACCAAAGACCCAATTAACCAATTTATTGTTCTGATGGGCAAAAAATACAAAATTATTGGTGTATTGGAGTCAAAAGGTAGCAATATGGGTGGTGGCGGTGGTGATAGAGCGTGTTTAGTGCCACTTTATAATGCGGTTTTGCTTGCAGGAGAAGAAAAATTAACTTATAATATGAAAGTTGCCGTAGCTAACCCTGCTGAATTTGAGCCGCTTATGGAAACAGCAACAGGGCTGATGCGTCAAATACGCAGAGATAGACTAGGAAAAAGCAACTCTTTTGAACTCAAAAAAAGTGAAACGCTAGGCGACAGGCTCAAAGACATTACTGGATACCTCAAAATGGGAGGCGGTTTGGTAGGTTTTATTACACTTTTGGGCGCAAGTATTGGGCTAATGAACATTATGCTTGTATCCGTTACAGAGCGTACTCGTGAGATAGGTGTAAGAAAAGCACTAGGTGCAACACCAAGACGTATAAGAGAACAGTTTTTGATAGAGGCTATTGTTATTTGTCAGATTGGAGGTATTTTAGGAATTATTTTGGGGATTGGTGTAGGAAATTTGGTAGCAAGTTTTATTAGTTCTGGTGGGTTTATTGTGCCTTGGGTTTGGATAATAACAGGAGTGCTTATTTGTGCTTTTGTAGGTGTACTCTCTGGATATTATCCTGCTAGCAAAGCTTCACAACTTGACCCTATTGAGGCTTTGAGGTTTGAATAAGATTTTTGTAACAGTCTAAATTGTATTTGGTAGGGCAGACCCAGTCCCTACAAATACAATTTATTGTATTGATTTAATCTCAAATAATTCCTAATTCTTTGCAAACTTTTTCTGCGGCTGCTTGTTCTGCTTTTTTCTTATTGATACCTATTGCAGTAGCCTTTATTTCGCCATCTATCAGAAGTTGTGCTGTAAATTCGTAGTTATTTTGAGAATTATTTTTAGAAATCATTTCAAATTCTACTTTTTTATTATTGCCTTGCGCCCATTCTATAAGCATACTTTTAAAATTATTGTTGGTAATCACCACTTTATCTACATCAATATAAGGGATAAGTAAACGGTTAATAATGAATTTTTTACAAAACGAGAAACCTCTATCTACATAAACTGCACCTACAAAAGCCTCCAACGCATCACCAGACATAGAAGATTGTGAGCGGAAAGCGTGCTTATGGTCGTGTTCTATGAAACCTGCAAGTCCAATTTTTTTGGAAAGGTTGTTTAAACTTTCTCTATTAACAATGCGAGAGCGTATTTCTGTGAGAAAGCCCTCATCTTTGAAAGGATATTTTTTGTAGAGATAATCAGCCACGATAGCTCCCAAAATGGAATCACCCAAATATTCTAGGCGTTCATTTGACAAACGAAAATCAGTATCATTGATTTTTTGCGAGGCAGAAGTGTGTAAAAGAGAGAGTTTAAAAACGGCAAGATTTCTAGGTTTTGCGCCTATAATCTGCACAATAGCATCAATAAGCCGCTTTTCTTGTGGCGTATATTTTTTGAAGGAATTAAAAAGCCAATTTAGCACACGTTTTTAGGGGATTAAAAATAGTAAATTGTGAATTGTAAATTAAATTTGTATTTATTCACAATTCACAATTAAAAATTCACAATTTATTCATATTTTTTAAAAATAACGGCAGCATTATGTCCGCCAAAACCAAAACCATTGCTCAAAACATAATCAATTTTACGTGCCTGCGCTACGTTGAAGGTCATATTTAATCTTTTATCAAAAACTTCATCATCTGTAAAATGATTGATTGTAGGCGGAACAATTTGGTATTTTATAGCCAAAATGCCTGCAATAGCTTCTATTGCGCCAGCTGCACCCAAAAGATGACCTGTCATTGATTTGGTGGCACTTATATTAAGTTTGTAGGCGTGTTCGCCAAACAGTCTTTCTATTGCGTGAATTTCTTGAGGGTCGCCAATAGGTGTAGAAGTACCGTGAACATTGATATAATCAATTTTGTCTGCCGTGATTTCTGCATCTCTCAAAGCCTCTTGCATAACTCTATATGCGCCATCACCTTCTGGGTGCGGTGCAGTCATGTGATATGCGTCAGCAGTCATTCCGCCTCCAATTATTTCTGCGTAAATCTTTGCGCCACGAGCTTTTGCGTGTTCGTATTCTTCTAAAATAATACAACCAGCACCTTCTCCCAACACAAAACCATCTCTATCTTTATCAAAAGGACGAGAAGCTGTTGCTGGGTCGTCATTACGTTCAGACATTGCTTTGAGGGCATTGAATCCGCCAATTCCAGCTTCTGTAACACTTGCTTCAGAGCCACCAGAAATAATAATATTTGCTTTTCCTAGTCTAATGTACGTAAAGGCATCAATAAGGGCATTATTTGATGATGCACAGGCGGAAACTGTACAAAAGTTAGGACCTTTAAAGCCGTATTTGATAGAAATATGCCCTGGAGCAATATCAGCTATCATTTTAGGAATAAAAAATGGATTAAATCTTGGCGTGCCATCACCTTTTGCAAAATCTGTTACTTCCATTTGCAAAGAGCGCAAACCACCAATACCAGAACCCCAAATCACGCCAACTCTGTTGAGGTCAATGGTTGTTAAATCCATTTGGGAGTCTTCTATGGCTTGTTGTGCTACTGCAAGGGCAAATTGTGAGAACAAATCAAGTTTTCTAGCTTCTTTTTTATCTAAATATTTCTCTACTTCAAAATCTTTAACTTCGCAAGCAAAGCGAGTTTTAAACTTCGTGGCATCAAATTTTTGTATAGGAGCTGCGCCGCTCACACCTTTGGAAAGGCTTTCCCAGTATTCTTGTACGGTATTTCCTATTGGCGTGATAGCCCCTAATCCTGTTACGACAACTCGTTTTAGTTCCATTGATGTATTATTGTGATAAACGCTTGTAATTGTGAATTGTGAATTGTGAATTGTGAATTGTGAATGCACACAATTTGTATTTCATTCACAATTCACAATTAAAAATTTACAATTATCTAAGTGTTATAGTTAATTTAAAGCATTAAAAAGATGTGTAAAAGCAAAGGTTTGGATATACTAAAAAATGAACAAATGCTTGTAAACATTAGTTGATTTTTTTTGATGCCCAAACCTTACTTAAACAAGGTATTCACTTATGAAAGACAACGCAATTGCGTGGCATTTGCCTGCAATTACTTTGCGTTTGCTTCTAAGTAAGTAATAGCTTGCCCTACAGTACCAATATTTTCTGCTTGGTCATCAGGAATAGACACATTGAATTCTTTTTCAAATTCCATAATGAGTTCTACAGTGTCCAAAGAGTCTGCGCCCAAATCATTGGCAAAACTTGCTTCTAGGGTTACTTCTGATGCTTCTACACCAAGTTTATCAATGATGATAGCTTTTACTTTTTCTGAAATTTCTGACATTTTTATAGATGATTTTTGGTAAAACACTTCACAAATAAACTACTATTCTTTGTAATCTCAAAAAAAAAGTTGTTTTTATTTGTTTTTTTTAGATTTATATTTATTAACTTGTTGATTACTAAATAATTGTGAATTATAATCAATTATGAATTATAACTAAACGATGCGCAAATATAGTAGATTATTATGAATTTAAGAAAAAATATTTTTTCTTTTTATTTTAAATGTACAAATTATTTTCTAAAGTTTGGAAAAATTTTTGTCTAGCTCCAACCCAATTTTATTTAGTATGGTTTTTCTCAAAAATATTTCATTTTTCTAACAATTTTTTCAAACAACTTGTTGAAAAGTAGGTATTTTTCAATATATTTGCAAAAAAAACATTAAAGATAACTTAAACAAAACAAAAAAATGACAGAAATTATTATTGCTTCTGCTGTTGCTTTTACCGTAGTGATACTTTTGCTAGTAGCTTTGCTACTTTTCGCACAAGCAAAACTCGTTTCTAGTGGAGATGTACGCATTTTTATCAACGGAGATAGAGAAAATCCGCTAATTGTGTCGGCTGGCTCTACTTTGCTAAGTACGCTTGCTGGCTCAGACAAAAAAATATTTTTACCTTCTGCCTGCGGTGGCGGTGGTACTTGCGCTATGTGTAAGTGTCAGGTGCTTTCTGGTGGTGGAGATGTACTTCCTACAGAAGTTGGGCAACTTTCTCGTAAAGAAAAAGAAGACCACGTACGTCTTTCTTGTCAAGTGAAAGTAAAACAAGATATGGAAATTAGAATTCCAGATGAGATTTTTGGTATTAAAAAATGGGAGTGTGAGGTGGTTTCTAACTATAATGTAGCTACTTTTATCAAAGAATTTGTCGTAAAATTGCCAGAAGGTGAAACTTTACATTTTGAATCAGGTGGATACATTCAAATAGACGTTCCTAAGATTACAGTGAATTTCAAGGATATGGATATCAAACCACACCCTTCTGACCCACTTGGTGCAGATAAATTTAAGGCAGATTGGGATAGTATGGGACTTTGGAGCTTGAAAATGGTTAATCCAGAAGAGCAATTTAGGGCTTATTCTATGGCTAATCACCCTGCAGAAGGAAATATAGTAATGCTAAATATTCGTATTGCAACGCCTCCTTTTGATAGAGTAAATAAAAAATGGATGGATATCAACCCTGGTATTTGCTCTTCTTACGTTTTTGGTTCAAAACCTGGTGATAAAGTAACAATATCAGGTCCTTATGGTGAGTTCCATATCAATCCAACACAAAGAGAAATGATTTATATTGGTGGTGGCGCAGGAATGGCACCATTACGCTCTCATATATTTCATTTATTTCATACAATGAAAACAGACCGTAAAGTTTCTTTTTGGTATGGTGGACGCTCACGCAAGGAGCTTTTTTATACAGAAATGTTTAGAGATATTGAAAAAGATTTCCCTAATTTCCGCTATCACGTGGCACTTTCTGATGCAACGCCAGAAGATAAATGGCAAATTGCTACTTCTTTGGAAGACAGACAAGCAGACGGTTACACAGGTTTTGTACACAATGTTTTGCTACAAAATTACCTTTCTAAGCAAGCAGAACCAGACGAAATAGAATATTATTTGTGTGGACCTCCAATGATGAACGCTGCCGTTCTCAAAATGTTAGATGATTTGGGCGTGCCAAAAGAAAATATCCGTTTTGATGATTTTGGTGGATAATCCTTTTATTATCAATTCTTTAAAACAAATCCCTTGAAAATTTTATTTTATATTTTTCAAGGGATTTATTTTAAATCTTACTGGAAAAAATTACAAAATTATTCCTTTTAATTTGTTAATATTTTTAGTGGATGTAATATATTGTATATCAGTTATTTACATCTTGAATTATTTGCAAAAGGTCTATTTAAAACCTATATTAAAAAATGCTTTTGTTGGTGTTTTAGCGTAGCAACACCAACAAAGAACTGCAACAAACAATGTATTTTTTGTTTGTGCGTATTATTCTACGTAATTCGTTGTTGGTGTCGCTGCGCTAAAACACCAAACAACGGCGGTTCTTTTGATACCTTTTGCAGAAAAATAATAATATAACTAACTGATTATAAAAGTATTATATTCTATTTCTTAACAACAAATTAAGGGAGAGATTTAGCCCACTAATCAGGGAAGAAGAAATACCATAAGATGGTGTAATTCTGCTGTAATTGTAAACAGGTGGTCCACCATAAGTTGGTTGTATCATTGCACACTCTTCTTTTGTTAGTCCGCTTGTCAGTACCCAGTTATCAATCATTGGGTCGTTCATTGATAAAAGTTCTTT
>JAYUKY010000039.1:0-16298 GCA_043764015.1 Raineyaceae bacterium
AAAACAAAAGAGAAACACAACAAAAAATACATAAGAAGACTCCAAAAAGTGGGGGAATTTTCCCCTAGTCTTCTGAACAGCCTACCTGAAAGGGTTTAACAATCATAACCCCACGTGGAACGTGGGGAACGACAATAAAAATCAACATAAAAAATGAAATGTACTTTAATTATTGATAAAAGTGGCTCTATGGTCATCAGAGACCAGAAAAAAGGTCGCTCACGTTGGGAAGCCTGTAAAGAAGCAACTATTGCGCTTTCTTACAAATGTGAGGAGAAAGACCCACAAGGAATGACGCTTTACACTTTTGCAGGACGTTTTAAACGGTATGAAAAGGTTACTGCGGCTCGTGTGGGCGAGATTTACGAAGAAAATGAGCCAGGCGGTGGCACAGATTTGGGGCAAGTTTTGGAAGATGCTTTTAATTTTGTGATAGATAGAAGAAGTAAAGCAGCAGTACCACAACAAGAGATTATTTTGGTGGTTACAGACGGAGAGCCAGACGAGAAAGAGTCTGTTATTGAGGCTATTGTCAAACTTTCTAAGACTGTTACTAGTCAAATGGAAGTAGCTATTTCTTTTATTCAAGTAGGTACAGACGAAAATGCAACCGCTTTTTTGAAAGCATTAGATAATGACTTAGTGGCTGCAGGCGCATCTCACGACATTGTAGATACTATTTCCTTGGAAGATATGGAAGAATATTCTCTTACTCAAATCTTTGCAAAAGCCTTTACAGATTAGGTACGAAGTACGAAGTTTGAGGTACGAAATACAAAGTACGAAAAATACTCATATTTTGTACCCTAAATTTCGTACCTCGTACTTCAAACCTCCCACTTTGTATTAAAAAAACTATGTCTTTTTCTTCAGAACCTGTTCTAGCTATCAAAGATGCTACTATTTATCAGAAAGATAATGCTGTCCTTTCTGATGTGTATCTTAATATTAATAAAGGTGAATTTGTCTATTTGATTGGACGTACAGGAAGTGGCAAAAGTTCACTTCTCAAAACGCTTTATGCTGATTTACCTTTGTATAGTGGTGATATTCAAGTGGCTGGTTTTCAGTTGTTTAATATTGATAAAGCACAAGTGCCATTTTTGAGAAGAAAAATTGGTATTGTTTTTCAGGATTTTCAGTTGTTGATGGATAGAACTGTTAGTGAAAATCTTTCATTTGTAATGCGTGCCACAGGTTGGACAGATAGTTCTAAGATAAAACAGCGTCTTTCAGAAGCTTTATTGAAGGTTGGTTTGGGTGCGGTGGCTAATAAAATGCCACACCAACTTTCTGGTGGTGAGCAACAGCGTATAGTGATTGCTCGTGCTTTGCTGAATGAGCCACTTATTTTGTTTGCAGATGAGCCAACAGGTAATCTTGACCCACAAGTTGCGAATGAAATTTTAGATTTATTTATACAAATAAACCACAGTGGAACGGCTATTTTGATGGCTACACATAATCACTATTTCTTAGAAAAAAAGCCTTCACGCATCATTAAGTGCGAAAAAGGGCGTATTTTGGATTCTGACGTGACCAAATTTGACTGGAAAAAAAATCAATAATCTTGTTTTTAAATGCAGAAATAAATTAACATTTTATTTCTGCATTGCAATATTGATTACCTGTTTTTTCCAGTCAAATCATCTAGAATATCATATTTTCTACCTCGTCTCATTTTCATACGAAAGACAACCCATGCAAGGCTTGGAAAAACAAACCAAAGCGCATAAGTGCCAAAATACCAAAATCCAAAACAAGTAGCCACCAAAATAACCACAATAATTGACTGATTAGCATTGATAGCCACTTTTTCTCTTTCTCTTATATTGTATGTCTTTCCAATAATCTGCTGATAATCTCTTTCATACTCCTGTTGATAGCTTTTCTTATCTCCCTGTGTTTGATTTTCTGCCTGTTTTTCTTCTAGTATTTTTTTTTGTTTTTCTATCTCTACAAGTTCCAAAAGCTCTTTTTTGCGTTTTTCTGCTTGTTCTTTTTTTGCATCATAGTAGAGAGGAATGTAATTAAAAGTTTTATGTCTTGGAAGGCGGAAAATATGGGTGAGTTTCATAAGATTTAGATTTTTTTTAGACTTATTTCTTCACAAAAATACGTTTTTTTGCAATAATTAGTAATACATTGTAAATAAATTTCTAACTTTATATTTCTTAGTGCCTACTTAGTGTGTATCTCTTAATGTTCTTAGTGGTAAGAAAAAACAAATTAGGATATGATTTACAATTTATTACTTAGCAATAAAAAAGGCTTCTTTTTGGGAAGCCTTTTTTACGTAATTTGATTTAAAATTACTTTTTCTTTGCTGGAGCTTTTTTAGCATCTTTTGCTGGAGCTACTGCTTTTTTAGCTACTGGAGCTTTTTTAGTTGCACCTTTTGCTGGAGCTGGTTTTGCTGCTGCTGCTTTATTTTTCATATCTTGCACTTCCTTACGGATTTCTTGTGCCAAGATTTTTAGGTCTTGCATACCTTTACGTACACGAGTTCCTGCTGCTTGGTTGTCTTTGTCATAGAACTTTTCAAAGTCACCTTCCAAGCCCATTACTAGGTCTTTCACTACTGAAAATTTTGCCATTGCGGTAAAAATTAAGGGTTAAATAATTAAGTTATGATGATTGTCTGACTGACTCTCGCATCAAAACTACAAATTTTTTCTTACCAAAAAAATATTTTTGTACTTTTTTTATAAAAAAAAGTGCTTTTTTTTTGTATTTAAGTTATATTGATAACTAACTTATTGGTTATCAATAAGTTAAAAAAACACTAAATAAGTAACTTTAAACACACTTTGAAAATCAAACCTGCATTTATTCAATATTCAGTAATGTTTTTCATTTCTTAGAATAATCCTATTGTTTGTTTAGATAATTTTGAGCGTGATTTGCTTTTTAAAAGGCGTTTTTGAAAGTATTAAACGTATCTATTTGAATTTTAGTTGATTTTAAGTCAATGAGGGCATTTTTTGAAAATGCTAGATTTATTACAAAAACAAAAAATATGCTTTTAAATAGCTTTTAAGAATATTTTATTTATTTAAAGAAAATTGAAAATGTGCAAAAAATAGATAAAACAGTTGATTTCCAACTTTTTATAAAAATCTCGGCACAAAATTATTAAAGGTGAAAATAATATGTAGTAGCAAAATATTGAAAAGTAATTTATTTTTTATTTTTTAAAATAGTTGTATGTTTTTGTAATAAAAAATTGTTTTTGTAAGATTATTTCTATAATTTTGTAGAAATAATTTTTTATTACATTCGTTTGTTTTATCAAAAAACAGATAAATGTTAAGATATGTGTATTTTAACTTATTACGACCTAAAATGTCAAAACTAAAAAATCTTGTTCAGCAACTAAATCAAGAAGAATTTTATCATCTTTATAATAATTTGATGGATAGTAGCGCAGATAAATCAGCCCTTTTACTCAAATTTCTTTATGAAGAAAAGCATACAGACGACAAAATGATAAAACTTCTTGGCGTAAATGCTAACGCTTATTATACGTTGCGCTCACGTCTGAATCAAAAAGTAGAAGAGTATCTTGTACACGAAATTGTCAGCCCTCGTGCAGAACTTATTACCAAAGTAGCAAGCATCAACGAAGTCGTTTTTACAAAAAGCCGTATCTTGACTATTGCGACACTTAAAAAATTAGAAAAAGATTTGTTGGATTATGACCTTTCTAACGAACTGACGGTAGTTTATAAAACTTTGCGTTCTTTGCACGTTGGTACAGAACACAACTTTTTTTATTCGCAACAATACAATAAACACGTTGCCTACATGCTTTCTGTGGATAAGGCAGAGTACCTTTTGGCGGAATATTTTAGAAAATATGGTGAATATTTGTTTTCTAATGATGCTAACGACAAAATGGCGTTAGACCTTATTCATAAAGAAATGAAAATAGTGCGTAAACAGTATGATTCGCACCGTTTGTATGTTTATTATGCTGCTATGAATATCTATCACCGCTTTTTTGTAGATACCACAGAAACGCCAGAAGATGAACCAATAGAGGATATGCTCACCAAAATACAAGGTTTTTTTGATTCTTATTTGATGGATAATGCTTATCATCATTTGAGAGTAGTTTTTGCGTATTTGAGGTTTGAGTATTATACTTTTTATAAGATAAACCGCCAATCTGATGAATTATACCCAGTTTTGCTGGAAGATGTTACGCATTTGCTAAGCAATTATACGCTTTATACATATCCTTCAAGGATTTTATATACAATCATTGAAAGAAGTTTGCGCCTAAAAATGGAAAAAGATTTGGCAAATACCAATGAAAAAATATTTGCTGATTTTGAAATAGAATTAGATAGTACACACTATGTTAATTATATGATTTATAGGGCTTTGAGCTTCTATTTTGCTGGGCAATACACAGAAAGTGTAAAATGGCTTACTAGACTAATGAAAAAATATCCTATCAAGAAAAACCCAATAGTGATATTAGAAGTGCGTTTACTTCTTGGAATTCAGTATGCTTTGATGAAAGATGAGGATTTGCTTGCGCAACTTGTCAGTAGTTTACAAAGACAGGCGCGTACAGTACAAAAAGAGATGATACCTCACATTAGTACTATGATAAAAATTTTAAAATTAGTGAGTAGCGGTATTGATGATACCACTAAATCAAAACTTGATTCACTTTTTGTAAAACTAAACAAATGTGAAAGACCGTTGTTTTGTCCAACACATTACACTAATTTTGAGGAGAAACTAAAAAATTTGAAGAAATAAGTTTTTATTATGAAAAATAAATTTTCAGGAATAGGCGTAGCACTTGTTACGCCTTTTTCCAAAGATATGGCTATTGATTGGAAAGGATTTGAGAAATTACTTTTGCATACTGCCACTATTGGTGTTGATTATTGGGTTGTACAAGGCACAACAGGTGAATCTCCAGCCACAAGTAAACAAGAAAAACAAGCACTTCTACAATTTGCAAAAGAAAATAATCCTCAAAAACTGCCTATTGTTTATGGAATGGGAGGGAACTATACGCAAGAAGTCATCAAAAACATCAAAGAAACTGATTTGAATGGTGTTGATGCCTTACTTTCTGTAAGTCCATATTACAACAAACCTACTCAAAAAGGTATTATTGCCCATTATACTGCCATTGCTGATAATTCTCCTTTGCCTATCATTTTGTATAATGTACCAGGACGCACTATGAGCAATATTTCTGCAAATACAACGCTAGAACTTGCTAAACACTCCAATATTATTGGCATAAAAGAAGCATCAGGCAACCTTATACAATGTATGGAAATTGCGCAAAAGAAAGCAAATGATTTTTTATTAATTTCTGGGGAAGATTTGCATACGCCTGCAATGATTACTTTTGGTGCAGTAGGTGTTATTTCTGTGTTAGCAAATGCTTTTCAAGATTTTAATTTGATGGTAAAAAAAGCATTAGAAAATAATTTTGCAGAAAGTTCTCAATACTTGTTTAAGTTGTTGGAAATCAATAATTTGATGTATGAAGAGGCTAATCCTGTTGGTATAAAAAATGCACTTAAACATTTTGGCGTTTGTGAAGATTTTGTGCGTTTGCCACTTTTGCAGGCATCAAAAGAACTAGACGAAAAAATAAAAAAAGTTATGGATAAATAGCATTTCAACAACATAAAATAAATCTAATATTGTGTAAATATGGTAGTAGAATTAGATTTTAGTGAAATTCAAGACTTGGAAGGAATGCATCTTTTACTCAAAAAAAAGTTTGGATTTCCAGATTTTTATGGTAAAAATGTAAATGCTTTAATAGATTGCCTAAGCAGTTTAAGATATCCAGAAGATGGTATGACGAATATAATACTTAGAGAAAATGAAATATTGACACTTATGATTAAATCACTTGACTTTAAAAACCCAATAATTATCAATCATTTATTTATCTCAATTTGTTATGTTAATCAAAAATATGAATCTTTTGGGAAAATACCACCAATACACGTAGTTTTGACTTGATGCTCATATCTTTCATAAGTGCTAGGACTACATAGATGATATATTCAATTATTTGAAAAAATTTGATTATTAGTATCTTAACTAATTTTAAATTCCAAAAAAGAAGACTTCACTTTTAAATAAAGTCTTCTTTTTAAGCCCAAAACACAATTTTTATTCTGCAATAGACAATTTTAGTGTATTAGTACGTTGTTTTTTACCAATTGGCATACTTGCAAGATTGATAAAAATATCTCCTTTTTTGATATAATTATTTTCTAATAAAATCCCCTGCACATCATCAAAAGTTTCGTCTGTGGTTTCGTATTTATCATAAAAAATAGCCCTCACACCCCAAATAAGGTTCATTGTATTAAGTAAAGGGCGGTTTCCTGTAAAAATAAAAATGTTTGCTTCTGGTCTGTGGCTAGCAATTTGCAGGGCGGTATAACCCGAGTTTGTCATTCCAATAATAGCTTTTGCGCCAGTTTCTTTGGCAAGTCTGCAAGCAGAGGCAACAAGGCTATCACTTGTAAAACTTTTAGAAGAAATATCCAAATCAAAGTTTTGGTGATAGATTTTAAAGATTTTTTCCTCCACCATTTGAATAGTTTTTGCCATACTTTTTACCACCAAAATAGGATATTTTCCGCTTGCCGTTTCTGCACTCAACATCAACGCATCAGCACCATCAACAACAGCATTGGCAATGTCGTTGGTTTCTGCACGAGTTGGGCGAGGGTTTTCTATCATACTTTCCATCATTTGTGTTGCAATAATAACAGGTTTGGCAGCTTTTTTGGCTTTATTGACAATCATTTTCTGAAAAATAGGCACTTCTTCTGCCACCATTTCCACGCCCAAATCACCACGAGCCACCATCACACCATCAGAAACCTTAATAATTTCATCAATATTTTTAATGGCTTCAGGTTTTTCTATTTTGGCAATAAGTTTAGGAAATTTGCCTTTTTGTTGCACCAAATGACGCAAAAGCAGAATATCAGTCGCAGAACGTACAAATGACAACGCAATCCATTCTATGTCGTATTGTAAGCCAAAATACAAATCTTCTGTATCTTTTTCAGTCAGAGAAGGAGAAGAAACGTCAGTTGCAGGCAAATTGATACCTTTTTTAGACTTCAACATTCCACCATAAATGACTTCTGTCGTTACATCTCTGTCTGTTTTGCTGATAACTTTGAGTTCTATCTTGCCATCATCAATAAGGATAGATTCTCCAATTTTGACATCTTTTGGGAGCATTTTGTAGGTGGTGCTGATGCGTTCTGCATTACCTAAGATTTTCTCTGTGGTAATGACAAGCGTTTGCCCAGCTTCTATCAAAACGCCATTATTTTCCATATCATTGGTACGGATTTTAGGACCTTGCAAATCTTGCAAAATACAGAGTGTTAAATCATTTTCAGCGTTGAGTTCTCTGATAAAACCAATCACTTTGGCGTGTTCCTCGTGTGTTCCGTGAGAGAAATTAAGCCTAAAAACATCAACGCCAGCACGAGCAAGAGCAAGAAGTTGTTCTTTGGTATTGCAGGCAGGACCAACGGTAGCCACAATTTTTGATTTGTTGAAAGAAGGAGTTTCCATTTTGAGTTGTGAGTTGTGAACTAGCAGTCGCTAGTGTGAATTGTGAGTTGAATACAAAACACTTATTTTTTGCAATTACGCAAAAATTATCTCCAAAAACAACCCAAAAACAAATAAACAACAAAAAGATAATAAGAATACGCAAAACAAAAAGCACAAAAAAAGACTTTACCGCCAAGAGCTGTAAAGTCTAAAACCTAACTAATCAAAAACTTACAATTATGAAAACTTATAATTGAACTCCAAATGTACGTAAAAGGTTTTACTTATGCAAATGTTTGGTAAAAAATAGTATAATTTACTCGCTCAAAGTGGTTGTTTTCTCTTTAAATACAATTCCTAGCGTAGCAAGCTCCAATAATATTGGCTCATAAATTTCTTTTGTAAGTGGCAAACATACACCTTTTGAAGAGATTTTATTATTCAAAATAAGTTTTGCCGCAATGCCCAAAGGCAAACCAACAGTTTTTGCCATTGCCGTATGTGTGGTGTCTTCTCCTAATACTACAAGTTCAGAAGTGCAAAGTTTGTGAGCGTTTCCCTTCTTAAAACCAATTTGGTGTTGCATTACAATCATATCTTTGTCAGTATCTTGTAAAGTCCATTTTTCTTCTAAAATATGTTGCAAAATTTGCGCTGGTGTTGCCATTTCTGTTGGAAATAGTTGTGGCGGGAAATCAATTATTTTGCCTTCAAAAAGCCCTAACCAAGCTAATTTTTCTATTTCGTCAGAATGTTGTGCAAGCTTTAGGTATTCATAACTTGTTTGGTTATCAGGCAAAAATGAATGCAAAAAATCATAATAAGTAAGATTTCTTGTGCTGATTTTTGTGATGTTGTCTGTCATTCCGAGTTGTACAAAGCAGTTCCACGCACTACAAAAGCTTTTTCTACGCAAAGTGCCACGTAAAATTGTTCTTGCATTTTCCAGCCTATACACATTTTGATAACCCAAAGAATCACGGTTGGCATAGCCTTCAAACTCTCCAAAACCATCAATTTTGAACTGTTCTACACGAGAAAACAACTTATGATAGGGAATGTATTTGTGTGTGCCATTTTCTAGATATTTTGCCACGCTTTGCCCTGCAAGTACAACATTCTGAGGATTCCAAGTAAATTTATAATTCCAAGGATTATTATCACTTTCAGGCGCAATAAGTCCGCCTGTATATGATTTAAACGTGGTTATTTCGTGTCCTTCTTCTCTCAAATTGTCCAAAATTTGCATAGCAGAAAGGTGGTCTATTCCTGGGTCAAGCCCAATTTCATTCAAAAAAAGCAAACCTTTTTTCTTCACATCAGCATCTAACAAACGCATTTCATCAGAAACATAAGACGCTGTAAGCAGGTTTTTAGAGAGTTCTAAACAGATTTTGGCAACTTTTATATGCAAAAATGGCGGCAAAAGCGAGATAACCAAATCTTGTTTGCTGATAATATCTTTGGCAGTTACTTCGTTGTTTGCATCAAAAATAATACCTCTAAGGTGTGGATAAGGCTGTATTTTCTCTTCTACAAGTGTAACATTATTGTCGGCTATGATAATTTGCCAGCCTTGTGTGGGCGCATTCTGTGCGAGATAGCGTATAAGTGAGGACGCAGAACGCCCTGCACCAATCAGAAGTATATTTTTCATTTTGATGTATGATGTATGTATGATGTATGTATGATGTATTTTAATTGTGAATTAAAATATCATTATCAACACAAAAATAAGAATAATCAAAGAATAATCTTACAATAATCTTAGAATGAAAGTTATTTTTTTATTTTACGCAATAAAAATAAAAAACCTTCTCTAATATTGATTAGAGAAGGTTTTGATTAGAAAAATAAAGAGAAATTATGCTTGTTCTCCTTCAGAACGGCTCAAAGCATAGATAACTAGCCCAAAACCAATCTTGTTGATGGCATCACCTATGTTATAGACAATGTCCATTGCAGCACTTGCAGCAGCTCTGTTTGCTACAATTTCCATACCAAACAAACCACCTTTTGTACCAAGAATGTAGCCTAATGGGTAGATTGCCCAACCCACTAAAACAAACCAACCAAGTGCTTTGTTAGCACTTGCCACCGCTGGACTTGAAGCCGTTGCAAGTGTTGCCACTTCACCAAACCAAACCAAATACACAATATAGAAGTATGCAGCACCACTAAGTGCGCCCCAAACCCAGCTAATTGTTTCATTTGGATAGATTCCTTCACCAATGTAACCTGTTACAAGCATCACTACTGAGGCTGCAATAAGTTTCCAAAGCAAGTCAATTTTTGCACCCGCTTTTTTGGTGATAAGATAAAATTCTACGCACATCAAAGGTACTGTAAGCAACCAATCAACGTATCTGAAGAATGTTGGAGAAGCATTGTTTTCTAGGTTGTAGCCCCTCATGTAGTAGTAATGTACTGCTGCAATGAAAGTGATAATACCAGAAACCAGGACTGAAGTCCTCCATTTTTGTGACGTGTTTCCGACTTCAAAGAAGAAGAAAACTGATGCTGCCATCATAGCCATTGTTCCAATAAAGAACGTGAAAGCTACATAGTTGTCAGTAGCAATTAAGGTGAGTTGTACCATTGTTTTAAAAATCAAGTAGTTAAAAGATAATTGAAATTAACATATTGCAATATATTGTTATAATAACAGAATGTGCTTTCTTTTGTTTGAAAAATTACATTATTTTTATAAATATTTGTATTATACACATACGAAAGTAATTTTGGGATTTTTCTAAAGCATCTTAAATTAGCAAAATATGCCTTTAAATAGACAAGGGGGCATTCTCCCTTGTCAAAGATGTTACACGAAAATTTATAAAACCCCAAAAGCACATTCCGAAATGTATATATTACTATTGAAAAAAATATTGATTTAATCAAAAAATACTCTTCAAACCTAAGGTTTTAACAATGTTTTTTTGATTTTGATTTCATTAGGTGCTATACATTCTAAAAATAATTAGGTAACAACACAATAAAACCATTATATTTGCCTAATTAGTCAATAAAAAACCAAAAAACTCTAAATGTCTAGGTTCGCACCAAAATTAGATTCTTTCCTTTTAGCTAATATTCTTACATGGGTATTTTTGCTTACTATCAACACCACTATTTATTTGTTTTTGAGTATTGGTAGTGAGTCTTGGAACTTCAGTATTGGCTCGTATTTTCAAGGAATTTTACTTAATATTTTCTTCCTTGTTGTATTTTTTGCTTTGCGTTATTTTACAGAAAAAGACAAGGAATATAACCCATTAGGGCTGCTTAGGCAAGCTTTTTGGGTGGGGCTTATTGGCGTGTTTGCCTCTGTTTTGGTAGAAAGTTTGCTTGTTGTTTTTGGGAGTAATCTATTTAGTAGTGGGGTGAAAAAAATCAACTTTTTTTATAATTTTAATAGTTTGTTTTTCACTGTTTTTGTGAATTATTTGTTCTTTATTTTTAAAAATCTTACATCAAATCAAGCAGGAACACGCACCCTTTATGTATGGAATATTTTTCAATATTTGCTTTTTGGTTGTCTTATTTTTAATTTTTTTCAGATAGATTTACTACAAATTCCTACTATGATTGCACTAGGGATTTTATTTATTTTTAGTGCTTATTTGTCTGGAAATATGCGTTGGGTGGCTTATTTACGAAGTTTTCAGAAGATACAAGCCATTGGGGTTCTACTAGGAATTTTGCTTATTGCTGCTTATTTTTTGTTTATTATTGGGATTTATTATGACCAAAAAATAATTAGTTCTGACCTTGCGTATAGCACTTATATTTTTGGAATGTTGGGTTTTGTGTTGCTTTATGGCGTTTTCTCTTTACTTGTTTTGGCTTTTAATTTGCCCACTACGGCGGTTTTTGAACAAAAACTTGATGCTATTTTTGCCTTCCAAAAACTCACCCAATCTATGCAAATGGACACAAATGAGGAAGAAATTTATAGCGCACTTCTCCAAAATTCGCTTAATATTACCAGTGCGCAAGCAGGTTACATTGAAGTAATAGGAGAAAATAACAATCCTACTACTTATATAAAACAAGGCATAGATAATGCTATTTTTGAGGAAATAAATGAAATTTTTATACAAAACGCAGAAAAAAATATCACAAAAAATAGTAAACAAGAAGCACTAGAAAATATTGGCTTTGAGTCGTTTTTAAGCAAAAATTTGTTGGCTCGTAATGAAACTATTGCAACAATGATGCTTTTCAAACAACAGCCTAATGGCTTTAATGAAGAACAAAAAGAACTTATTGAAGCCTTCACAAGGCAAACCAGCATCACGCTTGAAAATAGTCGTTTGTTTTCACAAGCCATTGATAATGAAGGGCTTAAAAAAGAAATGGCTATTGCCACAAAAGTACAACAGTCGCTTTTACCCAAAAATTTTAACATCAGTCCACATTTTGAACTAGATGCGTTTTCGTTTTCTGCCCGAGAAGTAGGGGGAGATTATTATGATATTTTTCCTGTGAATGAACACCAAAATTTTATTATTATTGGTGATGTGTCAGGGAAAGGTACAAATGCGGCTTTTAATATGGCGCAAATGAAAGGTATTTTTCAGAGTTTTGCGCATATGGAACTCTCCGTAAGGCAGTTTTTGTGGTATGCAAATATGGCAATAAGTAGATGTTTGGAAAAAAGTTCATTTATTACGGTTACACTGATGCTTATTGATACAGAAACGCAAAAAATTACTATTACACGTGCTGGGCATTGTCCTACGCTGTATTTTAGTGACCAAACTGGGCAAAGTAACTATTTGGAAGATAAGGGTTTAGGGCTGGGAATTGTACGTGATAAAAAATTTGCAAAATTCATCAAAACAATGGATATTCATTATAAAAGTAATGATATGATGCTTCTATACACAGACGGACTGACAGAGGCGCACAACCCTGCACGTGACGAATACGGCTACGAAAATCTTAAAAACTTTTTTGATGAAAATAAAAATATGCCTTTGAAAGCCTTTCACGACAAACTTACTACTGAAATAATGCAATTTTGTACTCCCAATCCTCCTGATGATGACTGTACTTCTATCATTATTAGGTTTAAATAGGTTTGATTTCTACTGTAAATTTTAAGAATTGTATGATACGCAATATTCAACACTCAAACCTCAATATTTAATACTGAAATCTCAAGATTTAACGTGTAAACTCTAAATAGTCAATAAACAAAAAGCACTTTTTAAACCTAAGGTTTGAAGAGTGCTTGTAGTTACAACAAAAACTCTTCACCAATCTCCAAAAACTTCAAATCCCCTTTAATTTGCTTGTTATCTTCAAAGGTTTTTAAAAGGCGTGCAGGCTCACCCAAAGGCTCATCTGCGAGGTCATAAGTGCCGTAGTGCATTGGAATAAAAGTATTTCCGCCCAAATCATTGTAGGCTTGTAGGGCTTCTTGTGGCGTTGTGTGCGCATCACACATAATATTGGCGGGCTTGTATGCACCCACAGGCATAAAACACACGTCAGGCGCACCCATAACGGTTTTTATCTCTGTAAAATGCTTGTCGTAGGCGGTATCACCAGCAAAATAAAAAGTTTGGTCGTTTTGTTTGTTTTTGATAAAAAAACTTCCCCAAAGCGTTTGATTATAGTCTAAAATGCCTCTTCTGTTCCAATGTTTGGCGGGTAAAAAACTTATTTCTAAGAGATTAGAGAATTTTTTAGGTATAAAACCACCCCCAGCCCCTCCTTGAAAAGTAGGGGAGTTTTGTTCCACTCCTTGAAAGGAGGAGTTAGGGGTGGTTGTTTTATCCAAATCAAAATATTGCCACCAACCCGCTTCTTGATAATTTACTTTCTGTTGATTTCTGCCTAAAAGTTCACCAATACGAAGTGGCATAAGTATATGTATATCAGGATTTTGTGAGATAATTTTATTGACGCAAGTTTCGTCATAATGGTCTCTGTGTCCGTGAGAAATTAGCAAAAAATCAATATTTTTAATATCAGAAATGGCGCAGGGAAGTCCTGCAAGGCGTGGTACAAAAGGTAAATCTATCAAAACAGGGTCTGTAAGCAACGTAACGCCATTGATACGCATAAAAAATGACGAATGACCCAGCCACACAATCATATCTTTGTTATCATTCATAAAAGTCTTATTTTCAATGACTTTCAACTGAAATTTATCATTTTTCTTTTCTTCTTTTTGCGGATTTGTGGAGAGTTTCCACTTCAAAATACTTATTGGATTGTGTGGTTTTGAGGGAATTTCAGAAAATTCAAAACAGTTATTTATAAAGGGATTTCCTTTAAAATCTTGTCTAATATTCTTTAAAAACGGATTTGAAAGATATTCTATCATCTGTGAGTTATGAGTTATAAGTTGTGAGTTATGAGTTGTGGATTAACCATATTCTACACAAATGTAATAAGTTTTTTAGAAAATACTTTACAAATAATCAGGTTGTAAAACTTAATCCTAAAAAATTGATTTTCAATGCATTACATTAACTCACACCTCACACCTCACACTTCACACTTCATTAGTTATTGATTTCTTGCAAAATTCTAATATATTTGTAAATAATAGGACTTACGCAAAAAAGTTCTAAAACCACCACCAGCCCCTCCTTAGGAAGGAGGGGTTAGGGGTGGTTTTTAATGGATTTTGTGTAAGTCCTAAATAACTCACAACTCACAACTCACCATTCACAACTATTTATGGGTTTTCGTTCTTTTTTAGCCAAACCGTTTGCTAGTTATATTGTGTCTGCACAAAATAAATGGGCTGCCACACCTATTGAAACACAAAAAAATGTTTTTAATGACCTTATTTTTCAGGCGAAAGATACTGTTTTCGGTAGAGAACATAATTTTGCAGGCATCAAAACGCACCAAGATTTTGTTGAAAATGTGCCAATACGAGATTATGAAGGGCTAAAACCGTATATTGAGCAAGTCATACAAGGCAAAAATGATGTTTTATGGAAAGGTTTGCCTGTTTATTTTGCCAAAACAAGTGGCACGACTTCTGGCGTAAAATACATTCCAATCACAAAAGAATCTATACCAAATCATATCAATAGTGCTAGAAATGCCCTTTTGACCTACATACACGAGAGCAAAAACGCTGACTTTTTGGATAAAAAACTGATTTTTTTGTCTGGAAGTCCAACGCTTGATACTAAAGGAAAAGTGCTTACAGGGCGTTTGTCGGGCATTGCCAACCATCACGTACCTGCGTATTTGCGTACAAATCAGTTGCCTACGTATGAAACTAATTGTATTGAAGATTGGGAAACCAAACTAGATGCAATTATTGAAGAAACCTTACATCAAAATATGTCTTTGATTTCTGGTATTCCGCCTTGGGTGCAGATGTATTTTGACCGTTTGCAGGCAAAAACTGGCAAACAAATTAAGGATATTTTTCCTGATTTTTCTCTTTTTGTGTATGGTGGCGTAAATTTTGAGCCTTACAAGGCTAAATTATTTGAAAGTATTGGCAAAAAAATAGACTCAATAGAGCTTTTTCCTGCCTCTGAAGGCTTTTTTGCTTATCAAGACAAAATGATTTCTGAAGGATTACTACTTCTTTTGGATACAGGAATTTTCTTTGAATTTGTGCCTGCGGAAGAGTATTTTAACGAAAATCCTACTCGTTTGACCATTGGAGAGGTAGAATTAGACAAAAATTATGCCCTTATCATCAATAATAATGCAGGACTTTGGGGCTATTCTATTGGTGATACTGTCAAATTTGTTTCCAAAAATCCGTATAGAGTGGTCGTTTCTGGTAGAATAAAGCATTTTATTTCTGCTTTTGGCGAACACGTAATAGGAGAGGAGGTAGAAAAAGCTATGAAATATACGCTTTTGCAGTTTCCAGAAGTAGAAATTACGGAGTTTACGGTTGCTCCGCAGGTAACACCACAAGTTACAGTACAAGAAAATGCTTTACCACATCACGAGTGGCTTATTGCCTTTTCAAAACTGCCCAATAACCTTGATTTATTTGCGCAAACGCTTGACAAAGAAATGCAAAAACTTAATATTTATTACACCGACTTGATAACTGGAAGTATTCTAAGTACTTTGAAAATTAAAGTATTGCCTTCTGATGCTTTTATTAGCTATATGAAATCTTTGGGGAAATTGGGTGGGCAAAATAAAGTGCCTCGTTTGTCAAATGATAGAGAAATTGCAGAGAAATTGTATAAACTTTAATTCTAAAAATAAATAATATGGGTGTAGGATTGTAGATGTAAGTTTCAGTATTAAATTGATTAGTTTTGAATTAAAATTAAGTAAAGAAATTCCTCTAAATACTTTAAAGAGCTGGTAAAACTCAATATCTTCATTACCAATGCACCCAAAGAAAAGTTGGAGGCAAGTGCTATTTACGGATTTTGCAGGCTTCGTTGGCAAATTGAGCTACTTTTTAAGATTTGGAAAAGCATTTTTAAGATAGATAAAATAGGACAAATGAATATCTTCCGTTTTCAATGCTGTTTGTATGGTAAACTAATTTCTATTCTGATTGGAGGGCATTTGCAAACCTTATTTAAGGCTTTTATGCAAGACAAGACTGATTTTGAATTGAGTGAACGGGAAGCATACAAAATAGTTAAAAAAAACTCAAAAAAATTGTTACTGTAAAAGTTCCGTTGCAAAAAATGTTTTACCTTTGGTTTTTATAAAGAAAAATACAAGTGGTTAAAATGACGTGGCATAAATTA
>JAYUKY010000040.1:0-16297 GCA_043764015.1 Raineyaceae bacterium
CGAAAAATGTATTTAGCCCCAGCGGGGCGGCATATTTATTATTTGCTATAAATATCTCGCCCCGCTGGGGCTAAATACAAAGTAACAATTTAAGAAAATGTGCTTTCCGTATAAATCTTAGTAGAACTCAAGTTTTTTTATCTTTTTAGCTACATTTTGCCTCAAAAACCTCATCAAAATGCTTAATAACACTTTTTTCTACTTCTTTTAGTGGAATATCTTTACCTAATTCGTGCTTCATTGAAGTAACGGCTTTGTCGGTGATGCCACAAGGCACAATATTTTTGAAAAAACTTAAATCAGTATTCACATTGAGCGCAAAACCGTGCATTGTTACCCAACGGCTGGCTTTTACGCCTGCTGCACATATTTTACGTGGGTTTTCTGCACCTTCTGCATAATCTAGCCAAACGCCTGTAAGTCCTTCTATTCTGCCGCCATTAAGACCAAAATCAGCAATAGTTTTGATAATTACTTCCTCCAAATTTCGCATATAAACGTGAATATCAGGTTTAAAGTTATCCAAATCAAGGATTGGATAACCCACAAGTTGCCCAAGTCCGTGATAAGTAACATCTCCACCCCTATTTATTTTATGAAATTCTATGTTTTGCATTGCTAGTTCCTGCTCTGAAAGCAGCAAATTTTCCATTTTACCACTTTTTCCAATGGTATAAACGTCTTGATGCTCACATAACAACAAATAATTATTTGTAGGAATGTCTGTTTGGTCGTTTTTGTTAGCTATTTTTTGCTTTACAATAGGCTCAAAAAGGCTTTCCTGATATTTCCAAGCAGCTTTATAAGACATTTGTGGCAAATTTTCTACTATGACTTTTTTATTCATACGTAAATAATTGTGAATTATGAATTGTGAATTATGAATTGTGAATTGTGAATGAATACAAAGTATTAGAAATCAAATAAAAAAACATTATTTATTTTTTGAACGGTCTGACCTCCGTTTCACTACGGTACATATCTTATCAAAAATTAAACATCATAAAAACGTCAAATTTTCGTACCTCGTACCTCAAACTTCGTACCTCAAAAAATTACATTCTTTGTCTAATTGCCTCATAAATAGCCACGCCAGCAGACACAGACACATTAAGAGAGTCTATTTTGCCATACATAGGTATTTTCACTTTCATATCAGCGAGTTTCAGCAAATCATTAGAAATACCATCTTCTTCAGACCCCAACAAAATGACCGTTGGTGCAGTAAAATCAGCTTGATAAATAAATCTTTCTGTCTGCTCGCTACACGCAATCACCTGTAAACCCATATATTGTAGGTTCATAACGGCACTATGCAGGTTTTTCTCACGACAAACAGGCACAAAATTAAGCCCGCCTGCAGAAGTTTTCATAGCATCACTATTGAGTTGGGCGGCATCTTTGGTAGGTATGACAATGGCGTGAACACCAGCACATTCTGCAGTACGAGCAATTGCGCCAAAGTTGCGCACATCAGTAATACGGTCTAAAACAAGGATTAAAGGTATTTTTCCCTGTTCAAAAGTGTCGGCTATGACGTTATCCAAAGAGGCAAAATTAACGGCAGAAACGAAACAAATTGCGCCTTGATGATTTTTTGAAGTAAGTTTGTCTAGGCGTTGCACAGGCACACGAGAGTAGGGGATACCACGCTCACGAAGCAATAACAAAAGTTCTTTCATTATTTCAGAATCCTTGTCTGCGTCTGTACTAAGCAGTAATTTATCAATATCTTTGCCAGATTTGATAGTTTCAATAATGGCACGCAACCCAAAAACAAACTCGTTTTCGTCATATTTGCGCATAGGTTTTTTGATGGGATATTGTTTTTTTAGCATTTTTTGGTGAATTTTGCGGTTATTTTAGTGCAAATGTAGGTAATTTTAATGGCAAAAACAATGTTAGTGAGGGTGTAAAATTACTGGGTTTCAAAAGCTCAAAATCAAGCACGCCAAGATCCCTGCACCGTCAGCTGAAGCAGACGGCAAAGATAAAAAAGTGAACACGAATATCTTTTTTTATGGTTTTTATTCCCTTTGCCGTCTGCTTTAGCTGACGGTGCAAAAATCTCTAAGTTCTTGATAATTAAGTAATAAAATATTTATAAACACCCTAAACGCCCACCATCAACGGGTAAATTGATGCCATTGATATAACCAGCACTTTCAGAAGCTAAAAAAGCTACCGCATTAGCTATTTCTTCTGCTTGTGCAAAACGCCCTGCAGGTATTTCTGCCAGCATTTCTGCGGTGGCATCTTCCAAAGAAATATTTGTTTTTGTGGCTTTATTCTCCAAAATAGCTTCTAAACGCCCCGTTTGTGTCGCACCAGGAAGCACATTATTAACCGTAATTCCAAAAGGCGCAAGTTCCACAGAAAGTGTTTTTGCCCAACTCGCCACCGCCCCACGAATAGTGTTAGAAACACCCAAATTTTTAAGTGGTTGTTTGACAGAAGTAGAAATAATATTGATAATGCGCCCATAGCAAGCATTTTTCATTCCATTAACGACAGCCTGCACAAGTATTTGATTACTAACAAGATGTAAATTAAAAGCACTCAAAAAGTCATCAGTATTGGCATCAATAGCTTTTCCTGCAGGAGGTCCGCCTGTATTATTAACAAGAATATGAATATGTTTTTTATTATAATTTAGGTGATTTTCTATGGCATTTTTGAGCATTGCAGGAGAAGAAAAATCAGCTACAATATAACTATGTTCTTGCGCTTGTGAGGTATCTAACTGACTTTTTGCCTCTAAAAGTCGTGTTTCATTACGAGCAATAAGCGTTACATTTGCGCCCAAAAGTGCGAGTTCTAGTGCTATTGCTTTGCCTATTCCTTGCGTACTACCACATACGAGGGCATTTTTGTCTTTTAAAGATAAATTCATTGATTTTTTTGAGTTGTTTTTTTACCAGTTAAATTATTATTATCTAAACTTTTCTTCTAATTTACTTTGTTCAAGGAATTTCTTGTAATCTTTGATGTTTAGCATTTCATAAATAGCTTTTTTCTTGTCTTTTGCTTGTTCATAAAATGCCTTACAAACTTGATAACCCACCCAGTAGCCTAAATCAGAAGGTTTATCATTCTGCTCTCCATTGGCAATCCAAAGATGTCCTCTGTTTAAAAACATTTCTTTCTTAAAATCAGCCCAAATAGTTTTTTCTTTGCCCTTTCCATATTTTAAAAGACTTTCATTAGCGGATTTTCCAGAGATAAGTTCGCCAATAAAGTCTGCCATTCCTTCTTCAATAGCGGCTTTTAGCAATGTCGTATCTTTTGCCATTCCATCTTGTTGAAAATGGATTAACTCGTGTGCGACTGTATGAGGCAGGTTTTTGAAGGTGCTAATATTGGCTTTTTCCCATTTGCTAAGTTCTGTTGTATCTGCCTTTTCAGACATACAGGCTTGGTCAATTCCTAGTATTAAACCCTCACTAGAAACCGTACCAGCAGAATTTAGCTTCCCAATTACGAAGTAAATAGGTGGAAATTTGGCTTGTGGATATATTTTTTTGAGATTTACAAATGACTTTTTATAAACTGCTTTTAGTTCTGTAGCCTTCAGGGTACTTTTCCTTATGCTTTTATAATATTTTTTCCTAAGACTGTGCCTAGCAATAAAATTTTTAACTGTTCTAATTTTACTAAGGTAATAAAATTGCAACGCCATTGTTCCTTTATTGATGTAGTTTTCAGTATAGATTTTCTCTGTTCTGAGCGTATCTGAAGGTGTTTTTTCAGCAATATCATAAGCCGCCCAAAAATTCTGTACGTCTGTATCTATGATTTTTACCTGATTTGGGTCTGTTGTATAAGTTGGTTTTATGGCTTCTAAGATAGTTTTCCATCTTTTACTTTTTTGCATAAATTCATAAGAATCATCATTTTGCAAAGCGGGTAAATCATTAAATCCGTATTTATAAACGGCTAATTCAAGGCATTTGAAGCTATTTATGCTATCCTTGGCACTTGCATAAGCACTTGCAGCATATGAATAATGCGTATTTTTCAATAATTTATTTTCTGTGATTGTTGCGCCTTGTTCCCAAATGGGAGCGGCTTTATAAAATTCTTTTTGCTTATAGAATTTGTTGCCAAGTTTCATCAAACTATCTACATTAGACTGCGAAAAGGCGGCATTTGACATAAACGAAAGTACAAATACAAATAAAATTCTAGTTATCATTTTGGGTAATTTTTATTGATTCCTGATGTAATATTAGGCAAAAAGCCTTAATTTTCCAAATTATTGGCAAAACAAGCTACAAAACAAACAATTTAAAACCTGCTCACCAGCCCAAAATGTAGCTTAGAACGTGCTATATTGATGTTTTCTGTGTTAGATTGCCCTAGTGCGTAGGCTAGCGTAAGTAGGCCTGCACGAGTGTTTAGGCTAATGCCCAAACCCACGCCCAAAGGGTTGTCAGGTGTGTTTTTACCTAAAATACGCTGCTCTGTGAATGCTTGGTCATAAAACAGAAAGAAAAATGAGTTTTCTTCCCAAAAATAGCGGTATTCCAGCTTAGTGAGGGCATAAGCGGACACAAAAAAGAAGTTTTGGTTAAAGCCACGCAAATTTTGCAAACCGCCCAAACGGTACAATTCATTGGCAAGCAAATAATCATTAAAGAGTTTTTGCGCTGAAATTTGCGCTAAAAACACCTTTTTTGGCGTAAAACTTACATACTTTTCCGCTTGCAGACGAATATCAATTTGTGTGCTATTTTGAGGGATATTTTTGTAGCGTTCTAGGGAGAGTTGCGGATTAAAAATAATATTTTTTGTGCCTACAAAACCCGTAAAATTTACTTTATAGCCATTTTTAGGAAAATAAAAGTCGTCCAAATTATTCCATTCGTAGCCCAAACCGTAGTTTAAAAAACTTGTGCCAGCAAAAGAAACGTCATCTTTGTTTTGTTGTCCGAAACCTAGTTGTGAGGTGCGCAGACCAACAGAAAAATTAAGTTTTCCTAAGTTATTAAAATTGTACGAAACCAAGATTTGCCTGTTGATATTGATAAAAGTAGTGTCTTCTCTTAAAAAATTAAAATTTCCTTGCACATCAAGTGCAGACCCAAACAAAACAGGATAGCGGTATTCCACATTTAGGAGAGTGTTTGAGGGTTTTAGTTGCTGAAATTCTGCCTCAAAATGTTGCCCAGTACCAAACAAATTACGTAGTTTTAGGCTTAATTGTCCTGTGAGAAGTAGTTTATTTGGCTCAACTTCATTAGGCAAAAAACCTATAATTCCATCAATTTGGTTGCTTTTTTGCTGATTAGCATAAATTTGCGGGCTTGCGTTACCTGTATCAAAATACACTTCTGTGGGTTTTGTGAGCGTGATAAAGGGAAGTCGTTTTAAAAGATTGTCTATTTTGTTGATTTTCTGTTGATTATAAAGATTTCCACGCTTTATTTGCAGGTATTTGTACAAAAATTTCTTACTGATTTTGAGGTTTCCACGCAAAGCAATAGTATCAAATGCAATGGCTTTGCCACTTTCATAATAAAGTTTTGCGACAACTTTATTGATTTTTTGAATATTATCTTCTTGATTATCAATAATTTGCAAACTATCAAATTTTATTTTGGCAAAAGGATAACCTGAATTTTCACTTGCGGAGAGAATTTTATTTTGAAGTTTTTTTGTTTTTTGCGCAGAGAAAGGCGTATTTTGAAAAAATTTCTCTCTAAAATCAATGACTAACTGAATATCTTTTGGTAAATTTCCTGCGGAAAGTTTGCCCCAAATAAATTGTTTTCCAACAAAAATAGTTATTTTTAGTGTATCAGAAACATTTTTTGAAGATTTTATGAAAATGGTTTCTTTCAAAAAACATTCTAAAAAACCATCTTCCTGCAAACTTTCTATGAGTAAAGCTGTTTCTTTTTTAGCGGAAATTGTATCTGTAAATTTTCTCTTAAAATTGTATTTTTCAAAGATTTTGCTTTGATTATTAGCTTGATTATTTTCATCTTTTATTGACAAAAAAATTGGATTTTGCGCAAAAGTAGAAAAATTTAAAATTATAGTAAATGTTACAAGTAAAAAAATACATTTCTTGCTGATAATTCTTTGTTGGTGTCGCTGCGCTAAAACACCAACAAAGGCGGAAAAGCGCATTATTGAAGTCAGGTGGAAACACCTGACTTCACAAAGAGAAATTAAAAAACTTCGTACTTCGTACTTCATACCTCAAACCTCAAAAAATGGCTGGACTTTATATTCATATTCCTTTCTGCAAACAAGCGTGTTTTTATTGTGATTTTCATTTTTCTACTAATTTAAGTGCCAAAACGGAGCTTATAAAGGCTATTTGCCAGGAAATTTATTTACAAAAAGACTATTTACAACAAAAAACGCTCCAGAGTATTTATTTTGGTGGAGGCACGCCTTCCCTTTTGTCAGAAAATGAGCTTTTAATGATATTTGAGGCTATTTATGCTAATTTTGATGTGGCAAAAGATGCTGAAATAACCTTAGAAGCAAATCCTGATGATTTGAACCTCAAAACCCTCCAAGTATTGCGTAAAACGCCTATTAACCGCCTTAGTATTGGTGTGCAAAGTTTTCATAATGCACATTTGCAGGCAAGCAATAGGGCGCACAATGCCCAAGAGGCACAAATAAGCATAAAATTCGCACAAGATATTGGTTTTCAAAGACTTAGTATAGACTTAATGTATGCGTTTCCTACTGAAAACCATAGCCATCATATCTTAGAAAATGACCTAAAACAAGCACTTGATTTGCAAGTTACACATATTTCTGCATATTGTCTAACCATAGAACCTAAAACTGTATTTGGAAAACGTGTAGAACGTAATTTGATGAAAGAAATTGATGAAGATTTTGCAGCAGACCAATTTGATATTTTGATAAAAACTCTCTCTACACACGCCTACGAGCAATATGAGATTTCTAATTTTTGTCAGAATGGGCATTATGCCGTTCACAATACCAATTATTGGCGTGGTGAGCCGTATTTGGGCGTTGGAGCATCTGCACACTCCTTTAATGGTGATTCAAGACAGTTTAATGTGAGTAACAACCAAAAATATATAGCAGGAATTGCAAAAAGCACAAAAAACAGCATACATTGCGCTGAAATAGAGATTTTATCCGTAAAAGACAAAATAAATGAATATATTTTAACGACTTTGCGTACTGTTTGGGGTTGTGATATAGAAAAAATAAATAATATTACTAAAGAAAATAATCTTATTGATTTTCAAGAGATTAACCACCAAACTATTACTAATTACATCAAAACTGGGTTACTTTTGCATCACCAAAATACATTAACACTTACAAACAAAGGTAAATTTTTTGCAGATAAAATTGCATCTGATTTATTTTTTGTCTAGAAACTATTTAAAATAATCCATTTGTCGCAATGGGGCATGCCCATTGTCTGATATTCTATGAAACAATTTTCTGTCATATTAAATAACAAAACATATTTTTTTGATCCCAAAAAACCGCTTAATTTAGCCATAGAACTCGTGGCGGGTGAGGAAAATCCTAACTGTTATTATGCTGAAAATCCCGTTTTTGAAACCATAAAAGCTGACAATTTTATTGGAAGTGTGGTACAAGGAGGAAGTTGTAATTATCAGAAAATAATGCTCACACCACACGGAAATGGCACACATACAGAATGTTATGGGCATATTTCTGCTGATGAAAACGCTACTGTAAGTAAATGTTTTAACGAAAATTTGTTTGTAGCGCAACTCATCACACTTACACCAAAACAAAAAAAAACAACAGAAAAAAATAATACAGAAAGTAATGATTTTGTGGTTGATTTTGAGGAATTTTTATCACAAATAAAAGATAAAAATATAAGCGAAATTGAAGCAATTATCATACGGACTTTGCCAAATAGTATAGAAAAAAAGACAAAGAAATATTCTAATACCAATCCACCTTACCTTGATTTTCGTATTTGTAAGTATCTGGCAGACAACAATATAAGGCATTTGTTGATAGATTTGCCTTCTGTGGACAAAGAAATTGATGGCGGAGAACTAAAAGTACACCACGCATTTTGGCGAATAGTTGATAATCAAGAACATAATCAGCAACAAAACAGTACAAATATTCGTAAAAATGCAGGAATTACTGAAATGATTTTTGTAGATAATGAAATAAAAGATGGAATGTATTTACTTGATTTACAAATGATTAGAATGAATATTGATGCAGTTCCGAGTAAACCTATTTTATACGAATTGTATCAATAAAATTATAAAAAAAATAAAAAATATTGCAAATTTTTCTTAAATTTGTACCAACTATCAAGACTATGACAACAGAGCAAAAAAAAGCAATGTTATTACTAAAATCTGTTATTTTTCATTATCACGGACTTGATAATGACGAGAAACAGATATTAGAAGACTATGCAACATCAATAGACGCATCAGAAGAACTTGTTTGGGCGAATGATTTTGTACAAAAAGACTATTATACCGCTTTTGAGCGTGCTAGAACATATTTAGCTGAAATTGTTGCCCCTTTTGACAAAGAAACAAAACTTTCTTACCTCAAAACAGTTTGGGATACAAACTCTTCAAAAGGCAGCGTCAGCGAAATAGAAGCAACCGCAATGCTCAAATTAGCCAAAGATTGGCACATACAAACGGAACTTATTATGTTTGTGCGTAGCAAACACGTAGCCTCAATTACGAATTAGGTTTAATTACGAATTACGAAAAATACAACTATAACATAGTTTAATCCCTTGATAATCAATAAAAAGTTTTCTAAATATCAAATATTTGGAAAACTTTTTTTCGTAGAATCAAAAAAACTTCAAAAACTCCAAAAAAACACATCTTTATTTCTCAAAAAAACGTACATAAGTTTTAAGAATTATACGCAAGTGAAGTACAATTACGAAAAAAATAAAAAATAAATAGATATTCTATACATTTATTTAATAAAAATTGGTACTTTTGCTTATACATATCAGATTAAACAACTAGATATTAAGTAGAATTTGTTAATTAGTATTTGTATTTATTCACAATTCACAATTCACAATTCACAATTATTTGCACTTTAGACTTTATGAAGAAAAATTATCTTATATATTTTGTTTTGTTTTTATGTTTGATAAATTGTAAGAATGCTGCTGCTCAAAGCACTTTTTTCTCGCAATTTCATCAAACGCCAGCCCTTACAAATCCTGCTATGGTTGCAGGAGATGATATTTTTGCTATTTCTTTCCTCAATAGACAGCAAAATATTGGTATTGGAGCATTCACTACACAAACACTTTCTGTAAAATATCCCCTTATTGGCAAATACTCTGGTAAACGCTGGGGCGGAATAGGTGGAATGCTACTTAATGATGCCGCAGGGCAAGATAAAGTAGTTAAAACGGTGGGCGGTGCTGCTAATTTTGCATATAGTCGTCCACTCAAAAATAATATGTATGTTGCTTTGGGAGCGCAAGTAGGCTATTTTCAGCGTAGTTTAGACCAAACAAAACTCACCACAGGCGCACAATGGACAGGCTCTGCCTTTAATCCTGCTTTGCCTATTGGGGAGAATTTTACGAGTTTAAGTAAAGGCTTTTTAAGCGTAGAAGCTGGGCTTTTCTTTCATCAAGAAGATACTTTGCGCAGACAACGCTTTTATGTGGGCATCTCTGGAAGGCAACTAAATCAGGCAAATACCTCGTTTACGCTTACTGAAAGTAAACTTCCTATTGTGCTTGTGGGTACAGCAGGTGTGAGAGCATTTCAGAATGATAATATTTCTGTTTTTCCTAATGTACGTGTTATTCAACAAAATAACGTAAATCAGTTTAATGTTGGTTCTGCTTTTAAATATCATTTTGGGCAAAATACAGATGAAAATAATTTTTTTGCAGAAAATACGGTTGCCCTAAATGCTTGGTATTCTGTCAATAATGCTGTTATTGGTGGCGTAGAACTGAATTTGAAACGCTTTGCTTTGGGCGTTTCTTATGATTTCAATTCTACTAATCCTAAAAATTTAGGAACATCTTTTGGAGCATTGGAAGTAATGGTTTCATATAGAAAAGATTTAGGCTACAAACACAAACCAAAAGAAAAAGAAATTGATTCTACTGAAATTAAGAAAAAACTTTTGTTGAAGAAAAAAGCGGTTTTCTCTACGGATAGCACCACACAATATGCTGAAAAAGATGAAACTCAAAGCACACATCAGACAACAGATACAGAATTTAGTTTAGTAAATAGAGGTGTTTTGTTCCCTTACAAACGTACAGATTTGAGTCCGTCAGCCAAAATTATGCTGAATAAGCTCATAGAAACAATGAAAACTCGCCTTAATATTAACTTAGAAATCTCTGGACACGCTTGTAATACGGGTACGGCAGTAGAAAATCAGAAAATATCAGAGGGGCGTGTGGAGGCTATTTATGATTATTTCTTATTTAATGGAATTAGCCCAGAAAGGTTACTTCTCAAAGCATACGGAGATAAAAAACCTATCACGCCAAACGACACAGAAGCAGGCAAAATTCGCAATAGACGTGTAGAATTCAGGGTAATTAAAAAATAAGTGAGAAGTTTGAGGTACGAGGTACGAAAATTACTGAAAATAAACAATTTTTGTTAATGTTTTGTTGAGTAAATAGAAAAAGCTTCACGAAAAATATCTAGTTTTTCGTGAAGTTTTATAGTTTTTAATTTTAACTTTTTATGAAAAAAAATATTGCTATTTTGTTGCTATTGAATGTTTTAACTGTTTTTTCAAGTATTTTTTTGAGTGCTTGCCAAAATAATGATAAACTTCCTATTTTGGGTTATAAAGAAACCAAAACAGAGTGGAAAGATGGCAAAGCTCAAATAGACACTATTTATCATACTATTTCACCATTTTCGTTTGTTAATCAGGATAATAAAACGATTACGGAGGCTGATTTTAAGGACAAAATTTATATAGTGGATTTTTTCTTTACCTCTTGTCCCACTATTTGCCCAAAAATGAAACAACAACTTTTGAGGGTTTATGAGAAATTTGAGAAAAATGATAATGTTTTGATACTTTCTCATAGTATTGATACCAAAAATGATACCGTTGAAGTTTTGAAAGATTATGCTACTCGTTTGAAGGTAAAAAGCCCTAAATGGCAGTTTGTAACAGGAAAGAAAGAGAATATTTATAAAATGGCTCAAAACTATCTTGCTGCCGCACAAGAAGACAAAGAAGCAGATGGTGGCTATACACATAGCGGTTATTTGGCACTTATTGACAAACAAAAACGTATTAGAGGTTTGTATGATGGTACAAAACCTGAAAGTGTAGATAAATTACTCCTTGACATTGAAAAATTATCAGAGGGAAAATAATATGAAAAATCTAATAATTTTATGGTCATTTCTTATCAGTTTCGCTATTATTTCATCTTGCAAACAAGAAAAATCTTCAAATAAAGAAGAAAAAACAAGTAATGAAGAAATAAAAATAATAGATAAAGACACCATAACAACAGATATTGAAGAGGATAACAAGCAACTTTATGCAAATTTAGTGTTGAAAGACAAACTTATCAAAGAAAAAATAATTGAAAAAGGATATAATTATAGCGTTTTTAGAGTATCTTCTTTGAGAAATCAAAAAGAAAATGATTTATTGCCCTTGTCTGCAAAAAATTCATTTCATTTGCTAGGAAAAGCACTTGATGTTATTATTTTGGATATAAATAAAGACTATCGTGTCAATTTGAAAGATGTTGATTTGTTTATTTCAATTATAAAAGAAGTTGAAACAGAAAATAAAGCATTAGTTGGCGGAATTGGAACGTATAAAAATAAATGGTATAGCAAACAAATGGTGCATTTTGATACTAGAGGATATACCGCTTATTGGAATTATTAAAAATTTTAAATCTATATAATGAAAATAAATAAAATCATACTTTGGTTAGTGCCTATTGTGTTGATAGGAATGGTGCTAGCAAATGTACTTTTTAATAAAGCAAAACCCCAAGGAGAGCGGCTTTTTGAGAATAATTGTGCTAATTGTCACATGGAGGCAGGCAAAGGTTTGCAGGAACTTATACCAACAGTGAGAAATGCGGATTATGTTGTGAATAACCCTGAAAAACTTGCTTGTATCATCAGAAATGGCATAAAAGGTGAAATAATTGTCAATGGTAAAAAATACAATCAACCAATGACCGCTGCACCTCACCTTACTGAAATAGAAATTACTAATATTATAAACTATTTGCTGGAAATTCAAGAGAAAAAACAACAAAAACGTAATTTATTAGAGATACAAAAGGACTTGAGGAATTGTGAATAATTGTGAATTTTAAATTGTGAATTGTGAATGAATACAATCAATAAATTATATCAAACTCAATTAAAATGAATGTAACTAAGAATATTTTTTTGATGATTTTTTTGCTACTTTTTTTGTCAAATTGTGGCGCACCAGAAAAACCAATAACGCCTCCAAAAGCTATTTCAAGCAATTATATCCTAATTTTCATTGATAAAACACTTAGTTTTAGTGATAAAAATCAGTACGTTATAGATAAATATAACAAAGCACTTCTTAAAATCATTCAGGAAAACATCAAACAAAAAAATGATAAAATAGAATTGTATTTTGTTCACGACAATACGGCAGGCGCAAAAGTTTTTTCTTCTCAAATCAAAGCTGAATTACCAGATTCTGCGGGGCTAAACCCGACTGATTTGGTGGCATTGCGCAATGATTATCAACTACTTATCAAAAAGCAAAAGAATAAAATTATCAAACAAAGTACAGATGCTTTGCTTACAGATAATTCTAATGAAAGTGGAAAACATACAGACCTTCTGGCAACTATCAATATTATTGATAAAAAAAATAGTAAAAAGAAAGAAAATACTGTTTTTAAGGTTTTTTATTTGAGTGATATGGTGGAAAGTATGCCTAATATGGACAAACGAGATTTCCATAAAAGACCGCCCTATTCTGCAAAGGAAGCAGCAGAATGGGCGGTTTTAGATGCAAAAAAATTTACTGATATTGATATTGAAAATGTAGAAATCACTTATGTTTTGCCCTATTCTCCTATGACTTCTGGCTACCAAAATAACCCTAATGTAGTTGCTTATTGGCAAAAACTCTTTGAAATTTTTGGTATTGATGAAATAAACGAACTAGAAAACTAGGAAGAAGTACGAAGTTTGAGGTACGAAGCACGAAATTATTATTGAAATATTGTAAAATCAAACTTAAGATTTCGTACTTCATACCTCGTATTTCGTACCTCAAAATTATTGTAATATTTCTCCTTTTGAGTTGGTGCGTATTAGACACATCATATCATTATTATCAAAACGAGTAGTACCCAAAATAACATAACCGCCATCAGCTAATTGCTTGACAATCACACCATAATCATTTTTTTCTCCGCCAAATGTCTGTCTCCATTGCTCTACTCCTTCACTATTAGTTTTGATAAGAATAATGTCTGCATTGTCTTTATTCTCTACTTGTGTATATCCAGTAATGATAAAACCGCCATCTTTGGTAACTGCCACAGACGTACCTTCATCATCTAAAACGCCTCCAAATGTTTTCCCTTTGCCACCCCAAAGAACTTGCTCACTACCAGCACCGCTTGCCAAAAACACCTTCAATAAATAAATATCCTTCCCTCCCTTTGAAAGAGTTGCATTGTTAGTAGTTCCTACAACAATACAATTATTAGAACCTAAATCTTTTACATCTTTGCCAATTTCATCTGATATCTCGCTTTCTATCACATAATCTGTAGTAACAGTATTATTTGCCTTATCTAATACGGCTATACGTATCTCATCATCACCACGTTTTTGTGTTGTGCCACACCAAATATTATTTCCATTAAGTGTTTCTTGTACTGCTCCTACTTCATTTTTCCCAACGGCAAAGCCATAAATTTTTTCTGTTCCCACAATTAGATTTCCTGTTGCATCTGTTTTAAAAACAAAGGCTTTAGATTGCGTTCCCAAATCCACTTTTCCAATAAAAAACATATCCCCATTAGCAGCAACACTAATACTATATCCTAAATCATCATTATAATAGGGAGGAATACTTGGATTGGGGGGAGTTGCGAGAAGTGGGTCATTTATAGGTGTTCCGTAGATCTTATCCCATAATTTTATCCCATTAGCATCTACTTTGAGTAAATAGAAATCTTTATCTTTTGCATTTGGTAGTGCACGAGGCTTATTAGTAACTGTTGTATCTCCTAGAATAATATAGCCACCATCAGGAGTAACTTTCACATCTCGGGCTGTTCCTGTATAATCATATTTTTGTGCCCAAACTTTATTTCCGTTGATGTCTGTTTTAACAAGATAAAACTGCGGATTAGGAATATCATTTCCTAAAGCATCTTTATTGATGTCTATGCTTGTTCCTACACAGATAAAGCCACCATCAGGGGTGATGTCTAAGGCGTATGCTTGCTGGTCTTGTGCGTTGCCAAAAAGCTTGATAAACCGTCCAGAAGTATCTGGTATAACTTTTGGTTTGGTAGTGCAAGCCGTTATTAAAAACGTAAAAATAAATACAATAGAAAGTAATTTTTGTAGCTTGTTTGAGGTTTTAGTAGTATTTTGTTGCATTTTTTTAGATGATTAGCCGTGATTATTATTTTCTCAAATATCTTATATTTTTTTGGTATTTCAAAATATTTAGTTAAATTTATTTTTAAAATAGTCTTTTTAAGTTAGGGAAATTTTATTAAGATAGCTGTACAACTGAAAATAGCATTTTCATAATCAATGAATTGCAAAAAGCCTTTTCAAAATTTGAAAAGGCTTTTTATGAGAGTTTTAAACCTATTATTATTTCACTATTTTTTTTAGAGTATTTACTCTAAAATCAACTATCTTGTCAAATAGACACTAACAAGTGTTTATTTTCAAAGTATTAAGCCAAAAATATTTCATTCAAAATTTTACTCTTTCACTAATGTTTTTAAAACTCTACCTTGTTGTATATCTACTTCTATAAAATAAATACCAGAAGACACATTTTCAAGTGAAATACTCATATTATTACTTACATAACCTTTGTATACGCTTGTACCTTGTGAACTATATATATTTATAAGGGATTTGGACACATTCAAAGTTCCAAAATTAATTTTAAAAATTCCTGTGGTGGGGTTTGGAGATACTGTGATTTGATTTGAAAGTAATCTGTTTTCAGTATCTAAAGCCTTTGAAGAGCTATTGATTTTTGGAATAAGCATACTATCAAAAAAATAAATACCACTAGCACTACAACTACCATCACTAGCTGTAATAGTATAGAGTACTCTCTTTCCAAGAGCTGTAATAAGAGTTCCTGTGATAACTCCTGTACTGGGATTTAGCGTTAAACCTGCGGGAAGAGTAGGACTAATTGACCAAGTAACAGAACCTGTAAGTCCTGTTTGTGTGAAATATTGTACTAGGGCATTTGGATTCGTAAAATCATTATAAGGTACCCCAACTTCAGGCATTAGTAAACTCGGGGCACATGAATTCGTGTTGACAGGTCTGCATAACGGGCAAGAGGTTTTAAGGCATATACTTACTTGAGGACATACAACAATAGAATAGGTCTTTGTTTTTACGCAAGTGCAATCTCTTGCTTGAATAGTAAAATTATATGTTCCTGTACTTGTGGGTGTGCCTGAAATAACTCCTGTAGTTGGATTTAAAGATAAACCTGAAGGCAAAGTACCTGAACGTACTGACCATATAATCCCGTTTAAATATCCCGTTTGAGTAATAGTTTCTGAATAACTTGTACCCAATGTAGCACCTCTTAGCACGCTATTTACTGGACTAATAGTAATAGTAGGACAACTGGGCGCAATAACACGAATACGGTGACCTGTATATTCGGTCAAATACATTTTTCCTGTATTATCAATACTAATACCAGAAACATAATCTAATGTAGCAGAAGTAGCAGCGTTACCATCACCATTAAAGGGTTGGATGTTGCTAGGTGCTGTAGTTGGCATGCCAATACCTGCAAAAGCTGATAGAATACCTGTGTTTGCAGTTATTTTTTTAATATGATAGGGGCTACAATTAGCTACAAAAATCCTCTACATATCTACATAAATGTAAACGTTTCATTTGATTTTAGCGCATTTTGTATATATTTTACGAATGTTTTTATTTTATTTGTATTAAAATAATGCTTTTTGTATCTTTGTATTATAATTTTTGACTAATGAAAAGTATCAAAATACGCTTGGAATTTAATAATGAACAAAGTAAACTTGCGAGTA
>JAYUKY010000041.1:0-56009 GCA_043764015.1 Raineyaceae bacterium
CAAAGAACTTTTATCAATGAACGACCCAATGATTGATAACTGGGTACTGACAAGCGGACTAACAAAAGAAGAGTGTGCAATGATACAACCAACTTATGGCGGACCACCTGTTTATAATTACAGCAGAATTACACCATCTTATGGTATTTCTTCTTCACTAATTAGTGGGCTAAATCTCTCCCTTAATATAGTTAATGGAATTCAAATTGGTAAAGGTAGTAATGATAAGACTATTTCTATTATTGGGCTTTTTACAGGAGCAGGGCAAATTGCTCTTGGCAGTTTGATGTTTCCAAAAGAACAAACGGACTATTGGGGTGGAACTTCTATAAATGGGGCACAAACTAACCTTTCAATGCTAAATATTGGACTTGGCACAACAACAATGATTTTGAGTGCGTGGAACTTAATAATCAACCGTAAACGAAAAGAGAAATTAACCACTTGGAATATTTATAGCCTTCCGACAGAGGGAAACAACACAGGAATGGCGTTCACCCTGACACGAAGATTTTAACAGCCACTAACTTGGGCTTGGCGAAAGTGGGGCAAAAGTGCTTTACTGAACATTTAGAATGCTATTTAGCATCAGTTTGGGCAGATAGAATATTTTTCAGCTTTTGTAATTTAACAATGTCTAAAGCCTGTCATAATTGTTTTTCCATTTTGATATTGGCTCGTTCATAAATTCCACTTTCTAACGCAATTTCTTCAAAGCCGTATTTTCTATATAAGTGAATTGCTGATTGCAAAATTGTGTTTGAGTATAAAATAAGTATCTGTATTTTTTGTTGCTTGGCAATATCCAAGCAATATTCAAGTAATATTGTTCCAATACCATGTCCCTGTGCTTTGTCGCTGACAGCCATTTTCCCTAATTCGTAAACTGTTTCACTCTTTTTCAATAATGAAGCCGTTCCAACAATTTCGTCATTGAGCTTTGCATAATATATATGCCCACCTTCGTCTATGATGTATTTTTTAGGGTTTGATAGAACTGTTATATCATTTTCTTCAACACGAAAATATTTTTCAAGCCACTCATAATTAAGTGTCTTTATTGGTTCAGAAAGCTCATTATAAAATTCTATAATTTGAATATTATGTTTGTTATTACTCATATTGATTATTTAATTGCTATATATTTAGAGTTTTTCCCATCAATTTAATACATAAACGTAATGAAGGCATTTTTATTATACACTTAGAGGCTGGTTTTATTTGAAATTATAAAAAATAATCCCAAAAATGAACTTTAAATTATTTGGTTTGGTTTAACTTGTATAATCAATATCGTAATATTGCAATATTACAAAAACAAATAACAAACCAAATGGGCGCAACCAAAACCACACATTTTTCAGACAGGCAAAACAAGCTCGCAACGCTTGCAAAGGCATTAGGACACCCTGCAAGAGTCGCTATTTTAGAGTATTTACTCAAAAAAAATGCTTGTGTTTGTGGAGATATTGTAAAAGAATTACCACTTGCACAGGCAACTGTGTCGCAGCATCTCAAAGAACTAAAATCAGTAGGAATTATTAAAGGAGAAATTGAAGGAAATTCTGTTTGTTATTGCATTGATTATGCCGTTTTAGGGGATTTTATTAGTATTTTTACGGATTTTATAAAGGAAAAGAAAATAATTGTGAATTGTGAATGTTAAATTATGAATGAATACAAAAATGACAAAAAACTGTATTAAAAACCCTGAAAGGGTTTAACAATCATAACCCCCACGTGGAACGTGGGGAACTCTATAACCAAAAATTTTTATGACCATTTCAGAAATCAACAAACAACTCCTTGCGGTAGAAACTGTGAGTTTTGAGTTAGAAGACGGTACTTTTGTGCCAGAAAATTTCCATGTAACGGAGGTGGGGAAAACAACTAAAAATTTCATTGATTGTGGCGGAACTGTCCGTACAGAGGAGGTGGCAAGTTTCCAACTTTGGGACGCTAACGACTTTGACCACCGTCTAAAACCGCAAAAACTGATAAATATTATTGCGCTTGCCACAAAAAAACTTCAAATTGACGAAAACCTGCAAATTGAGGTAGAATTTCAGGCGGAAACCATTGGAAAATATGATTTAGGTTTTAATGAAAAGAATTTTGTGCTTTTTGCAAAGAAAACCAACTGCTTAGCACAAGATAAATGCGGCATTCCAGTAGAAAAAATCAAAACCAGCATTTCTAACATTGCTTGTAATCCAAATAGTGGCTGTTGTTAATAACTAATGTACGTTTTTTGTTGATAAAATCAAAAAACAAATATTTACTATCACTCAAAAAATAATTATTGATTTTTTAATTTTATGGAAATTGCATTTATCATTTCAACTTTTTTACTAATTGCTTATGCCCTTCTTGCGCTATTTGACGGAGTATTTTTGCATCTTTACAAATACCGTCTGCAAGAACGTCAGGAAAGCAAGCTGGAACACTTTACGCATACTATCAGGGCGTTTTTGTTTTTTGGTATTCTTTACAGTTTATTCATTCGTATTGAAGATAATCAACTATTTTATATAGGATTATTTTTGGTTGTGTTGGATATTATTACTTTGCTTGTAGATGCTTACTCAGAGCAAGATAGCCGCAAATTTATGGGTGGTTTGCCTCGTTGGGAATATATTTTGCATCTTGTGGTCAATGGTTTTCATTTTGCAAGCCTTGCGGTTTTCTTTGTTATCAAAATAAATTTAACTGATAATACGCTCATTTTGCAAAATAGTTTTCAGCAATTTGCCAACTTTCATATTTTTAAGTTTGTGGCTTTAAACCTGCTTCCTGGTAGTATTTTGATAGCATTATTACACATTTTTGTACTTATTCCAAAATTTAATTTTTATCTCAAAAAACTACAGCCAAAATGTTGTTAAATATTAGTAAACTCAAAGAAAAAATTATCAAATACAAAAAACCAATCATTATTACAATTTCTGTAATAACGCTCAATGTCTGTTTTGAATTTGATTGGAAATTCACCATTATCAATTTTATCTGGTTATTAGTCTAAATTTTGATTAACTTACGTCAATATTTAAAACAAAAAACCCACGAAATACTATGAAAAAAATTCTCGTCCTTTGTACTGGAAACAGTTGCAGAAGCCAAATGTTGGAAGGATATTTGCGCTATTTTTTAGAAGAAAAATCTAAGGAAAATCTAGAAAAAACTCCTCCACAAGTATCAGAACAAGTTTTTGTGTATAGCGCAGGCATAGAAACACACGGCATAAATCCTCGTGCCGTTGCGGTGATGTTGGAAGATGAAATTGATATTTCTGCACAGGTTTCTACCAATGTGGAGGAATACAAAAACGAGGAATTTGATTACGTGATTACGGTTTGTGATGATGCCAACCGTTTGTGTCCTATTTTTCCTGCTAAAACCGCAAGATTACATCACCCTTTCCCAGACCCAGCACTCGCCACAGGAACAGAAGAAGAGATTTTAGCAGAATTTCGCAAAGTGCGCAAAATGATAAAAACATTTGCAGAAAAATTTGTAAATGAAAATTTATAAAAATATTCTACAAAAAATAAAGCTACATTTTCATTGAAAATGTAGCTTTATTCGTTTTTGGGATTGTTTTTTATTTTTTCTAATTCTTTTATATCGTTTAAGTCTTTGACTCTTGCAGTAAATTTTTTGTTGATTATTAAATCTTCATATCCTAAAAAACTAATTTCTATTTTTTCTACATTTATCAATTCTCTTCTTTGAAATAAATCTGAAAAACTTACATCATTGGCTAATTTTGGCAGAAAATCTAATGTAAAATCAGGAAATTCAAACTTAAAAAAGGATTTTTTTGGATTTGGTGCTTGTTCTGCTTCAAAAACTGAAACATTTTGCCCTAAATCTCTTAACGTATTTAATAACGAGAAATAGTTTTTATATGTTGGATTATACAAAATGTCAATATCTTCTTTCTCTATAGTTTCATTGGATAAATTAGTAGTATAACGAATATATCCGTGTAAACCAACCGCCATTCCCCCAATAATTAGGTATTCAACTTCGTTTTTATTGAGAATATTACAAATAAATGAAATATTATTAAATTCATTTTCCATTTTTTGGTGCAAAATTATCAGCTATTTCTTTGACAATAATGTGCTTTTTTAAATGCAAAATAAATTTTTCAAAATCCTTATTTGCCAATTTTTGCGCCAACAAATCCCCACTAATAGCAGGTCTATCTGCTTTTAGTTCTTCAAAAGTTTCATATCTCGTTAAAGTTGCCATAAAATTACTTCGTTTACAGTTGTATAAAGCTACAACACAAATGTAATTACAATAATTCTATCCTCCAAATAAAATATTTTCAAAAAAATGTAAAATAATTCTTGACTATTCAGTACAAAAGTATTATATTTGCAAAAACAAAATAAAATTATGATTGGACGACCTAAAATTTTTGACGAAAAAACAGCCTTAGCAAGCGCAAATGAGCTTTTTTGGAAAAAAGGATACGAAGCAACCTCTACTGAAGAGCTAATAAAAGTAATGAAAATTCAAAGAGGAAGTTTTTATCATTCATTCAAAAGCAAAAAAGAATTATTCATAAAAGCCGTAAATACCCACGAAACAAGGGTTTTACAAGAATTCAGGGATAAATTATCAGAAAGTGAAACGCCTATGCAAGTAATTAGGGATATGTTTTTATCCATTGCAGATTGTACGCCAGAAAGACAAGAAAAAGGTTGCATTTTAGGAAATACCATTGCGGAACTTGCAGGAATTGATGATGAACTTGCAGAAAATGCTAAAACTCATCTCAAAACATTAGAAGATATTTTTTTCATACAAATCAAAAAATCACAAGAAACAAAAGAACTAAAAACAACACAAAACCCTGCCCTACTCGCCAAACACCTATTAAATCTCTGGAATGGGCTAAATATCACAAGGAGAATTTATCCTAAAAAAGAAGATTTACAAGATTTAATTCAATTACAATTAGAAATACTTAAATAATTTAAAATTACAGAACTATGAAAAAATTACTTTTATTACTTGTTTGCAGCGTTTTGACTGTCAATGCTTTCGCACAAGAAGACATAAAACCAAAAAATATGGCTGATTTGTCTTTATCCGTTGGAAAAGGCACTTTTTCAGTTGCTGCATCTGGCTTTCGTTTGCACCCTGTCGCGCTCAAAAAGAAGTTTTTTCTGGGCTATGGAGTGCGTTATACTGGTTTTTTTGGAAGTGATAAACAGTATATAACTGCGCCTGCTGAAATTTCTGAGGGAAATTTTTTTAAACCTCAAAATAAATTAAAACTTGATACCATTACTTTCCCCTCTACACAAGCAAATATGGTCAATTTGAACGTGCATTTAGCGTATGCCGTAAGCAAAAAACTACTTGTAGGCTTCAATATTGATGCTATTGGTTTTAGTTTTGGAGGAGAAAAAAGTGGCGTTTTGCAGTCAGGAGGCACTTTAAGTAATGTAAAAGCCAATGTTTCTAATTTTAATTTGTTACTCACAGGCGACTACGACAAAGGCAGCCTAAATTCTGAATTTTATGGACTGTATATCTTGGAAAATGGCTTTATGATAAAAGGAGGCGCATCTTTTATTTTTACAGAATATACAACCACTCAAAAAATAACGTCTAATTTCAATAATGACCAGTTTCGTAACAAAAATTTGGGGCTGATGTTGGGGGTTGTTTATGCGTTTTAGCTAAAAAATTAAACTATTTTCTGTAAATTTCGTCTAAATAATAACTCTTATGAAAAACTTAAATTTGATTTTTCTTTTGATGTTTTTGGTACTTTTACCTCTTTCTTGTAAGAAAAAGGAGGCTGATGTTGCACCTGTAGATGTTCCAGAGCGTCTTGTGATGACACCTCCAACGCAAAATGTTGTTGCTGGTCAGACTGTTACGTATTCATTAACTTTCTATGACAAAAAAGAAATGCTCGCTACTGTACCTGCAAATATTACTTGGAGTTCTTCTAATACAGCTATTGCAACGGTAAATAATGGCGTTGCAACAGGCGTAAGCGCAGGACAAGCAACCATAAAAGCCACTTATCAAAGTCCTGGAATTGCTACACCTGTGGAAACTACCGCATTATTAACGGTTTTAGCGGCTGGCACAGATTTAAGCAATGTTGTAGCTACCGTTACTATCCAACAAACAACACAAGAATTAAGCCTAAACGGAACGGTTACTTTGCAAGCGGTTGCTAAAAATAGTGCAGGAATAACGCTCACACGTGCTTTCTCGTGGGCGAGTGCTAACACAACTTTGGCATCTGTCAATGCAAACTCTGGACTTGTAACGGCTTTGGCGTATGGTACGGCAAACATTACGGCAAGCGCAGACGGCATACAAAGTAGCCCAATAATGGTGCAGGTTATCCGTACAGCTACTTTTTCTGGTCAGTCTAGCGGTGGAAGTGTAAAATTAAAAATAGAAAATGGCATTTTAAAACTCCAAACAGGAACTAATTTCACTACGTCTAGTTCTCCGCCAGATTTGAGAATTTACCTAAGCAATAACCCTACAAATGTTACTGGAGGCGTACAAATAGCGACTTTAAGCACAAGAACAGGCACACAAACTTGGAATTTACCAGCAGGAACAACTATTTCGCAATATCGTTACGCTGTTGTTTGGTGTTTGCAAGTTAATGCCTTCTATGGCGGTGCTGATTTTGATTTGTAACTTATTGATTATCAATATTTTCCGTAGTGTAGGGTTTGCAAACCCTACACTACGGAAATTTAACACAAAAATATATAAATTATTTCACACTTAATCATTCAATAATGAAAAAAATCACAAAAACAATAATTTTATTACTTATAATTGTTTTCACAACAAATAGTAATATTTTTGCGCAAAAAGAACTGACTGTGGTTAGTTCTAAGATTACCTTCAAAATCAAGAATGCAGGTATTTACGTCAATGGTTCGTTTGGTGGTTTGGTAGCAACTATCAAATTTGATGAAAAAGACTTGAAAAAATCCAACATTTCCGCTATTGTGGACGCTAATTCTGTCAATACAGACAATAAATCTCGTGATAATCATTTGAGAAAAGATGATTATTTTGATGTAGCAAAATATCCAACAATCAAAATGGAAACTGCAGAAATTGTGCGTTCTCAAAGTGGAAATTTTATTGGTTATTTTGATATTACAATGAAAGACAAAACTAAAAAACGTGTTGTTATCCCTTTTAGCTTCAAAAATAACATTTTTTTAGGAAAACTTACATTTGACCGCAAAGACTACGGTGTTGGCGGAAACAGTATGATTATGGGTGATGAGGTAATTCTGACCTTGGAGGTTACAGTAAAATAATAGCCCCCAGCCCAAAGGGGAGCAATGCAAAACAATTTAATCAACTCTCCAAAAGTTTAAAACTAGCGTAACGCTCTTGGAGAGTTTTAAAGTAACTAAATTAAAAATATGATTTTTCAACAACTTTCCGAGCAACTAACGGCACTTTCTCGTTTAATTTCACAATTAAATGAGCATCAATATATAAGTAAAATTGAACATTTGGGAAATGTGAGCATTGGTAGCCACACAAGACACATTATTGAAATGTTGTTGTGCGCTACGCAGGGCTACAATAATGATAGCATTGATTACGTAAACCGTAATAGAAATCTTTTGTTAGAAACTGACAAAAATTTTGCTTTATTTACTTTGCAAAACCTTGAAAATGAAGTCATTGCACCTGATAAATATTTGAAAATGGTTACTGAAAATGCAGGAAGTTTGCCCGTTTTTACGACTTATTTTAGAGAAATAATTTATAATACAGAGCATACAATTCACCATTTGGCACTTATAAAAGTGGCTTTAATTGAAATGAAACTAAATCATTTTATTGACCAAAACTTTGGAATGGCATATTCTACCATCAAATATAAAGAAGAAAAAACAGTAATTTTTGCTTAATTTTGTATTTAAAATCCTCTTTGGGGATTTAGGGGCAATTAAACCAATATCAATCTTGTCATTAAAATCTCTTTAAATTTACGGAAAACACCAATAATTTTTAGCAAATCTTCTCTTCTGACACAAGAATAAAATTCAGAAATACAGTATTCTTTGCCTTCCATTATCACAAAACGGCAATTTGCACCTACAATTTCTACGCCGTACATTGGCAAACCATTTTTATTGACTTCCTGCGCTATCAAAAATGCTTCCAAAAGTTGTCCCATTGGGTCGCCTTTGGGGTTTTTAAGCGGTTTATACTCTTGGAAATGAAAATAAGGTGTTCTTACAACATCTAAAACACCCATAGCCATCATAAAATCTGATTTTACGGTTAGTTTTATTCCTTCTACGGTTGTAGAAATAATTTTATCAAAAAAAGTAACAATTTTTCCTTCTGAATTAAGATTGCCCAAGTCTAAAATAAATGATAAAAATTTCATTTTTTAATCTTCCTCACTCCAACTGGTTATATTTGTAATAGCATCATCTAATTTTCTATCAAAAAGTTGCTGTTCAAAAGCATCAAATATAGGCAAGGGCGCACTTAGCCATTCCGCCATCAACGGTGTTGGCGTTTTAGTGCGGTTAAGATTAAACATAAAAATCAAATCTCCTTCCTTGTATTGCTTGCCTTTTTCGTTAAAATCTTTTTGTATTTGACTGACATTTAAGCCGTTTTTAGGCGTTTTCTTTGCCATTTTTATAAAAATATAATTTTCAAATTAATAAAACTGTTTCTAAAATATGCCTAAATTTACGTAAAATAGCAATAATCTCCAATAAATCTTCTTTATCTCTACTGTCAAAACCTTTTGAAACACAATAAGTGTTATTCTCCATCACGACAAACGTCCAATTAACACCAATTACTTCACAACCATAAATAGGTTTTCCGTCATCATTTATTTTTTGTGCTATCAAAAAAGCCTCCAAAAGTTGTGCCATAGAATCACCAGTAGGGTTTTTGTTAGGTTTATACTCTTGGAAATGAAAATAAGGTTTTTGCATAAAATCCATTAATCCTTTTGCAATGACGAAATCAGCTTTTACTGAAAGTTGATAGCCTTGCACTTCTGCAATAAGTTTTTTGTCAAAAAAAGATACAAAATTAGTATCTTCCATTACTTTTCCAAGCATCAAAATTGGGCTAATAAACTTCATTTTTAGGTCTTCTTCACTCCAATTTTTAATATTTTTAAGCCCACTAGCATAAGTGGTATCAAAATTAGCCTGCTCAACCATAGAAAATTTGGGCTTTTCCACAGTTATCCACTCTTTCATAAGTGGTGTAAGTGGGTCTATTACACTATTGAGATGAAAGGCAAGTGCAATCTCACCTTCACGCCATTCTTTTTTCTTTGCCATTTTGGAGTGATTTTAGTAGATTTTAAAGCACAAATATACAAAAAATGAATGTTTTTTAGCTAAAAATTCTTAATTTTGGAAAAATCTTTAATTACTAATTCCTAATTCCTAATTTAAAATTCTTTATTCAAAATGCAAGATTTCCTTCCTCTCAACGGCACAGACTACGTAGAATTTTACGTTGGCAACGCAAAACAAGCCGCTTATTACTATCAAGCCGCTTTTGGATATGAGCTTATTGCTTATGCAGGTCCAGAAACAGGCGTAAAAGACCGTTCTTCTTACGTATTGGCACAAGGAAAAGTGCGTTTAGTCCTCACAACTTCACTAGACAGCAATTCTGACATCTCCGCACACGTACATAAGCACGCAGACGGCGTGAAAGTGCTTGCTTTGTGGGTTGATGACGCAGAAAGTGCCTACAACGAAACTACAAAACGTGGCGCAATCAGCGTTTTCCCACCTCAAAAGCACACAGATGAGTTTGGAGAAGTCGTTACGGCATCTATTCAGACGTATGGAGAAACTATACATACGTTTGTAGAACGCAAAAACTATAAAGGTGCGTTTTTACCAGGCTACAAACCTGCAAAAAGTGCTTTGAAAATAGAATCAGTAGGACTTTTGTACATTGACCATTGCGTAGGAAATGTAGAACTAGGCAAAATGAACGAATGGGTGAAGTTTTATGAAGATGTAATGGGTTTTAAACTCATTATTACTTTTGATGACAATGATATTTCTACAGAATACACATCTTTAATGTCAAAAGTGGTTTCTAATGGCAATGGATATGTAAAATTTCCTATCAACGAGCCTGCGCAAGGAAAGAAAAAGTCCCAAATTGAAGAGTATTTGGACTTTTACAATGGTGGTGGCGTGCAACATATTGCTATTGCAACAAACGACATTATCAAAACTGTAACGGAACTTCGTAAGCGTGGCGTAGAGTTTTTGCACGTTCCAAGCACTTATTATGATGATTTGCTGGAGCGTGTGGGCAAAATTGATGAAGATTTGCAACCTCTCAAAGACCTTAATATTTTGGTGGATAGAGATGACGAAGGCTATCTTTTGCAGATATTTACTAAGCCCGTAGAAGACCGCCCAACGCTTTTTTATGAGATTATCCAGCGCAAAGGCGCAGTTTCTTTCGGAAAAGGGAATTTTAAAGCCCTTTTTGAAGCAATAGAAAGAGAACAAGAACTTAGAGGAAATTTGTAAGTTTTGTTACTGTAAAAATTTCGTTGTAGTTTTATGTAGGAATACACCTAGGCGTGTTCCTACGAAGTACAAATACGTTTTTGCAACGAATAATTCACAGTAACTAAGTTTTTGAGAGTTCAGTTTTGCCAAATCTTAAAGATTTGGAAGAACTTTTTGATATTTTTAGTATATTTGCGCAATAATCTAAATCTTTCTTCTTAAAAATAAAATTAACTAATATGAATAAAAGTATCCTTATTTTAATTATCTCGTTGTTCTTTGCGTCTAAATATCAATTAATTGCTCAAATATATAATGACAAAAATGCAAAAGAAGCGTTGAAAACTATTGAACTCGCTTATTTGTGTTCTAGTATAACGCAAAATATCAACTATATTGAACCTAGAGAATATATATATAAAGTTGGAACAACTGAAATCATTGGACAAAAACACATTTACTCTAATAAAGATGTTAAATATTTAGTTTCATCATTAGATATTTTAAATGCATCTATTGTGGGTGGAGAATTTAACCAAAATAAGGTTAGTTTCAGTTGGGAAAATGATAAATTAGTAGGAGTAAAATTTGTTGGACCACATAGCTTGAATTATATTATTGATTATGATAATTTGAATAATATAATTGGATTTACAGATAAAATAATATATAAGGTAAATATACAAGTTACTATTAGGATTGAGTATTCTAATAGTAAAATATCAAAAATAATAAGATATCAAGATAAAATATCTCCCAAAAAGCTAAATAACCCAAGAAAGCTAGTTGCTATCAAAGGGATTAATACGTATGTTCATACGGATAATGGAACACAAATAGGTTGCCTTGTTTATGTATCAAGCAGGTCAAATAATAAACCTTCTAAAAAAGTTGCTAATGAATACAAAGTTCAATATAAAAAAGATGGCAACAACAATACATTCAGTATTGAAGAACGTTATGTTAATACTCCAAGTTCTTATACAACTGAAATAACTTATGATTCAAATGATGAGATAAGTAAAAAAAATATTTATAACAGGCTTAGTACAGAAAAACACATTTATATAAGAAAAGATGGTAAGATTTTTAAAGATATAGCTGATATCGTTATAGATGATAAAAATGGGAGAATGGAGGAAAGAACTATTATTATAAACTTTACTGCATCTGATATTGATAGTTCTTTGCCAGAATATGAAAGACTTAAAGGTACGTACAAGTTTAATAAAGCTGGTGAATGGATTTTTGACAGCAGAGATATGAAATATAGAATTAAGGAAAATGGAGTATGGAGCGAATGGAAATTTATTCAATACTAAATAATTCTAAAAAAATGACCCAAGTCAGAGTAATTTCCATTGAAAATGATGTTGTTTTTGCGGAATTTATGGAGGGTGAGCATAAAGGAAAAATTATCAAAATTCCCTTAGACAGAATAAGCCCACCACCAAAAATAAATGATGTTCTATGGCACGTAGAACATCATTTTTGGAATGTGTTGTAAGTGTAAAAACACTATTTCAAAGCGTCTTTATATTGATTTCGTATTTTTTGAGTTGAATAGCTCTTTGGTTTCTGTATCCGTCCATTACAACGAATTGATATTGTTTATTTGACTCAAATTTTACTTGATAAATAACTGATTTACAGTCATCTGCAAATTTTGCAGAGATAATTTTTGGAAAAAAGTCTTTGCCCAATACGCCAAAATCCATAGACCTATATCCTTTGTCCATTTTTTCAGAAAACTGAATAGTTATCTCTGAAATATTTGGATTTACATTTTGCTGACCATTTTTAAACTCTTTAATACCAACAACATACGGTCTGCTTTTCTCAAAATCTTCTTTTAATTTTTTTATTGATTTTGAAAAATATTTGATTTCATCTACAAATTTTTCTATTTCGTCTGGTTTATTATAATCTAGTTCAATAAGTGTTTTTATGGCTGCCTTTTTGTCTTTGGCGTTATCATAATACTTCTCTGCAATGGCGTAGCCGACATAATAACCCAAATCTCGGGTTTTAAATTCATTTTCTAAATTGTTCCAAATCCAGTTATAATACCAATTTGAAAACATTTCTTTTTCAAATACTTTTTTAATTTTTTTGTCATTGATTTTTCCATAAATAATGGCATTATTTGGCGAGTTTTTGTCAAGAGCTTTTACGGCTACAAGCTCCGCAATGCCCTCATACAACGCCTGCGACAACAAATCATAACCACCCTCTCCTTTTTGTTGCGTGTGTACGTACTCGTGAATATTCAAAAAAACAACTTCTTTGCTTGGATTTGACTTGAAATAAGGCGTAAGATGTGCCATATTTGCAGGAAATTCTGTAATAATAGTTTTGTCATCTCCCAATGCCATTTCACTGCCAATCAAGATGTTACCATCTAAAATTGTGCCTGGCGTTCTGAACGCACCAATAGTAAAATAAATTTTTGCAGGTTTTAGCGCAGGATAAACCGCTTTTAGCTTTTCAATACTGCTTTCTAAGGCATTTGAATAGGTTTTTGCTTTGAGCGTATTTTCTTTTATTGATTTCCAAAACAAGGGATAATTATTGATAGCATCAACATAAGATTTTGCGGTGTATCTTCGTGCTATCATTATGTTTTTCAGCCCAATAGAGCCTTTTTCAATATACATTTTATTGATAAATTCGTATTGTTTTGTGGAATCTTTTGTAGAAATTATTTTGTCAAAAGCAACCCAAAAATTGTCAATATCATACGTGATAATACGTTCATTATCAGCCATATTTTGACCATTTGCATTGATAATAAAAGTCAAAAAAAGAATAAAATAAATGTTTTTTTTCATAAATGTTGGTGTTTTGGGTTTGTTTATAGCCTTATTTTAGTGGAGAGTATGATTTCAGTAACTAGCGCAATAAAAAATAGTGACTCAAGAAAAAATACTTTAGATTTTAAGCCTAAGTCATCAAGTACCATATAAGCCACAATTATCTGAAAAAATATAATAATTGAAAAAATGATAAGTAAAGGAAAATATAGCCAAAAAATAAGTATTGCAAATTTTTCATAATACCTAAAACTAAATAAAAAATCTTCCAAAAAAGAAGCCGTTATAAGACAAAACGAAATTAAACCTAAAAATAAAATCAATTCTATTTTTAGAAATTTGTCTGATACTATGTATTTCATAAACTAGTTATTTATCTTGTAACTGCATTTTTCATAAGTTTCATAATCTTTAGCTTTTAGGCTGTCGTAGTTATACGTTCTATAAAAGTACGTAAATACCAAACTATCAAAACATTCTTTTTTTGTTATTAAAGGCAGTATTTCTTCTGCATAAATATCTATTTTATTATTTAATAGTTCAGTAGTTAGTTTTTTATCAACCATTTCCCCAAGATTAAAGATTAAATTTTGCTTTTTGTCCAAAAGTCCACGTTCACAATCTTTTATGTACCATTCCGTTGGTTCTAGTGTTGGTTCTTTACGAAAACCTCCATTTCCATAAAAAACATAATCTTTCTCAATAGTTGTTGCAGCTTCCCAAAATTTTTCAGGGAACTCGTGATATTTTTCTCTTCTCATTCCCCACATAAAGGGATTTAAGAAAATAAACATACTCAAAATCAACAATAAAATTAGCACAATAGCAATGACAATGCTTGAAATTTTACTTAGCATTTTTTGATTATTTCGTTATTTTTTCTCCCTCACAAACATACCAAAAATAACAATGAATCTCCAATAAAAAACAAGTTTTTTATTCTTATCTTTTTTGTGTATTTTTGAAAAATGTCTATCTCCAAAAAATGAAAACCTCAAAAATAAAAATAATCATTTTCGTAGGAATTATTTGTATTATGTCTGTGGTATTTCTTTATTGGTTGATTTTTGCGCCAAGTTACAGGTACGCACAAACCAGCCCAAATGGAGAATTTACCATAGAAATTTACGAAGAGCCAAAACGCTTATTTACTGCGCCAGGAGATGGCAGTTATAGAGATGCAAAACTCGTTTTAAAGAATAAATATGGTTTTGAGATTGCCTCCTCTCCTACTGATGCAAATTTTGGCTTTCCTTTTTGTGAAAATGGTACTTTTGAATGGGATTATAAAAATAGTAAAAATGATAGTTTTGTGTGGTATATGTGTGGAAATTCTCGTGCAGGATTTAACCTAAAAACTAAAAAATTTGAGTACTGATTTTTTTTTGAAACTTTTATTTGTGAGGATTTTTGTATTCATTCACAATTTAAAATTCACAATTTACAATTCAAAAAGATGAAATTAGAAGAACTTAAAAAAGAAATTGAACTTGCTTTTGCAGACGTAAAACTAGGAAATGGCGTTGGTTATTACGAGGCAGCCGCTATTGACGACTATCTAAATCCTGCCAGCAAGGAGTACAAGGCACTAAAAGCAAGAGATGAGCGCAATGATTGGAGAAAAACGCTTATTTTTATCAGAGACAAAGACTCAAATTTTTTAGATAGTTTTAGGTATCATTTTATGGATGCCAAAGGCTTGTATTTTTTCTTGCCTATTTTGCTCACAAGACACGAATTTGAGTGTTTGAGTTATATATTTTTAAATCTCATCAACAAACAACAACATTCTTCTATTGCTGAAATGTTGTCTATGCTCACTCCTGCGCAAGAAAAATGTATTTTAGATGCTTATAAAATAGAAGTGAATTTTGAAGGTGAAATTGCCTATTATTCTGATTTTGGATTTAGTAGAGAAGTTGCCATTAAAAAAATACAAGAAACAGAAGATTATATCATTTGGGAGTTTCTGAAAGGGTATTTTGATAAATCAAATGAAGTAATTTGAAATCTATTTGAGTTTATATTTTTATAAAAAAAATCTTTGTAAATATCCTGAAAGCACCAAAAAATGTATTCCTGCAATGATAAAAAACTCTTTGTTGATAAAAAATCCTTTGTAAATATTGAACAATAGAAGTCCAATAACGACAACGACAAATAATAACATAGCAAGTCCGCCAAAACCTAAACCGCCATCTTGTTGATTTGGACTGGTTTTGTTGAAAATAAAAATTATCCCAAAAGCAGCAAAATAAAAAATAAAAGTAGAAAGATATTTGTTCATTATCAATGATTTAGGTGTTATTTTTCCGAAATTCGTTACATTCAAAAGGCTCAATTTTGCTTTTTATTGAAAATTTGCCAGTTACAAATATTCCTGCACTATCATAAGCAAAAACAGCAACAATAGTGTCTTTTTTCTCAATAGAACGGTAAGAAACCCATTCAAAACCTCTATTTTGAGGGTCTGTAACTTTTGGATAGAATTTTGTTGTGTTTCCTTTTTTGATTTTATATTTGTTTTGCAAACCTTTAAAAATTTCTATCTGATATTGAATAGTTGTATCATCTATTACTGTGGTAGTCAATCTATTATCTCCACAAAGAAGAGAATTAGGTATTTCTTGGGTAAGTCCCGTATGAATTTGAGCGGCACTTGTTGCATCAAATTTCACCCCAACTTGACAAGCAAAAAGAGATAAAACCAGCAAAGAAACCAAGAAATTTAAACGTTTTTTCATAGAAGTTTTTTGAGAGAAATTCACCAAAATGGGGGAAATTTGTGCCAAACTTACGCATTTTATGCTAATTATCTTATCTTTGCAACAGAAAATTTTATCAAACAATTATTTTAACTATTTTTTATGCTTCCAAAAATCAAAAAAATTATATTTGAAAATTACACAGATATACACACAGAAATAGACAGCGAAAACTCGCTTAGAGTTGCTTTGAGAGAAAACTATTGGATAGAATTTTTTATTAAAAATGTTAATGAAAATAATGTTATGGTGATGAGCTTGCTGCTTTGGAAAAATTTTGAAGATTTCCCTGTTTACGGTGAAATGGCTGAATATCAAGAACGAATGGAAAAATATTTGGAAATAAACCATTTTTCTCCAAAAAACAGGATTGTGAATAGTGGAGGTTATTTTTACCTAGAACAGAGCATCAATAATACGGAGAATTTGAAGGAAAATATAGATGAAATAATGTCGTTGGCAACCAGTTTGCATTATATTTAAAATTGCAACTTTTTTAGTATTTTTTTGGTAATAATAGTGCGTTTAACTTCATAATTCATAAGATAAAAAAATGACAATAGAACAAATTTATACAAATTGTTTGGCGCAAGGTGCGTATTATATCACCTCTAACGGTGAGGCAGCAATTATTGACCCTTTGCGTGAAACAAAACCTTATTTGGAGCGTCTGGAACGTGATAATATGAAATTAAAATATATATTTGAAACGCATTTTCACGCTGATTTTGTGAGCGGACACCTGGATTTGAGCCAAAAAACTAATGCTACAGTTGTTTTTGGTCCTGATGCTAATTTTGATTTTGACGTAACTTTTGATAAAAATTTTGGTACAAAATTACCCGTTATTTCTGCAAAAGATAACCAAATTTTTGAAATTGGTCATATAAAAATAAAAGTCTTACATACGCCAGGACATACATTAGAAAGTTCTTGTTTTCTTTTGATAGATGAAAATGGCAAAGAAAATGCCCTTTTTAGTGGAGATACATTATTTATTGGTGATGTTGGTCGTCCTGATTTGGCGCAAAAGTCTGCCACAATGACCCAAGAGCAATTAGCAGCAATTTTGTACCATTCTTTGCGTACCAAAATAATGATTTTGCCTGATGACGTACTCGTATATCCTGCTCACGGTGCTGGAAGTGCTTGTGGAAAGAATATGAGCAAAGAAACTTTTTCAACTATTGGTATTCAAAAGCAATTAAACTATGCTTTGCGCTCCAATATGACTGAAAATGAGTTTGTAGAAGAAGTAACAGATGGACTTTTGCCTGCACCTGCGTACTTTGGAATGAACGTAGCTATGAATAAAAACGGTTACGAAAGTTTTGATAGAATTTTGCATAACGGTATGAAAGCCGTTGAGTTAGCACAATTTGAAATCATTGCGGAAGCAAATAATGCCTTGATTTTGGATACAAGAAGTAACGGAGATTTTGCACTTGGTTTTGTTCCACAGGCTATAAATATTGGCATTGTTGGAGATTTTGCGCCTTGGGTCGGAGCAATGATTGGTGATGTAAAACAACCAATTCTTTTGATTACGGAAATTGGAAAAGAAGAGGAAACCGTAACACGTCTTACTCGTGTAGGTTTTGACAATATTTTAGGACATTTGAAAGGCGGTTTTGAGGCTTGGAAAAACGCAGGGAAAGAAATTGATAAAGTCAATAGAATTACGGCAGACCAATTTAATGATGCTTATTTTACTGAAATATCCATTGAACAACATCCAGATAAAGATGGAGATTTTGGAAGAAAAAGGAGTAAAATTATTGATGTCCGTAAAATAGGAGAATATGAAACAGAACACATAGAAGAGGCTTTTTCTCGTCCTTTGGCAAACATCAATGAATGGATAAAAGAGGTAAATCCTTGGGAACATTTTTTCCTGCATTGCGCTGGTGGCTACCGCAGTATGATAGCCGCAAGCATTTTGAAGGCAAGAGGTTACAAGAATTTTACTGAGATTGAAGGTGGTTTTAATGCCATTGCAAAGACAACTATTCCAAGAAGTAAATTTATGTGTCAGAGTAAAGTATAGCTACGCAAAACCTCCCGAAAGCAGAAAAAACTTTCGGAAAGTTGAAATCTCCTTCAATGCTACAGTCGCCATCGTACCAGAAATTCTATACTTAGACTTTAATGGAGACACTTCACTTTGATTATTAAAGTAGTTTGGTTAAAACAATTATTTGTTTGTTTAAGTTTTTTAGCGTATATATATTTTAAAATCACCTATAAACTGTATTTTATGAAAGCAACTATTATTTTGAATAGTATTTTTATTGTGCTTTTGTGTTTGATATTGGGTGCTTGCAACAGAATAGAAGAAAGCAAAAATGCTATTTCAGACTCTTCCTACTACCCTGATGGTGATGATATTTTTGTTTATAAACAAGATGATTTGTTGCTTTTTTGCACATATAAAGACATTGGCAAACTTATAGGCGAGCCAACTATGAAAATAGCATCTGTTATGTATTTACCGAGGATTTTTACGAATGAAAGCCATTTTATTAAGACTTTTACGATTAAGACTTTTACGAATGAAAGCCATTTTATTGCTGTCAGGAATGATAAAAACGTAGCCAAATATTTTGATGTTTATAACGACAAAATTATTGACAATCAAAACATTGAAAAAATAAATACGTTTATCCCACTTTCAAGTAGCGACAGATATAGAAGTTTGTTTTATGCTAAAGAACAAGATAATACTAAACCACAACAGTTTAACAATAGACCGCAACGGTTTTTTGAACACCAATCAGTAGCACAGAATTCTGATTATGAAGCATTTATATACAAAGAAGAAGTATCAGATTATGAATACGAATTTATTGGTATGATTAGCAGTACAGAAGGGTTTCTTTGGGAAATCCCCTTAACATCTATTATTAAAATGAGGAATAATATCACAAAAGACAACTTAAAAAACCCCTCAAAAAATTCCAGAATTATTGGAGATATTTTGTACCTGCAACTTGATTATAAAGTAAGATATAACAATTTTAGCCGTAGAACCTCTGAAGATAATATTTCCACCATTTGCGCCATTGACAAACTCACAGGGAAAATTATCTGGATTTATGATACTTACGAGTTTAGCACCGCAAAACTTGTAGAAAATTCAGAAAAATAATAAATAAAAAAAATATAGAAATAATAAAAACCCTATAAAAACACATTTTAAATGTGTTTTTATAGGGTTTTTATTATTGAAGTCAGGTATTTCCAACTGACTGCAATAATCAGTACAAGTTTTACATAAACTCTTCCAAAACGCCTGCGCCCTGCCTGATTATCTCAAAATCATCAGTTGTGGCATCAACAATGGTAGAAAGAGAAAGCCCCCCTACTCCGCTATCTATCACAATATCAACAAGATGCCCAAATTTTTCGTGGATAAGTTCTGGGTCAGTCATATATTCCACCATATCATCATCATCTACAGAGGTCGTAATGAGCGGATTACCCAATTTTTCTACAAGCATTCTAGGAATATTATGGTCTGGAATACGAATACCAACTGTTTTTTTGTTATTATCCAATATTTTTGGCACTTTGTTTGTTGCCTCCAAAATAAAAGTAAAAGCACCAGGCAAAGCTTTTTTCATCAGTTTGAAAGTGGCATTGCTAAGCCCACGTGCATATTCTGAAATATGGCTCAAATCATTACAAATAAAAGCAAAATTAGCTTTTTTAGGTTTGATATTTTTGATAGCGCAAATACGTTCTATGGCACGTTGGTTATGTAAATCACAACCAATACCATAAACTGTATCAGTCGGATAAATAATTACACCACCATTTTTAAGACAATCTATGACTTGCTTAATTTTGCGCTCATCTGGGTTTTTTGGGTGAATGGAAAGAAGCATATTTTGAGGTGTGAAGTGTGAAGTATGAGGTGTGAAGTAAATACAAAAGTTTTTATTATAATTACATCTTACCATTTTTTATTGGAAATCCCAATTTTGTTCTTATTTTTGTACAAAATACGGCAAAAATCCACCTATTTCCAAATTTACTATATATCTTTCTCCACCCACAAATTTTAATCAATTTAATCAATTATTATATATGAGTTCCGACAATAATTCACTAGAAAATTTTTCAGAAAATCACGCTAAAATAGTAGCGAAAGCATCACGCAAACGCACTATTTTGCTTGTTCTCTTTGTTTCTTTGGCTATTTTGATTTCTAGTTTTTCATTTTATGCATATCAGGTCGCAAATAGCCCTAATTTTTGTTTTGGGAAAAAGCCTGTTTACCTTTATTTGCCACAAGGTGCAACATTTCAGACGGTTTTAGACTCTCTCAAAAAGAATGATGTTATTTATAATGTTACCTCTTTTGCTTTTATGTCAAAAATACTAAAATACCAAGAAAATGTGAAACCAGGTAGGTATTTGATAGAAACAAATATGAATAATATCAAACTTGTACGCAATTTGCGTGCAGGCGCACAAGCACCTCAAAAAGTTATTTTTAATAATATTCGCCTTAAAGAAGACCTTGCAGACCGTCTTTGCCCACAAGTAACAATAAAACGTGAAGACCTTTTGAAAGCCTTGAATGATGACAAATACACCCAAAAATATGGATTTACGTCTGCAAATATTATGGCTATGTTTTTGCCAAATACGTATGAAGTTTATTGGAATGTTAGTGTAGATGGATTTTTTGAGAAAATGCACAAAGAATACCAAAAATTTTGGACTCCAGAACGCCTAGCAAAGGCAAAAACTATCAACCTCACTCCTATTGAAGTGGCGGTTTTGGCGGCTATTGTTGATGCAGAAACCGTAAAAACAGACGAAAAACCTCGTGTTGCGAGCGTGTATATGAACAGATTAGCTAAAAAAGATTTATTGCAGGCAGACCCAACTGTTATTTTTGCGACAGGAGATTTTACCATAAAAAGAGTGCTAAACGTGCATCTTGCCACAGATTCCCCTTATAATACGTACAAATACAAAGGTTTGCCACCTGGCGTAATACGTTTGCCTACTATTAGCGGTTTAGATGCCGTTTTAAATCACGAAAAAACAGATTTCTACTTCTTTTGCGCCAAAGAAGATTTTTCTGGTTATCATAACTTTGCGGTCAAACTTTCGGAACACAATCAAAACGCAAAACGCTATCAAGCAGCTTTAAATGTACTTTTAGCTAAGAAAAAAGCAGAAGGAAAACTCTAAAAATAAAAATTTTAAAATGAAATCCAGTATTAAAACATTATTAATTATTTTTTCTATCATTATTGTGAGTTGTAATACTCAAAAACAGCTCACATTCAAATCTAAAAGGGTTTACAAATCAAAAAAATTAATTATTAAGCAGATTTCTGAAAATACATTTCAGCATATCTCTTTTTTGCAAACTAATGATTTTGGAAATGTTCCTTGTAATGGGCTTATTGTCAGAAATAATAATGAAACAATTATTTTTGATACTCCGACTAATACATCAACTTCAGAAGAACTTATTAACTGGGTCAAAAAAACGCTTAATTGCAAGATAAATGCAATTATTCCTACCCACTTTCATAATGACTGCTTGGCTGGGCTAAAAGCATTTGAAAAATACAATATTCCTTCTTATGCAAATATAGAAACCATAAAATTGGCAAAAGAAAATAACCTGTCAGTCCCTGAAAATGGCTTTATAGACTCTCTATGCCTAAAAGTAGGTAATGAAATTATTATTACCAAGTTTTTTGGAGAAGGACACACAAAAGATAATATTATAGGCTATTTCCCAAGTGAAAATGTGATGTTTGGTGGGTGTCTAATAAAAACATTGAATGCTACCAAAGGCTTTTTGGGTGATGCCAATACCGTGGAGTGGTCAAATACTGTAGAAAAAGTCAAAAAAGCATACCCAAATGTCAAAATTGTTGTTCCTGGACACGGAGATTGTGGCAATATGGAACTTCTTGATTATACCATCAAATTATTCAAAGCCCAATAAAAAATAAATATTATTTGTTTTTATTAAAAAATTCTTGTATCTTTGCCTTTGGAGTTAGCTTTAGCCTTAATTATTTTAGTGTTAAAAATGTTTTTCAGCTAAACGTACTTCCCCTCCGAAGGAATGCGACGTTTTGATGAAGAATTTTAGCATTAGTTTTTCGCTCCTTAGTGTAAGATTTAACAGTTTTTGAGAGAAAATAGCTTTTTTGTGCCTAGTGCGGTGGTTCAAATCCACCCGCTTCTACTAAACAAAGTAGCAAGATTGACGTAGATAAATCACTACTCACTTAAACACTACTCACTAATTCACTACATAGAAGCGTAGCTCAGTGGCAGAGCAAGGGTCTGATGTAACAAAGAAAAGTGTATGATTTTCAAAGACTTCGCAGCCAAGTGCTGCTAACATTGTAGCTCAACTGGTTAGAGCACTAGACTCAGGATCTAGGGGTTGTTGGTTCAAGTCCAACAAGTGTTACGGGTGCGGGGAGAGGTTACTCCCCCACCCATTTTTTATGCCCTTTTTTTTCTTTTGTTGATAGATGTTTTGAGTGATTTTATTGTTTTTTGAGATTTTTTTTATAAATTTCAGAAAAATAACAAAGCTAGCTATAAAATTATCTTTTATATGAAATTTAATACCAAAATTACTCCCCTTGTTTTTTGCTTTTTATTATGTTTTGGGACTACTAAGGCACAATCAACCTTTAAAGTAGGACAGGATTTATTTGATAAAGCAGACTATCAAAAAGCACAAATTACTTTTGCTAATCTTATAGGACAAACCAAAAATAGCACAGATACACTTGCTTATCATCAAGCACAATTAGCGTATATGCGTACTTTTTTGTCTTTAAACCAACTTTCTACGTTTTCAAAAAGCTACCAACAAGAGAAACTTTATACAGAATACAATGTAAAAAACAATAAAAAGAATAGTAAAAAAATCAACCAATATACTGACGAATTAGACAATTTGCAGGCAGAAATGTATTTGAAAACTAATCAGCTCTCAGATGCAAAAGAGTTGTTAGGTAAAATCTACGAAAATCAAAAAAATGCTGATACACCCTTAAAAGCTACTATTTTAGCAAATTTGGGTACTTGCGAATGGCTTGATGGCAACAATTCACAGGCGAACGACTACCTTCAGAGTGCGCTTACACTCAAAAAGAAACTTTTTGCTCCTCAAAGTGCCGAAATAGCGGCTGCCTACAATGATTTGGGGCTTGTAGCTACTTCTCCAGAAATTGCACTTGAAAATTATCAAAAAGCAGCGCAAATTTATCAGAAAATTTATCCTCCAAATCACCCAAAAAATGCTATTGCGCTCACTAATGAGGCAGTTGTGTTGCGTGCAAAGAAAGATTATGTAAAAGCTCTTGCTAATCTTAGAAATGCAGAAAGTATTTGGGACGCAAATCAGCCCGTAAAAAGTGCCGCTCCGTTGTTTAATAAGGGTTTTGTGCTTTCTTTGATAGGGCAAATTCACGCTGACGAGGGCAAACTTTCGCTTGCACAAGAAAATCAGCAGGCAACACTAAAAATTTATCAAGAAAATTATGGGCAAAAACACCCAGAAATTGCGAGTACCTACAACATTATAGGAACACTTTTTGAAAGACAAGGCAATTATAAAAGTGCTTTAGAAAGCTATCAAAGTGCTATTTTGGCAAATACAAAAACTTTTTCTTCCAAAGATATTAACAAAAATCCGCCCACAAATGATGCCTACAAACCGCAACTTTTGCTAAATTCTATCTTTTTGAAAGCGGAAGCATTAGAAACAAGATTTTCTAGTAAAACTCTAAAAATTAGTGATTTAGATAAAAGTATTGAATGTTTTGAAATTTGTGATACTTTGATACAAAAAGTTAGGCAAAACTCTATAAATCAGCAAGATAAGCTACAAATTAGCGCACTTGCCGACCAAATTTATGAAAGTGCCATTTCTGTATGTATGCAGGGCAAAGAAGGCGCAATTAGTAAGCAAATCTACAAAGAAAAAGCGTTTTATTTTAGTGAAAAAAGCAAGGCATCTGCACTTTTGGAGGCTATTGCAGAAACAAAAGCCAAATCTTTTGCAGGGATTCCTGCGGAAGTGCTTGTAAAAGAAGAAGATTTGAAGGCAAATATCACATTTTATGAGCAACAAGTGGCAATAAGCAGTTCTGCTAGTAATAAAGAGCAAGATTTTGAAACTTTGCTAAGAAATGCAAAAACTTCTTATCAGGTTTTTATTAAGGAAATGGAGAAAAATTACCCTCAATATTATCAGCTTAAATATGGCACAAATAGCACTTCTATTGAGAAAATTAGAGAGAAAATCAATGAAAATACAATGCTTGTGAGTTATTTTTGGGCAAAAAAACGAGCTAGAATTTATGTTTTTTATCTCAATAAAACTGATTTGTCTGTTGAAAATGTTTTGCAACAACCTGATTTTGAAGATAATACAATAGTTTTGAATAATTCTATCAAATTTTATGCAAAAAACACGTTTATTTTGTCTTCAAACGCACTTTATAAGCAACTTTTTCCTAAGAAAGTTTCAGATAAATACACAGAACTACTGATTATTGCGGATAGCAAAATGCCAACTATTCCATTTGAGGCACTTTTATTGCATAAAGATAAAAAAACAACTTTGTATAAAAATATGTCTTTTATGCTCAAAAAGTATGCTATTTCTTATAATTATTCCGCCTCACTTCTCACAGAAACAAATACTAATATTTCAACTAATACCTCTGCAAATAAGCAAGAAAGTATTTTGCTTGTTGCGCCTGTTAAATTTGAGAGTTTTGGGCTGAATAATCTGCCAGGAACTGCCACAGAAGTAGAAAAAATAGGAAAAATATTTAAGGAAAAAAATGGGAAAGTAACCATTTTACAAGAAAATCAAGCATCAGAAGTAAATCTAAAAAAACAAGATTTGATGGCATATTCTTATGTACATTTGGCTACTCACGGCGTTGTAGATGCAGTAAACCCTGAACTTTCACAGGTTTTTTTGAGTAATGTTGATGCAGATAAGCAAAATGACAATCATTTGTATTCTGGTGAAATTTATAACCTCAAAATCAATGCAAAACTGGTAAGTTTATCTGCTTGTGAAACTGGTCTTGGTAAAATGAGTGATGGAGAAGGCATTATTGGGCTTTCTCGTGCGCTTTTGTATGCAGGTGCGCAAAGCGTAAATGTATCACTTTGGAAGGTTTCTGACACTTCTACATCTGATTTGATGGGGAATCTTTTTGAAAATATTGTTAAAAATAATAAAAACCATACATCAGCTTTACAACAAGCAAAAATTTCACTTTTGAATAGTGAAAAATTTTCTGCACCGTATTTCTGGGCAGCATTTATTCTAATAGGAAAATAATATGATGTGTGATGTATGACGTGTGATGTAAATACATTGTTTGTCGTTAAAAAATACTTCACACTTCACACTTCACACATCAAAAAAATGTATATAAATTTTGAGAAAATGCCTTTGAGCGCACGTCTTTGGGTGTATCAGGCAGAAAGAACACTTACAAAAGAAGAAAAAACTGCTTTTGAAGAAGCTACAACGCTTTTTATCAACCAATGGACTGCGCACCAAGCAACATTAAACGCTTCTTTTTGTATCAAATATAACCGTTTTTTGGTTGTGGCGGTTGATGAAAGTGCCACACACGCGTCTGGTTGCTCTATTGACAAGCTCACACATTTTTTGCAACACCTACAAAATGAGTTTAAAATGCAACTTTTAGACCGTTTGCAACTTGCTTTTTTGGAGGAAAATTTAGAAAATCAAGAAGGAAAAATCATTACTTTTGCTTTAAAAGATGTCAAAAATGCGTTAGAAAATGGCGAAATAAAAGCAAAAACGCTATTTTTTAATAATTCTATAAATACTTTGGAAGGTTTCCAAAATGAATGGTTGGTATCTATTGAAAATTCGTGGCTAAAACAGCGTTTACCAAGCGTAACTACCTGATTATAAAAAAAATCTACAACGAAAGTTGTAGATTTTTTAATTAAATGAAAAAGTTTGATTTTTACTCTACTCTTTTTATTTACTATCCTTATCTTTATTTTTTTGTTGGAACAACTTTTGGCGTAATCATAATTCCCATACGTTTTCCTTCCAGTTTTGGCGTTTGGTCAAGTTTGCCCAAATCTTCCAAACCTTGTGCAAATCTTAGTAAAAGCAACTCCCCTCTCTCTTTAAACACAATACTTCTACCTACAAACTGCACATAAGCACGAACCTTAGAACCTTCTTTCAAAAATTCTTGGGCGTGTTTTAGCTTAAAATCAAAGTCGTGGTCATCTGTGTTAGGTCCGAAACGAATTTCTTTCACCACTACTTTCATAGCCTTTGCTTTGAGTTCTTTTTGCTTCTTTTTTTGGTCGTACTTAAACTTAGAAAAGTCTGTAATACGGCAAACTGGCGGTTCTGCATTAGGCGAAATTTCTACCAAATCCAGTCCTTTTTCTTGCGCCATTGCAAGTGCTTTTTTGGTATCAAAAATGCCTGCTTCAGACTCCTCTCCCACTAAACGCACTTGTAGTGCCTTTATTTTTTCATTTATACGGTGCGTTTCTTCTTGTCTTGCACTTCTATTATTTTTTTGTCTATTGTCGTTGCTGATAATTACCTCCGCTTTTTGGTTATTTTTAGTTAATTTTATGCGCTTTTTAGGCTTTTTTTAATTGATTTCGTTTATATGAAATGATTACAACGCAAAGATGCAATTTTTTTTTATAGCAAAAAAATATTTTTGAGAGATTTTTTGTTTTTTTATCTGTTGAAATGTTTATTAGGATATTACAAAAATTTTGATTATAATTGTTTTAGCTGTATGTTTTATGTCAATATTTTTCAAAATACTCATATATAAAAAATGAAATTTATTCAAATGCAATATTTCCTTATCAAATCAGAGCCTTTTGTGTATTCTTGGAATACATTTTTAGAGGAAAAACAGACTTTTTGGAGCGGAGTGCGCAATCATCAGGCAAAAAACAACCTCAAACTAATGAAAAAAGATGATTTATTGCTTTTTTATCACAGCAACGAAGGAAAAGAAATTGTAGGTGTGGCAAAAGTGCTTACAGAAGCCTACAAAGATGATACTGCAGACGAAAACGACAAAATAGAATGGATTGGTGTGGACGTTGTGCCAGTAGAAACGCTCCAAAAACCTATTACATTGGCATTTATTAAGGCTGACGAGATTTTAAAGGAAATGCTTTTGGTCAAACAAAGCCGTTTATCTGTCACGACAGTTACCAAACAAGAATTTGAACGCATTATTGAACTTGCTAATATCTAAAAAACAGTTTTTCCAAATCTTTAAAATATCAAAGATTTGGAAGAACTATTTAAAGTTATTTTACTATTTGTCGTCTTCAAAAGGGCTTTTTGTGGTTATTTCTCCGTTAAGTTCGTAATAGATTATCCCATTTTCTGAAAAAACATTAGGCACGCCTAGTCTGCGGTTCTCTTCTTTCGCCCTGCGGACTGCTTTTTTTGCTATTTGGTTCATACGCATAGCAAACTGATAAATTTCTATATCATCAAATTTATCAACTTCTTTAATCTCTTTCATATTTATCTAAATTAAAGTTTTACTTCCCAAATTTCTTGCTCATCATTGTACATCAAGTTAATAACAGATTTGTCATTATTATTTTTAGTGATAGAATTGTCAGCCAAATCTTTTACTTGTTCAGTGCTGATAAATTCAAGACATTTATCAATTATTTTAGTGGCTTGCTCATCATCTACGCCGCCACTAAAATTAATCTTCACTTTCTTATCTTTACCTGTAAATTCAACCAATATGTTTTTTGGAATATCTGTAATTTCATCTACAGTTCTTATTTTAGGAGATATTTTGCTTAAACTTGTCCAAAGACTTTTAACACCTGATTTTAGGAGATAGCCAATAGTTAGTACACTCAACTCAATTAGATTTTCATTTACATAAATCTTAATGTTGTAAATAATTTCATTTAAATCACCATACGCATAAGTCTCACTTTGTGCTTTGTTTATCTCAATTTCAAAATGTTTTTTTAGTTTTGATTGTTCAAAATCCTGAATCATATTATCAGGTATATAGCTTTCAAAAAAAACTTCTAATTTGGGTTTCATATTTATTGTTATGGTTTATGTACAAAATAGGTTTTTCCAAATCTCAAAGATTTGGAAGAACTATTCAAAAAAACACTAATTTTTCTTCACCAAAATACTAAGTTCCTTTAGTTGTTCATCAGAGATAACAGAAGGAGAATCTATCATTACATCACGTCCAGCGTTGTTTTTTGGGAATGCAATAAAATCTCTGATACTATCCGCACCACCAAAAAGAGAACATAATCTATCAAAACCAAAGGCAATACCACCGTGAGGAGGCGCACCATATTTAAAAGCATTCATCAAAAATCCAAACTGGCTTTCTGCATCTTCTTTGCTGAAACCCAATAAAGCAAACATTTTTGCCTGCAAATCCTTATCAAAAATACGAATAGAACCACCGCCAACCTCAACACCATTGATAACCAAATCATAAGCATTAGCACGCACCAAAGCAGGATTTGTTTGCAAAAGCTCCAAATCTTCTGGTTTTGGAGAAGTAAAAGGGTGATGCATTGCGTGAAAACGCTTGCTTTCCTCGTCCCAGTCAAGCAAAGGAAAATCTATTACCCAAAGCGTTGAAAACGTGTTTTTATCTCTAAGCCCTAGCTGATTACCCATTTCTAAACGTAACTCGCTTAGTTGTTTGCGTGCTTTATTGGCATCTCCTGACAAAATAAGCATCAAATCACCTTTTTGAGCGTTCATTTTCTCTGCCCAAGTCTTCAAAACATCTTCAGAAAAGAATTTATCAACAGAAGATTTAAGCGTTCCATCTTCATTGTAACGCACATAAACCAGTCCTTTTGCACCTATTTGCGGTTTTTTGACAAATTCTGTCAGCTCGTCTAATTGTTTGCGAGTATAATTTGCTGCTCCTTTTGCACAAATCCCTACCACCATTTCAGCATCATTAAAAACAGGAAAAGTATCACCCACAAGGCTCAAAACAGCATTTTCAGCGTTATTTTCATTAGATTTCAGTTCTACAAATTTCATTTCAAAACGTGTATCTGGCTTGTCATTTCCGTAGGTGCGTATAGCGTTTGCGTAGGTCATACGAGGGAAATCAGCCAAATCAATATCTTTAATTTGTTTGAAAAGATGCTTTGTAAGCCCTTCAAAGGTATTTAAAATATCTTCTTGCTCAATAAACGACATTTCACAGTCTATTTGTGTAAACTCGGGCTGACGGTCTGCACGCAAATCTTCATCACGAAAACATTTCACAATTTGGTAGTATTTATCAAAACCTGCCACCATCAAAAGTTGCTTAAAAGTCTGCGGAGATTGCGGTAAGGCATAAAATTGTCCTTCATTCATACGACTAGGCACAACAAAATCCCTCGCACCTTCAGGAGTAGATTTTATCAAAACGGGCGTTTCTACCTCAATAAAATCCAAATTATCCAAATAATTACGAGTAAAACGTGCCATTTTGTGGCGTAATTCAAGGTTTTTGCGGACAATATTCCTACGCAAATCTAAGTAACGATATTTCATACGTATCTCATCTCCGCCGTCAGTTTCATCTTCAATTTTGAAAGGTGGCACGTCAGAAGAATTGAGAATATCAAGGCTAGAAACCCTTATTTCAATGTCACCAGTAGGCATTTTATCATTTTTTGCGCTACGTTCAGCAATATTTCCAGTTGCTTTTATGACAAACTCACGCCCTAATTGACGAGCAATTTCTATGCTTTTTTGGTCAGTTTTTCCCTCTTCTAAGATAAGTTGCGTAACGCCATATCTATCACGCAAATCTATCCAAATAATGCCACCTTTGTCCCTGATTGTCTGTACCCAGCCACAAAGAGTTGCTTGTGCGCCTATATGCGCCATTCTTAATTCACCGCAGTTGTTAGTTCTTAACATTTTTTTATTTTATTTTTTATAATTATCTCAACAATTCACAAAACTAACTAAACTTTTTTGATTTTTTAGAAAATCTAACTTTTTTATTCTTATTTTTGGGCTTAATTGACTTAAAATTACTTAAAAATATATCAAAATGAGAAAAAAAATAGTCGTTGGCAACTGGAAAATGAACAAAAACTACACAGATGCCTTGTGGCTTGTGTCCGAAATAGCTACAATGGTACGAGATGAGGTACTTTCTGACGTGGAAGTGGTTCTTGCGCCTCCTTTTGTTTATTCGTATAGTGTTCAGAAATTGATAGAAAGCTATAAAAATATTTCTTTGGGTGCGCAAAACTGCTCACAACACCCCGCAGGCGCATATACGGGAGAGATTTCAGCAGAAATGTTGGCGAGTATCAAAACAAAATACGTCATTATTGGGCATAGTGAAAGGCGTGAATATTTTGAAGAAAATAGTGAAATTATTGCACAAAAAGTGAGTATTTGTCTAGAAAACGCACTTATTCCTATTTTTTGTTGTGGCGAAAACCTTGATTTGAGAGAAGATGATGCCTATTTTGATTTTATTAAAAGGCAAATTGGAGAAAGTCTTTTTCATCTTTCAAAAGAGCAGTTTTCTAGCGTTGTGATAGCCTATGAGCCTATTTGGGCAATAGGAACAGGCAAAACTGCTACAAGCGCACAAGCACAAGAAGTGCATCAATTTATTAGAAAAGTGGTTTTTGATAAATATGGTGCAGAAATAGCAGAAAATTTGTCTGTTTTGTATGGCGGAAGTTGCAAACCAGACAACGCAAAAGAACTTTTTTCCTGCCCAGATGTAGATGGTGGACTTATTGGTGGTGCATCTTTAAAATCTCGTGATTTTACTGATGTAATAAAAGCTATTTAAGTTGTAGATTTTGAGTTGTGAATTAAATACAATATCTTGATGATTAGAATATTGTATTATTATTAGCATCTAAAATAATATCTCTTTTGTATTTCTTAGTGCCTACTTGTGTGTATTTCTTGTGTTCTTAGTATTAAAAACAACCCTAAAAATGCAATTTTAACCAATGCACAAGCACCAATAAAGCCCAGATTTCTCGGCTATTATCTTGCTCATTATTAAGGTGTTGTGTTATTATTTCATTGATTTTCTTAATATTTACAAATTCATTTAAAATTTTATTTTCTTCCAAAAGTGGCACTAATAAATGTTGCCACTTTTTGCTTTTTATCCATTCTCCAAACGGCATACCAAAACCTTGTTTGATACGCTGGGTATATGCTTTTCCGTTTTTTTTGTTAAGAATTTCTTTCAAAAGCCATTTAGGAGAGTTTTCTAAAAATGCTTCTTCAAGTATATTTTGCACAAATTGTACGACTTTTTCGTCCAAAAATGGCACTCTTGCCTCTATACTGTGGTGCATTGTCATCAAATCCGTAATAGCAAGTACATCAGAAGAAAGATAGTTATTTTGGTCGTATTTCAAAGCATCTAAAATGCCGAAATTTGCTTGTTTAGTATCTTTTGTTTGACTTTTATCTTGATTTTTTTCAAGAATATTCAAGCTAGAAAACTGCAAAAAAGTTGTTTTTGCATCTTCATTGACATTTTCCAAAAACTGCTTTGCAAGTCTTTGCTTTTGCTTAGAAAACATACCCAACACACTCAAAAAAGGCTTTTTGAAGATTTTGAGCAACTTAAATCCTATTTTGAAAATTATATTATTTTTATAGTTTTGATATTTTGCAAATGCCCAATGTCTATTATAACCGCCAAAAAGTTCGTCTGCACCTGCGCCAGAAAGCACCACACGCACATTTTGCGCCTGTGTATGACGTGCCAATGTATGTGTGAGAAGTCCTGCGCCATCTGCAATAGGCATATCTAAAAGTGTAATGTATTGCTCAAATTCATTCAAAATATCATCACTTATTTTTACTTCGTGATGTACGCCACATTCATATTGTTTAGCTGCTTTTTTAGCAAAAAAACTATCTTTTAGTATGTTTTGAGGTAGTTTTTCAGTTTTATTTTGCTGATTTTCTTCAAAAACAATAGAAAAAGTATCAACAGGAATATTGAGTTGTTTTGTGAGGGCAAGAAGTAGCGTAGAATCCACGCCACCACTCAAAAAAATGCCTATTTTGGCATCTGCTTGTAGTTGTTTTTGCAAACTTTCTAATAAAATTTCCTCTAAATTTTCACCATTATATTCTGCCGTTGCTTGTGTCCCCACAAGCAACCCATTTGTTGTTTGTGAAGACACAAACAACGGCTCAAATAATAATCCAAAATCTTCAAAAACATTATTTTTTATGTCAAAACAAGTTATTTTCCCTTTTTTAACTTCAAAAATCTCCTCAAAGAATGTATTAGGATATTGCGCATATCCATAAGTAAGATAATTAATAATTTGCTCTTTTTTCAGTTTTTTTTCTACTAATTCACTTGCTAGAATCCCTTTGATTTCAGAAGACAAAATAAAATATTTTTCATTCTTGAAAAAGTATAATGGTTTTGTACCAAAATTATCACGTCCAAAATAAATTTTATGGTTAATCTTGTCATACAAAACAAAAGCAAAAATACCATTCAGTTGAATTTGGAATGTTTTTTTATCCAAAAAATCTAGTAAAGTATATAAAAAAACTTCTGTATCTGCGTTTGTTTTATTTTGTTTTTTTTGAAAAAAATCTAGGTTTTGTGCAATTTCTTGGTAATTATAAAGTTCTCCATTATAGAGCAAAATGAAGTTTTTATCTTCTGAAAAAAACGGTTGGTTAGCGTTGTCGTTTGTGGTTTGAATTTTCAGACGGTTATGCACCATAAATATCTGATAATCAATATGATAGTCAATATTTTCACCAGTAATTTTATCCTGAAAAAAACCTGTAAAATCTTGCCCTCTATGTGCTATTTTGCGGCTCATTTGAGAAATATTTTCACTGTTTAGCACACAAGTTTTATCAATAATTAGGCTAATTCCGCACATTTTTAGAATTTTATAATTTAAAATACCTCACACCTCACACATCAAAACTCTCCTAGCCAAGCTTTATAGTCTTTTGGATAGCCTACACGTAGTTCTTGCAAAAAATCTAGTTTATTTTTCTCAAAAATGCCAAAAATAGTAGAACCAGAGCCAGACATAGCTGCATAAACCGCTCCCATCTCATAAAAACTTTCTTTTAGTTCATTTAAGATAGGATATTTTGGGAAAAGACTATTTTCAAAATCATTGTGAAGCAAGTTTTTCCATTCAAAAAAATCTTTTCTTTCCACAAGATTACTAATATCAAAATCAATTTCATAAGGCACAATATTGGTGTAAGCCTCTTTTGTGGGAATATGCAAATTTGGATAAACCAATAAAATTAAATATTCTCGCATATTTAATTCAATATTTTTAAACTTGTCGCCTTTTTCAAAGCAAAACATTGGTTTATTTTTTATAAAAAAAGCACAATCACTACCTAAAGTGCGTACGTAATCCTCCATTTGCTCATTGGAAAGCCCCAAATCAAACATTTTATTCAGCATTTTCACTGTAAAACTCGCATCAGCAGAGCCACCGCCAAGCCCTGCACCAATAGGAATATTTTTATGCAGATGAATATGAACAGCAGGCAAATTATAGGCTTTTTGGAGCAACTGATATGCTTTTAGGCACAAATTATCTTCATTATTATTGGTAGTTTCAATAGGAATTCCTGTGATAAGTAGCTCCGTTTTACCTGTTTGAGAAGGCAAAATTTCTAAAACGTCAGTCCATTGCACAGGCACAAAAACCGACTGCAAATTATGATAGCCGTCTTCTCTTTTTTTGGTGACAAAAAGCCCCAAATTTATCTTTGCATTAGGAAAATCAAGCATTTTGTAGTAGTTTAATATATGTGTTTTTATTTTATAACAAATCAATAAAATATGTCAGAATATTTTATTGATTTTACCTATAATTCTATCCCAAAAATATTTCTCATTTAAACCTCCAAAATGAATCAAAAAAGCCCCATAATTCTTTTGTAGCTAATTGTAACCCTATCTTTCGTCAATATAAAGTTTGACAAGGCTAAGTTCGTATTGTCCGCCAGCTTGTATTTTGGAGATAGCATTCAACGGAATCATCACAAATTTCCTATCTAAAGCAATTTTTGAGCCAAATTCATTGAGAATAAGCGTATCTTCGTCTATTTCTCTCACTTGTCCTATAAAACACGTATCTTCAAAGTCATTTATACACACAGTAACGTGTCTAAAAGCCTCATTCACGCTTTTTACAATGGTTTCAATGGATTCCAAGTTGATTTTAGGCATTTTTTGTAGCCTGCGAGTATGGTCAAGCACTTTTTCTGTACTCGTTATTTCGTTGCCACCCCAACGTATGATAATGTTACTTTCCTCCCTAAAAAAGACTGTAATACCATCAGGAATGCCGTTTGTATCAAAGGTTTCAAATATCAGAAATTCATCATTAAAATCCACAATAAAACCAAAATTAGACTCTCCATTGACACTTAAATCAATGAAAGTTTTTTGATTTTTCACTTGCGACATATACTTTTTTTCAATATCCATAAGATTAAAGTAGGTTTAAATGAAATTAAATGGGTTAGATTAGTTTTATTTCACAAATTAAACAAAATATTTGATACGAAAGTAATATATTTGCACTAATAAGAAATTGTGAATTTTGAATTGTGAGTTGCGAATGAATACAATAAATTGATAATCAAACTATTATATATTATTTTGACAATATTTAAAAAATGAGTAATATTTTAAAAAATATTAGAAACAATTATTTTTTATCAGAAAAAAATACTGTTTTCTTACTAATTTCAATGTATATAACAGGTGCTATTGGCTTACGTTGGGATATTACGAGGGAAGTCTTTAAATTTTTAGTGCCTTTTAATTTGATTTTTACGGCTTTTGCAGTGCTTTTATTCCATAAAAATTGGAATAAATATTTTGTCTTTTTTGTGATTTTTACAGCTTTTGCAGGTTTTTTTGTAGAGGTTTTGGGTGTAGAAACAGGCAAAATCTTTGGAAAATACCATTATCAAACCACATTAGGCATCAAAATACTGCAAGTTCCGCCAATTATTGGACTAAATTGGTTGGTTCTGATTTATGCGGTGGGTGTTTTTTGTGCAAGGTTTAATATAAATCAAATCTTGCAAATAGCCTTAGGAGCGAGTGTGATGACTTTTTTAGATTTTTTGATAGAACCTATTGCCATAAAATACCATTTTTGGGCGTGGGACGAGCTACAAATTCCATTACAAAATTATGTGGCTTGGTGGCTTATTTCTTGTTTTTTGTTAATAATTTTTAGGTACTTCCCTTTTGAAAAAAATAACAAAATAGCAATGGTGGTACTTCTATTGCAATTTTTATTCTTTTTGGTGTTGAATTTAGTTTAAACTTACATTCGTACTTTGTACCTCGTACTTCATACCTGTTGTTAAGGCATTAGTAAAATTTTCTGCATCAATTCTTCTGCTTCTGCGGTTTTTTGGTCACTGGCACGCCTGTCCTTGGTAGAAAGTTTGTGTGCTTCTTCAAGCATTTTTTTATATTCTTCTTGTAATTTTTCTTTTTCTGTTTTTTTGTTGAATAGTCCAAACATAATTTGAGGTGTGAAGTGTGAGGTATGAAGTGTGAGAAATAAAACTGGTCTCAACACTATGAATATAACTAAAAAATCTGTTTTTTGTTTTCAATTCGTACCTTGTACTTCTTACTTCGTACTTGTTTCTTAACTAGAATGGTCTGCAATGATAAGCCATTTCCCATTTATTTTCTTCCAAATAAGTGTAAAATAGCCTTTGAGGTTAGTTTTTTCTGGTCTTAGGAGTTCCCATTTTCCTACAACAAAAATATGTTTTTTGTCTATTTTTTCCATACTGACAAGCTCCAAACGGAGTGTTCCCATACTTGCTTTGTCTGGATAACTGCGTTTGTAGTTGTCTAATGTATTTTGCCAGCCGTAAGTGATGCCACTTTTACCAATAAATTTGAGAGAATCAGTTTTTTCGTAACCTTGCATATACGCCTCCAAATTGCCTTCATTCCAGCCTTTTTCTTGCACCGCAAAAACCGCTAAAATATCGTTTTTGTCTTTTTGAGGAACTTTTGAAGAAGATTTTTGAGCAAAAATTTCTACAAAAAATAAAGTCAAAATAAGGGAAATAAAAAGTATTTTTTTCATTGATTTTTAGATTTTTTTATGCCTATTTTTATCAAAAAAAGCGTTAAGATTTCATTCTTAACGCTTTTTATATTTATTTACAATTCACAACTATTTTATTGCAGTTCTGATTTGTTTTAATTGTTTTTTGAAGTTTTCCAAGTCTTTGGTAGCTGCTTTTATTCTTTCGTCAAAAGTTGCTCTCATTTCATTGGCATTTTTGGAATTGGCAAAAAAGCCCAAATTATTGTTCAAAGTGCTTATTTCGTCTTCTAATTCAAAAATACGTTTGCGTACTGCTTCTTCTTTACGTTCCAAACTGCGCACACTTCCATCTCCACCTGCCAGACGAATTTCCATATTAACGGCAAGTCCATCTTTTTCATTGGCAGAAATACCTTCAATTTTCGCAATCATAGCCGTAAGCGCCTCGTGAAACTTTTCTTGTACTTTTTCTTTGAGTTTAATAGGCACAAAACCAATAGCTTTGAACTCCGCAATAAATTTGCTGATAAGTTCTTCTCCATTTACGCCTGCAAGTTGCGCAGGGTCAAGGGCTTCTATGCGTGTGATAACTTCATTTTTGGCATCAAGATTTCCCTTAAATTCAACATCTTTGCTATCCAATTGGTTGCGGCGAGCCTCAAAAAATTTATCCAAACCAGCTTTAAAGCGGTCATAAATACTATTTCTTTGTTTTTCAGGAACTGCACCAATAGTTTTCCATTCATCTTGCAATTTCTTCAAGATTTTTGCTGTTTCTTCTGTCGTTTGTGGCGTTACGTTGGCAACAAGTTCTTCTACTTTTACACAAAGAGCCGTTTTTTTATCAAGGTTTTCCTGACGTACAGCATCTAATTTTGCAAAGAAATCACTTTTATTCTTAAAAAAAGTTTTAAGACCCACCCAAAAATTCTTTGTAACTTCTGCTGCTTTTTCTCTTGGCACAAACCCTGTTGTATCCCATTCTTTTTGAATAGCAAGTACATCTTGTGTAGTTTCATTCCATTCTTTGATGGTCGCACCTTGATAAGTTTTGAAAGGCAAGATTCTATCCAAAACCGCAATTTTTTTGTTAATATTAGTCAAAATCTCACCTCTTTGTACTTCATCAATTTCTCTTTTGCGTGTATAAAGCACATCAGAGGCTACTTTAAAGCGTTCCCAAAGTGGTTCTTTATCTTCTTTTGGAACTGGTCCAACATGTTTGTATTCTTCGTGAAGGACATTAAGTTCTTTGATAGCATTTCTAAAACGCTCATTACTAACAGTTGCGAGTGCTTCTGCTTTCTGACAAATCTCAATTTTTGTATCCAAATTTTTCTTTTGGTCAAGTTCTTTTAGCTCACGAGAGATGCCCACGTTGCTATAATAAATGTCCATAAGAGCCGTATAACTTTTCCAAAGTTCGTTAGAATTAGCTTGTGGCACTTCTCCTACGGCTTTCCAATCTTTTTGAAGTTGTTTGACTTGTTGCAAAGTGCTTTCTGTTTCCGCTCCACTGATGATATTGCGGAGGTTTTCTAGCAAATCCTGCTTTGCTTTAAGGTTTTTAGCCTTATTATTTTCTGCATTCTGAATGTTAGCGTGATGTTGCTTGCGCACTTCACCCGCCACATTATAAAATTTCTTTGTTATTTCGTCCTGATGAAAATGAAAATCCATCTCAACGCCACCTTCTGCAATGAATTTTTTTAGTTCTTCTGCACGTTCGTGGTTTACTATTTCGTCAAAAACAGGTTTGATTTGACGAATAAGGTTATAATTTTTCTGAACTTCGTTGTTAGACAAAGTTTTTTCTGTATGCAAATGCGCCACAAGTGCCAAAATCTCTTCTTTTGAAAGATGAGAATAATCTTTTTGTGTGTCTGCAGGCGCATCTTGGTGTGCTTCTTCTGCAATGATTTCAACAGAAATAGTTTCAATAGAAACAAATTCAACAGAAACGGTTTCAACAACATTTTCAGTTGTGTTTTCAGGATTTACTGAAACTTCAGAAGAGATTTCTTGTGTATTTTCGTTAGAAATTCCTTCATTAGAAGCGTTTGGGGCAACTTTTGCGACTTCGTCCTTGTGTTGCTCAAGGTCTTTATTTTCTTCGTTATTCATCTTAGTATTTTAATTATTAGACAAAAAATAAGGTTATTTTAAGACTTTTTATTAAAAATAATCTTGTAATAACCTTAATTTAATAAAACCTATTTTTTAACGGCTGCTTTTTTAGCAAAACGCTGGTTGAATTTCTCCACACGACCCGTAGAGTCAAGTTGGATATTTTTCCCTGTGTAAAAAGGGTGAGAGTAAGAACTTACTTCTATTTTGATAACAGGATAAGTTTTCCCTTCAAATTCTATGGTATCTTTTGGCTTGGCAGTTGAGCGTGACATAAACTTCACATCACTTGTCATATCCCAAAAAACGACATCTGTGTACTCTGGATGCAGATTTTTTTTCATTATTTTGATATTTACAAACTATATTACTATGATATTTTTACGGTTTTACTTTTATTGTTTTTACTTTTATCTCTTTCATTTTCATTAAAAGAACTGCAAAGGTAAGAAAAAAACACTAACTACCAAATTTTATTTCCTTTAATTTTTGCTACTATACGCTATTTTAAAAAGAGATTATGGTCAGACCTTCATTACATTACGGTACAGACCATAATCTCTTTTTAAAATTGGTCAGATTTCTATGCTTTATATTATAATCATTTGATTATCAATAAAATACATTTTTATTTTGATAAAACCAGTAAATATTATTTAGAATTTTTCTAAATAATATTCAAATTATTTGGAAGTGTTCTAAATAAGATGTATTTTTGCATCACTATTAAGAATCATTACAAATAATTAAAACAAATAAAATAAAAATAAGGTTAAACCCAATACCAATATAATTAAATGAAAAACATCTCAAAAAACATTTCAAATTCTCTAAAAACCGCCATTTTTGGCACTTTGTTAGTTTTTTCATCTTGCAAAAAAGATGAGCCTATTCCTGCACTTGTGTTGCCAACTACCTACAATACTGCTACATTTGTAGCAAATACTGCAACACAAACAAATGTAGTTAATCAACTTGTGGCACTTACAAACGAGGCAAAAAAAGGGCGTAGTGTTATCAATTCAATGACTAAAGCTAATTTGGATAATCTTTTTGCAACAGGAAATCCAAGTCTTGCAAGTCTAGCCACACTTTATTATAAAGGCAAATTGGAGGGTACAAATGGCTGGTTTGACGAAATTACGAAAGCAAGTAACAATTTATATGCGCCTGCTACACCTAATGGCACTTCTCAAGGGGGCGTTTATGGTACTGGAAGTAGTGCATATTTGTTTGATGAAAATGGTTTGGAAATGGAGCAAATGATTGAAAAGGGGCTATTTGGAGCAGTTTTATACAAACACGCCACAGATTTGATTGCTGGAAACATTACAGAAAGCACTTCTGACCAACTTTTAGCTATTTTTGGAGCTACGCCAAGTTTTGCTAATTCTGGTTCTACTAATGTCGCAGTAGAAATCCGTGACAGAGCAATGGCAAATTATGCTGCTAGACGTGATAAAAATGATGGAAATGGCTTTTATTCTCAAATGAAAACGCAATTTATTAAGCTACAAGCTGCCGTAAAAGCAGGTGCAAACTACAATAAAGAGCGTGATGAGGCACTTGCAGCACTAAAATTGACTTGGGAAAAAGTGAACGCAGCAACTATTATCAATTATTGCCACGCTGTTGTGAGTGCTTTGAGCGCAACCACAACCACAGACAACCAAAAAGCGGCTGCACTTCACGCCTACGGTGAATGTGTGGGCTTTACTCACGGTTGGAGAACTATCCCACAAACACAAAAAAAGATTACTGATACACAAATAGACGAGGTTTTGGTGCTTTTGAATGCACCTTACAACGGTACGCCAACATCTTACAAATTCATTACTGATGCCATAAATGAATTGCCAAAACTAACACAAATCATCACCAAATTACAAGCAATTTATGGGTTTTCTACGCAAGAAGTGGAAGATTTTAGAAGTAATTGGGTAACAGTTCAAAATAGATAAGTAAAAAACAAATAAAATAAAAACAAATAGATGAAAAAATTGATTAGTATTATATCAAAAAGTGCGTTTTCGCTCACTTTTATAATGATTTTTTTTACAAATTGTAAGAAAAAAGATGTAGAAGTGTCTTTGGAAGTACAAAACAAAGAAGCCATTATTAATTATGCTAATATTGTGTTAGCAACCTATGAAGATAGTTACACGTCTGCCGTAGCAATGCAACAAAAAGTAGATGCTTTTGTGGCTGCACCTACCGCACAAGGGCTTACTGACTGCAAAAATGCGTGGCTTGCTGCTCGTAACGTGTACGGACAAACAGAGGCTTTTAGGTTTTATGGTGGTCCTATTGATGGTGATGACGGATTAGAAGGTTATATCAATGGGTGGCCAATGGACGAAAATGCCATTGATTATGTGGCAGGAAATGCTACGGCTGGGCTTATCAATGATGCCGTAACTTATCCTAATATTACTAAAACTGTTATTTTAGATTTGAACGAAGTTGCATCTGAAACGTCTATTTTTACAGGCTGGCACGCAGTAGAATTTTTGCTTTGGGGACAAGATTTAAGCACAACAAGCGCAGGAACACGTCCACACACAGATTTTTTGACAACAGGCGGAACAGCACAAAATCAAGCTAGGCGCAGAACGTATCTTAAAGTGGTAACGGATTTGCTTATAGAACACTTGCAAATTGTCCAAAATGCGTGGAAAACTGGTAGCGTTTATAGAGAGAGTTTTGTGAATAATCCTGATGTTCCTACAATTATGGGCAATATTTTTACAGGAATTGGCTCACTTTGTAAGGGTGAATTGGCGGGTGAACGTATGCTTGTGGCAGTAGAATTGCAAGACCAAGAAAATGAACATTCTTGTTTTAGTGATAACACAACTAACGACATCAAAATGAATTTTTTAGGTATTAAAAGTGTGTATTTAGGCACTTATACACGTCTTGATGGCTCAAAAATAACTGGGAAAAGTTTTGCAGAAATTACGCAAACTTTTGATAAGACTAAAGCTGATGCCGTTATTACGGCTTTTGCAAATGTTGATACAAAAATAAGCCTTATTCCGTTAGTTTTTGACCAAGCAATTATCAATAATCCTACTAAAATACTTGATGCAGTGGAAGCCTTAAAGACTTGTAGCGACAAACTAGCTGATGCAAGCATAGTTTTGAAGGCAAAATTATAATTAGTCTATAAACAGCCCTTCAAGGTTTTAAAAACCTTGAAGGGCTAATTAGTGTTTTTACAAAATGAACAAAAATTTACTTTATATTTTAGTTTTGATGTCAGTTTTGGGAGCGTGTAAAACCTCTTCAAATGACTTAAATCAGCCTATTGATGCAACAGAAGAATATGCAGGTGGTGAAAATTTCACTACTTTTGATTTTTCTGAAAATGCTTTTGGAGAAGAAGGTAAAAATATTACCAGCACAGAAAGTAATCAATTTGTAGTTGGAAATAGCCTTTTTAGGGCAAATTGGGTTACTGCGCCCTCGTCTGTGCAAAGTTTGGACGGTTTAGGACCAATTTTTAATGGGATTTCTTGCGGTTCTTGTCATTTTAAAGATGGGAGAGCAAAACCGCCTCAAACTGCATCAGAGCCATTAAATGGTTTGCTTTTTAGAATGAGTGTAGGACTTGATAATATAGGAAATGCTATTCCAGAACCAAATTATGGCGGGCAATTTCAAGATAAAGCCGTCACAACCGCCAATTTGGGCGTGTTGCGTGAGGGTGGCGTGAGTGTAAGTTACGAGGAAATAAGCGGAAATTATGCAGACGGAATGCCCTACACAATGCATAAACCTATTTATAATTTTATTGGTTTGAATTATGGTGCTTTTGATGCTAATATGATGTATTCGCCACGTATTGCACAACAAATTCCAGGACTTGGACTGTTGGAAAATATCCCTGAAAGTATCATTTTAGCACTTTCTGATGAAAATGACAGTAATAATGATGGTATTTCTGGTAAAGCTAATATGGTTTGGAACGTAGAAAAACAGGCACTTTCTTTGGGGCGTTTTGGCTGGAAAGCAAATATACCAACTCTCAAACAACAGACTGCAGGGGCTTTTAATGGTGATATTGGCATTACTACTTCTATTTTTCCTAAGCATGACCTCACTACTAATCAGCAAAATATGTATGCAAATATTCCTAATGGTGGCAACCCAGAAGTTGATGATAACGCTTTGGAAAAGATTGTAAATTATGTAAAAATGCTTTCTGTGCCTGCTAGACGTGATTTTAAAGATACAGAAGTTTTGCAAGGAAAAACTATTTTTACTAATCTTAAATGTGGTTCCTGTCATTATGAAAAATTTGAAACAGGCAATAATAGCCCTATTGTGGCACTTAATAACCAAAAAATAAGACCTTATACAGACCTTCTTTTGCACGATATGGGCGCAGGACTTGCAGACAACCGTCCAGATTATAAAGCTACAGGCACAGAATGGCGTACTCCGCCACTTTGGGGCATAGGACTACTTCAAACTGTGAATAATCATACTTTCTTGTTGCACGATGGTAGAGCTAGAAATGTGGAAGAGGCAATACTTTGGCATAGTGGAGAGGCAGAAAAGTCTAAAAATGATTTTAAAAAACTTTCTAGTCAAGAAAGAAAAAATTTGATAAAATTCGTTAATTCATTGTAAAAGCCCCCTAACCCCCAAAGGGGGAATAATACAAATAATACAAAATTAAATTCTTAGAAAAATGCAAAAAAATATAAAACTAATTTTGGTGATAAACCTTCTTTTCTTACAATTATTTTCTTCTTGTAAAGATAAAACTGATATAACTGCCAATAATTTTGATAGAAAACTGATGTTGCAAAACTATGCTCAAAAGCTTATAAAACCTGCTTTTTTGGATTTGAAAACGCAAACTGATATCTTACAAACCGCTACACAAAGTTTTATGGCTACACCAAATACGGCAAATCTTAGCGCACTTCAAGCAGCTTGGGTGAATGCTTATTCAGCTTTTCAACATACGAATAGTTATAATTTTGGTGTTGCTGGTGAGCAAGGTTTGCGTAAAAGTTTGACAGAAGAAATTGCTACTTTTCCTGTGTCTAATACCAAAATTGATAATGCAATAACGCTTGGAAATGCTAATTTTAGTGATTTTAACAGAGATGCAAGAGGTTTTTTGGCAATTGAGTATTTAATTTTTGATTTGAATAATGATAACAATTTAATTATCAGTAATTTCACGACACAAACCAATTTCCAAAACCGTAAGAATTTCTTAATAAATGCTGTTACCAATCTCAAAACACGTATTGATGAAGTAAATACTACTTGGAATGGTGCAAATGCAACTTTTGCAAATGAATTTATCGCAAATGATGCCACAGATGTTGGTAGCAGCACTTCTCAACTTTATAACGAGTTTTTGCGTAGTTTTGAAGCACTCAAAAACTTCAAATTGGGTGTTCCATTGGGTAAGCGTGCAGGACAAACGCAAACAGAGGCGCAAAGAGTTGAAGCTTATTATTCTTCTAAAACACTTGTAATGATGCAGTTACATTTCAAATCAATAGAAAATATTTGGTATGGAAAATCAAAAACAGAAGAAGATGGTATAGGTTTTAAAGAATATTTGCAAAGCGTTGAAGGCGGAAATGCGCTTATTACATCAACAGAAACACAATTATTAGCTATTAAAAGTGCTTTAAATGCTATTCCTACAAGTAATTCTGTTGCTTTTCAGATAACAAATTCTCCACTTTTATTAGAAAACTTACATACAGAAATACAGAAAAATACAAGATTTTTTAAAAGTGATATGTCCTCATTATTGGGTATTGCTATTACTTTTAGTAGCGGAGATGGAGATTAAACGAAGTACGAGGTTTGAAGTACGAAAAATACAATTATAAATATTTTATAAACTGAATAATATTCTAAAATACCTTCAAAAACAAGTTCCAGCTGCGCCATTGATAGTTTTTAAAATTATCTTTGGCGCACTTATGATAATAGGAACTATCCGTTTTATGTATTTTGGTTGGATAGAAGACCACTACATAAAACCAAAATTTCATTTCAAATATTGGGGTTTTGAGTGGATAGAATCACTTTCTAGCCATTATTTGTATGCCATTCATTACTTGATGATTTTGGCTGCTTTGGGCGTGATGTTTGCACAAAAAACACTTTATAAACTTGCCGCAATAGTTTTATTTTTGTGTTTTACTTACACAGAACTAATTGATTTAACCTATTACCTAAATCACTATTATTTTGTAAGTTGTGTTTGTTTTTTGTTGATATTTATTCAAACTCCCTCTCCTTTGGGGAGGGCTGGGGTGGGGCTATTTGGCGGGAATGTGCCTAATTGGTGTATTTTGGCACTAAAATTACAAATAAGTTTCGTTTATATTTACGCAGGGCTTGCAAAAATCAATTATGATTGGCTTTTTAATGCTTTGCCGCTCAAAATTTGGCTTCCTGCACACGACAAAATGCCCATAATTGGCACAATTTTTACATGGCAAATCACGCCTTATGTGTTTTCGTGGATAGGAATGTTGTATGATTGTACTATTGTTTTTTTTCTGATCAATAAAAAAACACGTTTTTTTGCTTATTTAACAGTCATTATTTTTCACGTTTTGACAGGTTTACTCTTTCAAATTGGTGTTTTCCCTCTCGTGATGATAGGCGCAACTTTGATATTTTTTGACTGGGATTTTCTTAATCAAACCACCCCCAGCCCCTCCTTAGGAAGGAGGGGGGCTTTGTTCCCTTCCAGTTTAGAAGGAGTTAGAAATGAAGCCTTGTCCCCCTCCTTTTTAGGAGGGGTTAGGGGTGGTATTTTGATTTTTTTTTTCCTTTTCCAAATTATTTTCCCTTTGCGGTTTTTGTGTTATGAAAGTAACTTGTTTTGGTCAGAAGAAGGCTACCGTTTTTCGTGGCGTGTGATGCTGATGGAAAAGGCAGGAACAGCCACTTTTTACGTAAAAAACCCTGTTACAGGCAAAGAGGGTATTGTTGATAATGCAGAATTTTTAAATTCTCATCAAGAAAAACAAATGGCAATGCAACCAGATATGATTTTGCAATTTGCTCACTTTCTAGGAAATCATTATCAAAAAATCTCAAAAACACCAAATTTAGTACATTCTGTGCGTGTAGAGGCTTATATTACGCTCAACGGAAAGCCAAGTAAGTTGCTTATTGACCCAAATATCAACTTAATGAATGAAAAAGACACTTTTGCGCCAAAAAAGTGGATTTTGAGCTATAAATAAGCCTATTTTTTCTAATAAAAATTAGCAAAAAACTTTTATCTTTGTGAGTGAAATTTATTAGACAAAACTAAAAATGGAAAAACAATTTGAAGAGATTGCTTTATTTGTGCAAAAAGCTAAAAATGATGCACTAAAAATGGTTAATAAAGCCCTTATCAACCTGTATTGGCAGGTTGGTGAGTATATCAGCCTCAAAATTCAGGGAGCAGAATGGGGTGAAAGTGTAGTAATGCAACTTGCTAAGTTTCTGGCTGAAAAATACCCTGATTTGAAAGGGTTTTCTGATAAAAATCTTTGGCGAATGAAGCAATTTTTTGAGCTTTATGACCAAAATGAAAAACTCTCACCACTGGTGAGAGAAATTGCTTGGACAAATAACCTGCTCATAATGAGCAAAACAAAGACCATAGAGGAAAAAGAATTTTATCTTAGGCTTTGTTTGCAAGAGAGATACAGTAAAAGAGAGTTAGAAAAGCAGTTGCAAAGTGCTTTTTATGAACGAACAATGCTAAATCCTGCAAAAATTTCGCCAGTTGCGAAAGAAATTTATCCAACACTTGAAAAATATTTTTTGGATAGTTATGCCGTTGATTTTCTGAATTTAGATGATAATTACTCGGAATTTGAATTTCAAAAAGCTATTACAAATAATCTAAAAGACTTTATTTTGGCTTTTGGCAAAGATTTTATATTTATTGGAGAAGAATACAAATTGCAGGTAGGCAAGCAAGATTTTTATATTGATTTGTTGTTTTTTCATAGAGAATTGTCGTGTTTAGTGGCTTTTGAGCTTAAAATTGATGATTTTAAGCCTGAATATTTAGGGCAACTTAATTTTTATTTGGAAGCGTTGGACAGAGATGTGAAAAAATCACACGAAAACCCAAGTGTAGGCATTATTTTGTGCAAAAATAAAGATAATGAAGTGGTAGAATATGCGCTTAGTCGTAGTTTGTCGCCGACTTTAGTGGCAGAATACACAACCAAACTTATTGATAAAAATCTTCTGCAACAAAAATTACACGAATTATTTGAAAATAAATAACTAATTTTACAGGCGTTTCTCGCAAGAAAATAACTAAAATATGACTTCAGTACAAAGATTGTTTAATAATATCAAAAAACTTGTCCTTATCTGTTATAAGATTAGGTATTTTTTGTTTATATTATCACTAAAAAACATAGCAAATGATAGCTAATGATTGACATAAAGATTAAAAAAAGATTAAAAAGCATTTTGGAAGATACTCAACTTGAAAATAAAGTTTATAATTGGCATAAACAAAACAATTTTTATCTATTAGAAAATCTAATTTATGTGATAAGTGAGTTAGAATATCATTTTGAGCTTTCAAAAGAAATAAAAGCGGAAATATTAACAAATATTGAGTTTTTAGCAACTTTTGAAATAAGAAAAAGTAGTTTAAACATTTTACCAAAAGATTGGATAAATCCTAGCACTAAAAAAGTTGATAATGAAAAACTTGATGAGCTATGGTTGCAACCAGAAAGAGGTTATTTAATCAAAATATTAGAAAAATCAGAACAAGCAGAAGATAAAATTGCATTAGATATACTTTTAAATGGTCAAGCGGTTAAATATAGAGGCTTAGATAAAAATACAGAAGATAGAAAGATATTGAGATTAGAAAAAATTACAAAAAAGTGTTCAAGATAATAAAATAGTGATTTTTTTGGGTCGTCAGAATAGAGTTTATCAAACATTACAAGCTAATCTAAATGCTAAACATATTGGAAAATTTCATTTTGTTAGTGACCATACTTGGTCTGCAAATGGATATACAGAACGAGCAATGAAAACATCTGATAGTCGCCTTAGTGTGATTCAGGCTTGTGAAACCATATTTAGACTGCCAACTTTAAATTTGCAAGGAGGTAGAATAAATGATAGATTTATTATGTTTACATTGGATAGTTATGATGCAAAGGGTTGTTTAGCAGCCATTTACTCTGATTCTAACCGTATTGCAAGGAATTACACAAAGCCAAAAATAGAAAATATAACTGATTTTGAATTTGCCTACACAGGTTTAACAGACTTAGAATTAGCTAATATTGTAAGAAATAAAAATTGGTTTGATTTAACTAAATTTTGTAGAACAAATGAAAATGGTGAATTAGAAGAACTTACGTCAGAACAAGTTAAAGAAGAATATGGCATAAAATTTATAGGAAACCAACTATAAAAAACACAAGAATTCAAAAATTCTTAAAACAATAAAAATATGTTTGATAATTATGATGTAATTGTCGTGGGTGCGGGACACGCAGGCAATGAGGCAGCAGCAGCAGCAGCAAATATGGGGTCTAAAACCTTGCTAATCACTATGAACATGCAAGTGATAGGGCAAATGTCCTGTAATCCTGCAATGGGTGGCGTGGCAAAAGGGCAAATAGTACGTGAAATTGATGCGCTGGGAGGGTTTTCTGGCATTATCAGCGACAAAACTATGATACAATTCCGTATGCTCAACCGCTCAAAAGGTCCTGCAATGTGGAGTCCACGTTGCCAAAGTGACCGTATGCGTTTTGCGGAAGAATGGCGTTTGACACTAGAAAAAATACCTAATCTGGATTTTTTCCAAGATATGGTAAGTAGTTTGCTCGTAAAAGATGGTCGTGTGGTAGGTGTGCGCACAGGTTTGGGCGTGGAAATCACTGCAAAAGCCGTTATTTTGACAAGTGGGACGTTTATGAACGGACTTATTCATATTGGAGAAAAGCAGTTTGGTGGTGGGCGTACTGGTGAAAGTGCTTCTTACGGCATCACAGAGCAATTAGTGAAGTTGGGTTTTGAGGCTGGACGTATGAAAACAGGCACACCTGCCCGTATTGATGGGCGTTCTCTGAATTATAACGCAATGGAGGAGCAAAAAGGGGACGAAAATCCTAGTAAATTTTCGTTTACAGATACGCCTGTGCTTACAAAGCAGTTAAGTTGTCATATAACTTACACCAATTCAGCCGTTCACGAAACGCTAAAAACGGGTTTTGAGAAATCTCCAATGTTTCAGGGGCGTATTCAGGGCTTAGGACCTCGTTATTGCCCTTCTATTGAGGATAAAATCAACCGTTTTGCTGACAAAGACCGTCATCAGATTTTTGTTGAGCCAGAAGGTTGGAATACAGTAGAATGTTATATTAATGGTTTTTCATCTTCTTTGCCAGAAGATGTGCAATACAAGGCACTAAAACAAATGGAAGGCTTTGAAAACGTGAAAATGTTTCGTCCTGGCTACGCTATTGAGTATGATTATTTTCCGCCAACGCAGCTAAAACTTTCTTTGGAAACCAAAATAATAGAAAATCTTTATTTTGCAGGACAAATAAATGGTACAACAGGTTATGAAGAGGCTGCTTGTCAAGGACTTATGGCTGGTATCAATGCGCACAATAAAATCCAAGAAAAAGCAGAATTTATTTTAAAGCGTTCTGATGCTTATATTGGCGTTTTGATTGATGATTTGGTAAGCAAAGGCACAGACGAGCCTTACCGTATGTTTACCTCACGTGCAGAATACCGCTTGCTTTTGCGCCAAGATAACGCTGATTTGCGCCTTACACGCAAAGGTTACGAGATAGGTCTTGCATCAAAAGAGCGTTTTGATGCAGTTGTGGCAAAAGAAAACAACGTAAAACATCTTGTCAATGATTTGAAACAGAAAAAAATACAACCTGATAGCATCAATGATGGTTTGCAAAGCCTAAATTCTTCTGCTATTCGTGAAAAAGCAAGTTTTGGAACGCTTCTAAAACGCCCAGAATTGTATATAAACGACCTTTCTGCGGTAAATAAAGAACTGAATGATTATCTTTCAAAATATACGCCAGAAGAAATTGAGCAAGCAGAGATATTCATTAAATATGAAGATTATTTGGTGAAAGAACAAGAAAATGTGCTTAAAATGTTTAAATTAGAGGATTTTCATATTTTTGAAGACTTTAATTATGACAGAATTAAGGCACTTTCTACGGAGGCACGCCAAAAACTGGTAAAAATTCGTCCTAGTACATTGGGGCAGGCAAGCCGTATTAGTGGGGTTTCTCCTTCTGATATTTCTATTTTGATGATTTATTTAGGGAAATAGAAAATATGGGACTTTTGGCAGATAATTTTTATTTCTATGACTTACCAAATATAGAAGTAATCAAAGAAAAAATCAGTAGTTATTCTGGTTTAGATGCAGTTTTGATTCTTTTTCCTAAAAGAGAATTATATTTTGAAATAGATAAATATTGATATATAATGTATTTTTTACTTCACGGAAGTTTCCAACTATTCGTGAAGTTTACCAAATTTACAAACAAAATGAAAATACACAAATTGTTGTTATTCAGTAGTTTAATTATAATATCTTTCTCTTTTATTGGAATAAAATATTATCAAAAAAATACTCCTAGAAACTTCTCTGAAAACCTTTCTGAAAATCTTTCAAAAGTAGCTACCAAAAAGCAACTCAAAAACAATCCCCAAAATGGAGATATTATTTTTCAAATCTCTGTTTCTGGGCAAGGAAAAGCCATACAACTCGCTACAAAGTCTGTTTATACGCATTGTGGCATCATTTATGAAGAGAAAAATAAAAACGGAATTATGGAATATTTTGTTTTTGAGGCAATACAACCTGTGGTTATCACACTCCTACAAGAGTGGATAAATAGAGGTGATAAAAATCATTTTGTCATAAAACGCCTGAAAAATGCTAGTCAAGTCCTTACAAATGAAGCACTTAGCAAAATGAAGGATTATGGCAAACAGTTCTTAAATAAAGATTATGATATTTATTTTGGTTGGTCTGATGAACGTATTTATTGCTCGGAGCTTGTCTGGAAAATCTATAAAAATGGCGCAAATATAGAAGTTGGCAAACTGGAAAAACTAAAAAGTTTTGATTTGAGTAGCAAAGAAGTCAAGAAAATAATGAACCAGCGTTACGGAAACCCTATTCCTGCAAAAATATATGAACAAGATGTAATTTCTCCTGCGAGTATTTTTGATAGTCCGTTGCTGGAAGTTGTACCTAATAATTAAAATATCTAATAATTTTACCAAATGACCAATAAATATTTATTTTTTATATTCTTCTTACTTGCTTTATTGTTATTTTCATTGTCTAGCAAAGCGCAAAAAGCAGGTTTTAATAACAAAACACAACGTCTTGATACACTAATAGTAGCAACTACTCAGGCAAAAAAACAAGTACCAGATACAGCTCGTGTGGGTTGTTATGTGATTAGTTTGCACGACTTAGACTTCCCAGAGCAACAATATACTGCTCGTTTTTGGCTCTGGCTCATCAAAGATACTATTTCTAACGTGGATAAAGACGTGGAAATACCCAACGCAAAAGAGATGAAAATTGATAATATGATTATGGAAAAGCTTGGTAATCAAGGTTGGTTGCAGATGAAACTAAAATGTATTATGAAACAGTCTTGGAATGTAAAACATTTTCCTTTTGACAAACAAATACTTAAAATAGACGTTGAAAACCCTCAATTTGAGGCTGATGAGCTTGTTTTTAAGGTAGATTCTCTTGGCAAATCTTATGACCCTGCGCTTTTTGTGGAAGGTTGGAAAATTACAAATTTCAAGCTAAGTACAGGTGTGAGTAGCTATAAAACTGGTTTTGGCGACAATACACTGAAAACACAAGAATCTAGTTATGCAAAATTTACCATTGCCATAGAACTTGAAAGAGAAGCTTGGGAGTTGTTTTTTAAATTATTTTTGGGAATGTATATTGCCTTTGCTATTGCATTTGTGAGCTTTTTTGTTGATGCAGAACACGCAGAGCCACGTTTTGGCTTGCCTGTGGGTGGGCTTTTTTCTGGTGTGGGTAATAAGTATGTGATTGATAGCTATTTGCCCACAAGTTCTACGCTAACTATTGTAGATACTTTGCACGGTCTTACATTTGTAATGATTTTTGTTATTATAGCTTTTTCTGCACTTATTCTACAACAAAGTGAAGATAATAAACTGAAAAATCTTGCTAAAAGTACTAATAAAGTTGTGGCGTGGTCTATTGCCATTATTTATTTTCTGATAAATGCCATTTCTATTGCGCTTGCAGTTTGGAATTAAGATAAATATTTAAGAAAATGTGGTTCTACTAAGATTTATACAGAAATCATATTTTCTTAAATTGTTACTTTGTATTTAGCCCCAGCGGTGAGATATTTATAGCAAATAATAAATATGCCGTCCCGCTGGGACTTAAATACAATATTGCTCCTAAAAATACTCCAAAATATTACTAAATAAAGACTTTTTAAAACTTCTCCATATAAATCTTAGTAGAACCGAAAATGTCTAAAGAATTTGAAAACCTACTGCAATTACTTAAAAGCGGCATTGCTGAAAATGTACGTTTGGGGCTTTTGGTGGCACAAAATTTTAGAGAAGAATTTAAAAGTTTTTTTGATTGTGAGTTGGAAGAATATAATGAATTGTATGAGTTTCTGGAGATTTGTAAGGGAAATAAAAATAAAAATAAAACTATTATAGAGCCTAGAAATGGCTTTTTAACTGATGTTGCTGCACTAGGATTAGCGGAACAAGAAATAACAAAACTCCCCAAAAGCATAAAAATCCTGCAAGAATTGGAGGTTTTAGTTTTATTTCGCAACCAATTAACTACTTTACCAACAGAAATAAAATACCTCAAAAAATTAAAAGTTTTGAATTTGAGTTGCAATTATTTTGAAAAATTGCCAAAAGAAATTACTGAATTAGAAAATTTGGAAGAATTATTATTAGAATTTAACGACCTTACTACGCTTCCAGAAGAAATAAAAAATCTTATCAATTTACGAGATTTACTCCTGATACACAATAATCTACAAATACTACCAAAAGAAATAGGAAAACTCAAAAACTTAGAATATTTGTTTTTAGCAGAGAATAAACTAACAGAAATTCCAGAGGAAATCAGTAATTTATCTAGTCTTATTAAACTCACATTAAATGAAAATAAGCTAAAATATTTATTTAAAGATATTAGTAATTTAACCAATTTGGAGGAATTACTTTTATCAGATAACGAACTTCAAAATTTGCCAAAAGGAATGGAAAAACTCCAAGAACTAACCAAAATCACCTTATATAACAATAATTTTGCAGAACGTCCAAAAGAATTAAAACTACTTTCTAGAAGCGTTTATATTGATTTGGATAATTAAATTTGGTAAAACAATCAAATTTCACCTTCAAAAACCTTTTCAGCCGCTCCAGACAGGTATATATTTTCAAAAGTATTTTCACCTGTTTTCAAGAAAGAAACCGCCAAATATCCACCCAAAGTTTTGACAAGAATTTCAAAATTTCCTGTCGTAAAGGCTGTTTTTGTATCATTTTTCAAGCTAAAAACTAATGCAGCCGCCACAGAACCGGTACCACAAGCAAGCGTTTCATCTTCCACACCACGCTCATAAGTACGAATGTTTATTAGATATTCGTTGGTTTTTTCTATAAAATTCACATTTGTTCCTTTTTCACGAAATCTGTCGTTATTTCTAATAGCTTTTCCCTCATCAAAAACCTTGTAGTTTTCTAAATACCTCACCCATTCAACATAATGCGGCGAGCCAGTATCCAAAAAATAATATTCTCCTTCTTCATTATAGTCAATATGGCTTACGTCTTTCATTTTCAGACGAATTTCCTTCTTTTTTAGTTCTGCTTGGTGTGCGCCATCAACCGCTAAAAAGTTAGTTTTACGCTTAAAAAGCCCCAAATGATGCGCAAAGCGTACCGCACAACGCCCTCCATTGCCACACATAGAGCCAAGACTACCATCAGCATTGTAATAAACCATCTCAAAATCATACGCAGGTGTATTTTTAGGCGGTTTTTGCAACAAAATAACGCCATCAGCACCAATCCCAAAACGCCTATGACAAAGTGCCGCAATCTCTGCCTTATTTTTATTAAAAAGTAGCTCACGGTCGTCTATCATAATAAAATCATTGCCCGTTCCTTGATATTTACTAAATTTCATATTTTTTATTTAATAATTTTAAAAACCATATTATTTTAAATCAAATAAATTTTCTACGCCCAAAATACGTGTTTTGGTAAATCCTTCTCCATATTTTACATTGATTTGATGCCCAAGTTCTTTGGCTCGTGCCTCCAAAAATTCCAAAAATTCTGGTGTAGAAATATATGTTACAGGCATAGAAGCATCTAAATCAGTATTTTGAGAAAAAAATTGTGTTTCATAAGCACGTATAGCGGCTTTTTTAGTTTCCCAAAAATCAGAAATATCCACCACAAAATCAGGTGTAATGTATTGGTCTTGTATGTAATGATATAAGTTTTTTGGTCGCCAAATGGCTTGATTTTCTCCATTTAATGTTGTTTCTATCATTCTAAGTCCCGACAAAAAACAAGCATCAACGGCAACTCTAGCCCCTTTTCCGTGGTCTGGGTGGCGGTCGTGAATAGCATTTGCAAGCACAATTTCAGGTTGATATTTGCGTATCATTTTGATAATTGCGAGCTGACTTTCTTTGTCATTTTGAAAAAAACCATCAGCCAATTTCAAATTTTCTCTTACCGAAATTCCTAGAATTTCAGAGGCTTTTTTAGCCTCTGCATAGCGTGTTTCTATTGTGCCACGAGAGCCAAGTTCTCCCTGCGTAAGGTCAATAATTCCTACTTTTTTACCCTTTTGGATGTGTTTTAGGATAGTTCCTGAGCAAGAAAGTTCTGCATCATCTGGATGTGCGGCAAGCACCAAAATATCTAGTTTAATATTGGTCATCATAATGTTTTGTAAGTGCTTTTATAAGATTTAATCCAAATTTAATCAATAAAAAACCTCTATAAATATAATATAGAGGTTTAAGCAAATGTAAGGTATTTTTTTTATTTTACAACAAACATTAAACTAAGATTTTTAGGATTACAGGATTTTAAGATTAAATACAGAATATAGAATACATTTTTCATTTGTATTTCTCTGTATTTAACCCTAAAATCTTGCAATCCTAAAAATCCTAGTCTGCTTTTACTATTCTCTTCAAAATATTTCCTTTTTCAGTGCTGATTTGAAGCAAATAAATACCATTTGGCACATTTTTTAGAGAAATATCAATAACATTATTATTCACATTAGAAGAAAAAATTGTTTTTCCTTGCGCATCATACACACATACAAGAGATTTTACTACACTCAAAGCTGAAAAATCAACGCTAAAATCATCATTAGAAGGGTTTGGAGATATTTTTACCAGATTTGAAAGAGAATTATCTATGCTTGTGGTTGGGTTTTCTGTAATAGTGATTGTAACATTACTACTTATAATTGTTACACCTGTAGTAGTGCCTAAGCCAACATACGTACTTGTAACTTCACACTTATATACGCCTGCATCTGCAGTAGTAGCATTTGCTTTGGTATAAGTTGCACTTGTAGCACCTGAAATAAGTACATTGTCTTTATACCATTTATAAATGTTAAACGTACCACCAATAGCTCCACTAATGGTAAGTGTAGCGCCACTAAGAAGAGATTGGCTAACTGGTAAGATTTTATAGCTTTGTGGTGTGGCAGCATAAGTAGTAGGTTTATAACTAATACTTTCTAAATCAGCAAAATCTAAAAAATTACTCTGACAACGTAAATCTATTAGATTTATTGGAAGAGTTGGTAAACTCGTTAATTGATTGTTAATAACAATTAGTTGTGTCATACTACTTGGTAGAGAGGGCAGAATAGACAATATATTATTATTACAAAGTAATGTTATTAAGGTATTGGGGAGCGTGGGCAAACTCGTTAGTCTGTTGTAACCACAATCTAAAAAGGTTAATGTATTTGGTAGTGTTGGTAAGCTTGTTAAGAGATTTGGTCCACATTCTAAACTAGTTAAACCACTTGGAAGTGCTGGTAAACTAGTCAATTGATTTTGAAAGCAAGTTAGGAGTGTTAAACTACTTGGCAAAGTTGGCAAAACAGTTAATTGGTTAAAACTACAATACAACGCTTGCAAGTTAGTGAAATATTCTACACCACTTAAATTAGCAATATTAGAATTATCCATATTTAAGGTACTAGCACCAATAATGCTAGCGCAGGTAGTTTCCATTTGCACTCCCACAAAGCAAGCGGGATAAAGGGTTTGCAATTTTGCTCTAAAATTAGCATCTGGAATGTTTACCAAAACGGCTTTTGCAGGAATACACAAGCCCACCAACGCAAGCAACAACAAAAAATACATTTTCTTTTTCATAGAAAAACAATTAAAAGGGTTATTTAAAATATTTATTTTCACAAAGATATGAAAAAGTTATATATCAAAAAAAAA
>JAYUKY010000042.1:0-15088 GCA_043764015.1 Raineyaceae bacterium
AGAAATATTCATTTTTGATACTTTTTCACACGCTTGCTTTTTGATGGCGTTTTTAATATATTTACACCAAAATTACAACTTTTCTTTAATAATAGAAAAGATGTGGGTAATCAGTAGGGACAAAACTCCCCTCCTTCCTAAGGAGGGGTTGGGGGTGGTTAAAGAATAATTTATTATATAAAGTGTTCATAATCAAGCTGTAAAAACTAAATAAATCATAGTGCAGATAAACAACCAAAATAATCAAAACAAATCACCGTTTAGACAATAATCAAATAAAATCACAACAATCAAATAAATCATAATTCCGACAATGAATGAATTTATAAACGCAGGCTTTTCTGTAATAGGTGCAGAAAACAACGAAAACAAACTATTGGCTTTTCTGAAAGAAAACTATCCAAGTGTAATTCGTGACAATGAAATTAACCTTGCAGAACTCAAAAACATTGCAGGTTTGCCTATTGACGAAAAAGTAAATGGCTACGGACTGAATTTTGTTGGTAGGAACTTTGCAAAAGCCAAATATGCACAAAAAACAGAAAAAGAACTTCGCCTAAACACCGCTTTAAGCAAGGATATTGATACTACGCAAAATTTGGTACTCAAAGGGAATAATTTGGAAAGTCTCAAAATCTTAAAAAACCATTATAACGGACTGATTAAGTGCATTTATATTGACCCGCCCTACAACACTACAAGTGATGAATTTGTTTATCCTGACAAATTTGACAAAGAAGAAGCAGAAGTATTAGGTTTGGCTGACATCAATGAAGACGACTTTGCACGTATGGATTTTAGTTTTAAAAGCAAAAAAAGCCACAACGGCTGGCTTGCCTTCATGTATCCACGTCTTTTGCTCGCAAGAGATTTGTTGAGCAAAGATGGCGTTATTTTTATTAGCATTGACGATAACGAACAAGCTAACCTAAAATTACTCTGTGACGAGGTTTTTGGTGAAGAGAATTTTGTAAACCAAATTGTAGTAAAATCAAGTGAAACATCTGGGGTTAAAATGTCCCACGTTAAAAATAAATTACCAAAAATTAAAGAATATCTCTTAATATATAGTAAAAAAGATGTTTCTTTTAATGCAGTTAAAGTCAGCAAAACTGATGATGTGAATAAATTCCAAAATTACGCAAAATATTACTCTAAAATAATTACCAACAAAAATGATAGCCCCGAAAATTGGAATATTATTTCAATTAGTGATTATATAAAAAACAACAACTTAAATCTTCAAAACAATAAGGAAATACTGAATTTCAAATTAAAAAATGCTGAGAGGATAATCTATCGTACCAATAATCCATCATTATCTGATTTGACTTTTGATACAAATACTGCAAGAGTTATTTCTACTACTGGGCTTGAGTATATATGGTGGGAAGGAAAACAAATGTTGTTTCTATCTGATTATACAGAGGAGAATTTGTGTGATTTATGGTCAGATATTTCCACAATAAATTTGAACAAAGAATTAGCTGATATGCCTGCATTTTTTAAAAATGGGCAAAAACCACTTGAATTGTTAAAAAGATGCATTAACTTAATTTCAGATAAAAACTCAATTATCTTAGATTTTTTTGCAGGTAGTGGCACAACGGGTCACGCTGTAATGCAACTTAATGCAGAAGATGGTGGTAATAGGAAATTTATTTTGTGCCAGATAGATGAGCCAATCAAAGCTGACAAACCTGCGTATGCGTTTTGTGTAGATAATAATTTGCCTTCTGTTATTTCAAGCATTACTATAGAGCGTTTAAGGCGTGCAGGTAAGCAATTGCAAATAAAGGAAAATGAACTAAACACTAAAAAAGCAGGAGAGTTGTCTTTCAATCAAGATAATCAGAAAAATCAAAGAAATCATAGTTCAGACTTTGGCTTTAAGGTGTTTGATAGTGTGGTCGCACCCAAGCTAAACTTAGATGAGAAAAATCAAATTTCAATTATTGAGAATGGGATAGATGCGTTAAGTCGCATTTATAATATGATTTTTACTATTGGTTTAGACGAACCAACGCAAGTACCAGAGATGGTATTAGAAGATTGTATTTATAAAATTGGGACAAATTATTACATCACTAATAGTGAGAAAATAAGCAAAGAAGATTTTTCAAATGCCATAAAAAGTGGTAAAGTATTTATTGATGGTTGGACAGCCAGCCTAAACGGAACATTGCAACATTATAAAGAAGATATAAAAATTGTCTTTTAAATTAGCTAAAATCAAAAAAAGCCTTCCCAAACTTTGGAAAGGCTTTTTTATTAATAAAATCAAAATTATTTTACTTGATTTTCACTCTTATTCCTTCAGAATGGCTAGAAAACTCGGGCGCATACATACATTGAATAGTAGTAATTCCGTTAGAGAAATCCCCTTTTTGAGAGGCTCTAAGGTCATATTCAAAGACATAAGTACCTTTATTCAAATAGCCAATAAAGAAATTAGCGGATAAATCTCGCATACTTTCATAATAACCCAAACCATCTTGGTATTTGTAGGTAGAAATAGTGCTGATAGGCTCAAAAGCTGATGCACGCATATCTTTTAAGTGTACATATTCCATATTTCTATCTACACGCAACTCAATACGCACTTTTATCAAATCTCCAATTTTGATGTCTTTGCCCTCAATAGGAACAATCACTTTGCCTCTATCAGAATCTTGTTCAATAAAAAGCTGTTTTTTGAGTTTTAGAGGGGTTTCTGCTGGTGTTATTTTGTCTAATTGTTCAAAATATTGCCAATAAACCGCTCCCCACGCAACGCCAGCATCTTTTTTCTCTACTTTGATGTTGCCAAAACTAGGTTTTACTTGGTCAGCTGTCCACGCCGTTTTGAAATACCCTGTTCCTGCTTCCATTTTGACATCTTCACGAGTTTTTGGGTCTATTTTCTCTCCACCAATAGTAACTTCTACAATTTGTTCACTTGCAAGTGCATCTGCACCCCTACGCAAGAGCGCAAAACACGCTTCAGACGTTGCTTTGGTTGTTTTCCAATCTTGTGTTTGCTTTTGTTTTAGTAGCCAAACCTTCAAATCCTCAACGGCTTTTAGGTCGTTTGCCACTTCATCATACACTTCTATCATAAGTGCCTGCGTTTCTATTGGGGCTTGATACCAATACCAACCACGCTCATATTTCCAATACATTCCAAATTCTTCTGATTTCAAAGAACGTTCTGTCAATGATTTTATTATGTCTTTGGTGATATTTTTCTCTCCAAAACGGTGCAAAGAAAGTGCTATCATACCTTGCATATACTCATTACGAGCCAACCAAAAGGTTTTTTGTTGTCCTAAATAATAATTAAAAGCCTCTTTTGCAGCATTTGAAACGGGCATATCTTTAAAATAACTTCTTACATACAAATAATGTATTTGTGTGTAACCCAAATTATTATCCGTAAATTTACAATTTCCTTTCTTTACGCAAGCTTTTAGTCTTGCGTAGTCGTCAGCTATCTGATTATCAAGGTATTGAACTGCTTTTTGTATCATTTGTAGCGTTTTAGCATCTGTACGAATACTTTTCACGCCCAAAACGTCCAAATGACCAAATCCAGCCACAATGTGCTGTGTCATATAACGGTCTGATGGCATACCCAAAAACCACGTAAAACCACCATCACCAACTTGATGCTTTTGCACTTTTTCTAAGGCTTTTTCTTGCTCATTTGCCATATGGTTGAGGTCAAAAAGTAGCCCTACATTGCGTTTGCGCTGACTTTCGTCTTTTGCATTCAAAACCCAAGGCGTTTCCTCTAATAAAGCAGATTTTAATTCTTGATTTTTCTCCAAATTAGAAAGTAAAGCATCTGGTTGCAAGTTTTTCCAAGTATCAAAAACTCTTTTGATTTTTGGATTAGAATTAGCCACATTTGTCGCAATAGAATTAGCATAATAACGTGAAAAAGTCTGTTCTACGCACTCATAAGGGTATTCCATCAGATACGGCAAGGCTTGCACCGCATACCAAGCAGGATTTGACGTAAATTCTAACGTAAAACGGTTGTGTTTCAGCGTATTAGAACCTGCACTTGCAAGCAATTTCTCAAACTTAAATTCTTTCGTTTGGTTGCCACGAATAGGCAAAGGCATAGTTTCCGTTACCAGCATACGGTTTGTAACGACAGGCAAAACCATTTCTTCACCATCAGAAAACGCCCCAGACTTCGCCACAATGCGGTAAAGTACCGCTTGTGCGCCCTCTGGAATGCTTATACTCCATTCCAAATTCTGACTTTGACCGCCTTTCACATTGAAATCTTGTTGTTTTGATTTATTTTTCATCAAATCATCAATATTTTTCATTGTCAAAGCATCAAAAAACTCTAATTGCGCTTGTCCTTTCAGTTCTTTATCTACTAAACTTGTGATTTTCACAGAAAACTGCATTTTGTCATTTTCTCTAAAAAAACGTGGCTGATTTGGCACAACCATCAAATCTTTTTGTGTAACGGTTTGCTCCATTTTTCCACCAATTTTTAGGTCTTTTGTGTGTGCAAGTCCTAAAAATTTCCACTTTGTAAGTGCCTCAGGGATAGTGAATTTAACAATTATTTCGCCTTTGTCGTTGGTCTGCAAAGTTGGAAAGAAAAACGCCGTTTCATTGAAGTTTTTACGAATTTTTACATCTCCAAAATCAGGTTTTTTAGTTTCCTGTTTACCTTCTTTTGGCTCTTGTTGCCCTCCTATGGCATCTTCTTTGGGTGATTTTTCAGCCATTACTGCCATAGGAGCAGATATTTTAAAGTCAGCAACACTATCACTCTCACTATCAATATTTTCCTCCATTTTGCTTTCTTTGGCTTTGTCTTTACCGTTTTTAGCTTTTTTCATAACAGGAGCAGACCTTTTTACGCTACCTTCCAGATAATTTCTACGTCTATATCCACCATAATACATAGAATAATAATCCAAAGAAAACATATTCAAATACCTGTAACTAGGGCTATCACCGCCACCAATATAGGTATTCCAGTTGTCGCTTGAGCGTTCTCTAAAATTTTCAATGCCAAAAGCACCATCAGAATCCCAGCCCAAACGAGTGGCATTATTGCCCCAAACATTCCAATTATAGGCATTTGCCCTAAAAACATCAAGCGAAGCATCATAAAGCGTAGCCACCATTTCAGCAACAATTTTATCCGCATTTTTGCCTTTAATTTTGAGTTTCCACTCTTCCGCTTGTCCTGGAAGCAATTTATTTCTAAAAGTTTCAAACTCAATATCAAGTTCTTTGTTGCTGTAAGGCACATCAAGCGTGAAACTTTCCGCATAAGCACGACTATCCAACATAAAAACCGTATGCACCGTAATACCGCCACGATATTCTTCTTTGATAGGAATTTCAAGAATTTTCTGTTCATTTTTAAACGTAAGCCATTGTTTATCAATGATTTTGCCATCAAGTTCTACTTCATACAACATTCTGATATTTGCGGCTGTGCCTATCAAAATTTGTGCTTTTTCATTTGGCTCAAAACTCGTCTGCAAAGGCTTTACAAGTTGGATATTTTCAGGTGTTGTTTGGCGTGCTTTTGAGTCCATTACATCAAAATAAACCACTTCTTTTACCTCCTGACCAAATTTATCCTTAGAAATAATTTCTAATAAATATTTGCCTTGTTTCCAAGAACTTATTTTATCAAGAGAAAAAGTTTTGCTTTTTTCAGTATCAAAATTCAAAGAAAAAACAGCGTTTTCACGTTCCCATTTCAAAAAATTGTTCTCTTCTGCGTATTCGTCAGTAGGAAATTTCTGCTCAAATTCTGCTTTTGTAAACATTGGTTTGTCTGGGCGTTCCCACACACGAGAGCGGTAGGTACGAGAAGGCATTTTGAGTTGATATACTTTTATTTCACCTTTTGCAGGCTCAAATTGCCCCGCTAAATTATTGGTAGAAATGGTATATTTTTTCTCTTGGATTTTGTCTTCTGCCTTATCCAAATCTTCTACATTCGCACCAACAGTAAGAGCTTTATAACCAACATTGATGTTGGTTTGGGTGCTATGAGTTTCTCCGTTGATGTCCGTCACGTCAGCATAAATGGTATAAGAAAACGTAGGCTCTGATTTTTTATCCACAGAAAGGTCTGGAAGCGCATTAAAATCAACAAAAAACTTGCCATTAGCGTCTGTTTTGGTAGTTCCGTTGATGATTTCTACACTTGGAGAATTAGGGTAATAACCTCTATAACAATACCACCAATACGGAAAACGTGCCACACGCACCACCCTATATTTTACGGCTGCATTATCAATATTTGCGCCAGAATATGCCTTTGCAATACCTTCAGCCTTGATATTTTCAGAAAGTTTAAACGTGCCTTTTGTAGGCTCAAATTTCACTTCAAATTTAGGGCGTTTGTACTCTTCCACAGACAAAGAAACATTACCAGAACTATTATTTATGTTCATATTTCCCAAAAGTCCTTTTGTAGGCGCAGTAAAAGTGCCATTAAACGAACCGTATTCGTTTGTAGTGAGGTTTTGCGTGCTAATCACTTGGTAATTTACATCATAAAAAGTAACCGCAGTTGTCGTATTTGGCAGAATTTGGTTATTTTTGTGTCCGTCAGAATTAAACATTATTCCTTTGAAATAAATGGTTTGTCCTGGTCTGAAAATCATTCTATCCAAAAAGAAAATAGTGCGTGTGTAGCTTGTGGGTGCTTGTTCTTGGTATTGCGTAAGTCCATCACGCCTTGCGTAGCCATTTCCATCAATATTTTGCATACTGATGAAATCTTTTCCCAAAGAAAAATCTAACCAAAAACCTTCATTGTAATAGTTTGAATTGTTATTTTTGATAGTAGGAATGATGATTTTTCCTTCTGCATCACTCATAAAAACGCCACCATTTTTCACCTCATAAGCACCTGTTTGGTTATTATAAAGATTTTTATAAACATTTACTTTCACGCCTGCAAGTGCCTCACCTGTCTGCCTATGCAATGTATAGACTTCTGTGGTTGCATTTCCAAGATTTCTAGTGATGTAGGTAATGTTAGAAAATGTCGTAAAAGCGTAGGCTAATGTATTTTTATCAAGGGAAAAAGAAGGCAAATGACTAGCAAAAATCATATAATCACCTTCTGGCAAACCTTCCAAAGCTATTTCTGTATTGTGATTTTGATAATCTTTGTTTGCGCCTTCATCAGGCGGAAGTGCCACTTTGATAGTTTTGAGCGGTGTTTTTGCCAAAAAATACTTCATAAACTCAACTTCTTGGTCTATGTTGTAGTTGCGGTAATTTTTTTCTCTTTGTTGTTTTACTTCTGCTCTTGTAATTTTTATTACTCTGTAATGTAATTCAGAAATATTAGTAAAATCAAGAGAAAGCCTAAAATTTTGATTTGGGGCGTTGATTTCCTCTACTTTCATATTGATATTTTTCATTTCAATACCATTTTTGAGAGAACGACAATCTTGCGCTCCTGCACTTTGCGGATAGCGTGCAACAGCTTCATTACATATTTCAATAGCTTTTTTCTTATCAAAACGGTTGTCATCACCTTGCAAAGGCTTATATTTGCTTGCACTTGCGTTGTAGATAAGCGCAATTTGGTAAGTTACCTTTGTAGAAATAGGAAATTTAATTGTTTTTTGCTCCAAATTTTTCAAAGATTGGAGATATAAATCTGCTTTATTTGGCAAAACAAGGTGGTTTCTGACAAATGTAAGGCGTTTCAAATCCACATCAACGAAAGCAGATAAATCTGTGTCATTTTGATGAAATTTGGTGATGTCTTGCAAGATTTGCAAGGCAAAAAACTTATAAGAAAGTTCGTCTTTTGTTTCCAGTTTGATGTACGTAAAAGTCTGTGCATCAGAGAGATACTGTTCTTTATCAAGCACAAACGCATAAGAAGGTTTTGTAATGCTTGATTCATCATTTATAAAAAAATCAGCGGCACGGTGCGCCAAAAAATCATACAAAGTTGGGCGGTAATTCTCGCCTAATGCGTTTCCTTTTTGAGTAACTGCATCAAAAACCTCAATTTTTATTTTTTGCAGTTCTGCAGGATTTTGCAAAGAAAGTTGGTATTGTGCAACAGTTTCCTGCGTAATTTTCTCCAAACTCCACGTTTCTATGTCCTCATTTTTGAAATCTTTTGTTTCAGAACGGTTGGTATATTTCCAACGGTTATTTTGGTAATATTGCCAATAAAAATTGCCTAAAACAGAGTGTAAAAGTGGTTTTACGGGCATTTCTGCGGCATCAGCTTCTTGTTTGAGTCTGACAAGATTTTTCACAAAAGCATTTTCTTCTTTATGTTCTGTGAATTTTAGTTGATGAATAATAGCCTTGACGAGTTGTTGGGCATTTTTCTCTTTTTTGGCTTGGTCATAAATGCCATTGACGGCTTTCAGAGCAGTTTCTGGCAAACCTTTGCTTTCTGCATCTGTGACGAGTTTCCATTGTGAGTCGTAGGTCATTTGGGCGTAGATTTGGGTGGAAAAGAGTGTAAGTAAAAATGAAAACAAGCATTTTAAGAGGTGATTTTTCATAATTGTTTTGATTTTGAGATGTTTTTTGTAGGATTAATTTTGAACAAAGATGCAATAACAAACTTTGAGCCAAAAACTTTAATTTCACAAAGTAGCAAAAAATAGTGTAAATACTTTACGAAAAGTTGGAAATTTTTGTGAAGTTATTTTAGCGGAGGAGAAATACCCAATGCAAACAAAATAATTTTTATATTCTCAGAGCAATTTGCTAACAGCAACTAACTTCACGAAAGACTTGAGAACGGAAATTAACATTACTTGGCAGGACAATACCATCATAAAACTTTTCCAAAATCCAAGCCTTACTAGTACAATTTTGACTAATTTTTATTATATTTGCCTTGAAATAAAAATGTGAGTTGATTAGATTTTATAAACTCACAGCTTAAAACTCACAACTCACAACTTAAAATATGCAATATTCTTCTGACGTAGAAGCAGTAAAAGGGCTTACAGATGCCTACAAAAGACTAAAAAACGAAATAGGGAAAGTTATTTTTGGACAAGAAGACGTAGTAAATTTGCTTCTTACCGCCATTTTCTCACAAGGGCATTGTTTGCTTGTGGGCGTGCCAGGGCTTGCAAAAACCTTGCTTATTCAAACCATTGCAGATGCGTTGGATTTGCCGTTTAACCGTATTCAATTTACACCTGATTTGATGCCTTCTGATATCTTAGGCTCTGAAACCCTTGACAATGACCGCAATTTTAAGTTTGTCAAAGGGGCTATTTTTGCTAATATTATTTTAGCAGATGAGATAAACAGAACACCACCAAAAACGCAAGCCGCACTTTTGGAAGCTATGCAAGAATATGCTGTCACGATAGCAGGTAAAAAATACCCACTAGAAAAGCCATTTTTTGTGCTTGCTACACAAAACCCTATTGAACAAGAAGGTACTTATCCGTTGCCAGAGGCACAATTAGACCGTTTTATGTTCAATATTATGTTGGATTATCCTAGTTATGAGTCAGAGGTGAATGTTGTCAAGAATACAACTTCTTCTAAAAAAGTACAAGTAAATAAAGTGCTTACAGGTGAAGAATTGTTGTATTTTCAAGATTTGATAAGGCGTGTTGTCGTGGCTGACAATGTGGTAGAATATGCCGTGAAACTTGTGCATAAAACACGTCCAAATACCACTATGGCATCAAACGAGGCTAATCAGTTTTTGGAATGGGGTGCTGGTCCTCGTGCCTCACAGTATTTGATTTTGGGGGCAAAATGTAATGCCTTGCTTAGTGGTAAGTATTCCCCTGATATTGAAGATGTTAAGGCAGTAGCTTTACCTATCTTGCGCCACCGTATTGTGCGCAATTTTAAGGCAGAAGCAGAAGGAATAAGTGTTGAAAATATTATTAAGAAACTTTTGTAAAATATTTTATAGAGAAATGGATTTAAGAAAAATTATAGAAGAAAGCATTGCAGAAACATTAGAACCTGCTTTTTTTGTGGTTGATTTGCAGATAAAAACACTCAAGGAAACTGCCAAAATAACGGTTTTGCTTGACGGAGACGAAGGCGTAGGTATAGATACGTGTGTGAGCGTAAGCAGACACGTTTCCGCACGCCTTGATGAGATAGACGAAATTGCAGAAAAATATAGCATAGATGTATCTTCACCTGGCGTTGATTTTCCCTTGCGTCTTGTACGTCAATATCCACAACACATAGGGAGAACACTCAAAATTAGCCTAAAAAATGCCACTAACCTAGAAGGAAAACTACTTGATTTTGAACAAGAAACACAAACACTCTCTATTCAAAATATCATAAAAAAGAAAGTACAATCACCAATAATAATTCCTTTTGATAATATCAAAGAGGCTTTTGTGGTGGTTTCCTTCAAATAAAAAAGTAGGCATTGGATAAATCCAATGCCTACTTTTTTATTTTCATTTTTTATACTTTTTTTGTTTTTTGGCAAATTTTTTGCCCTAATTAAGCAAAAAATAGAGATATTTGTGAAAATATCTTTAGAAATATTTGGTTGTTTATGTATTTAATTCACAATTAAAAATTAAAAATTGAAATACTACTTTTTATATTTTTTTATCTTATTGAATATCAATAAGATAAAAGCCCAAGATAATGTTTTCTCGCAACCCAATGGCGCACCAATGTACCTAAATCCTGCACTTACAGGAAGTACAGAGCAAGGGCGTGCTATGCTTTTATCAAGGTTTCAATACCCAAAAGTGGGCGGAACATTCATAAATAACGCTTTTTCCTTTGATTATAATGCAAATGATGCCAATAGTGGTTTTGGTTTGCTCGTTATGAACTCACAAGCAGGGCAGGCGGGCATACGTGCAAGTAGCATAACGCTTAATTATGCGTATCACGTGGCACTTTCAGAAGAATGGCAAATGAAATTGGGCATTTCAGCAGGTTATAATAATCAATCAATAGGTTTTTTTAATTATATTTTTGGTGACCAACTCAATAGTTCTGGTACTATCTCACCTACCGCAGAAGCATTAAATAAAACCAAAATGACGTATTTAGACCTTTCTAGTGGTATTTTTTTGCATAATAAAAATATTTGGGTAGGTTTTGCAGCGCACCACCTCAACGAGCCGAACCGTTCTCTTTTTGACAAAAATTATCAGTTGCCACGCCGTTTTAGCCTGCAATTAGGTACAAGAATGGAAATAAACGAATATAATACCATCACGCCACAGGCAAATGTACGTGACCAAAAAGGGCTTTATCAGGCAGATTTAGGTGTTTTATGGTCAAGTGGTGTGTTGGAAGCAGGCTTGTGGTACAAAAATATGCCTATCAGCAAAACCGCAAACAGTAGCCTTGCCGCTGTGGTGTCTTTTGGTGTGCAAAAAATGCGTTTTACATATAGTTATGACTATGTTTTTGGCAAATTGCAGGGCTTAGGTGGCGCACACGAAGTTGGTTTGTCGTTTAGTTTTGGAGAATGGCGTGGGTATAGAAAAAAATATGTGCATTGCCCTATTTTTATGGAAAATGATATTGATTTATAAGAATAAGTACGAAGTAAGAGGTTAGAAGTACGAATTTAAAAATCTGATTATTAAGTCATTTGATTTTCATTCTTGTTTTCCTAACATTTAGAAATTCTTTGTATTCATTCACAATTTAAAATTCACAATTCACAATTACTTAAAAACATTGGAAAACAATCAAAAAATAGCTATTTCTGTGGTTATTCCTGCTAAAAATGAAGCAGAATCTTTGCCAGAACTTTGTCGTTGGATTGCGGAAGTAATGAAAAATAATCATTTTTCTTATGAGATAATTGTAATAGATGACGGAAGTACAGATAATTCTTGGCAAGTTTTAGGAGAAATTTCAAAAGAAAATCCTGCCGTAAAAGGCATACGTTTTAGTAGAAATTATGGAAAATCAGCGGCTTTACATACTGGTTTTCAAGAAGTTAGTGGGGATGTTATTATCACTATGGATGCTGATTTGCAAGATGACCCAGAGGAAATTCCAGAACTTTACAAAATGATAAAAACTGATGGGTATGATTTGGTGTCGGGTTGGAAACAAAACCGCCAAGACCCACTTAGCAAAACCATTCCTACAAAGCTGTTTAATGGCGTTACAAGCCTGTTTTCAGGTATAAAACTGCACGACTTTAATTGTGGTTTGAAGGCGTATGATGCACAAGTAGTCAAAAATATTGAAATTTATGGAGAAATGCACCGTTATATCCCTGTTTTGGCAAAATGGGCTGGCTTTGGGCGCATCACAGAAAAAAAAGTAAAACATCACCCACGCAAATATGGCGTTACTAAGTTTGGTTTAGAACGCTTTTTGTATGGTTTTCTGGATTTGGTTTCTATAATGTTTGTCTCTAAATTCAAAAAACGACCAATGCACTTTTTTGGAAGTCTGGGTGCATTGTCATTTTTAACAGGAATGAGCATTACGGTTTATCTTATCATACAAAAAATTCAACAATTAGCTTACAAACCACCTCTCCACGAAATACGGCAAATAACGGAACAACCAATTTTTTATTTGGCTTTGGTGGCTCTTATTATTGGAGTACAGCTATTTTTGGCAGGTTTTTTAGGGGAAATGATTACTATGAACTCTACTAAAACCAATGACTATGTGATTAGAGAAAAATTGAAATTATAAAGAACAAACAAAAAAGTAGCTTTTCGTATAGAGAAGCTACTTTTTTTAATCTATTAATCTTGTTTTCAAAATCTCTTTAAATTTACGTAAAATACCTATTATTTGTCATGATTCCTCTAGTTTCATACAGTCATAAGATTGTGAAATGCAATAAGTTGTATCTGCCATAACAAAAAAATCCCAAATTCCGCCTGTTACAGTACAACCATACATAGGTTTTTATTTTTGTCTTGTGCAATCAAAAAACCTTCCAATAATTATGGTGCAGAGTCTCTGCTTGGATATTTTGATTTTTTGTATTCTTGGAAATAAAAATAAGGTGTTGAGGGCTTATTAAAAACACCTTTTGCAATCATAAAATCAGTTTTAAAATATAAATAATTATCATTGATGGTTTAAAAATTCTCTTTCGTAATCAGTTTTATATTCTTTATTCCCACGCAAATGCCCCAAAACAACAATAAACGAAAAAAAAATCATTTTTAATTCTTCTTCATTCCAGCCTTCAATTTCTTGCGCGGCATCTGCCAGAATCATATCAAAAATACCTTATTCCAGCATTTTTCTCTGATTATTGGAAAGCATACGTAAAAACCTTTTCTGAAAACGACCATTTTGGAGTGGGTAAGGATAACTCATTAACCGCTTATATTCAGCATTTTAACAATATGCTTCGCCAAAGAACTTCAAGATTAGTAAGGAAAGCCTTGAGCTTTTCAAAGTCATTGTTCAATGATATAGGCACAATTAAATATTTTATTTGTGCCTATAATCTCCAAATAAAATCATTACAAGTATAGTACTATCAAATTCCTTGAGTTGACAATAGTGAGCGACACCAACAAAGAATCAAATACTAAGCCTTAATATAATTATTTTCTACTTGATAAATACTATCTACGTTCTCCAAAGACTGATATTTGTGTGTTATCCAAATGATGGCAAGGTTTTCTTTAAGATTTTGCAACAAATTAATTACAAAAGTTTCTGTTTTGATGTCCATTGCAGCCGTTATCTCATCTAAAAGTAAGATTTTAGGCTTTTTGTATAATGCTCGTGCAAATGCGAGTAGTTGCTTCTGACCACCAGAAAGATTGATGCCATTTTCTCCAATAATAGTAAAATATCCTTGCGGAAAACCCTCAAAATAATGAGAAAACCATATTTTTGACAAAATTCTATTATTTTTTGAATTTGTTTTTGAATATTATTCAAATTCTTAAAATCTTCATCAGCACTTCCCAAAGCTATATTTTCCCAAACTGTACCGTTAAAAATATGAATGTCTTGTGGCACATACGCTATGCAATTACGCCAATTTTGCAAGCCAAATTCTTGTAAACCAACCTCTTGTAAAGTCTGAAGATTATTGTTGCTTGTTTTTATCAAAAATTCTCCTGTATTTGGAGGATAAAAACCCGCTAATATCTGCATAAACGTAGATTTTCCGCTTCCGCTCTCACCTATCAAAGCAACCCATTTGCCTTTTTCAACAGAAAAATTGATGTTTTTTAATAATTGTTTGCTTCCTGCAAAACCAAAGGAAATATTTTGCAAAGTTAGGCTTTCAAAAACTTGATTTTCATCAACTTGTATATTATTTTCTGGTGGAATATCCGTAAAGTCCAGCATTCTTTCAAAAGCAATTTTTGCCTCATTGATAGGAATAATAATCAATGCAATATTTACCATAGACGGCAAAATACCGCCTGCAATACTCAAAATAGCCATCATTTCGCCTATTTTGATAGTTTTTTGTAGCACCAACCACGAGGCAAATGACAAAACCGCTACTAAAAAAAGCACGCTCACAACGCCAGAAACCACGCTTAAACGTGTATTTAATTGCCCCAATGAAAATATTTTTTCTTGTAGATTTCCGTAAATATTGGCATTTAGGTTTTGAAAAAAACCTTGTTTATTGTAACTTTTAATGTCCGTTATTCCTTGCATTGTGTTGATAAAATGGCTTTCAGTTTGTGCATACGCAGACATTGCTTCTTTTTGAGTTGTGATAATCTTTTTATTAAACCTAAAAATTATCAGAAAAATAAACGGCAAACTACCCAAAACTAAAAGCCCTATTTGCCACGAATAATTGAGCAAAAACACCATAGAAACTAGCACCATAAGCAAATCAATAGCAAAACTTCCCACCAGTTGGCTAATCACACGTTGCAGGCGTGTAGTGTCGTTTAGGCGTGCTGTAAGTTCTCCAATTTTGCGTGTATCAAAAAATAATTTAGGCAAATAAAGCAATTTTCCATAAAACTCTCCAATCACCGTTATATAAAACTTACACAAATGTATACATTTGCTGTTTATTTCCTGCTTCGTAGTGCTTCCTAAGCCAGCGGAACGCTTGCCTTTGGTTTTCTTAGCACTCCACAGGCAGAAACTGTGTAACTCACAGCCTTGCTCTTTAAATTTAAAC
>JAYUKY010000043.1:0-53850 GCA_043764015.1 Raineyaceae bacterium
AGTCATTTTCTAGTATTATTCTAATTTTAGTCATAAGATTTTTTTTCGTAAAGCTACACAAAAATCAATATATTTGCAACGGAACTTTTACAGCAACAACTTATTTGCAACACGTTACTAACGCAAAACATCTTAACTTAGAAAATCCCTCTAAAAGCTTCATCTAGCTTTGCCACACCACGAATTTCAATTTTATATTTTTTCACATCAATTCCTTTTAGGTTATATTTTGATACAAAAATAGTTTTAAAACCTAGTTTTTCAGCTTCTACAATGCGGTTTTCTATTTTCATAACGGCACGTACTTCACCGCCCAGCCCTACTTCTGCTGCAAAACAAGCCGTTTGCGGAATAAAAATATCTTCATAAGAAGAGGCAATAGAGGCACAAACTGCCAAATCAATGGCTGGGTCTTCTATGCGCAAGCCACCTGTAATGTTCAAAAACACATCTTGCGTTCCCAAGCGGAAACCTCCACGCTTTTCTAGCACCGCAAGGAGCATATTTAGGCGTTTTGCATCAAAACCTGTACAACTTCTTTGAGGTGTTCCATAAGCTGCAGGACTTACCAAAGACTGGATTTCAATCAAAAGAGGACGGTTTCCTTCTAATGTCGCACCAATAGCGACACCGCTCAAATCTTCTTCACGTTGCGAAATAAGTATTTCTGACGGATTGCTTACCTCACGCAAGCCTGTACCCAACATTTCGTAAATACCAAGTTCAGAAGTAGAACCAAAGCGGTTTTTGGTTGTTCTCAAAATCCTATAAACCAAATGTCTATCTCCTTCAAACTGCAAAACAGTATCCACCATGTGTTCCAATACTTTTGGACCTGCAAGTGCACCATCTTTGGTAATATGTCCTATCAAAAAAACAGGTGTGCCACTTTCTTTGGCAAAACGCATTAGTTCTGCTGTACACTCACGTACCTGCGACACGCTCCCTGCGGAAGACTCAATAAATGATGATTGGAGCGTTTGGATAGAGTCAATTATTAGAATATCAGGCTCTAAATTTTCTATTTGCTTAAAAATATTTTGCGTATTTGTTTCTGCTAAAATAAAACAGTTGTCGCTTTTATGCTCCATTCTGTCGGCACGCATTTTTATTTGTTGCTCACTTTCTTCCCCAGAAACATACAAAACACGCAAATTAGCTAAACTAAGCGCAATTTGTAGCATCAGCGTGGATTTTCCTATGCCAGGCTCACCACCAATAAGCACCAAAGACCCTCGCACAATACCGCCTCCAAGCACTCTATTGAGTTCTTTATCTTTTGTGATAATGCGTGGTTGTTCTTCAAACTTAATTTCTTGTAGGGCAAGGGGGCGTTTTGCAATGGTTTGGCTGGTGCTGACACGCCAGTCGCCTTTTTGTTGTTTATCATCTTTTGCTAAAATCTCTTCTACAAAAGTATTCCATTCGTTGCAGGAAGGGCATTTCCCTAACCACTTGGGAGAATTATGTCCGCAACCTTGACAGAAATAAGCCGTTTTTGTTTTTGCCATTTTGTTTTTAAGTTCTAATAATTTTTTTCAGTTTGTTTCTAACCTATATATTTTGGAATGTACTTTTGTATATGTATCTAATTATAATTCAACAGTTAATTTCTTATTTTTTTGGAAAGGCATTCTTTTTTCGTAAATTTAAGTTTAAAAGTTGAGCTATGCAATAGCAAAAACAAAGAATTACCTCAAAATTACTTTTAATTTGCCCAATATTTTCTTTATAAAATAAATATGCAATTACTTATTTTTTCTGCTGAAAATATACACCAAATAGAGCATCAAATTAGCCAAAATGCAAAATTTGATGGGTTTTTGTTTAATAAAACACCTCATTTATTTTTGCAGGAAAATGATAACCATAACTTTTTTTCACTTTTCCTAGAAGAGAAAAATAATATTTATGCAAGATTTAATATTTTTTTTGATGAGCAAATTAGAGAAGAAAATAGTATTAAAACTGCATATAGCCCACTAAAAATGCCTTTTGGAAGCATAGAATTTTCAGAAAATTTGAGCTACGAAAATTTGCACTTTTTCGTGAATGAAATACAGAAATTCTGTGAGGAGAAGTTTAAAACCACCCCCAGCCCCTCCTTAGGAAGGAGGGGAGCAAAAAGCTCCCCTCCTTTGAAGGAGGGGCTGGGGGTGGTTAGTAGGGTGATCAAAATTACCTCTTATCCGTTCTCGTATGCGCAAGAACAGGCGCACGCACTTACACAAGTGCTTTTACAACAAAATTTCACCATAAAAAATAGCGAAATCACCCATTTTTTAGACATTACTAAGCAAAATTTTTCTGAAAATATCAGCCCTGCAGCGCAAAGAAGGCTAAAAAAGTGTCAGCAAAATGAAAATCTTATTTTTGAAAAATATATCCTTTCTGATGATTTAGATGAAAAAAGAAAACAATTAAACATTTGTTATGCTATTTTCGTAGAAAATAGACAGCGCAAAAATTATCCTATTTCTATTGATTTTGAAAGCCTTTTTAGGCTTTTTTGTGAGTTTCCAGAAGAGCATAATATTTTTGTAGTCAAAGACTTAAGTAAAATCATTTCCTTTTCTGTGGCTATACGCATCAATAAAATAATTCTATATCATTTTATTCCCGCTGATGTGGCTGGTTATGAAGCTTTTAGTCCTATGATTTTTTTGCTGAATGGAATGTATGAATATTGTCAAAAAGAACAAATAAAAATCTTAGATTTAGGTATTTCTACAGATAACGGAACGCCTAATTATGGCTTAATTCGTTTTAAAAAAAGTTTGGGTGCAAAATCTTCACTAAAATTGACGTTTGAGAAAGAATTTTGATTAAATTTGTGGAAAGTTGTATGATTTTTGCAGGGGGTTTTGTTTTTAGCACTAAGAGCATTGATATCAGCAAACTTGTATTAGTTCCAGCGGAACGGAATATTTATAGAAACAAAATACACCACAAACCCCTAAAATCATCATATAAAAACCTTTACTACAAATTCTTTTTAAATCAAATAATCTTTATATATTTTGTTAGGCATCAATTTTCATCATTTATTACTTTTTTCTACGGTGGCATCTTTGGTTACTTCTGTAGCCTTGCAACCCCTGCAATCTCCTAAAAAAACACTTGCCAACAAGCATTTTGAAAGCGTATTTGCAAATTCAAATGAAAATCTTTCTGGTAATCTTGCTAACGACCTTTTGCGCATTCCGCAAGACACCATAGACACGCTCAAATACGTCAAAACAAAGTTTTCTACTTACCAATTTAAAGACCGTTTTGGTGCGCTTTATAGTGAAAAACGCACAAAATCTCTGCTGGATTTGCAGCCAAAAAATCTCAAAACAACCATAAAATTAGACTCCAACAAGCGTAATTTTGATATTGAAGAGAAAATAGGCGCAGTCAATTACCGCACTCCTACGCTTCTTACCTACGAGCAGCTTATACGCCTGCGTGAGCAAGAGGCAAGCAAAGATTTTTGGAAAACTACACGTACTGCATCAGAAAGGGCTGCTGGACGTACACAAGCCGCAAAAAGTCTTATTCCTAACATTCCCGTAACGAGCAAAGCCTTCAAAAAGATATTTGGAGGGAATTTTGTGAGTTTCAAAACTACGGGATTTGTGAATATTGATTTGGGCTACAAACGCCAAAATGTTGCTAATCCTGCCGTTCCTGCACGCAGACAAGCAAATGGTATTTTTGATTTTGAGCCTCACGCCAATTTTAGCGTAATTGGGCAAATAGGCGACAAACTCCGCATCAATACCAGCATAGATACCAAAGCTAGTTTTGATTTTGAAAACAACTTTAAAGTAGATTATACGGCTTATCCTGAAGAAATTATACAGAAAATTGATGTCGGAAATATTAGTTTTCCGTTGCCAACTTCCTTGATTACAGGCAGTCAGAACCTTTTTGGAGCAAGAACAGAACTCAAATTTGGTAAACTCAAAGTTGGGCTTGTCGCAGCGCAACAACGTGGCTCAATCAATGAAGTAAAATTGCAAGGTGGCGGTGCGCAAGTGCGTAAGTATGAGGTGCGAGTAAGTGATTATGAAGAAAACAAACACTTTTTTATCTCTCAATTTCATAGAAATTTGTACGAACCTGCCCTTTCTACGCCTCCTGTCGTGAATTCTGGCGTGCTTATTACTCGTATGGAAATCTATATAATGAACAGAAGTAACAACACACAAACGCTTAGAAATATTGTTGCTTTTCAAGATTTGGGAGAAGGGAGAACTTTTAGAAACGGAAACCCACTCATAGGCACAGGCGTAAGTGGAGGAAATCCTGCTGACAATGCTGCAAATCAACTTTTTGCAGGGCTAAAAGCTAATCCAACTTTTCGTGATGCAGGCACAGCAACAACCGCTTTGAACGCTCAAAATCTAGCACAAGGCAGTGATTATGAACTTGTTAGGGGTTCTAGAAAACTTGATGCTAACGAATTTGTTTTTAACCAACAATTAGGTTACATTTCTCTTAATTCTCCACTAAGAAATGATGAAATGTTGGGTGTTGCGTATGAATACACTTTTAATGGCACAGTTTACAAAGTGGGTGAACTTTCAGAAGATTACCTCAATGAACCACAAGATAAGGTTATTTTCTTGAAACTTTTGCGCCCTCGTACAATTCGTACAGATTTGCCAACGTGGAATTTGATGATGAAAAACATCTATTCTTTGGGTACTACAGGACTTTCTAAGACTAATTTTCAGTTGAGGATTATTTATAGAGATGATATTTCTGGCGTGGATAATCCTGCACTGCAAGAAGGCGTAAACACAAAAGACAAACAACTTATCAAACTTTTTGGCTTGGACGAACTCAACCCACGAGGCGACCGCCAAATTGACCAAAATGGTGTTTCTATTGGTGATGGTAATTTTGATTTTGTAGATGGAATAACCGTAAATGTAAGCGGTGGACGTATGATTTTCCCTGTTTTAGAGCCGTTTGGTAGTAATTTGAAGAAGTTTTTTAATCCTGCAAGTGAGCTAAATCTTATCAATAAATATACCTTTCCAGAGCTTTACACAGGCACTAGAAATGATGCCCAAAATAATTTCGCTAATAAAAATAAATTTTTCATAAAAGGGCAATTTGAGGGTGCAGCCGCAAATGCAAATGTTTCTTTGCCAGGAATAAATATTGCGCAAGGCTCTGTGGTGGTAAAAGCTGGGGGTGTTTTGCTTACAGAAGGCAGAGATTATACCGTTAATGCAAGTTCTGGGCAGGTACTTGTTAATGATGCAGTTTTAGCATCAGGCAGAGAAATTTCTATTACGTCAGAAAGTTCGGACTTTTTTCAGGTGCAACCACGCTTTTATATTGGTGCTAGGCTTGATTATTTGCTTGATAAAGACATCAATATTGGGGCAACTTTTGTCAATTTGCGTGAACGTCCGCCCATTACTCGTGTGGCTATTGGGCAAGAAGCCGTTAATAATATGATGTGGGGCGCAGATATCAGTATTAAAAAAGATTCTCGTTTTTTGACAAGATTAGTAGATGCTTTGCCTCTTATTCAAACAAAAGAAAAATCTAGTATCAATTTTGCTGCAGAAGTAGCACAAATTGCACCTACTGGTGCAAAACTTACTGGAAATGTATCTTATATTGATGATTTTGAGGGAGCAGAAGTGCCTATCAACCTCACAAATGCGGCTGGAATTAACTGGAAATTAGGTGCAACACCTGCATTTGTGGCACAAGGAAATCCTGCAAATCCGTTGGAATCCGCCTACAATAGGGCGCATTTGGCTTGGTATAATATTGACAATTCTTTTTATAATCCTTCAGACCAACGTGGAAAACCTGCCAATATCACAGCGCAAGACTTGGAAAACCATTATCAACGCCCTATTGTGCCACAAGAAATTTTCAAAAATAGGCAATTTAATAATATCGTAACAAATGAAAATACTTTTGATTTAGCTTATTTTCCTTCTGAAAGAGGGGCATATAACTACAATCCCGCTATCACGCCTAAACCAAAAACAAATGGTCTTTTGCCAAATCCTTTGACGAATTTTGGGGCAATTACTCGTGCCATTACGTCAGAAGTTGATTTTGATAATCAAAATATTGAATATGTTGAGTTTTGGTTGCTAGACCCATTTATTGCAGGCAAACGTGGTGAAGTAATTGATGGTACAAACGGCACAACTGGTGTAAATAATACAACTGGGGGTGATTTTTATATCAATTTGGGGAGTATTTCTGAAGATGTAATGAAAGATAGTAAACATTTTTTTGAAAATGGTTTGCCTATTGATGGAAATCCTACCAAAAAAGATGTTACAGATTGGGGAAATGTACCAAATCAGCAATATATCAATAATGCTTTTGATAATGCGGCTAATTCTCGTCTTATACAAGATATTGGACTTGACGGACTTACAAATGATGAAGAAAAACTAAAATTTGCAGGTTTTGGAGCGTTTGCAGACCCTTCTGCTGATGATTTCAAGTATTATTTAGGTGATAATTTGGATAATGACAATGCCAAAATCATTGAGAGATATAAATATTTTAATAATACACAAAATAATTCTCCTGAAAATACAGGCGGACTTTTCACTACTTCTGCTACAAATATCCCTGATAATGAAGACCTTAACCGAGATAATACTTTGAGTGAATTAGATGAATATTATCAATATAAAATCTCAATGCGTAAAAATGATTTGGTTGTTGGGCGCAACTATATTGTTGATAAAGTGGAAGTTTCTGATGCAAGAATTACCCAAAATGGTGCTGATGCCGTAACTTGGTATCAATTCCGTATTCCTGTGCGTGAATTTGATAGTAAAGTAGGAAATATCAACGGTTTTAAATCTATTCGTTATATACGCCTTGCTATGACGCAATTTGACCAGCCTGTGGTGATGCGTATGGCACAATTTCAGTTGGTAGCCAACCAATGGAGGCGGTTTTTGGGTGATTTGAATGCTCGTGGTTTGCAACTTCCACCAGAGCCTTACGACCCTTCTTTTGTGGTTTCTACTGTAAATATTGAAGAAAATTCTGCCCTTGCGCTGGGTGCTGCCACGCCTTACGACTTGCCACCAGGCGTAATACGTGATGCCGACATTACAAGCATCAACAATGCCCAATTAAACGAGCAATCTATACAACTTACCGTAAAAAATCTGCGAGATAAAGATGCTAGAGCGGTTTATAAGAATACAAATTTTAATTTTCGTTTCTATAAAAATATAAAAATGTATATCCACGCCAATAGCCCAGATAACTCTGCTAAAACAGGCGAAATGTCGGCTTTTATGCGTATAGGAACGGATTTTAACGACAATTATTATGAAGTAGAAATACCCCTTACAATGACAGATAATGCGCAAGTCATTGCGACAGGCAACAGAGATGCACGCAGGGAGCTTATTTGGTCGCCTGATAACTTAATGGAAGTGAGCATTCAGGACATTATTGATACAAAAACAGAAAGAAATAATTTAGGAATCAAGAATATTTTTGTGCCTTATTCTAGAAATATTGGCAAATATAGAATTACAGTTGTGGGTAATCCTGATGCAAGTACCTCACTTATTGCTATGCTTGGGGTGAGAAATCCGACTATTACAGGTGATGATGGTGCGCCAAAATCTGCTATTGTTTGGTTTAATGAATTGCGTACAGACGGTTTTGACGAAACAAAAGGCGTTTCTGCTACGGCACGCCTCAACGTGCAATTAGCTGATTTTGCTAATATTACGGCAAATGCTAATTTTACAACTTTTGGTTTTGGACAACTCAATACAAAAATTGCGGAGCGTACCACCAAACAAACGCTTAATTATGATATTCAAGGCACTTTTGCACTGGATAAATTTGCACCAAAATCTTGGGGTTTGCGTTTGCCAATGCTTGTTTCTTATCAAAAAAATAATGCTGCACCGCTTTTTGACCCACTTGACCCTGATGTGAAACTTAGCCGTTCTTTGGAAAAATTTGGTACTGATGAAGATAAAAACAATTACCGTAAAATTGTGGAGGATAATGAAACAAGAAGAAGCATCAATTTTACGAATGTCGGCAAAAAAGCAGGTGCAAAAGCTAAATCAAATCTTTTTGCTATTTCTAATTTTGCGTTTTCGTGGTCGTATAGTGATGTTTTAAAAACAGACATCAACACAAAATCAATGTTCCAACAAAATTGGAAAACTGGTATTGCTTATAATTTTACGCCTGTTGCCAAATATTGGGAACCTTTTGCCAAAGCAAAATGGGCTAAATCTCCTTGGATGAAGTTATTTAAGGATTTTAATTTGAGTAAATCATTGCCTAGCATTGTGGTAAGGTATGATTTGGACAGGAGTTTCTTGCGTACACAACTGCGTTCTGGTGATTTGAGTGATGCCAGTTTTGCGCCTTTCTTTGAAAAATATTATAATTTTACGAGAACTTATGCCGTTAATTATCCTATTACAAAGAGTATCAATATTATTTATAGTGCTAACGCTAATGCCGTTGTTGATGAGTTGGCAGGAGAAAAAAATACAGAGGCTAATAATAAATTTGTTAATGAAAACCTGCAAAAAGGTGGTCGTATGAAAGATTTTACGCAAGATATTGGTGTAACTTACAAACTTCCATTAGACAAATTTCCCGCCACAAATTGGTTGGGGGCAGATGCTACTTATAAGACAAATTACAACTGGACGGCAGCTTCTTTGGGCTTAGAAGATAGTTTGGGGAATAATATGAAAAACACTCGTGAGCGTACTTTACGTGGGCGTATGGATTTGTTGAAACTTTATAATAAGGTGAAATTTTTGAAAGAAATCAATGAATATCAGCCAAAAAGACTTACTAAAAAGAAAGTAGAAACACCTGTTATTGATCCAAAAGCACCTAAGAAAATTGTCAGAAAACTTACCAAAAAGCAACAAACAGCGTTAGACAAGAAAAATAAAGAACTCAAAAAATTAGAAAAATTAAAAGCAAAACAGGCTAAAAAAGATGCTGAAAAATCAGGCGTTTTAGATGATAAAAATAAAAAAACTACTGAAAAACAAGTAGGAAAACAAATAGGAACACCAACAGATACGACAAAGAAAAAGTCTAAAAGTTTGAGCGAAAACTTTGTTGTACGTACTTTTTTCCGTACTTTGATGTCTTTCCGTAGCCTTAATATGAATTATACCTTAAATGAAGGTACAACCATAAGCGGTTATAATGCACGTCCAGAGTATTTTGGACTTACAAATGGCTTTAATCCGCAAATGGTGAGCTTTTTGTCAGGTGCGCAAAGCCCAGATTTACGTTATGAATTTGCTGCAAATAATTTCCTTACAGCCAATAATAATACTCGTTTGCGACAAAATGCACCTTATTTGCAAACTTTTAATGAAAGATTGGAGTTTACAGGACAATTAGAGCCGTTTAGAGATTTCAAAATTACGCTTGATGCCAAGCGTTTGCGTACAAAAGGTTATCAAGAACTTTTTAGGTATGAATCAACCGCAACAGAATTTCAGTCGCTTAGTCCTGTAAGAACGGGTACATTTTCTATTTCAATTATCAGTATAAAAACCGCTTTTAATGATGATAATGGCACTATTTCAGAAACTTTTGAGAAATTTAAGGAATACCGTAGCCTTTTTGTAACTCGTTTGACTGCCTTAAATCCTTCAATTGCAGGAAGCTATACAGAAAACTCGCAAGATGTGCTGATAGGTGCGTTTGTAGCAGCATACACAGGTGCAAATCCCGACAAATCTTCTACAAGTTCGTTTCCAAAAATACCGCTTCCAAACTGGAATCTCAATTATTCTGGGCTTTCAAATATTGCAAGTATTAAGAAAAATTTTAAGAATTTTGCTATTAAACATAGTTATAATTCTGAATATAGAGTAAGTGGTTATACTTCTTCTTTGGAATACGGACAAAACAATAACCGTTCAGAAGTTGAGAACAATTTGGCTATCAATGTAAACGAAATGGAGCAACCATTTCCTTCTCGTGCTAATGCAGAAGGGCTTTTTATACCTACTTTGGTGCTTGGTCAAGTACAAATTTCGGAGCGTTTTGCGCCTGTTTTTGGTGTTGATGCTACTACAACAGATGGGCTAAATTTCAAGATAGATTACAACCGTAGCCGTGATATTGGGCTAAATCTTTCTAATGCGCAAATCTCTGAAATACGCAATAATGCTATTGTTTTGGGTGTAGGTTATACGACCAAAAATTTTAGAATTCCGTTCTTTAAAAATTCTGATAGACAACCAATTATCCTAAAAAACACGTTGGTAATGCGTTTGGATTTTTCTATCAATGATACAAGAACAATACAAAGAAGTCTTACACAAGACAACGTGGTAACAGGTGGAAATTATAACTTTCAACTAAAACCAAATATTACTTATACGGCAGCGCAAAACCTTACTTTTCAGGTTTATTTTGAGCGTAGTATCAATACGCCTGCTATTTCTAGCTCGTTTCCTGTGAAAAATACCAATTTTGGTATTCAGGTAAGGTATAACTTGGCGCAATAAATTTGAGGTACGAAGTTTGAAGTACGAGGGACGAAGTATTTTATCCGTGCATCTGTGGCAATTATTTAAAATCTTATTCGTTATTTTTTTGTTACTATATTGTTATTTTTGCAACAAATTATAACATTCCTAATTTCTAATTCACAATTCTTAATTATAACAATGGAAATCAAAGAAAAAGTAAAATGTCTTATTATTGGGTCTGGTCCTGCGGGCTATACAGCGGCTATTTATGCGGCTCGTGCAGGTATTACGCCAACATTATATACAGGTATGCAACCTGGCGGACAACTCACCATTACGAATGATGTAGAAAACTATCCTGGCTATCCTGATGGCGTGATGGGTCCTAAAATGATGCAAGATTTTGAGGCGCAAGCCAAAAGATTTGGTACTATTGTCAATACTGGTATCATTACGCAGGCTAATTTTTCACAAGATGGTGGTATTCATAGCGTTGTGGTTGATGATAAGTTTATTGTAGAAGCGGAAACCGTTATTATTTCTACTGGTGCATCTGCCAAATGGTTGGGTTTAGACTCTGAAAAACGCCTAAATGGTAGAGGTGTTTCTGCTTGTGCGGTTTGTGATGGTTTTTTCTTCAAAAATCAAGATGTGGCTATTGTGGGTGGCGGTGATACGGCTTGTGAAGAAGCAAGTTATTTATCAAAATTATGCAAGAAAATCTATATGATTGTGCGTAAGGACGAGTTTAGGGCATCAAAAATTATGCAAGAAAGAGTAAAGAAAAACCCTAAAATTGAAATTATCTGGAACACAGAAACTAAAGAAATACTTGGAAAAGAAGATGTAGAAGGCGTTTTATTGAAGAATTTGATTACAGGAGAAGAAAGAACTATTGTGGTTACGGGCTTTTTTGTAGCTATTGGACACAAACCCAATACAGATATTTTCAAAGGGCAAATTGATTTAGATGAAAACGGCTACATAGAAACCATAAAAGGTTCTTCTAAAACCAATCTGGAAGGTGTTTTTGCTTGCGGAGATGCCCAAGACCACGTGTATAGGCAAGCAGTTACTGCCGCAGGAACGGGTTGTATGGCTGCTCTTGATGCAGAACGCTACCTTATTTCTAAGGAAGTTTACGCTTAAGAAACTTTAAATCACGGATTTAAGAACGATTACAAGATGACACAGATTTTTATTGATTTTAATTTCTCTAAAAATCCGTGTCATTTGTGTAATCAAAATAAAATCTGTGATTCGGACAAATAAATGCAATAAGTTACTTTTCTTTCTCTTCTCATAAAAGAAGCATACAAATTTTTTTGTATGCTTCTTTTATTTCATCAATTCTGTATTTATTCATAACTTACATTTCATTTTCATCATTTTTCTTTTCTAATGAAATAATTTTTTTGAGAGCTGCGTTTCTGATAACGGTTGCTACACCATTTGTAAGATATACGTGATAATCACATTTTGCGGCAAAATCATTGTCATTACTAGCTACAACAATGGTGGCATTATGTTTTTTGCTAATAATATAATCAATCATATTATTTTTGGTTGGTTTTTCAAGTCCTTGCCAAGGTTCTTCTAAAAGTAGTAAACTTGGGTCATTAACAAAGGCTCTCAATAATAAAATTTTCCTCACAACTGTTGCAGGAAATTTGCGCCCTGTTGGGTCTAAATCTGTTTGAAAACCGTTATGTAATTTATCCAAAAAATTATCAATACCTAATTTTTGGGCGGTTTCAGTGATTTTATCATAAGAAATGTTTGCTCTTCCCATATTGATATTTTCAGAAACTGTACCTAAAAATACTTCTTGCTCGTTAGAATATGTACCAATTTTGTTGCGTAATATTTCTAATGGATAATTATTGATAGGAATTTTATTGAAGAGAATTGCGCCAGTAAAGTCGTTATAATTGGTACTAAGGACTTTCAAAAAAGATGATTTTCCTGCGCCCTCTTGCCCAGACACACAAACGGTGCTATTAGCGGGTATATTTAGACTGATTTTATTCAAAACTCTTTTTCCTTCTTGATACTCAAAATTAAGGTCTATCATTTCAATGCTAACACCTTTGTCTAGGCAATGTACATCTGTATCAGCCATAGAAACGGCATCTTTTTCCAGTGGACTTTCAACGACTGATTCTATTTTTTCTAGGCTCGTAACCACATCATACAAGCCATCTAAGCTCGTAATGAGCTTTTCAACGGCATTTATTACTGTAATAATGACAATTTCTGCAGCAATAAATTCACCAATATTTAGCTCTTGATTGAGAAGCAAATAAATGCCAATAGTAAGCATAGAAGCCGTAATAGCTACTTTAAAAAATACTAATGTTCTATATTGAAAAAGCAAAACCTTAAAATGTTCAGTACGAGCATTCAGGTAACCAACCACATTTTTATCTGTTTGCAGAAGGTTAAAATGCGTTCCTTGACTGAATTTAAGAGATTTTATCACTCGTGCCATCTCTTGCAACCAACCTACAACTTCATATTTATAATTACTTTCTTTTATGCTTGTTGTCAGTCCTTTGTTGCTGGTATATCTCAAAATAATCCACAAGATAGCCACCAACAAAAACCCAAATGCAATAAAAGCTACGTTATAGAAAGCAAGCAGTATCAAGCCAAAAAGTATCTGAATAGTAGCCGTAGGAATGTCTAGGAGCAGTTTTGAAAGCCCTTTTTGTATGGTGAGAACTTCAAAAAAGCGGTTTACTTTTTCTGGAAGATAATAATTATCTATTCTTTTTAGGTCAAAAGAAGGGATTTTTTCTGCAAATTCAAAAGCATAACGAGCAAAAATACTTTGTTGAATTTTCTCTGTTATTTTCATTTGGTTGATCTGCATCACGCCTCCCGCAAGCACGCCAAGCACCACAAGTACAATCAAAACATAAATAGAGGTAACCATAGATGCACCCAACACAAACCCAATAATGCTCTGAATACCCACAGGAACGCTAAGTTGCACCAAACCACTTAAAATAGCATAAAAATAGATAGAAACAATTTCTGTTTTATCAAATGAAATTAAATCTTGTAATCTTTTTAACGGATTGATATTGCTTGCTTGCGCCATAAAGTAATGAATAAGAGTAAATATAGGTTTTAAATGTCGCAAATATATATATTTTTCTTTACAATAGCATTACTATTGCAAAGAAAATCAGAGATTTTATTTTTCTGTCAAAAAACATACAAATATAATTCTTATGTTATTTGCTATTTCTGTAATTTTCATTACTTTTGTAGTGATTAAAAGCATTAAAATTATATCAAAATCAAATAATGGAAAAAGAAAATATTAACCCAAATAATGAAAATAACGAGAACAACGAAAATCATAACGAAAGTTCTAGCGGAGGTTCTAACGAAACTAATCATAAAATAGAAGAAAATATTTTTGAAAAACGTATTGATTTGACTGTTTTGCGCAATGCCGTTATAAATATTAAACACGAAATTAGTAAAGTAATTGTTGGGCAAGAAAAAGTAGTTGATTTGATTATTGCGTCTGTGCTTGCTGATGGGCATATTTTGTTAGAAGGCGTGCCAGGTGTGGCAAAAACGCTTACTGCAAAACTTCTTTCAAAAATTATTGCTATCAATTTTTCTCGTATTCAATTTACGCCAGATTTGATGCCATCAGATGTATTGGGAACGTCTATTTTTAACCTAAAAACATCAGAATTTGAGTTTAAAAAAGGTCCTATTTTCTCTAATTTGATACTTATTGATGAAATAAACCGTGCGCCTGCCAAAACACAAGCCGCACTTTTTGAGGTAATGGAAGAACGCCAAATAACTATTGATGGGCATACTTACCCAATGCCGCCACCTTTTTTGGTGATTGCTACGCAAAATCCAATAGAACAAGAAGGCACTTACAGACTTCCAGAGGCACAATTAGACCGTTTTTTATTCAAAATTGAAATTGATTATCCAAAATTAGAAGAAGAGGTACAAATACTCGTCAAAGCAACACAACGTGGAAATGCGCACCAATTACAAGAAGTACAAGTTGTTATTTCAGGGGAAGAAATTGAGGCTTACCGCTTGATTATTAAGAAAATACACGTTGAAAATAACTTGCTTACCTACATTGCAACTATTGTAGGCGCAACACGCAATAGTCATTCTTTGTATTTGGGTGCTTCTCCTCGTGCATCTCTTGCCATACTTAATGCCTCAAAATCTTATGCAGCAATGCAGGGAAGGGATTTTATCACGCCAGACGACATCAAATATGTGGCTTTCCCTGTGCTAAGACACAGAGTAATGCTTACACCAGAGAAAGAAATGGAAGGTATCAATGTGGAAGAAGTTATCAACCAAATAGTACAATCTGTGGAAGTACCTAGATAAGTACGAATTTAGAGGTACGAGGTACAAACATAAAATATTGATTATTAGCCTAAAACTGTTGTTTGTATCTTCATAAATAACAATCATAAAATTTTGATCTTGTATTTCTTAGTGCCTACTTAGTATGTATTTCTTAATGAACTTAGTATTAAAAATAAATAGATATAATTTTAAATTCATAATTACTTATGCGTAAAATTCTTTTAAAAATCTTTGATATTGAAGATAACGAGTTTGTGCAAGTAATGCTGCTACTCGCTATGGGTTTTGCTATTGGTGTTTTTTTGGCTACTTATGATGTGGCTACAATGACCCTTTTTGTAGGAAATCTTAACGAAAATACAGATTTACCACTTGCCGTAATGGCTACGGGTGGCGTAGGGATAGTATTTACTTATCTTTTTTCTTTCTTACAATCCAAAATATCTTATTCACGCCTTTCTGTAGCGGTTTTATTGATTATTTTGTGTTCGCTGATTGCTATTCGTGTCGGATATGGTGAAATAACGCCAGAAACAATGAAAAACAAAAAAGAGCTTATTTTCCTATCATTAGTGCTTATGGGTCCTTTTGATGCGCTTTTATTGCTTATTTTTTGGGGAAGTATTGCTCGTATGTTTGTCTTAAAACAACAAAAACGCATTGTGGGTGGCGTGGACGTAGGAAAAGGTGTTGCAACGCTTATAGCATTCCTTACCATTCCCATTATTTCTAACTTTTTGCCTAATACCGCAGACCTTACTTATATTAGTATCAGCGCATTAGCTGTTATTATTGGCATCTATTTGGCTATTATTGCAAAATCTCCTTTACTCGCAAAAGGCAAGCAAAAGCGTGTACGTATGAGAGGTGAAAGTGTGGCAAAACTTACTTCTTTTGGCTTTTTATCTATGCTGAAAAACAAATATATTGTTGCAATGATGCTTTTTGTGATGTGTGCTATGGTTGGGAGCAAATTTGTAGATTATACTTTTGTCAATGTAATGGGGCAACAATACCCAGATGAGAAAGATTTACAGAATTTTATTGCTGTTTTTCAAGGAATTACGCTGGTTTTTGCCCTCATTATTCAGGTTTTTGTAAGTGATTGGCTCGTGGAAACGTACGGTTTACGTGTAACACTTCTCATAAATCCTATACTTTTGATTGTTTTCACAATTTTATGTGCAGTTATTGGCTCATTTATGGGTTTTGAGCCTGCTTCTAGTGGTTTTATATTGTTCTTTTTGGCGGTGGCTTTGAGTAAAATGTTTGCAAGTTCTCTCAAAGATGCCATTGATGATGCCGTATTCAAGTTTTTTTACTTTCCCATTGATGCCACCATACGCTTAGACGTGATGGCACGTATGGACGGGCTCATTAAAGTTGGCTCTGGACTTATTGCAGGGCTTATTTTGACAGGAATACAGGTTTTGCATTTTTCTAGTTTGCTGCTGTTTACTTTTGCACTTATTCCTATCATTATTGCGTGGGTTTTTTCTACCAACAAGATGTATGAGAAATACCGTATTACACTACAAGAAACGTTGATTAGCACCAAAAATAAGGCAGTCAAAAACGTCAATAGTGAGTTTTCTATTGATAGAATGCTTTTAGGCGAAATCAAAAGCGACAACCCAGAAAAGGTTATTTTTGCCCTCAAATTAATGGAAAAATTAGAGCCGACACTTTTTGAGGAAAAAATGGTTGCTTTGGCTAATAACGCTGATTTTCCTACGGTGCAAGATTATGCAATGGCAAAAATTGAAGCCCTCAATATCACGCAAGAAGGCGTTACCTCTTTCAAAGTGATGTCAGATGAGCAAGTGCGTACAAAAGTCAAATCAAGAAATATTAATGACAGATTAGAAATAGCAAAGATTTTTCATGCTGTTTCTAATCCAAAGAACGAATATTTGTTGATAGAACTACTTCGTGATATTGATTTTAAAGTCCGTTTGTATGCCATTCACGCAGCAAGAAAAATCAAAAAACCAGAATCTTGGACTATCCTCATTGATGCTTTGCCTTCTGCCTTGCTAGGAAATGCCGCTGCTGCTGCCCTGATTGCTATGGGTGATGGTGTGTTGCCATTTTTGGAAGCTTCTTTTCAAAAAACGGGACAAAATGAACAGATTATGTCCCGTATTGTGCAGATTTATGGCAGAATTGGTACGCCAAAAGCTATTTCTTTGTTGTGGGGCAAACTTTCGTACCCAGACCAAGAAGTCATAGAACAGGCACTTTTTGCATTTAGTTATAATAATATCAAAGTGCCAGAAGACAAACACACGCTTATCAACCATATCATAGAAGTTGAAATTGGAGATGCTGCGTGGGATATTGCCGCACTTTCAGAGATAAAAGATGCTCGTTATAATGAATATCTTATCAAGTCTTTGAAAGATGAAGTTGCCTACAATTTTGAAAGTATCTTTACTTTGTTGTCTTTAATATATGATTACCAATCTATACAACTTGTAAAAGATTGTTTAGAAAGCGACCAAGCAGACGGAAAAATGTTTGCTATTGAGCTTTTGGACATGTTTCTGGCTGATGAACTCAAACCAAAACTTTTCCCTATTTTGGAAGACATCAAAAACGAGGAAAAAGTAGAAAAATTGCAGATTTATTTCCCTCGTGAAAAATTTAATTCTGTTGATGTTTTAAAGCACCTTATTAGCAGAGATTATACTTTTACTAACCGTTGGACACGTGCTACCGCTATTTATTCTCTCGGAAATACCGCTGATTTGATTGGTTTGGAGGAGCTAAAAGCTAATTTATTTCACCCAGACCCACTTTTGTACGAAACTTCTGCGTGGGCAATTTGTGTACACGACCGCCCTCAATACGAGGCTATGAAAGACCGTTTGCCAAAGAAAACAATGCTTGAAATTGATGAAGTAATGAAAAAAGCATTAGGAAATACTGTTGAAATAATGCCTTTGAGGATACAAAAAACAATGTTTTTGAAAGAAATTGACTTTTTCCAAAATATCCCTTCTGATATTGTTTCTGAAATTGTAGAACTTATACAAGTGCGTAAAATTGCGAGAGATGCCATAGTTTTGCACAAGGGACAAAATGCAGACAGTCCTATTTATGTGGTTGTGAGTGGTCGTTTGGCTTCTTTTGGAGATAATGATAAAATCATAAAAACTTATGAACAAAGAGAAATTCTTGGGGAAAAGCTTGTAAGTGATGATGATTTTTATGACCGTAATATTTTTGCTACAGAGCCTACCATACTTTTTGAAATAGATAAAAACCAGTTTTTTGAAATGCTCACGCACAACCACGAGTTTGCTCGTGGCTTTATTGATGCCGTTGGTCAGCATTTTGAAGATACAATGGTGGAAGTAAAACGAGTTTAAATGCAATAAAAACGAGTAGTAGCGTTTAAGGTTACTAATTTACTTTAAACGCCTTATAACCAATAATATGGTCGTATCTTGCACCAACTGGACGGTAATAAACAATAATTTCATAATCATTTCCTGTTGCTTGAAAACTGCCCTCAAAAGTAGTTTCAGAGACTTTATTAGCCTTTTTTGTGGCATAAGCATAATTATAAATGCCTTGTTTGAGCAAAAAACCACCTTGATATGCGCCTAATTTTTCGTCATACGTGAGCTTGTGCGTGGCATCTGGCGTAAAATCATTGAATTTCCCCACTACAAACACCTCTTCATTGATATTGGGCGTTTTTAGTGAAAAATACACTTTTACATAATCACTACTGATATTTCCTGTTTGGGTTTCATACTGATTTATGAAAAAACCTCCGCTCAAATCCTGCAAACGGGTATAACTCCTGCGTAACTCGTCTGTTTGTAACTGAACAGTGGCGAGTTTTTGTGCAGGCATTTTTCCAATAATATTGGCAACAGAATCCAAAATGCTAATTTTTCTTACATTAAAACCCGTAAAAAGTAGGCTTTGCACATCAAAATAACGGTATTCGTTGTTTCCTTTAAAATTATTTTCTCCCTTAAAACTTGTGAAAATCATTAGTTTCTGAAATTCATTGATATTGAAAGCATTAGACATTATCACAGCATTATCCCAACGGAAATTTTGCCTTAAAATCACTTTTACGGCAGCTTGGGGATTTACAATTTCGTAGTTTGGGTACGAAATATCAAAGTCAATTTGTTGATTTTCAGTACGTTCCGACACAATATTACTAAAAACTCCTTTTGGAATAATATTTACCAAAGTTTCATAAACCACAAAACGCTTGCTTAAAACTATATCTTCTTCATTACCATCACGATAAACTTTAATAATATAATTCCCTGATACCCTGACTTTTGGCACAACAAACCTATAATGCGTGTAACTGACAAGTGTTCCAGAGGAAAATTGTTGTTCCAAAATGCGTTGTTCGTTGTAATCAACAGTATATTCTGCTTCTACAAGTGCAGAAGGTGTCCAGTCTGCATTATAATGCGAAAGTTTGTAATAATAAGATTTTATTTTAGTAGAAATCTCATCAAATTCCAATATTAACGGAATATCTTGTGCCAAAGAAATAATGGCAGGTTGTACGCTTTCTGTTTTTGTGTTGAGTTTTGGGTAACATTGTACGGTTTTGATGCTGTCTTCATAGATTTTGTCTTCTGCAACAAACTTTTTATAGTCAAAATTGCTTTGTGTGTTGCTCGTGAGCGCAGGCGTACAACCCCAACACAAGACTAAAATTAGGAGAATGCAGGATTGTAGGATTTTTTTGGTAATCATTTTGATATTTTTTAATGTTTTTGTTTTTGTTTTTCTTGATAAGTAATGTATTGGAAATAACATACTAATTTCCAAAATAGAATAAGTATTTTTGGGGCATAACTTCCCGAAAGTTGGAAACTTTCGGGAAGTTTAGTAGGAAGTTATTTACAATGTGTTACTAAATATCTGACAATGAACTGATAGTTAGAATTTATAATGTAGAGATAAGGCGCTGCCTTATCTGAACTCGTTGTATTTTGCTAGGTGTGATGCTATTGTTTGTCCGTTAGATAAGGCAATGCCTTATCTCTACAAATACGACCCAAACAGTTGTAGTTTCAGATTACTACAAAAGTAATATTTATTTTGTTAAATGTTTCATAAAACTTTCATAAAAAATCCTCAAAACTAAAAAAAAACCTTATTTTTGTATTTAACTCACAACTCACAACTCAAAATTCACAACTCAAATAAATGCTTAACCGTTTACAACCACCTGCTTATCAGCCAATTAGTAGTATAGATATTCTTGAAGCGCAAAGTTCTACGCTAAGTAATGGCATACCTTTCCACGCTGTCAATGCAGGTGAGCAAGATTTGTTACGGTTAGAGTTTGTTTTTTCTGCAGGAAGTTGGTTTGATACCAAAAGTGGGCAATCTTACTTTACGACAAAGATGTTGGCAGAAGGCACAACTAATTTGTCTTCGCAAGAAATCAATGAAAAAATAGACCAATATGGTGCTTTTTTGGATTTTAATAGCGGTTTTGATAGAGTTGGCGTGGTTTTATATACGCTTAACAAATATCTTTCAAAAGTTTTGCCTACGCTAAAAGAAGTGCTTTTAAACGCTAATTTCCCTGAAAATGAGCTAGAAAACCTCAAAAACCGTACTTCTCAAAGCATCAAGGTAAATATGGAGAAAGAGAGTTATGTGGCTGCACGCAGGTTTAGGCAGTTGGTTTTTGGAGAAACACACGCTTATGGCAAAAATTTGGAAGAAAATGACGTGCAAGCTATCAAAAAATCAGATTTGACGAATTTTTTTAAGCAGTTTTTCCAACTCGGAAACGCCCAAATTATTGCCGCAGGAAAGATTACCGACAACGTCAAAGAGCTTGTAAATGAGCATTTTGGACAAGAAAGTGTGCGTTTGGTACAACTTGACAAAAATCAAAGAGAATTTAAAACAGTTTTCAAATCCGAAGTAATAGAACGCCCAAATAGCATACAATCTGCCATCAGAATTGGACGCATTTTGTTTCCAAAAAATCATCCAGATTATTTTAAAATATTGCTTACTAATGAGATTTTGGGTGGTTATTTTGGCTCTCGCTTGATGCAAAACCTGCGTGAAGACAAAGGCTTAACTTACGGTATTTCCTCACAAATGAGCTTTTTGGGCAGTGAAGGTTTTTTTGTGATAGGTGCAGACGTGAAAAAAGAAGCTACCACGCAAGCCATTGACGAAATTTACAAGGAAATAAAAATAATGCAAAATGAAAAAGTAGGCGCACAAGAATTAGAAAAAGTGCAAAACTACCTTATTGGGTCATTTGCAGCAAGTTTTACAACATCTTTTTCTTTGGCGGATATGTTTGGTGGCGTGCATTTTTATAATTTGGATTATGATTTTTATAAAAAATATATACAAAAAGTGCAAAAAATCACTTCTGAAGACATCTTAAATACCGCCCAAAAATACTTAGATACTGATGCTATGCTGGAAATTGTTGTGGGTGGGAAATAATTTTGTTGTTGTAAAAGTAACATTTAGAAAATTTATATAAACCTAAAAAATATGGAACGGTTGACAATTGACGTTTTGAGCGTTGTGGAAGCTGAAAAAATAACGCTTTTCATTGAAAAGTCTAAGATAAATGCCAGTATCAAACAGACTTCTTTCAAAGAACAAAAAAAAATAACGCCCAAAAAAGACAAAGATATTGTTTCCAAAGAAACGTTTTTGGCAGATTTGAGAGAAGGCTTGAAAGAAGTAAAAGAAATACGTGAGGGCAAAAGAAAAGGCTTGACTATCAAAGAGTTAATGGATAGTCTAAATGATTAGGGTTACAGCCACTGAGTTTTTTCAGAAAAGATTAAAGCCATTAGCCAAAAAATATAAGTCTTTGGCGAGTGAAATCAATGCACTTGCAGACGAAATTCAGGAAAATCCATCTCTGGGAACAGAGTTGGGCAACGGCATCCGCAAAATTCGTTTGGCGAGTAAAAGCAAGGGAAAGGGCAAAAGTGGTGGTTTCAGAGTGGTAACCTATTTTTTAGAAATGAAAAAAGATGCAATAGAAATTTATTTGATTACCATTTACGACAAATCTGAACTGGAAAATCTGACCAAAAAAGAAATACAAGAAATTGTTGAAAATGAGCTTTTGTAACTCAAATCTGTTTCCATTACAAACTAAAAAATAGAGTTTTTATTATTTGATTATCAAGTATTTAGCATAAGACAAACATCAAAACCACCCCTAGCCCCTCCTTGAAAAGGAGGGGAAGAAAACTCCCCGCCTTCCTAAGGAGAGTTGGTGGTGGTTAAGAAATATTGATTTGTATTAAACTGTTCATAATCAAGCTATAAAAACTCTAATACAAATATGCCTAAAAACAAAAATCCTAAAATTGTCTATCCACAACTTCTAAATCCTGCAACAGGAGAGTTCAAAATAAATAATGATTTTGTTGTTTCTGATAAAACGACTATTGAAGACTTGAGCGCACATTTTGGGGAAAAGATGGCAGTCAATTATGTTGGCAAGACAGGACATTCTAACTATTCTGCTTGGAATATACAAATTGGTGAACTGTATTTTAGTTTTACTTTTTATTTTTTTAATAAAATTATTACTAGAGTAAGTTTTGTTTTGCAAGCGGAATTTTACGACCCTGGCGACAGTAACAGTGATAATAACGGTGATAGTTGGGATAATTTTAGTGAAGCAGACGAAATAAAAAAAGGGAAATTTATAGATAAATGGCTTGCTGACCAAATCAGCATAGATATCAACACGTATGCTTGGGCAAAGCAAATACAAATTATGATTTTCATAACTTGAGTACCACGTGCAGCATCAATTATAGAGATGTAATTACGGGAGAAAAATTGAAACAGATTTTATAAATAATAATAATGAATTTACCAAAAAACCTATTTTTTTAACCTAATTTTTTAACCTAAACCCATACTTTTATGCCCAAACTTCAATTCAAAAACTGCAGACAAATCAATGCAGAAAACTACAAAAAACTAAGCAAAATCCAGCTAGAACAAATGGCTATTTCCGCTACTTTGGGCTTTGGAGATGAGTACACCACCGCAGAACATTTCTTGGAGCAATCAGGGGACGGCGACATCAATGAAGCCGTTGTGGAGCTTTGGGACGTGGTCGTAGCTGAAAACCCTAAAAAAGTTCTGTACGAATGTTGGGTGTATATTGTAGATACTGCCAACGTGTTTTTTGTGGGAACAACCAAAGACACGCAGGCGGCTATGTGCCAATGGTCGTTTGATGACCACACAGGAGATGGTAGTAACACAGAACTTTGTGAGGATTTGCAAGACGCATTTGATAGTGATGAGAGAAAACAAAATCACTAAAATTAAAAATAACCAAAGAATTGTTACTGCAAATTATCCGTCAAAAACGTATTTGTACTCCGTAGGAACACGCCTAGGCGTGTTCCTACACAAAATTGCAACGTAACTTTTACAGTAACAAAGAGTTTAACCTTCATACAAAAAAATATGGAAGCGTCAGAAAATCAATTAGAAGGGGAATTGCGGGTAATTAAAGAGGGAATTCTTTATGTTACACCCTCAAAAAATGCCAAATTGTCTAAAATTTATTTATCTGAAAGTAAAGCCTCTTGGATTACAATTGAATGGCTTTCAGAGGAATTATTGGTAGATGCAACTGCAAATTATCAGGCATTATTTGATATTCACCCGCCACAAAAAGGGAAAATTGTGATGTATAATGATGATGAATGTGTATCTCCACGTTGGCATAGAAGCTATTTGTACCAGACAAAAAGAGAGCCTGCAAGCAAAACAAGTTATATGTATTCAGGAATTGAGCCATTTGAAGACTTGTCGTTGCCTGCGCCATTTCAAAAATTCCTTAATTTCTTAAATGAACAAGAGGTTGAGCAACAATATAATCAAGTAATTGCAAACTGGTACGCTAATGGCTTAGATTATATTGCACAACATAGTGATTGTCAGAAAGGTATGACTGAAAATGCTCCTATTGCCATTATCACCTTGTGTGAAAATGAAAAGCTTCCTCGTGAGCTAAAAATCACGCCAAAAAGTTTAGGAAACCTAAAAAATGACAGTTTATACAGTCAGGTAAGAATTATGCTACAACATGGCACTATTATCACTATGTATGGAGACACTCAAAAAAAATTCAGACACGGTATTCCAAAAGCATTAAATAACCTTAGCTCCCGTGTTAGTCTAACATTTAGGAAATTTCCAAAAAATATAAAAGATGACAAAGGAATTTGAAAACTTGCTTGATTTGCTCAAAAGCAATATTTTGGAGAATATAGCACTTGCTTTTAATGTTGCCCCAAATTATAAAACTGAATTTGAGGCGCATTTTGGTATGTCTTTGGAAGATTATCAAGAACTTTATTTGTACCTAAAAACCCACGAACGTCAGGAAAATTGGTATGAGGATAACGAATACGGCAATGATTTTTTACAGGGATATATTTTAGATGAAATACAATACCAAGACCAAAAAAACGTTATATTTATCCCAAAAGCAATAAAATATTTAAAGGCATTAAAACTTTTACGTTTTGATAATTGCGCACTCTTGCATTTGCCCAAAGAAATTTCTAAACTTACAAAGCTTACAAAAATAGTAGCAAACGGAAACGCACTAAAAGAAATTCCCAAAGAAATTGGGTTTTTACAAGGATTGTGGGAACTGGATTTGCACAATAATCAACTCGCAAATATTCCCAAAGAAATTGGAAAAATAGAAAACTTGACAATTTTAAATCTTTTTGGTAATCATCTTAAAAATATTCCCAAAGAAATTGGAAAATTAAGCTATTTAGAAAACTTAGATATAGCACATAATGAATTAAATGATTTGCCAGAAGAACTGATTTTACTCACAAATTTAACGCACTTGACGCTTTGTGGAAATGATTTATCCAGTTTGCCAGACGAAAAAATGGAAGTGATTTATCAAATAAAAAGTCTGACTTCTTTGGATTTATCAAACAGTAACCTAAAAAATATTTCTTCTAAAATAGGGAATTTGAACAATTTGAACAATTTGAGCCTACAAGAAAATCTATTAGAATATTTGCCACAAGAAATAGGAGAACTAAAAAGCATTCAACAATTACGCCTTCACAAAAATAAATTAAAAGAAATTCCCAAAGAAATTGGAAATTTGCAAAATTTAGATTGGCTACAACTTAACGACAACCAGCTCCAAAATCTCCCAGAAGAAATAGGGGAAATGAAGAAATTAAGGACTTTGTTTTTGACAAATAATCAGTTTCACGTGTTCCCAGATGGACTTGTGTATATGAAAAAACTGCATTTTTTGGATTTGACAAACAACCAAATCTCAAGTGTACCCAAAGAAATAGGACAACTCAAAAAACTGCATACATTCTATCTTAAAGGCAATAATATTGAGGAATTGCCACAAGAAATGGAGGGTTTGGAAAATTTAGAAATGCTTTATTTAGAGGAAAATCTGCTAAAAATATTTCCTACACAACTCAAAAATTTAAAGAAATTGCGTGCCTTGTTTTTTGATGAAATGCAAAAAATACAGTTTAAAAGCGAAATAAAATTGCTCAAAAAAACAAATCCAAAGATTAATTTTTACTAGGAAAACATCTTAAAAAAACAAAAATATGCTTCTATACATCACCTATGAAAAAATAATATTATTTTGCAATTACAGAAAACACATTGATGTCTAAAAGACCAACAAAAGCAATAATACTAAAATAAAAAACGTGTTAGATTGATTTCTAACACGTTTTTTGTATTTTTGAGATTTCACTTAGTCTTCATCTTCATCTTCGTGGTCGTGTTTATGCCCTTTATGTTTGCCGTGGTCGTGGTGTTTTTTCTTCTTTTTGTGTTTCTTTTCTTTGTAATATTCTACAAAAAATAATTCATAACGGTTGCAAAACACAACAAACCTAAAAATTTTCAAATGAACTGGTAAAACATAAATAAAGCATTTTTGGTCTTTATCCACCATTACTTGCACAATTTCAATGATTTCTTTGTCTTTGATTTTGCATTTTACCCTGCAATTTACCTTGTTTGGCGCAATAATGACCGTTTCCAGAATTTCTGTTGTGATGGTTTCACGTTCTTTGTTTTCAGCTTTTTTCTGCTCTGCCTCACGGATTATTATCTCCAAATTAGGCATAGAACTAGGCTCAACGCTGATTCTTATTTTGTCAAATTCTTGTTTGTCCAAAAAAACAAAAAAATCTTTGACTGATGTTGCTGCTTTTTCTTTGATGATTTTCTCCTCTTCTTTTTTCTTATCTTCCGGGCTTTTAGTGCCACAACTAGCTAAAAAGAAGGTTAGTACCAGTATATTGAATAAAAATATTTTTTTCATTTGTTTTGTTAAGATTTTTTTGTTTTGATATTGAGAATTATAGCGTACAAATTTAGCATATTTTTACAGGAAATACCAAATAAAAAGTGTACTTTTAGTTTCCCAAAAATCAAAATAATGAAAAAAACAGTTTTAGTAATGTTTTTCTTTTGTGCTTATGTATGTGTGCAGGCACAAGGAAAATTGTAAAATAGAATTTTAAAAACTCCATCAAAAACAAAAATAATCCATAAACTCATTCTAAAACATTATGTTAGACATTTATAGCTCGTCTGCGGGGTCGGGCAAAACCTACACACTCACTCGTGAATACCTACAACTTGCCCTCAATAATTCTCCTCAAACGGGCGCATTTGATAGCAATTATTTTAAAAGTATTTTGGCAATTACGTTCACCAATGATGCCGCAAATGAAATGAAAAGCCGCATTACGACAATGTTGCGCTACTTTTATGAGCAAAATCCAAGTGGTGATTTTATGCTCAATCAAATACAAGAAAATATAAATGCAAGAAATAAAACAAAAGCAGAAAATAACAAAGAAAATCTACCAAAAGAAATAGACCAAATAGAGCTTAGAAGACGTGCCAAAGACGTTTTTATGAAAATTATCTATGATTATTCTGATTTTTCTGTGAGTACTATTGATACATTTGCTAATAAAGTCGTGGCTGCCTTCACGCAGGAGCTAAATATGCCTTTTAATTATGCTACGGAGGTTTCTACTGATGAAGTTTTGCACGTTGTGGCGGATAATATTTTGAGCAAAGTAGGTGAAACAGAAAATCATAATGCAGATTTAACGGGTTTTATGGTAGAATATGCGCTTTTTTTGGCAAAAGAAGGCAAAAGTTTTAAAAGAATTTCTAATAATTTGGCTGAATTTGGAAACGCTATTTTGTCCGAAAATGCCACAGAAGCCGTAAAAAAACTTTCTGCATTTACGCTCAAAGATTTTATTTTTATCAAAGAACAAATAAAAAAAGAACTTGGAATTGTAGAAAAACTACTCCACGACTGTGCAAGCAACGTAAAAACTGCCATAGAAAACGAAAAACTAACTGTTGAGCATTTTAAGTACAAAACAAGCGGAAGTATTTATGTTTATTTCTTTAAAATTATTAAGAAAAAATTTGCAGAATTTATTGCTGACAAACACACACGCCCCAATACATTGCGTAAAGAAGGCTGGATGGGTGATTTGAACGCAGAATTAACGCAAAAAATGGAAAGTATCAGAAAAATTGTTGAAGAGAATTTTGACACAATGGAAACTACTAGAAAAGCAGGTCAGGAAAATTATGTTTTATACAAAAATATTGAACAACAATTTTTTAATACCTCGCTAATCAACGAGTTACAAGAAGGACTGACACAATACCAAGACGACACTAACATCAATCTTATCAGCAACAATAACAAACGTATTGCGACTATTGTCCAAAATGAGCCTGTGCCGTTTATTTATGAAAGAATTGGGGAAAAATATCATCATTTGCTTGTTGACGAGTTCCAAGATACGTCTGTTTTGCAATGGGAAAATTTGCTTCCACTCATAGAAAATAGCCTTGCACAAGAAAATTTTAATATGCTTGTGGGAGATGTAAAACAGTCTATTTACCGTTGGAGAGGCGGAAAAATGCAACAAATGCTTTATCTTTATAAAAAAGATTTGGATAAATTATTGCCCAAAAAAGAGGAAGACCAGCAAGATGCTAACGAAATACTTGAAGAAAATTCATTTTTGGAAGACAGATACAACAACATCAAAGGGCATATTCAGGCTAAAAATTTGATTACTAATTTTCGTAGTACAAAGGAAATAGTAGATTTTAATAATGATTTTTTTACAGTATTAAGAGAAAACTTAGCCGTAGATAAAACTTCACCAGATAAATACTTAATAAATAGCATTTATGATGAGGATTTTCAGCAAGAAGCCTCGCCCAATATCAAGGCAAAAGGAGAGGTGCGTATTGTTTTTAAAAATGCTAAAAGTGATGAAGAAACGACAGACACAAAAGACAGTGATTTTTTTAATAATGGAGTTTTTACAGAAATTGACGACATCATAATCAATTCGCTCAAAAAAGGCTTTTCTTACAAAGATATTGCTATTATTTGTAAGAAAAATGATAATGCTTGTTTGGTTGCGACACATCTCAAAAGCAAAAATATTCCTATTGTATCAAAAGAATCTTTGCTGATTGCGTCTAATGAAGTGGTTTGTATGCTTATATCATTTATGAAAGTGCTTGCAAAACCTGATTATAGTATTGCAAAAGCGGAAGCCTTGTATCTTTTTCATAAGGAAATCAAACACGAAATCCCTGATACGAAAATAAATGAGGAAATCAGAAACGTGATTTATGACCACAAAAATAGCCTTTCACACTTTTTTGATTATGTCAAAAAAAATGGTTTTCATGTTAAATATGAAGTTATTTTGTCGCTTAGTTTGTACGAAATAGTGGAAGAATTGTTGGTTGCTTTGAAGGTTTATAAAAATATTTCCAAAGGGCAAGAGTATGTTTTTCGTTTTTTGGATTATGTGCTTGAATTTAGTCAAAAAAGCAATGATTTGTCAGAATTTTTGGAAGATTGGGACACCAAACGCAAGAAAATTAGCATACAAACGCCCAAAGATATTGATGCCGTAACGCTGATTACTATTCACAAATCTAAGGGTTTGGAGTTTCCTGTCGTGATTGTGCCTTTTGCTAATTGGCAATTTGGCATAAAAAGTGGCTCTACTTTTTGGGTGAAATTACCAAAAGAAACACTTCCAACTGACGAGAATAACCATAGTATTTGCAATATTTTGTATCCAACAAGCAAGGAAAAAAATGGTGATTTGACAAAATTACAACTTGAAACAGAAAAAAGTGAGGTTACTTTAGAGATTGTAAACCAACTTTACGTGGCTTTTACTCGTGCCGTTTATGATTTGCATATCATCACCAAAGCATCTAAAAGCACAACTACAATAGCAAGTTGGTTGAAGTATTTTATTACGCAAAAAACTGGTTATACAGGTGATTTTGACAATTTTACTTGTCCTTTTCCAGAAAAAGTAAGCAATGAAATTGTCCAAATTACTCACGAACACAAGGAAAAAACTTTATCAAATTTTGAGTTAAAAAGCGTGACTTCTAGCAATAAATATAAAAATTTGCATTTGAAAAAAGCCACCTAATTCTAAAGATGGCTTTATTTTCTGTAGTAATCCAAAGCCTCAATAATCATATTTTCAGTAATAATATTGCCAAAACTTGCCTTTCCAATATCCTCCAAAAGCACACAGTTGATGTTTTTGGAGGTGTTTTTTTTGTCTTGTGCCATATTTCCCAAAATTATTGGATAAGTATCAGCATCAAGTTTTATTTTCGTATAATTTTTTTTGAGAAAAACGGCTATTTTCTCAAAATCTTCTTTGCTAATTTTGCCTAATTTCCAAGAAATATAGCTTTCCATAAGCATTCCTGCTACTACAGCTTCTCCGTGAAGTAGCCACTTTTTCTCTGGATTTGTCATAAAAAAATAGCTTTCTATGGCGTGTCCAATAGTATGACCAAAATTTAGTATTTGTCTTATTCCTTGTTCTTTAAAATCTTCTAAAACAATATTTTTCTTGATATTGACAGAATGAGAGATGATTTTTTGGAAATATTCTGCTTGCATTTTGGGAGAAATTTCATTGATATTTTGCTTAGAAATCTCTTCAAACATCATTTTATCCGCAATCAAACAATGTTTAATTATTTCCGCAAAACCTGAATAAATTTGTTTCTGTGGAAGTGTTTTTAAAAATTCTACCTCAATAAAAACTGCCTTTGGCTCACAAAAAACGCCAATTTGATTTTTGAAATTACCAAAATCAATACCTAATTTTCCGCCTACACTTGCATCTACCTGTGCCAAAAGCGTTGTAGGGATTTGGATAAAATCAATACCACGTTTGTAGGTAGCAGCGCAAAAACCGCCCATATCACCCAAAACACCACCTCCTAAGTTGATTAGAAGAGCTTTTCTATCCAAATTAAGGTCAGTAAATTGTCGCCAAATTTTTTCACAAGTTTTGAGTGTTTTATTTTTCTCACCGCTTTTAATCTCAATAATAGGAAACAAAGGAGTTTGAGTATCTTTTGATGAATATTCTGACAAATATTTTAGCAAAATAGGCAAACAATGTTTTTTAGTATTTTCATCAACTAAAATAACCGTTTGTGTGTATTTATGTGTAAAAAATTGCTCATTGAACCATGTAGCAAAGTTTTCTAAGGAGAAAAATAACATTTTGAAGTGTGAGATGTCAGGTGTGAAGTGTGAATTATTATATTTTATTTAGAAGTTTTAATTCATAATTACTAATTATTTATAATTTTTCAAAAGTAAATCCCAATTCGTGGAAATGTGCCAAGTACTTTGGTAAGACAAAATAAAGATTTTTCTTTGCTTTCTCGCTGTCGTGGAAGACAATAATAGAGCCATTTTCTGTACTTTCTATTGATTTTTTTAGGCATTTTTCAGACTTCAAACGGGCATCATAGTCGTGGGAAAGTACGCTCCACAGGATAATATCATAGTTTTTTTGCAAAATCTCGTATTGTTTTGGACTAAGACGACCATAAGGAGGACGAAATAAATTATTAGAAATGTTGTACTTTTGAAGAACTTCAGCACACGTAATAATATTGTCAGAATAAGTGTTTTCAGCGTATTTCCAACCGTTTAGATGGTTATGTGTATGATTAGCAACTGTATGATTAGCCGCCAAAATTTTCTCAAAAACACTAGGATTTTTAATGATATTCTCACCCACACAAAAAAAAGTAGCCTTTGCGTTGTACTTTGCAAGTTCTTCTAAAACCCACTCTGTAACGACTGGAATAGGTCCATCATCAAAAGTAAGGTAAATTTTCTTCTCCAAAATGTCTTTCTGCCAAGTAACACTCGTAAATATTTTTTGTAGAAAAATAGGCGTTTTGAAGAAATACATTTTATGAGGTGTGATAGATGTAAATAATTAGGAATTAATACAAAAGTAACAAAATAAAAACGGATATTTTATAAAAATATTTCGTTTAATTTATGAGAAATCTATTAAATCATACTTAAATTGTTGCCTTTTTCACGCTACGAGCCAAGAAAATAGCCGCAATAGTCATAAAAACAGCTAAATAGCCCAATAAAACAAACCCTAAAATTTCTTTAGTTTGTGGATTTTGTGTTATCATCATTCCACCAATAATAGATGCCGTAGCCGTTCCTAATTGGTTGATAGATGATTGCAAACTCATAAAAGTTCCCCTAAATTTCGGTTCTACTAGCCCAGAAATCATTGTTTGTGCAGGTATCATTCTGCCACCAGAAAAAATGAAAAACAAAGCAGAAAACACCAAAACTACGCTTATATGAATTTTAGGCATATTCGTAAGTGCAAATATAGGCACACACGCCACCGCAAGTAGGCACGTAAGCACCGTTGCGCCCCCAAAACGGTCTGTTAGTTTTCCTATAAAACGAGAGGCAAAAAACATCAGTCCACCACCTACCATATAAACATAGATGGTTTCTTTTTGCGTAAAACCAACATTATTAACAAGATACGGATTTAGGCTAGGAATAATCAAGAAATGACCTGTGATGAGTAGCATCATTAGCAAAGTAGCACGCAAACGGTTGGGGTTTTCGTACATCATTTTCAGGGCTTCTTGTGGCGTTTGTCTTTCACTTTTAGAAAGTAAATGTTTGTTCATTTGTGGAATATAAGCATTTAAGAGAAAAATAACGCCTGCTCCAACAACACCTAAAAAGATAAAAGGAGCGTGCCAATTATACAAATCAGCAATGAACATTCCAAAAGGTACACCCAACGCAGATGCCAGCGGAAAAGCCGACATCACAATTCCCATAGCCACGCCTCTGCGTTCAAATGGTACTAAATCAGCAATAATAGATAAAACAATAGCATTTACACAGCCACCAAAAAGCCCTGTAATAGAACGCATTAAGACCAAAGTTTCGTAATTTGGTGCAAAAGCACAAAGAATAGTTCCTATAATAAAACCTATATAACTTATCAGAATAGCTTTTTTTCTGTCAAATCTATCTATCCAAAAAGCTCCTGCAAAACTAGAAATAGAGGCTGCAATAGTGTAGGAGGCAACAATAATACTAAATTGTTTAGGCGTAATATCAAAAATTTTCATAATCATATCACCCATAGGCATCACAATCATAAAATCCATAATATGTATAAAACTGACAAAAGCCAATATATAAAGAACAAGTTTTTCGTTTTTAACGGAATACATTTTGAGGTGTGAAGTGTGAGGTGTGAAGCATTTTCTTTCGTAGAATTTATAAATATTTAAATTATTGATTATCAATTATTTACTACATTTTATATTCGTAATTGATAATTGACAATTGATAATTGATTAACATTCACTAATTACAAACAAAATATTATCAAAAAAATTGCTATTTTTGTAAAATTTTACGTAAAAATATTATTAACTAAAAAATGAAAATTAAATAATTTAATCTTTTGTTTTTTACAATAGCTTAGTAATCAGGGTTTTGAGTTCGTACCTCGTACCTCTTATTTCGTACTTCTTCCTAAACAACGCACTTATGAAAATTACCCCAATAGAAATCCGCCAGAAAACCTTTGAAAAAGTGTTCAGAGGTTATGATAAAGAAGAAGTTGATGCTTTTTTGCAAACACTTTCCCAAGAGTGGGAGCGTGTCAATGGCGACATACGTGAGCATAAAGTAAAACTAGAAATAGCAGAAAAAGACGTAAATAAACTGCGTGAAATGGAATCTTCTTTGTTTCGTACCCTAAAAACGGCGGAAGATTCTAACAATAATTTGCTTGAACAATCTAAAAAAGAAGTTGAACTTAAAGTAAAAGAAGCGCAACTAAACGCAGAAGAAATCCTTGCAGATGCCCGCACACAAGCAAAAGCCATTATACAAAAAGCTGAATATAAGGCTCGTACAACTATGCAGGAACTTTTAGGAGAAATGAAAAACTTAGAAAGAGATTATAAGATGCTTGAAAGTCAGAGAGAAAATCTTTCACAAGAAATGCGTAATATGATGCTTTCTGTGCTAGAAAAGCTGTCTAGAAATGAAACTAAAACCGCCCAAACAGATTTTTCAGAGAAAATAAAACACGTTCAGAATACTATTACAGAAGAAGAGGAAAAAGCAGAAGCTAAACGTATGGCAGAACGTCTATCTGATGACAACCTGCGCACAGAGCTAAAAACCAATAGAACTGAATATAATAACTCGTTTTTTGATAATATTTAGAATAATACTATATATACTTCTCAAAACTATCTATAGTATTGATTTTAGGCAATTTTTATGGAAAAATAAGTATTTTTAAAACGAAATTAAAAGAAAATTTTGCCAATTCCACAAAAATTTTTAACTTTCCGAGATAATACGTAGTAAAAGTGTATTCTACATCACACATCATATATCACATATCAAAATGGTTGTTCCTTTTGAAATATTAGATTGGCTTCCCACGGCTGAAATCAAGCAAAAAGCCCAAATTTTGGATTATTTGGAAACTGCGCCTATTGCGCCAGAACATTGGAAAATTATCAAAAAACTCTATAAAACTTACGAACAAGAGTTTGAAGTGAATATTACGCCTGCCGTTATTGAAAAAATTGATATAATTGATATTTCAAAATGTGCTAAAAGCTATCCTACAAAGAAAACTGTGCTTTATATGAAGCGCAGAGCTAGGCGTTTTTTGAAACAAATGGTAGAACCTACTCATTACTATCAAGTTGCCTCACAACTGCTTAACCGTTTGGAAGGAAAAACTGTCTTAAACTTTGATAATCAATGGATTATACAGGATATTTTGTATGGCAAATCTAAAAGAAAAACCATAAAAAGTTTTGGTGCTTGCACTATCAATACAACAAAATATCACCTCAACGCAACAGAAGAACGCCGCCCAGAAGTTTGGAACGACCATTTGGATTTTGTCAAAGAACTTTTTTATAAGAATATGCCCACACAAATTTACGAATTCTGTGCAAAAATTCTTATCAGAAACAAGCATCAGGTACTTTTGCGCCCAGAAATATTACCAGCTTTTTTTCATTCTAATAATATCTTATTACAAAGATTGGCTAAGGATTTTGTTGTGGCAGAGCTTTCTCGTCGTAGTTCTGTTACGCCACAAGCCATTGCGGGCGCAGTAGTATATGCAAGCGCACAAGACCAAAAAAATCTTCTTCAAATTGCCTTAGAAAACCTACAAATTGACCTTCACAAGGACGAATTTGTAGCAGAACTAATGAAATTAGCTATTCCTGTTCTTAAAACAGGTAAAATATCCCCAAGAGTGGCGAGAGCAGTTGCTTTTGTGGTAAAAAACTACAAAAACAACCTCAAATTATCTCCAGCTGACATTTTGCCTATTGCAAAATCTCTTTTTCATTCTAATAACCCTGATTTGGAGGAATTGGCATTTTCTGCAGCAAAAGATATGGACATCAAAGATGCCCTTACGTGGTTAGATGCTATCAATGCAAAAAGTAATGCCCAAATCACACGTATAACAGAGATTTTGAAATCTAAATACGGAAATAAAAAGATTTATCCGTATGAAATGGAGAAATTTATTTTCTATCCCTCTACAACTGTATGCGGTTTTGGCTGGTTTTTGGCTAAAAATAATATGCAAAAATATTATGATATTACTTCTATTTTTTACACAATAGGCTACCGTTTTGAAGGAGAACCACACGCACTTATCAATAGTATTACGAATGATATTTGTGTGGAACTTTTTGTGGCACATTACGACAAAAATAAAACCGCAATAACCTACTTAAATCATCAAATGCTGGCATTTATGATGAAAAACGGTTTGCCTAATATGGTTGATTTGATAGAAAAATCTATTAAAATTGCCTACCAAAATACGCCTTTAAGCTATTTGGTATTGCTTTCAAAATGTCCTGATGCGTACAGAGAACGAACTTTTAACGAAACTTTGAAAAGTCTTACTAAACGTAATGTTTTTGGAAATGAAATTTATACCATTCCTGCGCTAATTTCGGGAGAATATGACTATAAAATCAGTGGATACGTGCCTCCTAATGCGTGGTTGCTAGAAAAATTGTTTATTTTGGCTGATACTTGTATTCTCACAGAAGATAATATCAATTATCTTTTCTCTATGATTTTAATCATTGAAGATGAAAGTACCAATTATTATAAAAAACAGCATAAAGAGGTTTTGAGCTGGGTTTTGAGATTTAAAGATGAGGAGAAAAAAGAATTATTTTTGAAATGTTTGACAACTTCTGTGAGCGAAAACCCTGCTATTTTGACAATTTTGCCTGCTGACCTTGTCAAAATGATGTTAGATAGGCTTTCCGTTGATAATTTGGTGCATTTCATTACTAATCTTGATGATGCTACTTGGGCTTCTGCACGCACACAAATAGTGGCTAAACTTGCTCAAAACAGTAATAATGTAGCACTTTGGAAGAGTATTATGGAAAATATTTCTGCTAATACGAACAATGAAAATCTGCAAAAACGTACTTTTAGTGATAAAGATGTTTTAGCGTTATTTTTCTCTTGCAAAAATCCAGAAATACTAGATATCAAGTTGCATCAATGGGATAATTTGCTGTTTGAATGGGTTACTAAAAATACCACTTTGGTAACACCTAATTCTATGGTTTTGTACAAAATTGCGACACATACATTGCCAAAAATACGTAATTATGGGCTAGAAACAGTCCAAAAAATGGCTGCAAATAAAGAAATTTCTGTACCTTTTGCGTTGAGTTTGATAGAGTCTGATATTCCACCAACGGTTGAAGTAGCTAAAACTTTTTTTGAAGGTTTGCCCGAAAGTTCTATTAAGGAGTTTGATAGCGTTTTAGCCCTTTGCGACAGTCCTAATGCTAATGTACGCAAATTTGGGTTAGATTATCTCAAAAAAAGAAAGGCAAATTTGATTTTGGAAAAAGACCAACATTTAGAGTTTTTGTCAGAACATTCTGATGCACAGATTTTGCGTGTTGTGGCAGAAGAAATCACGCATAACAATGTGGATAAGCCGTTTGTAGAGCGTTTTGATAAGGAAATTTTGCGTACCAAATACCGCAACCGCAAAGCAAAAAATAATATCAAAGCAAGAATTGATAAAACGCTTTTGATAAATCCTTCTGTTTTGATAGAAATGGCAAGAAGTACCTCCAAAAAAGATGCGGAATGGGCAATTTTGCAACTCACCAAAATGACTATTGCAGGCACAAATGTAAATGATTTTCAGGTAAAATAGCGCTTTCGTAAACAGAAAACGTATTTTCATAAAAATAATAAGTTTTTTGACAGAATTATGATTATTATTGCATCAAGAAAAAGATAATCATTTTTAATAAAAGAGTTGCCACGAATACACAAATGAAATACACAAATGAAATACACAAATGAAATATACAAGTAAATATATTCGTGTATTTGTAGCAATAAAGAAAAATTTAAAAAAATTTTGAATTACTAAAAAAAAGTACCAACTTAGCACAAAATTAGTCCGTATTTAATCAATAACTCAAACACAAAAACCGCAACTATTATGGGAATTTTCTCAAGAATTTCAGACATCTTCAAATCTAACGTAAATGACGCTTTAGACAACGCTGAAGATCCAGAAAAAATGATTAAGCTAATGGTGATTGAAATGCAAGAATCAGTCAATAAAGCGACATCTGGGCTTGCTACCGCTATGGCGCAAGAGAAAAAATTAGAACGTGATTTGGACAAGTACAAAGCAATGTCTGAAGATTTCAAAGCCAAAGCAACACAAGCAATGCAAGCTGGAAATGAAGACCTTGCAAGAAAAGCGCTTGCTAAAAAAGCAGAAGCAGACCAACAAGCAGCACAATATCAAGCTATGTTTGATAGCGCAGCAGGTATGACAGCTAAACTAAAAGAACAAGTTGATGGCTTAAAAGCTAAGCTAAGTGAGGCAAGACTTAAAGAAAGCACACTTATTGCTCGTAGCCAAACCGCAAAAGCACAAACAGATATTGCTAAACAAATTGGTGGATTTGATTCTAATTCTTTTGCTAAATTTGACAAATTTGAGGAAAAAATCCTTAAATCTGAATCTGAAGCACAAGCATTTACAGAAATGTCAGACAGCAACAAAAGCATTGATGATGACTTCAAACTTTTGACTAAAAACTCTCAAGTTGATGACGAGTTTGAAAAACTGAAAGCATCTCTCAACAAATAATCTCAAATCAAAAACCAGCAACAAATGCCTAGCAAAATGCTAAACATAAATGCTAAAATCTAAAATCTCTAAAATTATGCCAAAATTCAAAGTAATAAAAGAAGGAGTTAATGAGGCTATTGTGGCGAAAGTGCTTCTAAAAGTAGAAGGCTACTTGAAAGAACTTTTTCATGATGACGAAATCATCAAAATTGACAACCAATTCAGTTTCACTTTCGGCACCGTGAGCGTGAACATTCGTGTGATTGGCTGGCATACAGAAGATGCACTTGTTGAGGTGTTTTCTTACCTCGCCGACAACATTGAAATCAGTAACGAACTAAAAGATGAGTTGCTTCGCAACAATGCTACAACGCATTTTGGTAGCTTTGGTCTTACGTTTGACAAATCAGTTATTTATAGCTATTCTCTTGCTGGGGCAAATCTTGACCTTAATGAGTTCACAGCAGCAGTTCAGACTGTAGCAGTTGTTGCTGATAATTATGATGAAGTTGTACTTGCTAACAGAGTGGGTGCGGTTGCAAAATAATTTTTAAATTCAGCCCCAAATCCCCAAAGGGGACTTTAATACAAGTAAATTGTTGCAAAACAACATCTGTATTAAAAGTCCCCTTTGTAAATTTAGGGGATAAAATCTACTAAAAAAAACATAAAAATTATGATAGGAATTATTATTGGAATTATTTTGATTGTTGTTGCTGTTGGTTTGGAATATACACGCCGCCAAAATGCAGACAAACTTATCAACGTAAAGTATAATGAAACTTCAAAAGCAGCTGATGAAGTCAATGATTATGAAGCAATTAAAGATACTGTTGGTGTAGGAAGTTATACAAAAGTGGTAGAACTCGTGGGCGTTGCTACCTGCAAAAAACCACTTCAAGCAGAACATAGTGGAGAAGATGTTGTTTATTTCAAGTCTAGCGTTACTCGTGAGTATGAAGTAGAAGAGCAAGAAACTGATTCTGAAGGTAGAAAACGCTGGGTAACCAACCGCAGAAGTGAAACAGTTGCTGAAAATGAGCGTTCTATACCATTTTTGCTTGATGATGGTAGCGGAAAAATGATAGAAGTGGATATGATTGATGCGGAAATCATAGCACGAAAAAGCGTTGACCGTTTTGAGCGTGAGATGCCAAAAGGCTATCATTTCAATGAAAGTTCTGGCTCAAAAACCATTGGCTACCGTTATAATGAAGAAGTTATCAAAGTTAATTCTAAATTGTATGTGCTTGGTGAGGCAACTGATAAAAATGGCGGACTTTGCGTAATGAAGCCACACGACCCAAAAAACTCGTTTATTGTTTCTACAAAGCTAGAAAAAGAACTTGTGGAAGAGTTTGAAGGAGATTCTAAAAATTATCTTTATGGCGCAATAGGCTGTGGTGTTGTTGGCGTAATTGCCATTATTCTTGGAATTGTATTGAAGTAAATAAAAATATATTTGATTTAATAGCCACGAATACACGAATAAATACAATTATTTGTGTATTTGTGGCTATTATTATTGAAGTTTTGTCAAAAGGATTCCAAACATATTTTTTATTTCTGTACTTTCTTGAAAATTTTTCTTTAAACCTAAAATTAGGCTATCTTTTGTTTGAGAATTAGCATAAATTTTGCCGTTTAGGATTTTGAAATTTGCGGTTACAAAATCTTTCAAATTGGTTGTTGGCTTCAAATAAAAAAAATCATATTCCTGATAAAGATGCTCCCAAACCTGCTCTCTAATAGTTTTTTTGCTTTTATCAGAGAAATCTGCTAAATATTCTTGATTTTTTTCTAAATAACTTTGCAACACAAAAACGAAATTTATCCTAAAATTATAAACAAATAAAGTATCTCTATCAAAAATCCTATTTTCAAAATGATAGTTTATTTTGGGCTTTTGCGTGGTATCAAACTGGAAATCAGCCATTGAATTTGCCAAATTTTGGTGGTCTATAAATCCTTGTATGAAAAAATTAGGCGTAATATTATAGCCTTCTGTTAGCTCATCACGATAGCGAACATTATTAAGTGGTTTTGCCTCATTAAATAGGTTAATATTGTATTGAATGACGTTTTTAGCGTAAGTATGTTGCTTATAAATACTATTTTTTGAGTACTGCGTGCTTTCTTTGTAATATTTGGAATCTCCAATATAAAAAATACTATCAGGCTCAAAAAAGGAATGATGCTCAAAAATATGGTCAAGGATTTTGCCATCTTGTTGGTATTTCATTTTATCAATGATTTTTCCTTTATCAGAAAGCAGTTTGTCTATCATATCTTCAAAAACAATATTATAATTTTTACATAAAATAAACTCTTCTTTATTGCTTTCTTTGCCACTTCCAACAGATTTTTTTTCAAAATAGGCAATCAATAAAAACAGTAATTTTTTGAATTTATCTGAAAAATATTGTTGTTTGATGCTTTTGAGTGTACGCAAGGATTTGCGCTCAAAATCTTGTGAAATTTTCTGAATAGTGATATTTTCTAGCGAAATATTAAATCCATATTGCAATTCAAAATGTTTTAGAACAGAAAAGAAAATAATAAGTAACTCATTATCATTGTTTTGCGTTGGCTGACTTTGATTGTTTTTAGTATAAATAGGAATATTATTTTGGAAAATGGGCGTTTGCCTACGAACAGTTTTTACCCAGTCAGTTTTCTTAAAATGTTGTTTTTCACTTTCTTTTTGCTTAAAAATGATAAGGTCTTTATTTTCTTGGTAAAAACGCAATAAGCTAAAAATAAGGTCTAACTCACTCAAAACGGTAGTTTCAATATTAGAAATAATATTTTTGGTAGAAGTGCTTTCTGTAATGTCTGTGTCTGCGTTTCTTTGCTGAAATTCCCTTAGCGAAAGATAAAAAACCAGCGCAAAACGGTAAATAAAATCAATATCAGTTTTTGATTTTTGATGATTTTTAAGAATTTCTAGGGCGTTTTCATTAACAAAATCATTGACAGGAATACTTCCAAAGATAGTTTTAGTAGTTTCGTCTAAAAATATTTTTGGCAAAATAATAACAGTTTCATTTGTCTCAAAATTATTGTAATAACCAACATAATCAATGCTTACTTTTTGGTCGTTTTTATAGGTAAAATATTTTGCAGGCAAAAGATGCGAAATAGTATTTATCTCATAATCAAGCTGTTCTATTAAAAGTTTCATTATATTTCTACTATTTGATTATGCGCCAAAAAAGAAGTTAATGTTTGTGTACCATTTTCGTCAAATAAATCCGCATACTTAAATTTCTCAATTGGATTTTTCTTAAAAATATAGTGTGGACTTCTGCTATCTTCATTTTTGAAGACATCAAACCATAAATAAAACATTATTTTATTTAGCAAAATCTCTTCTGTAATCACACCCTTGGTATCAACAAAACGGTTGCCCATTTGCTTGTCTTCACTTTCCGTAATTTGGTAAATTTTCTCGTTAATAACCTTTAAAAAACTTGTCCAACTGTATTTTTTATCCAAAATTTGGATAATTTGATTTTCTGAATCTTTGTAATTAATTGGCACGTATTCCCACTCCCAACGCCTTTTAAAAGCACTATCCATAGGAAATAATGACTGGTCAGAAGTGTTCATTGTAGCTAAAAGCGTGAGATTAGGAGGTAATTTTAATCCATCTTTGATACCTTCGTGTGTTTCTCCTAATTGCTCAATAAGATGCTTTTTTAGCTCTTGTGATGTAGAAACTTCATAATTAGCGTTTCTATCCAATAACTGAAAAATATCTCCAAATATTTCTGCACAGTTTCCCCTATTTATTTCTTCAATAATTAGAAAATAAGGCACAGGTAGATGTGTTCCTAAACCCTTCCAAGCTCTTACATAAATATCCGTAAATGCTTGTGGTACAAAATCATATTTAATAATGTCCTTATTATTGTCATCTTTTGTAGAAAAGGGCTTATATGCGCCTACAAAGCTAGCATAATCATATTCAGGATGAAAGGTAACACGTTCCCATTGACTTTTATCAATATTATTGATTATTTGGTTGATTTTGTGAGATTTACCTGTACCAGGACAACCAAAATAAATTTTATTAGAAGTAATGGTATCAAAACTTGATTTGGATTGTTTGGGTGATAAAAAATCAAGTGCGTCATTAACACCTTCATATAATGTTTTCATAAGTTTTGAAAATTCTTTTTTTGCTTCGTCATTAGTGCTAAAAATTTCTTGTAATTCTTCTATTACACAAGGGATTATAATATTATCAGGTTTTTTGATAACAGTATAAAAAGGTGAAATTTCTTTTTTTGATATTGCTCTATGTTCTATTTCACTTGCTATTTCTAATAACTTTCTGCCAACTAATAAACCTTGTGAGAAAACGCCTCTTGGTTTATTATCACTATAATTACCTACCCAAAATAATGAGTATTTTGGTGGAGTTATGTTACTTAAACTCCTATTAGTATTGATTAATGCATTAAATTTATCATTTGTTATTTTTTCTGTATTTCCATTATCAATTATAAAAAGCTGATTAATAGGATTTTGAGCAAAATAATCCGCTAATAAACCACTTTTATACGTATCATCATACCAAGTACAAAAAAGTAGTGAAGTTAGATAACGCCAATATTTTATTTCGTTAATATCTTTGTTGTATGGGAAATATTTTTTTATATAAAAAGATAAGCCAACAACTGTGAAGCACTTATTTTCAACTATTTCACCTGTTTGTAGCGCAAATAACGTACACAAAGCACCAAATGCTTTCTCTGTTTTTTCACTACTATAATTAGCATTTATTGCTTTGCCAATGATATAACTTAAAAATCCCAGTCTTGAATGTATGTTTTTATTCTCTTTTAATAAATTCCAGCCAGCTTTTTTACCCATAAGGCTACCACGAAATAAACCTAAACGGAATAATTCATTGGCTCTTGTGCCATCATCAGAGCGTTTTGTATCTCCAATAACTGCAAAAATATCATTTTCTGTTTGTTTGTTACTTAAAACATTTTCAGACCACCTCAAAAATTTATCACTCAATAAAGTGTCAATATTACTATGAATTATCATTTTTTTAGAACTATTACTTTTTCATATTCAATTTTTCCTCCATTCCCATTTCTAGGTATTGAAGTTCTATGGTCTTTAATTTTATATTCGTAAAAATTAGTCCATTCAAAACCAACTTCTTGCCCCAATTGTGCAATAATACTATGTGTAGGAATAACTATACCTTTTACTACATTATCTCCAATAATTAAATGATAAAAAGCGTTTGGTTTTAATATTTTGTACACGCATTGCAAATTGGTGTACATATCTTCAAAATATGCGGCTAGTGCCTTAGCTTTAATTTTATCTTGTAAATATATTGCATCAAAATAAATATTGATTTTCTCCATAACAATCTCTGATACGGGTCTTTTACCTCTTGTGGAATAACCAACTTGATTATTTCTTATTACTGGTAAAAGAGCATTATTGATGCAGTCCACCCAAGAACTTTCTATTTTTATACAATGTGTATAATCAAAAGCGTTTGCATATGGTGGTGAAGTAATAGCAACATCAATTATATTGCCTTCACTATTAAAATCAGTAGCATCATTTCCTATCCAATTTATTGTATTACTTTGATAATCAGTATATTCAGAAAAATCTTGTATGGCTTGAAAATGTACTTTAAAAGATTTAATAAAAGTTTCATTCACTTGACTTGGTACTTTTGCAAATTTTTTAGATATATATGGTTTCGTTGATTGCCTTTCCATTTTAGAACAAGGCTTAATAATATCCGCAAATGTAATTTTCAAGAAATCTAAATCATTTTTATTTTTTGCAAGACTATAAACTGCCTTTTTTAGCTGCAATAACTGTTTAAAAGTTTCATCATCAAACCAATACCTAATATTAGTGAGTTCTGGTATATATTTTTCATCAATATCAAAATCTCGCCAATTATTTATGATTTGGCTATAAGTACTTTCAAGTTGTATAAGCTCTTCAAAATTATACACAGTAGTAGATACTTTTGCAATTAAACGTGCAAAAGTATCTACTTCAACCCCAAAAATCTGCATACCTTGTAAAGCTGTTTCTACAGCAGTTGTACCAGAACCCATAAAACAATCTAATACTTTTATATCTGAAGGATTATTGTATTGCTCTTTTAATTCTTGTAATATGCTTCTTGGAACAGTACAAATACTACGTGCAGGATAACGGTTGTATATTCTGTGGGTATATTGCTTGATTTTGCGTATGTTTGGGAACTCAATAAGTTCGCCAAATTGCAATTGTGAGGGCAAGTAAAAACTGCTAATTTCCTCTTTAATAAGTTCCATTTTGAATTATATTTTTCTTAAAACTACCAAACTCTCTCTTAAATATTCTTTGTTCTCAACCTTTATAAGTTGTTGTGATGATGTTGTAAGTTTACGGTAAACCTCTATTTTTTCTACTTTGTAGCCTATCCGTTCTCCAATTTCGCAAAGTAATAAATCAGTAGCTATTGGAATACCGTCATAAACAGAATTTCCTACAACTAAACCTACAGGCGTACCATCTTCTAATATTGGAAATAAATTTTCTAATATTTGCCCCATATCCTTAAAATAACCACACAGCATAGCAGGTATTTTATTAGACCATAATTTTTGTGCGCTTAAATAGGGGAATATTATTTCGTTCACAATTTTACTTCCTTTATCTCCAAATCTCTCTTTCCAGCTTGCATGTACGTGGCTACGCACAGACATATACCTAAAATCTTTTTGGGAAGTAGGATTTGTAAAAAAATCTCCTAACCAAAGTTCAGATAAATAGACTTTGCTATAATCAAAACAATTAGCATACGGTGGTGATGTCAAAACAGCATTAAATGTATTGCCCTCAAAATTACTATTTTCTAGTGAATTTTTTAAATGAAATGTTGTAACATTTTGTATAGGACTTTTTTTAATGTCATCTAACAATAATTTTAAAAATGTAACTACATATTCTTTAAAAGATTCTGTACTGGTAAAAGTCTGTATTTTAGTAAGGTTGGTTTTTCTCTTAACACCATTACCATCTTTGCGGTGTGTAGATAACGGTTCTATAATTCTTAAAAATACCAATTTGAATAATGCTTGATAAGGGTCTTCTAATTGTGTATAAAAATACTTCAATTTTAATAGCCATTCTATATTTCTTTCTGAAAAATAAGAAACAACAGTTTTATTATCTGGTTTTTCTAGTGAAAAATCCAGTGTTGCGTTTGAAAAATCTTCAATTATTGATATAAATTTGCTTTGCTCTTCTAAATCTAAACTAATAGATTTAGTTTTAGCAATAAAGTTAGATAATGGATTAACATCAAAACCAACCCCTTCAAATCCCATTAAGCCAGCTTGTAATACTGTTGTTCCTACACCTGAAAATACATCTAGGATTTTGATGTTTCTTTTATCTGTAAAACGGTTAATAAAAGATTCTACAAATAGTGGAGAAAAACCTTCTTTATATGGAAACCACCTATGTCTTTCTAATTGCATTGACTGCTTAAAATTTACTGGTGTTTCTTGTTTATCTTGAAAAAATTTATAGTCTATAAAGGTCTTATCTTCTATTTTTTTATATTCATACAACAGTTTTTCAATATGATTTTTACGCTCATTAGTGCTATTTTCTATATTTATTATTTGTTTAGCAATAAAAGCATCTTTCATCTGCACATCTTCCAAGCCCACAAGCAATTCATTTTCAACGTGTATCATTTTATTTATTATTTATTTGATGCTAATTGCATTTCCAAAGCACGAAAATACAAAAAAAACACTACAAATCAAAGTATAAAACTTTTATTTGTGTGCTTGTTTTGTGTAATCCTTACTAATTATTTTCCTTCTTTTTTAATTTGCTCTTCTATTTTGGTGATTTTTTTATCCAAAAATACCACATAACCCAAAAATCCTAGCAAAATAGTTCCCAAAACCGCCACTACAACATATATTTTACCATCTTGCACCAAAACTTGTTCTGCTGCATTATATTGTTGCGCCTGCAAACTCGTCAGAGAATTTGTAAGAAAAATAATCATTAAAAGAAAAGAAAACAGGTATTTTTTCATTTTTTATCTTAATTTTATGTTTTGAAATCAACTTATAAATAACTCTTGTAGGGTTTAATGCCGTTGTTTGTGTCCTCACAAACGACAACTTTTTTGCAAATATAACTAAAATATAACCAAACTAAATGAAAAATATTGTTCTTAACGGTCAAAAATTAACTATTTCAGAAGTAATTTCTGTTGCTTATCATTATCATCACGTAGAAATAGACAAAAACGCCCTCAAAGCAGTCAGAAAAAGCCGTAATTATGTGGAGCAACTTGTTCAAAATCAAGAAGTTGTTTATGGCATTACCACAGGTTTTGGCTCAAATGCCTCAAAAGTCATTACAGACTACGAGGAGGCTCGTTTGATGCAAAGAAATCTTTTGCTTTCTCACGCTTGCGGTGTGGGCAAACCCTTTGAAACGCCCATTGTACGTGCTATTATGCTTATTCGTCTGAATACGCTTTTGGCGGGCTTTTCTGGTGCGAGAGAAGAAACTATTACACTTCTCAAAAATCTTATCAATGAGAAAATTCACCCAATAATTCCCTCACAAGGCTCTGTGGGCGCAAGTGGCGACCTTTGTCCTCTTTCTCACATGGCACTCGTGCTGATAGGTGAAGGGCTTGCAGAAGTTGATGGAAAAGAAATTACTGGTGCTAAAGCCCTGATTAGTAGAAAATTAGAAAAAATAGAACTCCAACACAAAGAAGGAATTGCTTTGCTGAATGGCACAAGCGTAATGACCGCTTTGGGCGCAATAGGCGTATATGAAGGAGAAAAACTGTTGGATTTGTGCGTTTTGTCATCTTCTATGATGTTTGAGGCACTTTGCGCAAGAGAACAAGCATTTTTTCCACAAGTTCACGAGGTACGTAGGCACACAGGACAACAAGAAATTGCTAAAAAAGTACGTCAAAACCTTGAAAAATCAACTTTTTTTGGAATAAAAGCCAAAGATATTTTAGCGCATTTCCCTGAAAATCTTATCAAAAATCTGCCAAGTGACAAAGATAATAACCAAAATGGTAGTCAAAATAATCTGCAACAACAAATAAAAGACCTTCAAAATGGTAAGATTTTAAAGATTTCTGATGATATTTTTAGGTATCTTCCAAAAGAAGAAAATACGCCAAAATGGCTCACTTGGGCAACTATTTTGCGTTTTGCAGACAAAAAAATAACGCCACAAGATGCCTATTCTGTACGCTGCACGCCACAAGTAATGGGCGCAAGTCTGGCTGCAATAGAACATACCAAAAATGCCATTGAAAATGAATTAAATGCTGTTGTGGACAATCCTATTATTTTTGTGGAGGAGGATTTGGTACTTTCTGCAGGTAATTTTCACGGACAACCTGTTGCTTTGCCTTTGGATTATCTGAAACTTGCTTTTGCAGAAATAGGCAATCTCGCTGAACGTCAGATAAATAAACTCGTTGATGAGGCTACAAACGACTGTTTGCCTGCTTTTTTGTCGGAAGATGAAAGTGGCATTATGTCTGCGCTGATGATACCACAATATGCGGCGGCAAGTTTGGTTTCTGAAAATAAAGTGCTTGTACACCCTGCTAGTGCAGATTCTATCCCGACTTGTGCTAACCAAGAAGACCACGTAAGTATGGGAACTATTGGCGGCAGGCAGGCTCTAGAAATTTTGGAAAATGTACGCAAAATAGTAGCTATTTTGATGCTTACGGCAACACAAGCCATTGATATACGCACTAAACAACTCAAAAAAGCAAAAGTGGCAACACAAATGGGCAAAGAAACCAAAAAGTTATATGATAAAATCAGAAAGAAAGTGTCTTTTGTGGATAAAGACAGGTTTTTATACGAAGATTTGAAAGTTCTTTTAGACGAATGGAAAGACTTTTAAAATGTGAGGCGTGAGGTGTGAAGTATTTTTTGAGGTAGAAGAATATATTTTCCTTACATTTCACAATACATTACATCAGAGCGTAAAACATACTTTGTTCCGCTTTTGATTGCACTTCCTTCGTGTTTTACCTCGTGAATAAAACACAAAGCTGTGCCAGTTTTAGGAATTATTTGGAGATTATCAAAAGTGGTTTCTCCCCCTTCAAAATCATCATTGAGGTAAATCATAAACGTGATGCGGCTTTGCTCTTGCGCATTTCTAGTAAATCTGCCGTCAATATGTCGCTTAAAACGCTGACCAATTTCGTATTTATAAAACCTAAATTGCTCATTGATGCCGTTTTGAATAACTTTTTTGCTATTATTTTCTGTTTCACTATCAAGATTTTGCGGACAAAAAGGCGCAAGTTTTAGCCACAAATCAGCGGCAAGTTGTGCGTCTTCATACAAAAGTCTTTCGTTATTCCGAAGTCCTTTCATCATTTTTGCACCTTCCGCAAAACTTACTTCCGCCTCTGAATAACCAATATTTTCACTAAAAATAATAAAATCTTCACATTCTTTTTGGGTGAGAAAATTGTCAATAGTCCAAATTTGAGGTGTATGTTGAGTAAGTTGCATAAATCTTTTTAGTTGATTTCCTTTTAAATGCAAAGATTATTTATAAAATTCATCATAAATAGATTTTCCTATCAAAAACCAGCCAATTAGCAAAAAAATGCCTCCTATGGGCGCAACCGCACCTAACAAACCTACGCCTGTGAGTGCAAGCGCATAAAGTGAACCACAAAAAAGCAAAAGTCCGTAAAATATGGCACAAGAAGCATAAGAAAGCCATTTTGCCTTAATATGAAACTGCAAAATACCAATCAAAAGCAACAAAAAACTATGATAAAAATGATATTTTGAGGCAGTTTCAAAAACTTCAGGCTTTCCTATCAAAAGTAAGTGTGCTTTCAAAGCGTGTGCGCCAAAAGCTCCAACAGCCACAGCTAAAAAACCTGAAATTGAAGCAATTATTAAGGTTTTTTTCTGTGAGAAAAGCATTTTTTCAAACGGAGTTTTTATGAGATTTTTATTCACTTCCTACTAATGTTTTTTCTTGAATTTGAACGTGTCATCATCATCATTTCTTTTGCGTGGTACATTTTTGATGACTTTTCTAGCCGTAGAAGCCTTATAAACATCTTTTCCAGTAGATTTTATTTCTACTTTGGGGTCAGATTTGCTCACTTCAAGTTCTCTACCTTCCAAATCAGAGCCATTAAGGGCTTTTATGGCGGCAAGTGCCTGCTCATCATTGGGCATCGTGACGAAGCCAAAGCCTTTGTTTTGCCTCGTAATCTTATGAATAATAATTTTTACAGATTCAACGTCTCCATAAGGCTCAAACAATGCTGCGAGCTGATTTTCTTTTAGTTTGAAAGGCAAACTACCTACGTATATATCCATTTTTTGAAGTGTGAAATGTGAGGTGTGAGGTGGATACATCTGTAAACAATATATTCATCTCACACTTTATGGCTCAAAGTCTAAAAAGTTATTCCCAGATAGAATATTTTTGTATATAAAATCTTCTTAAAATAAAAACAATCCAAGCTATAATCACTACGACAATTAGTAGCAAATAAGGCAATAAATTTATTCCAGAAATGCCTGCAAGGTCGTTTATTTTATATATTTTGAATAAAATCAAACAAATAAGGGCATTAAAAACTGCCATCAGACTATATGCCCAACTCTGTATTACATAGAAAAAAGCTACACGACTTTCATTATTTTCTAACCAAAAATCACGTTTTGGCATCTGAAATTTTTGCGCAGGAATTGCATTAAAATATTTTACAAAAATAGTCAAAAACAAATTTATAAGTATCACAAAAGCTGCCATAGCATAAAAAAAGTGGGATTTATCCATTTTCCCAATGGCATCAATACCAAAAGCCATATCTTCTGGCACGGAATTATATACACCCAACACAAAAACGACAAAAACCAATATTGAAAAATTTTTCAAAAAAGTTATCATTAAATCCATAAAATATCTCTAAAAATTTGTTTATTATTACTTTACTGCAAATATAACTGTTTTTTTGAAATTCTGTTTAACTTTGCTACCATTTCTACACAAATAATAAAGGTATACCGTTATGTGCAAGGTAAAAATAAACTACAAATTAAGTTTTGTAGGATTTTTTTTATTGCTTTCTCCCTTCCAAAAGATGTGAATAATGTAATTTTTCTACAAAATCCTATAATTTTATTATTTGTTTTATGAGTAGATTTGCTTTTTGCATTGATGCTTTTTGATGGATTTTTTTCTAACTTTCAATTACTCAAATTCTATGGAAATTATTGATTATTATAAGGTTTTAGGACTTGATAAAACCGCTTCTGAAGAAGATATAAAGAAAACTTACCGCAAACTTGCACGCAAAATGCACCCAGATATCAACCCAAATGATAAAGATGCACAAAAGAAATTCCAACAAATAAATGAAGCTAATCAGGTTTTAAGTGACCCCGACAAACGCAAAAAATACGACAGATACGGCAAAGATTGGGAGCATTCGGAGCAATTTGAGGCGCAACAAGCACAACAAAAAGCCCAACAACAAGCATACCAAAAAGCACGACAACAAAATCAATATAGTAATCAAAATAATCAGCCATTTGGAGGTGAGGAAAGTGATTTTTCTAGCTTTTTTGAGTCTATGTTTGCTAATGAAAACCGCACTAGACAAACACAACAAAAAGGACAAGATTATAATGCAGAAATAAAACTTAATTTGATTGATGCAATGGAAACGCACAAGCAAACTATCACGGTCAATGGCAAAAATATCCGTATTACAATACCCGCAGGCATAGAAAATGAGCAAAAAATAAAACTCGCAGGACACGGTGGCGCAGGCGCAAACAACGCTCCAGCAGGAGATTTGTATATTACTTTTTCTATTGCAAATCACCCAGATTTTAAACGTGTGGGAAATGATTTGTTTGCAGTGATTACCATTGATTTATATACAGCTATGCTTGGTGGTGAAACTATTTTAGAAACCTTAACAGGAAAAATAAAACTCAAAGTTGCGCCAGAAACACAACCAAATACGAAAATAAGACTAAAAGGAAAAGGGTTTCCTATTTATAAAAAAGACAATGAAAACGGAGATTTGTATGTAACTTATGAAGTTAAACTACCAACTAATCTCACAGAAGCACAAAAAACGCTTTTTACAGAACTCGCCAAACTAAAATAAGTAACAGAATTGGGAAAATAAAAAATAGGTGGTAATCACTTTTTATGTTGATGACATTTTATTTTAAAATAAATTGGTTTATATTTACAATTTATTTGCTTATAATTTTCAAATACTTTCCCAATGAATTCTACGTTAGTTTTTTCTGTTTTGGTGGCTTATTTTGGTATTTTGATACTGATTAGTTATTATACCTCTCGCAATGCTTCTACGGCATCTTTTTTTAATGGAAATAGGCAATCTCCTTGGTTTTTAGTAGCTTTTGGAATGATTGGCGCATCTTTATCTGGTGTTACTTTTATCTCTGTTCCTGGTAATGTTGCTAAAACACAATTCTCTTATTTTCAATTAGTTATGGGTTATATGGTTGGTTATTTTGTGATAGCTACTATTCTTATGCCACTTTACTACCGACTTAATTTAATTTCTATTTATACGTATCTTAAAGACCGTTTTGGTTTTTGGACTTATAAAACGGGTGCAGGATTTTTCTTGCTTTCCCGTACAATAGGCACGGCTTTTAGGCTTTTTTTGGCGGTGATTGCGCTTCAAATTGGGCTTTTTGATGCTTGGGGATTTCCGTTTTGGCTCACCACAGCCGTAAGTATTGCCCTTATTTGGGTTTATACCTTTCGTGGAGGCATCAAAACCATTGTTTGGACAGATACTTTTCAAACAACTTTCCTATTACTTGCTTTATTTTCAAGCATTTATTTGATAAAAACAGAACTTAATTTAGGCTTTTTAGAAATCTCTTCTACCATTTCAAATAGCAAATTTGGGCAAGTTTTCTTTTGGAATGATTGGCGTGGCGTGGACTTTTTCCCTAAGCAATTCTTATCAGGAATGTTCATTGCAATAGCTATGACAGGGCTTGACCAAGATATGATGCAAAAAAATCTTACTTGTAAATCTTTGCCTGAAGCACAAAAAAATATGTTTTGGTTTAGCCTTACTTTGCTTGTCGTAAACTGGATTTTTTTGTCGTTGGGCGCACTTTTGTATATTTATGCAGAGCAAAAAGGCATTATTTTGCCAAAAGCAAGTGACAATGTTTATCCGCAACTTGCCTTCAATAACTTTGGTATAGTGGCTGGAATAGCATTTTTATTAGGAATTACGGCAGCGACTTATGCTAGTTCTGATTCTGCACTTACTTCTCTCACTACTTCTTTTTCTATTGATTTTTTAGATGTTTCTGATAAAAACGAAGAAGATAGCAAAAAGACTATCCGCTGGGTACATTTGGGCTTTTCTGTGTTACTTTTGATTATTATTGTGATTTTTAAGATAGCAAAAGATGCTTTTCCTGATACAAACGTAATTACTTTGCTTTTCAAAGTTACGGGCTATACTTATGGTCCACTTTTAGGGCTTTATGCCTTTGGTTTAATAACAAAAAGGCGTGTAAATGATAAATTAGTACCGTTTTTGTGTTTATTTTGCGTGTTTTTGAGTTGGGGAATAGATTTCTATTCTGCAGAACTGATTAAAGATTTTAAATTTGGCTCTACTATTTTGATTATCAATGGTTTACTAAATTTTGGGGGGCTGTTTTTGATTTCTGAAAATATGGAATTAAAAGAAGCAGTAGAAAAATTTAGAAAATAATTTTTTTGTTTTTTGAATTAAAAACAAAAAAAATTTCAAGATAAAATTACGAAATATCAGTCATTTTGCTACCATATACAATTTTAAAAAGAGATTATGGTCTGCACCGTAGAGCAACGAAGGTCTGACCATAATCCCTTTTTAAAATGAAATTACCAGTTTTATTATTGGTCAGACCTCCGTTTTACTACGGTACAGACCAACAATAAAAACTGTGTACGGCAGCAATATCAGTCATCATATTTTTTCGTAATTTCACATAAAAAATCAATATATTTGTAACAGAATTCATAGCAATAAATAGTTTTATCTCAAAAATATTTACCAAAAAATACCAAATGGAACAACATATAGTAGCCGTAGGAACAACACTAGACCGTTTTATTATGCGAAAACAAGAACAGTTTTCGTATGCTAGTGGCGAACTTTCACAGCTTTTAAGAGATATTGCGCTTGCAGGCAAAATTATCAACCGTGAAATCAATAGGGCGGGACTTATTGATATTACAGGAGCTATTGGCTCACAAAATGTGCAAGGTGAAGAACAACAAAAGCTAGATGTAATTGCTGATGTGCGTTTTATACGTGCTTTGCGCAATGGGGGAGAGGTTTGTGGCATTATTTCGGAAGAAAATGAAGAAATAATTGATACAGGTAATCATAATGGTAAATATGTTGTTGCTATTGACCCGCTTGATGGCTCGTCTAATATTGATGTAAATGTGTCTATTGGTACTATTTTCTCTATTTATAGACGTGTTACAGAAGTAGGAACGCCTCCAACTCTGGAAGATTTTTTGCAAAAAGGCACAGAACAGGTAGCAGCAGGCTATATTTTGTATGGTTCTTCTACAATGCTCGTTTATACGACTGGTCACGGAGTGAATGCTTTTACCTATGAAAGTTCGTTGGGGGAATTTATTTTGTCGCATTCCGAAATGAAAATGAATACAAAAGGTAAAATTTATTCTTGTAATGAAGGCAATTCTAATGAATTTCCAAAAGGTGTGAATGATTATATTAGTTTTTGTAAGGATAATGCGTATTCTGCTCGTTATATTGGTTCTTTGGTGGCTGATTTCCATAGAAATTTGTTGAAAGGTGGAATTTTTATTTATCCTGCTACCCAAAAAGCTCCTACAGGCAAATTAAGATTACTTTATGAATGTAATTCTTTGGCATTTATTGCAGAACAAGCAGGTGGAAAAGCAACTAACGGAGAGATGCGTATTTTAGATCTTCAACCAGAAAAACTGCATCAAAGATGCCCTTTATTCATTGGTTCTACTGAAATGGTGGATAAATTAGAAAGTTTTTTAACTGTGAATTTTTGATTGTGAACATACTATTATACATTGCTTGTCCGTTTTCCCACGTGGAACGTGGGGAACGAAAAACAAAAACTATATATAAGTGCTAGGACTGGGTAGATTATATATTCAACTAATTTTAAAAATATCATTATCAGTATTTTAACTAATTTTGAATGTATAAATAATATAGC
>JAYUKY010000044.1:0-14895 GCA_043764015.1 Raineyaceae bacterium
CCAGTTTATTATATTTTATTCCTTCCATAATTGCAAAAATAACACTTTTTTGTTAAATTGCTACACTATTCCGACTTTCGCAGGAGGTCTAATAATAAGATTGCATTTGTACTAAGCTTCGTAGGAGCAAGGTACATTTTTTGGTGCATTTTCTATAAATATGCCAGTCCGCTGGACTTCAATACATTTTCTGAAATCCTTCCCGTTTGTAGTATATTAAGAGTTTAATCAATTATGGTGAATGTATCCATTCAATTTAAGATGAGTAATTTAGCAAGATGTGCAAACTAACGTCAATTTAAATATTTATTAAATATTTAAATTGACGTTTTGTAAATAATGTTAATTTCCTTTCATTACTTGCTTAACATATCAAAAAAAGTAGGTTTACAAAGTGTTTCTTCCAAAGAAATAAAAGTTTCTGTACGTTGTATGCCTCCAACTTTTTGTATTTTATCATTTAAAACTTCCCTTAAATGATTAGTATCTTTACATAAAATCTTTGCAAAAATACTATATGCACCAGTCGTATAATTAAGACTTACAACTTCTGAGATTTGCGCTAGTTTCTGCACCACTTCATCATAAAGAGAACTTTTATCAAGGTAAATTCCTAAAAAAGCTGTAACGTCCCAACCCAATTTGGCATAATTGATGGTAATTTGCGCACCAGTAACAATTCCCAAATCTGTCATTTTGCGCATACGTACGTGTACAGTACCACTAGACACATTTACCTTGTCTGCAATTTCTGTATAAGGCATATTGGCATCTTGGGTGAGAAGACTCAATATCTTCAAATCTGTATTATCAATTTGGAAATTTTTATCCACTTTCTTAATATTTTTTTGCTGAATTTATAACAAATATAACAATATTTTAATTAAACTGTAAATTTTAAATTATTTTATTGAAAAATTTGCAATATCCAAACAAATCTGCTACATTTGCAACAGAGAAACAAACAATTATGTTTTTCTTTATCATAATGTAAGGTGACGAAACTGGCAGACGTGCCCTCCTATCTCGGGGGTGAAGACAAAGGTACAAAGACCAACTTGGTGATAAATAATACTTTTCAAACACGTATTATTCGCCACAAAGTTCGTCCTAACTTCTTCTTAGAGGTTCAACTCCTTTCCTTACAGCAAAATAGTTTTTCATAAGATTGGGAAAGCCCTCACGTATTGCGTGAAGGCTTTTTTTTATATTTTTTAATAGCGTTCTTTTTCTGCCCAACGCTCATAACTCACAATAGTAGCAGGATAATCTACCCCTAATTTAACATCATATTGGCGTTGTTCTGCATTAGAAAGTGCACCTGCAGTATGTATAAGCGTATTGGGAAGCATATTAAGCTGTGGTAACCAATATTTTACGTATTCTCCTTTGGCATCATAATTTTTTGCTTGCCTAAGAATATTAAAATAACGGTCTTCACGTGGGTCATTACCTACACCTGCGACATAATTCCAATTGCACCAGTTGCTACATACATCATAATCAAGGAGTTTACTCTCAAAATACATAGCTCCCCAAATCCAACTAATCTTCATATCTTTGACTAAAAAACTTGCTACATTTTGCCTTCCTCTGTTTGACATAAAACCTGTTTGGTTAAGCTCTATCATATTTGCGTCAATAAAAGGTACACCTGTTTGTCCATTTGCCCATTTTTCAAAAAAAGTTTTGTTTTCAGAAAATTTCGGAAGTGTTTTTTTGCCTGTTCCTTCTAAAGAAAATATTTTTGCACCATATTTTTTAGCTACAAAACGGAAGTAATCTCGCCAAATCAGCTCAAAAATCAACCAATAAGTAGAATCATTTTTGATGCGCTGGCGTTCGTATTTTTTTATTTCTTCATAGATTTTTCTAGGAGAAATGCAGCCCAAGGCAAGCCAAGCAGAGAATTTGGAAGAATAATCTGCACCTAAAAGTTCGTTTCTAGTTTCTTTGTAAACACGAAGTAAATCATTTTTCCAAAGATAATCATCTAGTCGTTTTAAAGCTGCTGTTTCTCCACCTTCAAAAGCTAAAACACTTCTGTTATCTGTTTCAAAAGGTTCAAAATCAAGTTCTTTGAGTGTTGGAATTTCTCCAATATTAAAATTTTCTGGTTTGTTTAATTTTGTGGGTGTAGGAAATATGGGGCGTATTTTTGTTCCTTTTTCTACATTTTTCCTAAATTCTGTATAAACATCAGGAATGTGTGTAGTGGCAAAAGGCAAGTCATCAAGATGATAAAGTGTTGCACCCCAAAAACGCTCCAAAGTAATGCCATTAGCAAACAGTATTTTCTCTATTTTTTGCTCTATATTGGTTTCTTCTATTGTAACTTCATAGCCACAATAAACAGCATCAACAGAAAAAGATGTAGCAAGTTGTGGGATTACTTCTTCTGGGTTTCCTATACGTATAATAAGTTCTCCCCCTATTTTACGTAGGTTTTGACGCAAATCTTGCAGGCTTTCTAATAAAAACTTTGCTCTAAAATAATCTGTTCGTAAAAAGCCTAAACTTGTTTTTTCAAACATACGTTTATCTAGGCAATATACCACAAAAACTTGTTTAAATTTTTGTATAGCACGCACTAAAGGTTCGTTGTCGTGCAGGCGAAGCTCATTTCTAAGCCAAACAATAGCATTTTTATTTTTCATACTTTAATAACTTTATGTATAAAAATATGTTTTTGTAAAATACTATTTTTTTTAGTTTTATGCTGAATAAAATACAAAAAAGTGTATATTTGTTTGATAATTTTTGATTAAAATAAAAAATTTAGAAAGACCTAAAAAACAATGAGTAAGCCTCAAAAAATACATATAGAATACGTCAATAAAGTTTTAAAACTAAAAGAAGATGATGAAAACCCACTTATCACAGATGAAAAAGTGCGTTCTCGTGCCTTAGAACTAATGATTTCAGAAGAAGAGTGGGACGAACTTCTCAAAGAATTTAGAGAATTTAGCAACAGAGGACAAAACCATTTGCGCCATAATAATTATGAAGATGCCCTTGTGGAACTCACAAATGCACTTTTACTAAACCCTAATGATACAAATATACTTTATTTATGTGCAGATGCTAATTATGGTCTTTGGAAAGAGAGACAGCGCAACAGTAGCAAATCTCAAGCCATTGAGTATGCTGAAAAATGCTTAGAAATATATCCCTCACATGACGGCGCAGCCAATATCATTAGTTTACTCAAAAAAGAAAAGAATAAACCTTTTTTTAGTGCAGATACGAGGACTTTTTTTTGGAAATCTGTGAGAAAATTGCTTTGGACAGGAGCTATTTTATGCGGTATTTATTTTTACTTTTCTAAGAAAAATAAAAAAATCAATTCAAAAGCAGAAAATCAAATTGTCGTAGTTGATACAGAAGACTGGGAAAAAACGAAGCATTACAAAGGAGAAGAATTTATTTTGAAAGATGTTGTTTTTGATGCTGGAAGCCTTGTTTTGTCGCCGAGTGCGCAAACAGAACTTGACCATTTGGTACGCTTTCTGAATAAAAATACAGATATTTATGGCGTTTTGGAAGGACACACCGACAATGTTGGCTATCCGCAACAAAATCAGGCTATTTCGGAGCAACGAGCCAAGATTGTCTATGATTATTTGGTAGAAAAAGGCATTAGTAGTACACGACTCAAACACTTGGGTTTTGGAGATACCAATCCAACTGTGAAGAATGACAGTGAATTTAACCGTGCCAAAAACCGCAGAATAGATTTTAAAATCACTAAAATCAATGAATAATTAAGTAATTGTGAATTTTTAATTGTGAATTGTGAATGAATACAAAGTGTTCGTAATCAAATGATTGTGTATAATTTTGTTCAAATCAAATCAAAACATAAACGAATGATAGAAATACTTTTAGAAAAAATCATACAAGAAAGCACGCAAAATAACTTGTTTTTTTTGTGGGGAATGCCTTGTTCTGGCAAATCTACAATAGGAAAACAGCTTGCAGCGCAATTAGGCTATATTTTTATTGATTTAGATGAATATATTATGTCAAAAGAAAATAAAACCATTGCGCAAATTTTTCAGGATAATGGAGAAGCGTTTTTCAGAATGATGGAAACACATTATTTGAACGGAATTATTATAGAGAATGCCAAAGAGAATATTAATAAAAAAATTATCATAGCAACAGGTGGCGGAACACCTTGCTTTAATGAAAATAGGTTTGAAATGCTTTTAAACGGCTTTTGTATTTTTTTAGATGTTGATTTGAATATGTTGATAATGCGTATTCAAGATGATACAAAAAACATTCGTCCACTTTTTATTGATAAAACCAATGAAGAAATAAGTGAACTGATTTTTAATTTTTATCAAAAACGTGTTCCATATTATGAAAAAGCACACTTCAATCTTAAATTTGCATAATTTTTGCTGATAAAACAAAAAAATGCTAATTTGTGTTTTTATTGTCAAGTAATCTCTCTCATAAAAATTTTATGAAAAAATATATAATTATCATCTTCTTTTCTCTTCTTTTTGTAGATAAATCTTCAGCACAACTCTATTGTAATGAATGGATTAACTATAGTCAATCCTATTTCAAAATTCCTATCACAGACAAAGGACTTTACCGCCTTACACACGCACAATTAGCTGCTGCAGGTTTTAATATAGCTAATAATCCGCAAAAAATACAAATTTTTCATAGAGGCGTTGAGCAAGCAATAAGCGTACAGGGTGAAGCTGATGGCACTTTTGATGCAACAGATTATGTTGATTTCTTTGGAAAAGGAAATGATGGGACGCAAGACAGAGAACTACATTTCCCTAATTATACAAGTCAGATAAATCTGTACAAAAACATCTATTCTGATACAACAGCGTACTTTATTACGCAAAGTTTGGGGGCAACAAATGGCAAAAGAATGAGTAATCTAAATTTGCCTGCTGGTGCGCTTGTGGCACAACCCTATATCATACAAGAAGAATTACAGGCTTTTGCAGAAAATTTTTCGCCAGGAACAAGCTTGATTAGTAGTTTTTTTACTTATTTAGCTGATTTTGGAAGAGGAAAAGGTATTACAAGTAGTGCTATTGGAGCGGCAGCCTCACGAGATTTCACCTTCAATATCACAAATCCGCAAGGAAATACCACGCCTACCATAGAAATTTCGTATGTTAGTAGAGGGCTTTCCAATGTTACAATGACGTTTTCTGTCGGAAATAGTATTGCCACATTGCGTCCTATCAATACTACGTTTTCTGGTACGGCTAATGCTGGTATTATTGCAGCCAATCTTCTTGTAACGGATTTTCCAACTGGAAATGGGCAACTTATTTTGCGTGCTGCCTGCACAGGAGCGCAATTTTCTGTTAATTATATCAAATTACGCTACGCTAAGGGCGTTAATGCTAATTCTCAAACAGAGAATTACTTTAATACTGCGTCCAACCCCTCTGCAATGTCTTTGCTAAATATAGCTAATGTGCCTGCTGGAAGCATTTTATACGATATTACTAATACTATAAATATCCGCCAGATAGCATCAGCCAATAATCCAGTTATTGATAATACGTTGAATGAGCGTAGTTTTTTCTTGACAAATAATTTCAGAATTCCCGCAAGAATCAGTAAAATAAATTTTCAGAGTATCAGTCCGCTTAGTTTTGATTATTTGATGATTAGTAATCAAATTCTTAGAAACCCTGCTGGAGGTTATGCAGACCCTGTGCAGGCGTATGCAGACTATCGTGCAAGCGCACAAGGCGGAAGTTATAAACCTATTTTAATGGATATTGAAGTGCTTTATAATCAGTTTAATTATGGTGAACGTAGTTCTGTGGCTATTCGTAATTTTGCTAAATTTATGTATGACGGAAACCCTACTACAAGCAAACCAAAAGCACTTTTCTTGCTTGGGCGTGCCATTTCTTTGATGCCTACAGACCCTAATTTTTATTATATTGGAAACACAAGCTTTGATATTCGTAATAATCCTTTGCACGCTGCTCAAAACCTAGTGCCTACACACAGCTATCCTGGCAGTGATATTCCGCTTACGGCTGGTTTTGATGGTTTAGCGCAATATCAATACGCCAATACAATACCCACAGGCAGATTAAGTGCTAACATTCCTTTGCACGTTGCCAACTACCTCACCAAAGTAAAAGAACACGAAAACCCAACAGGAAACAACGTATGGCGCAAAAATATGCTTTTTCTGAGTGGTGGAGTTTCGCAGGCAGAACAAGCAAATTTTAAAAGTATTGTAACTAATTATAAAAACATTATTGAGGGGGACTTTTTGCGTGGAACGGGCAAAATTATCACCAAAACCACCACTAATAACGTGCAATATATCAATATAGCTGATGAAGTCAATAAAGGAATAGGACAACTTACTTTCTTTGGACATTCTAGCCAACTTTTCTCTGATATTGATATTGGTAACGCCTCGCAAGATGTGCAGGGTTACCGTAACAAGGGTAAATATCCACTTATTTTGGCAAATGGTTGTTTATTAGGGAATTTGTACTCTGGTTATTTCCTTAATGGCTACATTAGTGATGATTGGATGCTACTTAGAGATGATAGAGGAGCTATTGGTTGGATAGCTAATGCAGGTGAAGGAATTGCCTCTTATCTTAATTTTTTTTCTACACTTTGGCACAATGCCGCTTATGGTACAAAAATCCTTTTGGGTGAACCATTGGGCGTTTTGCATAGAGCAACAGTAACATCTGTAAACTTAGGAAGCGACCCTATTTTGCGTTCTCAATTTCAGCAAATGACCTTGCAGGCAGACCCTGCGGTACGTTTGGTCGTTGGAAATAAACCTGATTATTATACAGATAATACACAAATTTCCTTAGAAAGTTTTAATAATAGCATCATTACGGCACGTTCTGATTCTTTCAAAATACGCCTGATTGCAAATAATCAAGGTATTTCTGATACAACAAAATTTCGTATTTCTGTTAAAAGAACACTTAGCAACGGTACTATTATTGATTATACAACAATAAAAAGATACAAAATAAATAACACTGATACCCTTTATTTTACTGTAACACGCCCAGCAGGTGCTGGTGTAAGTGGTGGCGGTTTTGGAAACAACCGTTTTGAGGTGAAATTAGATTATCTTAATCAAATACCGGAACTTAGTGAAGATAATAATGTGGCAGTTTTGGAATATTTATTGCCTGATGTAGGTGCAAAAGCACTTTTTCCTCCAGAATATAGCGTTATTGGTACACAACCCATACGGCTTATTGCGCAGGCAGGAGATTTGGCAAATATTGGGCGAGATATGGTGTTTGAAGTGGATACAAGCAGTTTTTTTAATAGTCCTATCAAACGAACTAATATTATACGTGGGCAAGCACTTCCTACGTGGGAGTTTGTGCCAAATACGGACTTGCTACCTTCTGATAGCATTGTTTATTATTGGCGTGTAAATTTTGTAGATGCTGTAGGAAGTGCTACTATTTTATGGGACGAAAGCTCGTTTATGTATATCAAAAATAGTCCTTCTGGCTGGTCACAGGCGAGATTTTCGCAGTTTTACAAAAGTAAAGATGTAAATATTGAACAAGATAAAAATATCAATAAATGGAAATATAAATCTGTTAATAACCGCTTGCGTGTTACTACGTATGGCGCAACAAGTCCGCTTGTGTCAGAAACTACCTTTTCGTGGAATGGGGCTACAATAGCATTTAACGGACCTCTCCAAAACCCGTGTGCTGATAATAGTCTTTGGTTGATTGCTTTTGATAAACGCACCAAACTACCTTATAGACCTGCAGGAATGAGCCTTTGTGGTTTGCAGCCTTCTATTGTGGGTACTATAACGAGCGCAAACATAGAAGCAGGCGCATTGAATGGCATTATTGGAGGTATTCCTACTGATGATTACTTACTTGTCATTAGCAAAGGTGCAATTAGCACGCTTGCCTATAATACCGCAAGAACTGCATTTCTGCAGATTGGAGCTAGTCCTGCGGGCTTAAATACCTTACTTGCAGGGCATCCGTACATTCTTTTAGGCAAAAAAGGTGTTGGAAACAATATTGTGCCTGCCCTCCAAGAAATCATTTCTGGTTCTATCACCAATCAGATAAATGATGTTATTTCAATGGATTATAATCTTGATGGTGGCTTTATTGAAGGTGATATTACGTCTACACGTATAGGTCCTGCGAGTGCGTGGGGGACAGTTTTTTCTAATTATGTTAAAAATATTCCCACTGAAAACCCCCTCAACGACCAAAATGAGCTGATTGTTATAGGTGAAAAACTTAACGGAGAAAAAGATGTGCTTTTCAATAATATTACAAGCCCTTCTTTTGCCATAAATAGCATCAATGCGCAGACTTATCCTTATTTATATTTGAATTTTAAGACAAGAGATGAAATAACACAAACGCCCTCACAACTTAAAAGGTGGCAGGTTTTGTATAGTGGTGTGCCAGAAGGCTATATCAATATTGCTAAAATAGGTGCAGCAACTTATACCATTCCTGACAAGCAAGAAGGGCAAGATTTTGAACTGAATTTTGCTTTTGATAACATAGGTCAGAAAGATTATAGTGTTGATTCTCTGTTAGTTGAATATACCATTATCAATGCAACAAGTAATTTGCAAGAAAAACGCACCAAAAACATCAAAGCCCCTAAAATAGGCGAGAGTGTACTTTTTTCTCTTTCTTTGAAGACTCTAGGGAAAATAGGAAAAAATACCTTACGTATTTTCGTTAATCCACGTTTGCAACTGGAACAATTATATGACAATAACGTCTTAGAAACCACTTTTAATGTTATTGGCGACAATAGAAATCCGTTATTAGATGTTACTTTTGATGGTGTGAAGATAATGGACAATGAAATAGTGTCGGCAAGTCCGTTGATAAATATTATTTTGAGAGATGATAATCAATTTTTGGTGCGTACAGATACTTCTGGGCTAGATATTCGCCTAAAAAGCCCTTGTACTAATTGTAATTTCAAACAAATATATTTCTCTAATCCAAATCTACGTTTCCGCTCTGAAAAAGGTAAATATATTGTTGATTTTAATCCTCAAAACTTTCCAGATGGCACTTATACTTTGCAAGTACAAGGTACTGATGCAAAAGGAAACAGGGCAGGAGAAGTACCGTATTTTATTAACTTTCAAGTAATTAACGAAAGTACAATTACTAATGTTTATCCTTATCCAAATCCGTTTTCTGGTTCTACTCGTTTTGTATTTACGCTTACAGGAAACCAAATACCTGACCAAATGAAAATCCAAATTATGACTGTTACAGGGAAAGTTGTCAAAGAGATTTTACAAGATGAAATAGGTTTTTTGAGGATTGGGAACAATATTTCTGAATATGCGTGGGACGGAACAGACGAGTTTGGCGACAAACTTGCCAATGGCGTTTATCTTTATAAAGTGCAAATGCGCATCAATGGGCAACAAATCAAGCACCGAGATAGCGCAGGAGATAAAGCATTTAAAAAAGATTTTGGGAAAATGTATATTTTAAGATAAAACATATTTAGAGGTTGTTTAGGATTAGGTTTTTCTCGTGAGTCGCCGTATAAAAATGACGGTAAAAGATAAAAAGATTAGATTTACCCAAGTATCAGCTTTGGTTTCGTATCTAACCAAGAGTGCTTTAAACTGATATTGCCAAGCATTTGCTCTTTCAATAACAAATCTGTTTTCATATAATTCATCATCAAAATACTTATATCCTAATGTAGGCTCTTCTTTAGCATTACGAGTATTTGTGGGAATATTGGCTTCTATTTCTTTTTTAGCACATAATTCTCTAAACTCTTTGCTATCAAAACTAGCATCAGCATTTAAAAAAAAGCCCTTTTATGTTAATTCCAGTTTTCGTTAACATCTCGCACATTTCTTCAAATAGTGCCTGAATATCAAATAAGTCATTATGTTGCCCTTCTTGTGGTGTAGCACAAGCAAGCATTTGACCTTGATTATCAGCAATATACAATGAATTAGTTGTTTTTGCTTTTTTACGTTCTTGATAACCAACACTTTCACCACCTCGTTTACAAGGGGTATGACTGCCGTCTAACTGAATACAAGATAAATCTAAACTGCTTTTACAGCAAGAAAGTAGGGTTATCCAAACTTTTATGCAAGAACCATCTTTTACCCATTCTCTGAAATGATAATAAACACATTGCCAAGTTAAAACTTTCGCACTAAAAATAGCCTTAACAGGCAGATAACGCTACTGAACACCTGTTTTAAGGCGGTATAAAATAGCTTGTACTATTTCTACTGTAAAATCTGGTTCTAAATATTTTCCAGTATGACCTATTTGAAGATTAGGTAAAATGTAAGTATAAATTGTATCTTTGCTCAAGATTTCCATAAAAGTGCGTTTTTTTAGTTTCGTACCCAAAAATACAACCTTTTTTTGGAAATCTTTTATAATCCTAAACAACCTCAATTTTAAAAATATAATTTTATATATAATAATGGTGTAAAAACCACTATTTGTATCACCAAAAACAAATGATAATCAAAGATTTTTTAGAAATACTAGGTTTTAAGAGCCAAGATAATATTCTTTTTGAAAAAGAATATAAACAACATCAATATACTATTAAAATTGATGCACAAAAAGAAAAAATATTTTATAGGAATGATGATAAAATAACTGTATTCAGAGAGCCTGATGCACAAATTCAGCTTGGCGACAAAACGACCTCCAATTTTAGTCAATTAGAGAATTTTGTCGTTTTGGAGTGTGTGGATAGGCTTCTTCTCAAAGGCTACCAACCAAATGATATTCATCTTGAGAGGCGTTACCCGTCTGGGCGTGGGGCAAGTGGGGGCAAGTCTGATATATGTGTATATGGGAAAGATGAAAAATCATTGCTTGTCATTGAATGCAAAACGTGGGGCGCAGAATTTGAGAAAGAAAAGAAAAAAATGGACGAACATGGTGGGCAACTTTTTGCCTATTTAGCCAACGACCAAAATGCTAAATTCCTTGTCTTATATGCCTCTTGCCTAAGCACAAATAAACAAAATCTGCAAGCAAACACGCAACTAAATATACAACCAAATCTGCATCAATTTGACTACGAAAATATCATTGTTCAAATCAAAGACAGAGAAGAAGATTTAGTAAAAACTTCTAAACAAATTGAAGAAGAAAATATAAAACTTTACAGAGAAGCCAAAAATAAAGGAGAATTATTTGAGGTTTGGAAAGAATCTTTCAACAAATATACCCATTTTAATGGTATTTTTGATGAAGATGCTAACGCCTATTCTTTGGAACTTAAAGCAATAAAAAAGAAAAACCTGAAATCTTTGGAAGATTCTCAAGGGCTTTTTAACAAATTTGCAGAAATATTAAGGCATAATAATATCTCTGATAATGCTAACGCATTTAATAAAATTCTTTCTTTGTTTCTTTGTAAAATAGTTGATGAAGGCAAAACAGACGAGCAAGTGCTTGATTTTCAGGTGAAAGAAAATGAAAAATATGAGCATATTATTGACCGTTTGCAGGCACTCTACCAAAAAGGAATGAAAAGGCTAGGTGAGGAAATGGTTTATTTCCCTGATAGTGTCATTGCTGACACTATCAAAATGTATCCAAAACAAGTGCCTCTGGAGGAACTCAAAGACGTTTTTAGGCAACAAAAATATTATACCAATAATGATTTTGCGTTTAAACCTGTTCATAATAAAAAACTTTTTGAGCAAAACGCAAGAGTTTTGAATGAAGTCATTAAATTATTGCAAAATTTTAGGTTTCGTTTTACTGCCAAACAACAGGTTTTAGGAGATTTTTTTGAGCTGATGCTTAATCACGGCGTAAAGCAATCTGAAGGACAATTTTTTACACCTATTCCTATTGTACGCTTTATCACGCTTTCTTTGGGTTTTGATAGCATTATTCATAGGAAAATACAGGAAACAAAAGAAGAGGATAATCCTAAAATTTTACCAAAAATATTGGATTATGCTTGTGGTGCTGGGCATTTCTTAACAGAAAGCGTAGATGAGCTAAAAGATGTTTTGGAAACACAAAAAATTACACAACAACTCCCAGAACTTGCCCAAATAGCCCTAAAAGACTATGAAAAACGCCTTTTTGAAACCTATGCAGACACGCTTTCTGAAAAATATAAAAACGAACTCCTAGAAAACTACAAACAAGCATTCATACAAAAATTCAAAGAAAAACTAGAAAAATACCAAGATAATACATTTTGGGCAAAAGATTATATTTTTGGCATTGAAAAAGACTATAGGCTGGCTCGTACCTCACAAATTGCTTGTTATATCAATGGAGATGGTGAGGCTAATATTATTTTTGGAGATGGTTTGGAAGAACACGACCAACTCCAACTTCAAAAAAATAAATTTGATGTCGTGGTGGCTAATCCGCCCTATTCTGTCAAATCTTTTAAAAATTATTTGAATGTAGGAAAAGCGCATTTTGATTTGTTTGGCGCACTTACAGAAACCAGTAGCGAAATAGAAGCTCTTTTTATTGAAAGAACAAAGCAAGTTCTTGCCCATAACGGGCTGGCAGGCATTATTTTGCCTTCTACTATTCTCTCAAATACGGGAATCTATACCAAAGTAAGAGAAGTTTTGCTGAAATATTTTGAGATAAAAGCCATTACGGAGCTTGGAAGCAAAACTTTTATTGCTACAGGAACTACTACAGTTGTGCTTTTTTTGAAACGTAGGAATGATAGTTTTCTTAAAGATAGACAATATATTGCTGATGATTTGTTTAACGACACGCAATATGCCATCAATATCAGGTACATAGATGCACAAAGATTTTTGAGAATGTTTACTGATTTTAGGAATTTTGATATACAAGAGTACAAACATTTTCTTAAAAAAAGTATCTTAGAAGACCTTGCCAATACAGAAATGTTCAAGGAGTATAAAAATGCTTTTGACGCAAGTACAGACACAAAACAGCTCAAAACCAAAGCTTTTTTTAAGAATTTCACCAAAGAAAAACAAGAAATAGAACTCAAAAAACGCTTTTATTTTTATTGTAAAGACAAAGAGCAAGAGAAGTTTTTGTATTTTATGTTGTGTTTGGGTGATGGAAATTTTGTGTTAGATGATTTTGCAGAATATTACAGACCGCAACAAACCCTTGTCATCAAGACAGGAAAGGAAACAGACGAACAAAAAGAATATTTGGGCTATGAATTTCAAGGGAAAAAAGGGCAAGAAGGCATAAAAATAGCCAACGCTGGTAGCAAACTTTTTGATGAAAAAAATCACGAGAACCCAGAAAAAGCTAATTTCTATGTCAGGAAAGCTATGCACAATATCCCTATTTTGGAGATAGACAAAGCACAAGAAAATAACATTAGTATTTATAATACTTTTGATTTGATAGATTTTGAAAGAGTAGATTTTGAAAAGCAAATAAATATCAATGCAAGCAAAAAAATCACGTTTACAAGCGTGTATGATATGTTTGCATTGGATAGTTTGGTGAGTTTTCAGAGTGGCTTGTGGATAGGAGAAACTGCGCCTTTGCAAACTATCAAAGTCATTAGAAATACTAATTTCAAGCTCAATAATGGAAAATTGGATTATACTGATATTGCCAAAATAGAAGTTGAAACCAAACAACTCAACGAAAGACAACTAAAATACGGGGACATTATTGTAGAAAAATCTGGAGGAAGTGATACCCAAGCCATTGGTAGGGTAGTTTTGTTTGATAAAAAAGATGGTGAGATTTATTCTTACAGCAATTTTTGCTCACGTATTAGGGTAAATGATGAGAAAATAGTTCACCCTGTTTATATGTGGGCAATGCTGAATGATTTTTATAGAAAAGGTGGCACAATTTCTTTGCAAAACGGTGTTAGGTTGCTTAATATTGAAATGAGTTCTTACAAAAGAATTAAAATTCCTGTGCCTCCTATGCCTATTCAGGAGCAAATCATACAAGAAATTGAAGAAATTGAAAATATTGAAAAAGCTGGTTTGCAAAGAATAACGCAACTAAATAAGGAAATTGAAACGACAATAAAAGGCATCACAGCTAAAAATGTCAAACTAATTGAAGTGGCGGATTTACAAAAAGGGACTTCTATTACAAAAGAAAAAACTACATTAGGGAGTGTTCCTGTGGTGGCGGGTGGGCAACAACCCGCATATTATCACAATGAATACAATAGAGAAGCCAATATAATCACAATTAGTGCATCTGGGGCGTATGCAGGCTTTATAAACTTTTGGAATGAACGTATTTTTGCATCAGATTGTACGACTGTATGCAGTTTGGACGAGGAGAAAATGGCTACCAGACTGTTGTTCCATATTTTGAAAGGCAAGCAACAATATTTTTATGATTTGCAAAAAGGGGCGGCGCAACCACACGTGTATGCAAAAGACTTTCAAAACCTTGAAATTCCTTTGCCAAGCTTACTAGACCAACAAAATTTGCTAGAAAATATAGCGCAAAAAGAGGAAGAAATAGACACTTTGAAGCGTAGTTTGGCTACTATTTTTGTGGATAAGGAAAATGTGTTGAAAAAATATTTATAAGTAACGTATTGCAAATAAAATCCTAATTTCAAAAAGTCTAATTTTTAGGTTACGGTGGCGTGAATGCCACCGCTATACATAAGAAGTATTTTTGCGTTTGATATAAAGAGGTGGCGTTCACGCCACCTAGAATAAAACTAGAAAGTTATTTACAACCTATTCCTAAGTATTAAAACCTTGAAGGTTTTGCCATAAAAATGAAAATAGCAATTTTACTTAATACTTCTTGGAATATTTCTGCCGTTGAATTCTATGATAAAACCAAATCTTTTTGATAGTTTTTTTCGTATTTTTTCCCAGATTGGACACAGGCAAAGATTCTTTGAATAATCTTA
>JAYUKY010000045.1:0-14822 GCA_043764015.1 Raineyaceae bacterium
TACATAAAACCATTTTTTGACTTTGATATAAAGAGGTGGCGTTTACGCCACCTAGAATAAAAAAATAAAACTAGGAGTTTATTTACAATATATTACTAATCTTTCAAACTGCTACCAAAATCTACAAGACGTTTTCTATGTTTTAGCTGGTAAGGAATGAAAATATTTGCAGGATTATATTCTACATAGATTTTTCTTAATGTCTTTATTTCTGCTAATTCTTTTGGGAGGCTTTGAAGTTCATTACTCATCAAATTCAAATATTCCAAATGATGTAATTGTCCTGTTTCTTTTGGTAAATTTTGGAGTTTATTGGCATATAAGTCTAATTCTGTTAATCCTTGTAATTTTCCTATTTGTGTGGGTAAAGTTTGTAATTGATTAGAATGTAAACGTAATATTTGTAATTTTTGTAATTGTCCTATTTCTGCAGGTAAAGATTGTAATTGATTAGAATGTAAAATTAATGTTTCTAATTTCTGTAATTGTCCTATTTCCGTAGGTAAAGATTGTAAATAGTTATCACTTAAATTTAAAGTTTGTAGATTAGGAAGCTGCATTATTTCTTTTGGCAAAACTTCAAATAAATTGTTTTCTAGATTTAAAGAAGTCAGATTTTTCATTGAAACAATAAGAGTAGGAAGAAACGTCATACGTCCACCTCCTAGATATAACGCTGTTATTTCTGTATTGGAGTTCCAAAATTATCCTCTATCAAACACATAATAAGTTCTTGATATTCAGCTATTTCATATCCAAAATGCGTTTTAAATTCATCTTTATAGTTTTGCGCCACAATAGCTCCCAAATCTCTATTTTCTTTGTTAGGACTTTCCAAAAGTGAAAGAAGATTTTGTAGTTCTTTGGTCATTTTTTGTGATATATTTTCTTAATAATATTCAAGTTTATTTTTTTAGTGGTTGTTCTCGCTTTGCAAGTTCCCAAGCAGTAAAAAATATAAAACGAGCAATTTTTTCTACTTTCGGAAAAATAATCTTTTCTACATCATCACTTGTTTGGTGGTAGTCGCTAGTTGAGCCATCGTGGTAAAAAAGTATAGGAATTCCTTTTTCAGCAAAATTATAATGGTCAGAGCGAAGGTAGTAAGATTCTTTATCTTCGTATTCCAATTGCATATTTTGGTAAGTTTTACTTACATTTTGACTTAATTTTTTAAGATTTTTGTTGTACTCTGCACCAATCAGATATACCTTTCCTATATCATCTTTTGGATATTCTTGTCTGCCAATCATATCCATATTTAGATTTGCAAATGTTTTATCTAATGGGAAAATAGGATTTTGAACATACGCTTTTGAGCCAAGCAAACCCATCTCTTCTCCACTAAAAAAGATAAAAACAATACTTCTACGTGTTTGATGCCCATTTTTAGCAGCCATTGCAAAAGCTTTTGCAATTTCTAAAAGTGCTGAAGTACCAGAGGCATTATCATTAGCACCGTTGTAAACTTTTCCATTTTCTTTGCCTAAGTGGTCGTAATGGGCGGAAAGTACCAAATACTCATCTTTTTTATCTGTTCCTTCTATCCAAGCAATAACATTTTCTGTATTTATATCATCTACTGTGCCAGTTTCAATGCGGTAGTGTTGAAAATAAGTTTGCTGCTCTTGGAAAGTAATAGGCTTTAGTTTCATTTTTTGCAGTTGTGTAGCAATATATGTAGCTGCTTTTTTCTGTCCTTGCTCGCCTGTTTGCCTTCCCTCTAAGCTGTCAGAAGCTAGTATGGAAAGATGCTTTTTGAGAGTTGTCTTCAAAATTGCTTTTGAATATAACAAGGCAGCTGCATCTGCTTGTATTTCGTTATTTTGCCCAAAAATATCATTTACAAAAAGAAATATGATTACAAAGACTAAATTTAAGTTTTTCATTAGATTAAATTGATTTTTGGGTAAATAATGGGTCAAACTATCAAACTATAATATAAACTCCCGAGAAGTGTTATAATTTATTGATTATCAATTGTCATTTGCCGTCTGCTTTAGCTGACGGTGCAGAAGCCTTAGCGTGCTTGACTATGCGCTCACGTATGCTAATACTTCATAACCATTCATCTTTTTGTTTTTGCAAACGTGTTTCTATCTCGTCCACGCTCATTTGTGGCTTTATTGCACCAAAAAACGCACTTACATCTCTTTTAGAAAGTGTGGGCGTAGGTTCTAAAACCTCCACAGTAGCCTCTGGAACAGCTTTAAGCATTTGTAATACTAGCAACACTTACTGCAAATCAGGAATATTAACAGTTATTTGCATAAGATTGGGTTGTTTTTTATTTGGTGCAAAGATAACAAAAAATATGCTTTGAAGTGTGTTAAATATAAGGATTTTAACTAAAAAAAGCCAGTATCTGAATATTTTGCATTGTAAATATTTTAGTTTATCTTTGCATAATTTAAAACAAGGAAAATGAAAAAGATACTTATATTGCTTTTATTACTTATCCCTTTTGGCATTTATGCACAAACGGATAGAGAATTATTGGTTGAAGTTGTTAAGCAACAAGCAGAAAACAACAAGCAACAAGTTAAACAAGGAGAGCAAATCATAGAACTCATTAAACAACAAGCCATTACGGCTACTAAAGTAGATGGTTTAGAAAAGTCTGTCAAAGAGCGTCTTGATATGCAGACAAGCGTTATGGTAGGCTTAATGGGCTTTATAGGCATACTTATTGCTGCTATGATAGGCTTTATTAGTTATATTTTTTGAGATAGACAAACTGCCTTAAAACCTATTCAAGCCACGAATACGGAAATGCAAAAAGAAATAAATTTACTCAAAGAAAAAGAACTAAAACATACAGAAAGGGAAACCAAAACAGAAAATATTTTAAGGAAACTTCTTGAAAAACACCCTGATTTAGCTAATTTAGCTTAGAATCAGAAAAATATGTTGCCACAACTGCTCCCAAATCTCTATTTTCTTTGTTAGGGCTTTCCAAAAGTGAAAGGAGATTTTGTAGTTCTTTGGTCATTTTTTGTGGTTTAAATTTTTCAATAATGTCCTTTTAGGGAAATAACAAACAAAGTATCATCAGCAATTTCATAAATATACCTATGTTCTTGCGTAATCCTACGAGACCATTTACCACTTAAACTATGTTTTAGTGCTTCAGGCTTACCAATTCCTTGATACACATCTTCTAAAACAGCCCTTGTTAGTTGGGCTATTTTTTTGAGTATGGCTTTATTACCAGTCTTTATCCAATAGGCTAAATCCTCGTCTGCTTGTTCTAAATACCTTATTTCCATAAATTATCCAATTCTTCAAGCGTTACAATTCTGCTTTTGCCTTCTGCACGTTGCTTATCTCCATTGAGTATTTTTTTAACAAATTCAGGGTCGTAAGGGCTTTCAGTTTCTTCTGTGGCATTTTTTGCTACTTCTTTTGCCATCTCTTTTGATACCTCAAATTTAATTTTGAGAGCTTTCATAAAGGCTTTGATAGCCACAATTTGCGTATTATTAGCCGTATGCGCTGTGATAGTGATTGTTTCCATAAAATTATACCATAAAATTGAATTTTAGATTTTATTTACTACACAAATTTAACATTTATAATTCAAAATAACAAAAAACAATTTTCCAAAAAATCCCTTTTGGCACAATTTTAGCAAAGATTTTGATATATTTGCTTACCTGCAAAACGCTACTTTTTATCCTACGTTTCTCTACAAATCTTTATGTAATTTCCTATGAACATTCCTATGAAAAAATTTCTGAAAATTTCCGCTTTATGCTTGTTCCCTATCTTGGGAAGCGGTTTTTGGTTTGATTTTAACTTTTTTGATGATGTTTTTATCAAAGAACTCAAAAACAAACTAAACATCTACAACACTTCTTTTACAGAAGAAAAAGTGTATCTACACTTTGATAAGCCATTTTATAAGCCAGATGACGACATTTGGTTTTCTGCCAAAGTCCTCAAATCTACTGACCACAGCGCAAGCAATATCAGCAGTATTTTGCACGTAGAACTCCTAAATCCTCGTGGGAGTGTGGAACAAAAAATTGATATTTCCATTGAAAATGGCGTGGCAAAAGGTGATTTTAAGCTCAATGCAAACGCTGTAGGCGGTTTATACAAAATAAAAGCCTTCACCAATTTCCAAAAAAATGCTGGTGAAAATACTTTTTTTGAAAAAACCGTTCAGGTGCAAAAATTCATTAAGCCAAAAATGCTTTTGACTCTTGATTTTGAAAAGAAATCTTACACAAAAAACGACCTCGTAATGGCTACTTTGAAAGCCAAAAACATTGGTAATGAGCCTATTACAGACAACGAATTTAATTATACAATTCAACTAGAAGGCAAACAAATTTTAGCCAAAACCGCCAAAACAGACAAAGATGGCAACGCAAAAATTATGTTTCAACTTCCTGCCAAAATAGACAAAGCAGACGGACTTATCAATATTATTGTTGAAAATAGAGGCATTAAAGAGAGCATTTCACGTTCTGTGCCTATTGTTTTGAATAATATTGATATGTTATTTTTCCCAGAAGGCGGAAATCTCGTTGAAAACGCAGAAAATAGAGTTGCTTTCAAAGCTATGAACGAATTTAGCAAAGCTGCAGAAGTGGAAGGCGTTGTTTTGGACGAAAAAAACAAGGAAGTAGCACGTTTTAGCAGCTTTTATCAAGGAATGGGAGATTTTGCTTTACCACGAGCAAATGAAGGCGCTTTTTATAGAGTTAGGCTTACAAAACCTGCTTCTGACCGTGAATACGCACTTCCACAGGTAGAAAAAAATAATTATACCTTGCATATCAACAACGAAAATATCCAAAAAAATCAGCTAAATATGTCATTTAATGCTCCAAAAAGTGGCACTGTACATATTGTAGCACAAACTCGTGGGCTTGTGCAATACACAACGACCATTCAAGCACGTGAGGGCAGAAATACGCTAGAAATCAATGCTAAAAATTTCCCTATTGGTGTAGCACAAATCACGCTTTTTGATGCTCAGAAAACGCCAAAAGCAGAAAGAATAGTGTTTGTCGGCAACGCCAACCAACTAAATATCAAACTTTCTTCTAATAAAAAAACCTATATGCCACGTGAAAGAGTGGAGATTTCTGTAGAAACAACAGACGAAAATGGTAATGCTATTCCTACAAACCTTTCTTTGAGCGTTTTGAATGATAAAGTAGTGAGTTTTGCAGATGATAAACAAGATAATTTATTGTCTTATATGTTGCTTAGTTCTGATGTAAAAGGAGAAATAGACGAACCTTCATTTTACTTCAAAAAAGATGAACCAAAGGCTAAAAAAGCACTTAATTACTTGTTGATGACACAAGGTTGGAGGCGTTTTTCTTGGGATAAAGTGCTTGATAAAAACCCTGTTTGGAACGTATTAGCTGAAAAAACTAAGATAAAAGGTACTTTGAGAGATTATTATAGCAATAATAACAACAAAGATTTTAAAGATGCTGATATTCAAATTACACTTTTAGAAATGAGCGGACAAAAACGCATTCTTAGAAAAAAAGTTGCTCCAAATGGTACTTTTGAGTTTGATAATATTGATAGTAATACACCTGTGCAGCTTTTTGCACACAATAAAAATAGTAACAAACAACAATACTATCAAATTCAGTTAGAAAATACTGGGTTTTCAAATTCTGGTTATTATGGAAATGATGATATTGATGTATTAGAATTAGCATCAGTTTCCTCAACCAGAAGAAACAAGAGAGGCAATAGAGAAACAAAAGCCACTGTTAATATAGGTAGAAATGAGAGAATACTAAATACTTTGCCTTCCTCTAACGCAAATAAAAAAGAAGAAAAAGAATCTCCTATTAGAGAAGATGTAGAAGAAAATGTTATTGGTGATGTGGCTACTGATATGTTAGAAAATAATGATGAAACAATTTTGGATTTGAAGAAATCAGAAAAAATGAAAGAGGCAAATAGCCCTGTATCTGGAAAAATATCAAGACGACAACCAAATGCTGGTATGAGCAAAAGTGATTATTATTATAGAGATGATGCGTACCAGAATATGCCCATTATCATCAATAAAAAAGTAGTCAATAATATACCTTTTGAAGTGCTTTCTAAGGAAAATATTGCCTCTATGGATACTATCTCTACGGAAAGTGCAAGGAAATTGTATGGTAGTCAAATTTATCAGTCAAATGATAAATCTTTGGTAATTACGACCAAAAACGAGGTTACCAAATCAAATTATACGATGTTCAAATCTGTATATCTCACGCCTAATGTTTCACCTACACGTGAGTTTTATGCACAAAAAGTAGCTGATGCGCAAAACATAGAACGTACTGATTTTAGAGAAACCCTATATTTTAATCCTTCTTTACAGACAGATAAAAACGGAAAAGCAACTTTCTTCTTTTTTAATTCTGATGAAGAAACTACATTTAGAGTTGTGGCAGAAGGTTTTGCTAAAAATGGTAGTTTAGGACAAAATGACCATACTTTTGCTGTGCAAATGCCGTTTTCTTTGGACATAAAAATCCCTGCTTATTTGTCTGGTGGAGATACTTTGAATTTGCCTATTGTCATCAAAAACAATACAGAAAATAGCGTTAAAGGCATTTTAGGAATGAATACGCCAGAAAGATTTAGGCTTTTGGGCGCAAATGCTCGTGAGGTTTCTTTGAATGCAAAAGAAGTGAAAACTGAATATATGAAAGTAGTCGTTGAAAACCTTGCAGGAACAGAAAAATTACGTTTTAATTTCGCTGGAAATGGTGCGTATGATGCAATTACGCAAGAAATTGAGGTTTGCGCCAAAGGTTTTCCTGTGAGTGCGTCTTTTTCTGGTGATGCGCTTGACAAATCTTTTAATTTCAATATAAACGAGCCACTTGCTAAAACAATAAAAGCTGAATTAACGGCTTATTTGAGTGTTTTGAGTGATTTGACAGAGGGAATGGAGTCTATTTTTAGAGAACCTCACGGCTGTTTTGAGCAAACATCTTCTAGCACGTATCCAAATATTTTGGCTCTGAATTTCTTGCAAGAAACAGGCGACCCAAATGCAGAAATTAAGAAAAAAGCCCTTGATTACATTGATAAAGGCTATAAAAGACTAATTGGCTTTGAAAGCAAAAGTGGTGGTTTTGAGATTTTTGGTGGCGACCCTGGTAGTGAAAGGCTTACTGCTTACGGTCTTATGGAATTTTCTGATATGAAAAAAGTCTATAACAATGTTGATGAAAAAATGTTTTTGCGTAATAAAACGTGGCTTTTGAGCAAAAGAAATGGCAAAGGTTCATTTACAGCAAATATGACTAGCGGTTATGACCAAAAATACAAAGAAATGATAAACGCTTATATTATCTATGCGTTGTCAGAAATTGGAGAGAAAAACATTGATTTGGAGTTCCAAACGGCATATAAAGAAGCTATAAAGTCAGAAGATAACTATCAAATTGGGTTAATGGCAAACGCTGCTTTTAATCTCAATAAGAAAACAGAAGGAGAAAATTTGCTTAATATTTTTAGGAAAAATCTACCAAAACAAGCAATAGGCAAACTTGCTGCACAAACTTCTATGACGTATTCTGATGGTGGCGCATTGCAGGTGGAAATTTCGGCACTTTTGGCTATGGCTATGCAAAAAGCTGATAATCAAAATGTTAGTAATGGTAAAAAAGAATTGTATGATTTGATGAGTTATATTATTCAAATGCGTCAGAAAGGTGGTTTTTATTCTACACAAGCTACTATTTTAGCATTGAAAGCTATTGTAGGTTATGAAAAATTTACTAGAAAAACTCGTGAAAATGGTATTATTACGGTTTTTGTCAATGGCAAAGAAGCAGGAAAACAAGCATACCAAGCCACAGACAAAAGTAAAATTACTATCACTGGGCTAGAAAAGTATATGCAAGAGGGCAAACAAGATGTGAGAGTGATGTTTAGCGGTGTAAAAAGTGGCGTTCCGTATTCTGTAGATGTTGCTTGGAATAGCTTTACGCCTAATTCTAGCAAAAAATGTAAATTAGATATCAACACGACTATTGCAGCAAAAAACATCAATACAAATCAAACTCTGCGCCTTACAACTACGCTCCGCAACACAACAAATGATGTTCAACCTACGCCTATGGCTATTGTGGGCATACCTGCAGGACTTTCTGCGCAAGCGTGGCAACTGAAAGAGTTACAAGAAAAAGGCGTTTTTGATTATTACGAAGTAAGAAAAAATTATGTCGTGTTTTATTACAGAGAAATCCGCCCAAATGAGGTAAAAACGGTTAATCTTGACCTCAAGGCAGATGTTTCTGGGAATTATACTGCTCCTGCAAGTGTAGCATACTTGTATTATGCAAGTGAGTTTAAAGATTGGCAAGCTGGAGAAAAAGTGAGCGTTAAGTAGTCCCCTAACCCCCAAAGGAAATAAAGACAAAAAAGCCTTTCCAACATTTGGAAAGGCTTTTTTTGGTTATTTTTTTAGCTAATTGATGTTTTTTTTCATAATCTCTCAAAAAATTTGTAACTTGCAGGCGTTTTCATATAGTATCTTTTTTCTATTGAAAAACTCTTTGACATTCTAATAAAAAAACTGCTTCAAAACATTTAAAAATGCTAAACCGCCGTATTCTCCGCATTAAAGCAATGCAAACTCTTTATGCCTTTGAGCAATCCAAAAACGCAAATTTTCAAGTTGCGCAAGATTTTATTAGAGATATTTTTGTGCCAGACCTTAATTCTATGCAGGTACAAGACCGTAGCGCAATAGAAATGGATAAAAACACTGCCCTAAGTCTGTTTTTGCATAGTTATCACCACCGTAGCATTTCTGAAAGCTCTCACGCAAGTCCAAAAATCTACCAAACCGTTACGCTTGCTATCAACCAATATCATCAGTCTGTAGAAAAAGATAGGAAATTTCTAGGAAAAGCTATGACTGCAGAAACAGAAACGCTTTTTGATACTTATTTGTCTATTTTATCACTACTTATAGAACTTTCTGAAAAAGCCGCCATAGAGAAAGACAGGGTACTTTTGAGCAAAGCCGTTAAGATAATGCCTGAATACAAATTAGCTACCAACCAAATCACTAATTTTCTAAGAAATAACCCAGAATTTCAAGATGCTTGTAAACGTGAAGGTATCAGTTGGGAGCTAGAAACCGACTTTTTGAAAGATTTATATACCAATATTCTCAAAAAAGATACCGTTTACCAAGATTATCTTAAACTGCCTGATGCTGATTTTGACCAAGATAAAGAGATAATAGACCATATTTTAAGAAATATTATCTTCAAACGCACCCCAGACGCACAAACGGAAGAAGAAGCCAAAAATCCTCCAAAACCTGCTTTTATGCAGCATTATTTTGAGCATAGAGATATTTATTTTGCTGAAAATCATTCTGTACTTAAAAATATGGTCTTACGTACCTTTAAAAGCATTTTGCCACAAGGAAACAACGACTTTAAACTTGTGGATATTTCTCCAGATTGGGAAATTGACAAAGAATTTTTTAGGGATTTGTACTACAAAACTATTAACAATACAGACGAATACGACCAAATTATCTCCCAAAAAGCAGAAAATTGGGACACAGACCGCTTTGCTCTAGTGGACAAAATTTTTATCAGAATGGCAATTACGGAGATGCGTTATTGTGATAGTATTCCTGTCAAAGTGTCTATAAATGAATACGTTGACCTTTGCAAAACGTACAGCACACCAAAAAGCAAGACTTTCGTCAATGGAATGCTCAATAAAATTGCAGAAGAATTGACAGAAAAAGGGGAAATCAATAAGTCTGCACGTGGTTTGATGGATAATAAATAATTTTCCAATTACGGATTAACAATTAACAATTACGTTTAGTTTTATAGCAGTATTCATTTTTCTACAAATATGACACAAAAAATAACTCTTGTAGGCGGCGGTTTGGCGGGTTCTTTGCTTGGCATTTACCTCGCTAAACGTAATTTTGACGTTACTATCTACGAAAAACGCCCTGATATGCGCAAAGAAGGCTATACTTCTGGTCGTTCTATCAATCTTGCGCTCTCACACAGGGGCATTCGTGCTTTGCGTGAGTTGGGCGTGCTTGACGAGGTTTTGCCTATGGCTATTCCTATGCAAGGGCGTATGCTACATGACCCTGCGGGCAATTTGGCATATTTTCCTTATGGCAAAGATGATTCAGAGTATATAAACTCTATTTCTAGGGGTGGATTAAATATTGCTCTGCTTAATCTCGCTGAAAAATATCCAAATATTAAAATTATTTTTGATGAAGAATGTAAAGATATTGATTTTGATACCAATATTGTTACGTTCCAAAATACACAAACACATCAAACCCAAAATGTCAAATCTGATGTCGTGATTGCTACTGATGGAGCAGGCTCTACTATCCGTAACGCAATGACTTCACGCTTAGATGGTTATACGCAAAATACTGTTTTTTTGGCGCACGGCTACAAAGAACTAGAAATTCCTGCTAAAAATAATACCTTTCAGATAGAAAAAAATGCCTTGCATATTTGGCCTCGTGGTACTTATATGATGATTGGTTTGCCTAATTTGGACGGAAGTTTTACTATAACGCTTTTCTTTCCTAATAAAGGAGAAAACAGCTTTGAAAGCCTAGATACAAAAGAAAAAGTACAAGATTTCTTTTCTTTGCACTTCAAAGATGCGCTGGATATTATGCCTGATTTGGCAGAAGATTTCTTTAAAAACCCTACTGGTGGACTTGCTACGCTATATTGCACTCGTTGGAATGTAGAAGGAAAAGTTTTACTTTTGGGAGATGCCGCTCACGCCATTGTACCGTTTTATGGACAAGGTATGAACGCCTCTTTTGAAGATTGTATTGTTTTGAATGATATTTTAGAGAAATATAATGTTAGTGGGGACAACAGACAAACTAATAACTGGGAAGAGATTTTTGATGAATACGCAAAAATACGCAAAAAAGATACTGATGCTATTGGGGAACTTGCTATTGAGAATTTTTATGAAATGCGAGATAAAGTAGCAGAGCCTAGTTTTCAGCAAATGAGAAAACTAGAACATAAATTAGAAAATGCTTTCCTAGAGTATCATTCAAAATACTCTATGGTTACATTTCACCCAGAAGTGCCATATTCAGAAGCCAAAAGAAAAGGAAATTTGCAAAATGATTTTCTTTTAAACATCTGCAAAAATAATACAGATATTGATAATATTGATATTGCTGAAGTCTTTGAAAAGATTAAAAATTTATAAAATAGCTTAACAATAAAATGTTGCTGTAAAAGTTCCGTTGCAAAAATGTATTTATCAATGTAGGAACACGCCGTGGCGTGTTCCTACACAAAATTTGCAACGGAACTTTTACAGTAACAAAAAAATCAAATATTTAATGGTCTTAATTTATTTTACTAATTTTTTTATAAAAGACTTCTTTAACAGTTTGAATAGCAACTAAATAAGTGCCTTTTGGGTAACTTTGCAAACTTATAGGCATATTTTCTATTGGTTTGATTATTTCCAAAATAATACGCCCATACATATCAGAAACGACTATTTTTTCTATTTCAGCATTTGCAGCTATTCCCTTGATATAAAATTCATTTTCAAAAGGATTGGGGTAAATCTGTAAATCATTAATTACTAGGTTATTATTACTTACAGAAATTACTTTGGAGTAATTGAAAATGCCATTATTTTCCATTATTTTCAGTCTGTAATAAGTTGTTTTTCCCTTATTCTCATTGAAATTCTTATCAACTACTTGATAATTAGTGATATTAACCTGATTTTTGGGCAAGACTTGTGCTATTTTCACAAAATCAGCTATATTTCCTACAGACTTCTCCACTTCATAAAATTTCACCTCTTCATTGATAGTTGCCCAATCAAGCACAACAGACTGATTTTTTAGGCTTGCATTCCAATAAATAAGCGTTACGGGAAGCGGAGAAACAGCATTATCAAAAATCCCGCTGTTATTTGCTCCACCACCATTAGCTGCTTGAGAATTGCAAGGACTGCTACTGTTATTACAACCGCCCGTTCCAATATTTGTAGTTGTAGTTGTGTTAGTGCTAGGGCGTGCAATAGAGTAAAAAATAGCTCCTTGCCCACCACCACCGCCGCCACCGTGAGTTGAGGAGTTAATACTACTTCCATTACCACCATTTGCATTTATTGCAATAGGGCAAGCCGCAGAAATATTCCACGCATCTACTTGAATGACAATACTTCCTCCTGCACCACCACCACCACCACCATCATTTCCTGATGCTGGCACAGTTTCACCATTAGCCGTAATTGATATAGCACTTGCACAAGTTGCACCAGTACGTAACTCATTAGCTTTCAGTAAAATAATTCCACCACCTTCTCCACCCGCTGTAGCAACACTATTATTTTGTTGCCCACCACCGCCAGCACCACCCATAAAAATCCTCCCGACGCTTATACTGCTAGAAAGACCAATACCTTCTACTCCACCCACTGAAGGAGAACAACCTGTGGGGGTGCTATTCCAACCAGCTCCACCTGCGCCACCACTACTAAAATTCCCACCACCGCCGCCACCAGCATTAACAACATTGCCACCACCACCACCAGAGAGTATTTTGCCTCTTGAACGCTCAAAATTCGTGTTTGTATTTTTGTAAATTCCCTCTCCTTTTGCAGCATCATTAACACTATTAGAAAGATAACGAGTATTACCCGTACAATCAACTGCAACAAAGAAATTAGTAGAAACAACGCCACCTCTAAAACCACGCTCATTTACATTTAAACGGTGTTGCAAGGTAAAAACACCATCAACAAAAAACACTAATATGCCACCAATATTACCGTTCCAAGCAAGGCAGGTCATATCTGATGTTGTGGTGAAGTCAGGAGAGCCAAGTTTTGGATAAGTAATTATTTGCAGGCTACTATTTGTAGTTGTGTTATAAGTATTTAAAGTTGAGCCACTTATAGTAACAGAATTAAGGTTTGCACCACGAGAAACAGCTGTGATAGTTGCTACTTCATACAAACCAGCCGACTGAATAGTACCTAAATCACCAAAATTGACATTATTGGCAGTATTTGCGCCAATAACATCATCTTGCATTTGCATAATGATAATTTTCTCACCTACATTGAAAGTGCCTGTAACGGCTACTTCAGACTGATGCCCTGCCGTTGTTGAGATAGTAAAAACATTGCCTGCAATGCTACTTACTTTAGCATAACCATTGATAATAGTTTGTGCTGACGCTAATTGAGCTGAAAGGAACAATAAAATTGTTAAAAAATAGATTTTTAAAATAAGTTTCATTTAGGTAATTAACAGTTAAGATTAACACTTTTATATCTTTATACTTTTACCTAACTAAATGTAACTTTTTTAATTATATTTTATTTATTTTATTCGTTTCTTGTGCTACTTCTGTCTGGATTTTGATAGATTCCAAATGAATAAAATCAAAAACTCGCTGAATAAATGCGGGATTAAGTTGCATTTGCGTTGCCCATTCTGCACGAGAATTAAAAATTTCATTCCAGCGTTCTCTCTGAAAAACAGTTATATTATGCTCTTTTTTGTATATTCCCACTTGCTCCACAAGTTGCATACGTGTCATCAAAACTTCTAAAAGTTCTCTATCAACGGCATCAATTTTACTTCTTATCTCTTCTAATTGATTGATAACAAACTCATTATTAGTTTTTTCCTGTTTTACTTTGAGATTTGAGAAAATTTCTTTCAAGCGCAAAGGCGTAACTTGTTGTTTGGCGTCACTCCAAGCCTCATCAGGGTTTGTATGAGATTCTATCATCAAACCATCATAATTAAGGTCTAGAGCCTTTTGACTTACTTCTTCTATCAAATCCCTACGCCCCGTAATGTGGCTTGGGTCGCAAATAAGCGGTATTTCTGGGTATAATCTTCTTAATTCTAACGGAATTTGCCACGTTGGCGCATTTCTATATTTGTCCTGATTCATACCAGAAAAACCTCTATGTACGGCTGCTATTTTGCGTATTCCTGCGTTGTAGATACGTTCTATTGCGCCTATCCAAAGGCTCAAATCTGGATTTACGGGGTTTTTTATCATCACAGGCACATCAACGCCACGCAAACAATCTGCCAAATCTTGCACATTAAACGGGTTTACGGTTGTTCTTGCGCCTATCCACAAAATCTCAACGCCATATTTTAGGGCAAGTTCTACGTGTTGTGGTGTAGCAACTTCCACAGAAAATGGAATTTTTGTATATTTCCTGACAGTTTGTATCCAAGAAAGTGCTATTTCTCCATTTCCTTCAAACATTCCTGGACGTGTGCGAGGCTTCCATACGCCAGCACGAAAAGCGTCAATACCCAAATCAGCAAGCGCAAGGCAGGTTGTGAGTAATTGTTCTTCTGTTTCTGCGCTACAAGGTCCTGCAATGATGGCAGGTCTGTGTATTATTTCTGGGGAAGTTAACCACGAAGAAAGTGGCAAAATATCAAAATTGGGCATACTTTTTTTAATTGTGAATTGTAAATTGTGAATTGTGAATGAATACAAAACACTACTCTTGATATATAACTTTTACTAATTAGTTTATGTTTTTAAGGTCTTAAAATAAAATATAAATAACTGATTATAAATACTCTATATTCATTAAAATTCACAATCCATACTACTATACTGTGAACGGCTTGGATTTCGGAAAATGTATTAAAGTCCAGCGGACTGGCATATTTATAGAAAACAGCATAAAATGTATTCAGCTCCAGCGGAGCGGCACTAGCAAGGGCTAGTTTTATAAATATTTCGCTCCGCTGGAGCTTTAATACAAATACAATGATATTTCTA
>JAYUKY010000046.1:0-52717 GCA_043764015.1 Raineyaceae bacterium
TAACTGCAAAAGATAAATCATTTATCAAAACAGAAACAACTGTAAATCAGTTAGTTACAGATAAAAATGAGTCGCTTGTGAAGACACAAACAACGGCTAATGATAAAAAAACGTCAGAAAAAACCCTGAAAGGGTTAAACAATAATAACCCCACGTGGAACGTGGGGAACGGACAAACAGAAACAACTGATTTAATTGCGAAAGATAAATCATTTATAAAAATACAAACAACTGAAAATCAATTAGTTGTAAGTAACGAAGATAAAAAAACGTCAGAAAAAACCCTGAAAGGGTTAAATAACAATAATAGCCCCACGTGGAACGTGGGGAACGGACAAACAGAAACAACGGATTTAATTGCGAAAGATAAGTCGTTTGTGAAGACACAAACAACGGCTGATGAAAATACACTCAGTACATCTTCAAGACATTTTTTAACAGATATAAATCTTTTTGAGAATTATTTTCCTACGGATTTTGAAGTAAAAAATAGAGAAATAAAACGACTTGAAATAATGCAAATAGTTAAAAAAGAAAAATTTGCACAAAAATTTCAAATTACGCTTTTTTCACCTATTGGAACAAATTTGAAAGCGCAAAAATCTAAACATTATGCCTCTGTGGGCATTTTAGCAAGTATTTCTGCTGGTGTGAAAGGTGCAGAAATAAGCGGTTTGAGTAATATCAGCACAGGAAAAGTACAAGGTTTGCAGGTTGCGGGACTTGCCAACATCAGTAGAGGAGAAACAAAAGGAGTGCAGATAGCTGGTTTAGTGAATATTAACAAAGAAAAAGTACAAGGTTTACAAATTGCAGGACTCGCAAATATTAGCAAAAGTAAAGTAAAAGGTGTTCAAATTGCCTCTGTTGCCAACATCAGTAATGAGCAAGTTGATGGCGCGCAAGTGGCGGTTTTAGCTAATATCAGTAAGAAAAAAGTACGTGGTTTGCAGATTGCAGCCATTGCAAATGCCACTGATACGCTTGTAGGCGCACAAATTGGAGTTGTTAATATCTCTAAAAAGAAGGCACGAGGTTTGCAGTTAGGACTTGTAAATATTGTTGGAGAAAATGATAAAGTTTTGACTATTGGACTTATCAATGTGGTAAAAAAAGGCGGTCATAATTTAGTTGAAATGAGTACAAGTGAGGCACTTTATGGCAACATTAGCCTAAAAACAGGAGTGAGAAAGTTTTATAATATTTTTGCCGTTGGGAGCAGGCTAACTGAAAATAGCAATAAAAAAGCGGTTTTAATGGCTTATGGCTATGGAATTGGCACTGAATGGGATTTTAAGAAAAAATACAACATTTCTGGCGAACTGATGCTTTATGCGCTTTTACCTGATATGAAATTTAATAAAAATGAAAGAGGCATACTTGCGCAGGCAAAAGTAATGTTGGGACAGAAATTAAGTAAAAATTGGGGCGTTTTTGGTGGCGTAACATTCAATATGCTTAACTCGCCAAGTGGCGTGAATATCATAGACAAACCGTTTACGCTTTTCAATAATTTTAAAATACAAGACGGAAATATTACCTCGTGGACAGGCGTACAAGTAGGAGCAAGGTACTTTTTGTGATGTAATGATGTGTGAAGTGTGAGGTGTGAAGTAAATACAAAGAATAAAATAAAGATAAGTTTAACAAATAAATAAAATTTTAACTATAATAACCATAAATACAATGAAAATCAAACTAAAATCAATCCAAAGAGTAGTAAACTCGTTGTTACGCCCAAATTTCTTGAAAGATTTTTCTCATAGCTACAACAAAGGCTTTGAAGACTCACTTTCTAGCCTCAACGAAATAGGTGGAGAAATAAAATTGCATCTTAGAAGACAAAAATAAGACTTTTTCCTTCACCTAAATTTTTTCTATGAAAAAAAACTACTCCAAAGGCCTTACAAAAATGTAAGGCTTTTTTTGATGTTTTAGTATGTTTCTATTATTTTTTAATAATTCAAAACTGGGCTTAACCAGCGTTCAGCTTCGTCTAAGGGCATATTTTTGCGGTTGGCGTAATCAATAACTTGCTCTTTGGAAATTTTACCCAAACCAAAATATTTGCTATCTTCACTCGCAAAATACATTCCAGACACCGCAGCTGTTGGATACATTGCATAACTTTCTGTAAGCGTGATGCCTATTTGTGCAGTCGCATCAAGCAATTCAAAAATGAAGCCTTTTTCTGTGTGTTCTGGGCAGGCAGGGTAGCCAGGCGCAGGACGAATACCCACGTATTTTTCTCTAATCAGTTCCTCATTAGAAAGCATTTCATTTTTGTCATATCCCCAAAACTCCTTGCGTACACGCTCGTGCATAAGCTCCGCAAATGCCTCTGCAAGCCTATCTGCAATGGCTTTTATCATAATAGAATTGTAGTCGTCATTGTCTTTTTCGTACATTTCCACTAATTTTTCTATGCCAATACCCGTAGTAACCGCAAAGAAACCCATATAATCTGTTCTATTGCTCTCTTTTGGTGCAATAAAATCAGATAAAGAGAAATTAGGCAAGCCTTCTGCTTTTTGGTTTTGCTGACGCAGGCAATGAACTGTACCCAAATCAGGTAAAACTTCTTCTAAATTTTCACCAACTGGTGCAACTTGAATACCGTAATGCTTGTGCGTATGATTTCCGTGTTTATCACATTTAGTAACGACCTCTGTTTCCTCAAAATTATACAACTGAATGTCATCGTCTCCAACCGTATTGCAAGGATAAAAACCTATCACACCGTTTGCCTGTAATGATTTTTCAGAAATAACTTTTGCAAGCATCTGTTTGGCATCAGCAAAAAGTTTTTTAGCCTCAACGCCCACCACTTCATCTTCCAAAATAGCAGGATATTTTCCGTGAAGTTCCCACGTCTGGAAAAAAGGTGTCCAGTCTATGTATTTGGCTATTTCTGCTAAATCATAATCGTGAAAATACTTGTTTCCTAAGAACGTAGGCTCTGTTATTTTAGCTTTTTCCCAGTCAATTTTAACCTTATTTTCTCTTGCTTTTTCTATGGTGATGTAGTTTTTATCTTGTTTTCTGTTCAAAAACTCTTCCCTGATGCGGTCATAATCCACTTTTATATCAGAAATGAATTTATCACTTTCACCAATTTCCTTTGTGAGAAGTTTTGAGGCAACAGGCACACTACGACTAGCATCTAGCACGTGTACAACCGCACCAGAATAGTGTTGAGAGATTTTTACAGCAGTATGTGCCTTAGAAGTGGTCGCACCGCCAATAAGCAAAGGCACTTTAAAGCCTTGTTTCTCCATTTCTTTGGCTACGTGTACCATTTCGTCAAGGCTGGGCGTAATAAGACCAGACAAACCAATAATATCAACATTATTCTTTTTAGCTTCTTCTAAAATTTTTGAAGTAGAAACCATCACCCCTAAATCAATGATTTCAAAGCCATTACACGCCAAAACAACCCCCACAATATTTTTTCCTATGTCGTGAACATCTCCTTTGACGGTTGCTAATAAAATACGAGGACTAGAATTTTCTTCCGCTTCTCCATTGATATTATTGAGTTTATTTCTTAGTTTTTCCTCTTCCATAAATGGTAAAAGAAACGCTACTGCTTTTTTCATTACTCTAGCCGACTTCACGACTTGTGGCAAAAACATTTTGCCCTCGCCAAATAAATCACCAACAATGCTCATTCCGTCCATTAAAGGACCTTCAATTACCTGCAAAGGACGAGCATATTTTAGGCGTGCCTCTTCTGTATCAACATCAATAAAATCTGTAATTCCTTTCATTAGAGAGTGAGAAAGGCGTTTTTCTACTGTTTCATTTCTCCAAGAAAGGTCTATTTCTTGCGTTTTACCTGATTTATCTTTGATATTTTCAGCGAAAGTAACAAGTGCATCTGTGGCGTTGTCGTGCTTATTCCACAAAACATCTTCCACAAGTTTTAATAAATCTTTTGGAATATCCTCATATACAGCCAACTGACCAGCATTTACTATGCCCATATCCATACCATTTTTGATGGCTTCATACAAAAAAGCAGAGTGCATTGCCTCACGCACCACTTCATTACCTCTAAAACTAAAAGAAATATTACTAACACCACCAGAAACCTTTGCATAAGGCAAATTTTCCTTAATCCATTTGGTTGCCTTGACAAAATCAACCGCATAATTGTTGTGTTCCTCAATACCTGTGGCAACAGTCAAAATATTTGGGTCAAAAATGATGTCTGTAGCAGGGAAACCCACTTTTTCTGTTAATATTTTGTAAGCTCTTGAACAAATTTCTATCCTACGCTCATAACTGTCGGCTTGTCCTTGTTCGTCAAAAGCCATTACAATAGCTGCTGCACCATATCTTTTAACTAATTGTGCTTTTTTGATAAATTCTTCTTCTCCTTCTTTCATAGAAATAGAATTGACAACGGCTTTTCCTTGTACGCACTTCAGACCTGCCTCAATAACACTCCATTTGGAGCTATCTATCATAATTGGCAACTTAGAAATATCTGGCTCTGATGCAATCAAATTCAAAAAAGTAACCATAACCGCTTCAGAATCAAGCATACCTTCATCAACATTGACATCTATCATTTGTGCGCCACCTTCCACCTGTGAGCGTGCCACCGCAAGGGCATCTTCATAACGCTCCTCTTTGATAAGTTTGGCAAAAGCACGTGAGCCTGTTACGTTGGTACGTTCTCCAATATTCATAAAGCGGATTTCAGCCAAAGCACGCAAAGGCTCTAAACCAGAATAAGTAGAAATATTGTCTTTTTCAGGTATCTGACGAGGTTTATACTTTTTGGTAAGTTCTGCTATGGCTTTTATATGTGCAGGAGAAGTACCACAACAACCTCCAATGATATTTAAAAGTCCATCTTGTAAAAATCCTTCTATAATTTCAGCCATTTCTTCTGCTGTTTGGTCATATTCGCCAAAAGCATTAGGAAGACCAGCGTTAGGGTGCGCAGATGTATAAAAATTAGCTTTCCCTGCAATTTCTTCTGAATAAGGGCGCAATAAATCAGCTCCTAAAGCGCAATTAAAGCCAATGGAAAGCAAGGGCAAATGCGACATAGAAATCAAAAATGCTTCTGCTGTTTGTCCTGATAAAGTACGTCCAGACGCATCTGTGATAGTTCCTGATACCATAATAGGAAGACTGGTAGAACTATCAAAAAACTTCTCAATAGCAAATAAAGCCGCTTTTGCGTTGAGTGTATCAAAAATAGTTTCTACCAATAATAAATCTGCTCCTCCATCAACCAAACCTCGTATTTGTTCTGTATAAGACACTACTAACTCATCAAAACTAATAGCCCTATATCCTGGATTGTTTACATCAGGAGAAAGTGAAGTTGTTTTGCTTGTAGGACCTAACGAGCCAGCTACAAAACGTGGCTGATTAGGGGTAATAGCATTATATTCTGTGCAGGCTTCTTTGGCAAGTTTGGCAGAGGCAAAATTAAGCTCATACACCAGATCTTCCATATGATAATCTGCCATAGAAACAGACGTACTATTAAAAGTATTCGTTTCTAGTATGTCTGCGCCTGCTTCTAAGTATTTTTTATGGATTTCCTTGATGATATGCGGTTGTGTGAGTGAAAGCAAATCATTATTTCCTTTGAGGTCGTGAGGGAAATCTTTAAAACGTTCTCCTCTATAATCTTCCTCTGTAAGGTTATATCCTTGTATCATTGTCCCCATTGCGCCATCTAGGACAAGAATTCTCTCTTTTAGTATTTCTTGAATTGTCATTTATGTATATTAAATTTTATCATTAGGAATTATAAAATTCTTTCTAAAACTTCCTCTTTTGTTATATCAAAATGTGATGCAACATCTCCTAAAATAGCTGATAAAGTACCTATTTTCAAAGGATTATGTGCTGGCACAGTAATATGATGCTGACCATTTTCTTCTGTTGTTAAACGAATATGACTACCATTTTGGCGTGAAACTTCATAACCAAAAACACGCAACATTTTTATTAAATCCGTGCCTGAAATATCTCTTGGTAATCTCATAAAGCTAACATTTCATCTTTTACAAAATGTAACCTTGCTATTTTGGGTGCGTTTTCAGGCTCAAAATGGCATTTTATGGCATCTTTTATTTGCTCACGAAGTTCTGATAAGGTTTCTGCTTGTGTAAAGATACTCTCACCCAACGCCCTAGCCTCAAAACCACCTTCAATGGATTCTTCCACTAAAAATATTATTTCTTGAGTTGTCATTTGTCTGTATTTTAGTTTCTAAAAGCACTATCGTCCCAATTTTCAATCATTTTTTTATTCTCTACATCAAATAAATATTGATGCCCCATATTTATTCCATAAGAAACCACCCAATATTTATAATAATCTGTATCTGTATGAATTAATGTACCAATTTGACCAAAAATATTAGGTCTTGTAAAAACTATTTTCTCATCTATCACATCTTTCAAAACAGGTATTATTATTCTACTTATATTTTCATTTTTGTATGAATAAAGAAACTGGTAATTTTCTTCTATTTTTTTCCATATTGAGCCTATTATTTTTGCATCAAGGGTTTCACCTATTTTATTTATTTCTACTTCAGAAGATAAAAACTTTATTTTTATTGATTCAATAGTTGGAGAATACGCGTCATTATTTGCAATAAATTTTTGAAAAGATGTAAAAATATTTTTAATAGATATTGTTGTTTTATGTGCAGTTTTCTTTAGAATATCAGTTGCAAGATTTCCAATTACTCCATAAAATATAGCTTTTTCCAACTCAAAGCCAGTATAAACTTCTAAACAAAAATCATAAAATCCTCCTCCCAGACCTCCTGGTACTTCTCTTACGTGAATAATTGCATTCTCACTTAAATCAGCATATAGTTCCTTTAAGCCTATTATCTCAAACCCTGAATAACTAACAAAATTGATATTCAAAGCAATAACATTTTCTTTTTCCATAGTTATTTTGAGTTTATTTTGTTGTTATTTGTTTTTCTAAAAATCATACAAATATCCAACCATATTTTTATCAAAATGGTTACAAAAGCAATAAAATTGGGGTGTAGCAAAGCAAGCAAAATGCCATAAAAAAACTAGCTTACTTATCTTTCTAACCATCATATTTGATGTTTAGAGGGATTTAGCACCATTTTCCTGTGAGGGATAACCTTTTGAGGTTGGAACGGTTGCTAAGGCATCAAAGACCCCAATGTCTCCGCCTTTCTGAATAAGTGTTGCAAATATACAAAAAAATCTACCAAAATGTTTTATTTTGATAGATTTTATTTAAAATAAATTGAGTTGGTCATTTTTCTTAGAAACGTAATTGTATTCGTCTGGTTTTGAAGGGTTTTGAAGTCCACCAAGTTTGTCTATTTGCCTTTTTATGGTCAAAATAGTATTTTCCATTTCTTTCGCAATATGTCGGGTAGAAAATCTTAAAACACGCCAATTAGCTACGGCAGACACTTCATTATTTCGTTTTTTGTCGCTAATAACGTCTTCATATTCAGTATGATAAGCATCTCCATCACATTCTACATCAATGTTTCCTGTTTTGCAGAAAAACGCAAAATCAAAAATCCAATCCTTACCATCTGTTTTTACGTGATATTCACGTTCTGGGAAGAGTTTTTCAGCAACCAAAGCAGTCCAAAGTTTATCTTCTAAATAACTTCCATCAAAAAGCCCGTTTATTTCTGTTGCTGTAGATAATTTTTCTATGGTGGTTGCCATAAAAATTAAGAAACGGTGTCTAAGACTGATTATTGGCTGTTTTAACTCCTCTAATTCCTCAAAACGTATTTTGTAATATTCTTCTTTACTTTTTGGATTTTCTGCTTCTTGTGGAAATAAAGCCTTCCTCAAAACTACTGTAATCTCCAAAATTTTAGCATAATATTTTATTTGAGAAATGCCTTTTGTAAATTTTTGCCCTTGATAAAACGCAATATATTCTGCAGTTTTATTTCTGACATTTGGTGGAGTTATTTTAGTTTTCTTAGGAATACGGTACCATTTTTCATTCTGAATAATCAAAAAATCTGCTTTATCTTTCACCAAAGCAACTATTACGTTTTTATTTGCCATATGAATCTCTATTGATAAATTATTGCCACATTCCGTAAGTACGACTTACGGCTACTAACATTAAATCCTTTCAGGATTTTAATACAATGAACGAATTTATAAATATAATTTATCAATGTCGTTATCTAACTCACAACTAATTATTCCTCTTATGTTTCCATCTTTTATGTGACCAGAGCCAATACGCAGGGTTTTCATTGATGCGTTTTTCTGTAAGGCGTGCAAAATTTTCTACAATAAAATCTTGTTGTTCTTTGTGATTTACCTCTGGAAGGTCTTTTTTGTACTCAATAGGAATTAAAGTAAGCTCAAAAAAATTTCTTTTAACTTTTTTGATGTCTAAAAACATTACGGTTTGGTTAGTTTGCGTAGCAATACGTGCATAACCTGCGTGAAAAGCGGTTTCTTGATGTAAAAACTCTGTCCAATAAGCGTTTTCAGGTGAGGGAGATTGGTCTGCTGCAAACCAAGTAATTATTTGTTTTTTGTCTTTATTTGCTTGCAAAACGTATTTATAGGTTTCTCGCATAGCAACAAGTTGCGCCCCGTACCTCTGACGAGTTTCCAACACATAGTCATTAAAATACGGATTTTGCAAAGGCTGATAAATGGCAAAAACATCATCAAAAACAGGTTTTACGAGCCTATCCACTAACGAAAAAACCCATTCCCAGTTGCCTGTGTGTGGAGAAATCAAAATAACGCTATTTCCTTTTTTGTGTTCGTCAAACAAAATATCCCAATTAAGGACTTTATAATGTTTTCTGAAATCCGTTTGGTTCATACTCACACCCTTAATAGACTCTGTAAGAAGGTCGCAAAGATGTAAATAAAAATCTTTGCCAATTTTTTCTATTTCTTTTGCGGATTTTTCTGGGAATGCCGTTCTAAGATTACCAAAAATAACACCTTTCCTATATCCAAACACATAATAAACCAAAAAATACAAACAATTTGCAAAGCCACGATGTAGCCCAAATGGCAACAAAGAAAGCAAATAAAGATACCCAAACAGGGCTTTATAAAGTAGTTTTTTCATATTTTTTATTTTATTTACAATACTTTTTTAGGTCTATAACTCACCACGAGTAAGCCTTCACCTTTTCTTTTTATTATCAAATTAACAGTAAATTTGTCATTTCCTTCCAACAAACCATATATTTCATTGGTGGTTTGTTGGAAAACAATTTGATTGTTGATAACTGTTATTTCGTCATCTACTCTAATTCCTGCACGGTACGCAGGAGAATTTTCTTGTACTTCTAACACAATAATCTCATTAAAATCAGGTGTAACTCTACCAATAGTCAAACCAGAAATAATATAATCTTTCTTTTTATTGTATTCAAAGGTTTTTTTGAGGTGAATTTTTTTATTTTGATAGTCAATAACACTCACAAATTGCTTCAAAATATCAATACCCATACTTCCATTAGAAAATTTATTATTATCATAAAAAACACTATCATTTGGATTGTCGGGATATGCTGTAATCAGCTTTTGAAGGTCATATTTGCCTATTTGGAGGCTTTCTACACGCCCCATATTTCCGTAGATTTTACCAGAAATAGTTGTACCAAGTTGTGTATAAAATTTATTTTTAGGTAAAATAATCAAATTACTTGTTTCTTTGCGCAACATCAAACTTTGCCCAGAACCAGTATCAATAAGCAAATTGAGCTTAATTGTATCATTTTTAATGTTACTTTCTTGTTTGATAATGCTAGAAATATAGGGTTTGCGCCCAGAAATAAAGATGGGTGTTGTTTGGTATTTTTTGGAAGGCTCAAAAATATCTTTTTGATAAAATGTTATTTCTGTAGTTTGATAATTGATTTTTATGGCAAAACTATTAAAAATATCATAGCCAATAATGCCGTGAATAGGCATTCCTGCAAGTTCGGAAAAGCTAGAAAGGTCACTAGCCATCACAATAAGCCGTAAATTGTCTGCAGTTATTTTGGAGTTATACAAATGATGCTTTTCTGAAACGTAGGCTTTTACTGTATCTTTGTGCATCACCCCACGCACATATACGGTAGGTTTTCCAGAAACATTTAATTTCCTTACAAAAGAAGTATCTGTAATAATAGTGTAACCAACGCCTGTATCAAGCACCATATTAAGCGTATCTTTGTGATTATCCAACAAAAACGGCAAAATAATAAGGTTGCTTCTTAGTTTAAAGGTTGTTTTCCATTGTTTCCTTTTGGAAGAAGAAAATTTAAAAGTAGTTAGAAGTTTTGTTTTTGAGGCTTTTTGAGATTTTTCAGTTTGTGTTTCTAATGGATTTATTTGCTTGTTTTGTGCTATTGTCTGTGAAAAATTAATAAAAAAAATGAAAATAAAAGCAAAAACAATATTATGCACAAAAAATATTTTCTTTGTGGATAACATTGTTTTTGAGTTTTTTTGTAAAATTATTTTCATTAAATAACTGATTATAAATAAATTAAAACTGTTTATTTATCAAACCACGCATTGATAATAATTTGTTCTTCATTTGTGGCAGGTTGTTCTACTACGCCATGTGAAACTATCAAAGTAGGTTTTATATTGTTTTTGTTCATATAGGTGTGTGCTTTTAAAAATTGCTCACGTGTCATTACCACCCTCAAACTATTTTTTATTTTGGAAAATGCAGAAAAATCTTCAATGTTAGAACTGGTTACAATATTTAATATTCTCAACTCTTTAAGCTCACTCAAAGCAGTTAAATTAAGGTTTTCATTACTATTTAGGGTTAATCTTGCCAAGTCTTTGCAAGAAAGCAAATCAGAAAAATCATCAATTTGCCTACAATTAAGATGTAATTCAAAAAGGCGTTTGAATTTGCCAATTATCTTTAAATCTTCTTGTTGAAAAAAATTTGGAATAGACATTTTATAGATTTGTGTAAGATATTTGCTCACAAAATCAAGTTGCGAAAAATTTATTTCATACCAAAAACTAAGCTGTTTTAGTCTAGGCATCAATATTAAAGGTTTGATGTCTTGGATCATTTTTTTGTATGTATCTTCCATTACAAAACCTTGATTTTTTGGAAGAACACCGTTAAAGCCATTTTTTTGTAATTGTTCCTGTGTTATAGGACTTAACCTTAATTCACAAATTTCACTTAATTGCTTTAATGTTGCTTCCTCGTCATAGCAATACTGATTATTCTTTATTGTTGGTGTTATAGTTTTAAAATAGTCTTTCCACTCAGAAGGCAAATTATCAAATTTTTCTTTCTGAACATTATCAATAGGTAATTCATAAGCATTTTTTGCAGTTTCTGTTGCATATATTGAAGGATAAAATAACTGTCCTCTAAATTCTGTTTTCTTTTCATATTCTAGTCCATTTTTAAGTAACGAATCAGTAATAAGCTGAATAAAATTCTCAAAACTTGATGCATAATCATACCATATCTGGTCATCACCACTTACACTATGGTTCATAATTTGCCCTTTTGTACCTTCATCAGCGGGGGCATAATCAAGAGAGTGAAAATTCCCCCCATCAGCACATATAATTGGAAACCATTTTCTATGAAAGATTATGTATGATTTCACTCTATTTCCGTTGTATGAAAAACTATAATCGTCAATGTAATAATCATCATCAATATCTAATAAGCCCTCAAGATTTGATTTATAATAAGTAAGCATTTCAGATAAATCCGCAAATCTCTGACCAAAAGCTAAATTAAGAATTTCTCGGTAATGCGTTTCTCCATCAATATTAAAATAATATTGTATTTCCCCATCAGCAATACTATAAAATTCCTTAAAAGCGGCTGGCAGTTCTTCACCTATTAAGTTTTCTATTTCTGCAAAAAGGGAAGGGTCGCAAGGCGGATTTAGGTATTGTTTATAATCAGGGACTATTTCTGACAATACTTCAAAAAATCTTTCAACAGTAGAAGGCATAGTTTTAAGGTTTTTTATTATTGATATTCAAGGCGTTATGTATTTTTTTGTAAAGTTAGACGTTTCCACCTGACTTCAAGTTAGTTCATTTACTCTCGTTTAGGCGCTTGAAGTTCTTTGTACCGTCAGCTGAAGCAGATGGCAAAATAGACTTAAAAGCACTTGAAAAATATATTTCTGTTTTTTTATGTTCTTTGCCGTCTGCTTTAGCTGACGGTGCAGAGATATTTGAGTGCCTTAACTTGACAGCTATGGTGTTTCCACCTGACTTCACAAAGAATGTTCTGTGCTAAGACGTTGCAAGCAACGTTTCTACTTTCTACATATTAGAAGGCGTTTCTTGTGCATTACAAATAGCAATTTGTTGCGCCAATGCTTCAGAAATAGCCATAAAAGCTGCTGCCGTAATAGTATCATTTGTATTTGCAATAGAAGGTACGCCCATATCTCCACTTTCACGAATGCCTTGCACGAGCGGAATTTCGCCCAAAAAAGGTGCTTCATAGCGTTCTGCAAACACTTTTCCACCATCTTGCCCAAAAATATAATATTTGTTATTTGGCAGTTCCGCAGGCGTAAAATAAGACATATTTTCCACAATTCCTAAAATTGGTACGTTTGTTTGCGGTTGTCTAAACATCTTCAAACCCTTAATAGCGTCTGCAATGGCTACTTTTTGCGGTGTCGTAACAATCACCACGCCTGTAACGGGTATAGACTCCACAAGTGTAAGGTGTATGTCGCCCGTTCCTGGTGGCATATCTACAAATAAATAATCAAGTTCGCCCCAATAAGTATCAGTCAAAAATTGCTTTAATGCTTTGCTAGCCATAGGTCCACGCCAAACAACAGCATTTTCAGAAGGCGACAAAAAGCCCATTGAAATAATTTTTATGCCCATTTTCTCTATTGGAACAATATATTCACGTCCATCTATCACGCTAATATCTGGTTGTGCATCAACTACGCCAAACATAATAGGAATAGAAGGTCCATAAATATCAGCATCAATAATGCCCACACGTGCGCCCTGTGAGGCAAGCGCAAGGGCAAGATTAGCCGTAACCGTTGATTTTCCTACGCCACCTTTACCAGATGCTACTGCAATAATATTTTTAATATTACTTACTTTTGGGCGGTTGCCTGATGAAGTCGTAACTTCCGCAATCATATCAATAGTAATAACTGCATTAGGCATTATTTTTAAAATAGCATCTTCACAATCTTTGCGGATTTTTTCTTTGAGAGGGCAAGCGGGCGTAGTCAAAACCACCGTAAATTGGACATTATTCTCTTCAACTTTTACGTTGCGTATCATTTTGAGAGTTACAAGGTCTTTTTTGAGGTCAGGCTCTTGAACAGTGCTTAGGGTATCTAAAATATTTTGTTCTGTAAAATTCATTTGGATTGTTAAAGAATTGTGAATTTTTAATTGTGAATAAGTAACGTGTTGCAAATAAGTTCCTAATTTCAAAAAACTAATTTTTATGTATAGCGGTGGCGTAAACGCCACCGTTACACATAAAACCATTTTTGCCTTTGATATAGAGAGGTGGCGTTTACGCCACCGACTAAGAAGTTATTAACAATTTATTACTAAATACACAAAATCAATGAAAAAACGGTATTTAGGTGATATTTGTTTGATTTTCTATTTTTTATTACTGGTCTGTACCGTAGTGGAACGGAGGTCTGACCAGTAATAAAAAAAAGAGCAATTTCATTTTAAAAAGGGATTATGGTCAGACCTTCATTTCATTACGGTACAGACCATAATCTCTTTTTAAAATGGTCTAACAGTAGTAAATTTATTTCATTGAAAAAGCACCTGCCAATCAGCTCTCATTTTCTCAAAATTACCATTTATTTTTTTTATAAAATCTTCATTTTCAAGTATTTCTAAAATTTCTTGTTCTCCATAAACATCTAATTGACTGATTTTATAGGTTTGTTCTAAAAGCCCTTGTTCAAATTTTAGGATATATTTTTCATTCCAAGAGAAAAGTGTAATTTTAAGGTTTTCTTTTGTATTTTCAGAGATAACTCGCATAATTTTTTGAGGTATTTTGTGCTTTTTGATGTTTTTTACAAACGTACTCAAAATAAATGCTAAATTCAAAGATATTTTTTGTATTTTAAAAAAGTATTTTTCTATATTTGTGAAAAATACTAATGCTTGGAAGGTTTAACCCCCCAAGCGTTCAAGTTCATTCATAATTGATATCTCACATTTCAAATAATTTTCAAATGAAAATCAACCTTTTTTTAGTAAAAAACCTTGTTTTAGCATCTTCTCTTGCGGTTTTGGTAAGTTGTGGCGGTGGAACGCAGTCTGCTACTGATACACCAAAAAAAGATAGTACTGCGCAATCAGACACAAAAGCCAAAGTGAATGTTGTTGTGAAAGAACTGCTTGCACCATCAGAACTTGCTGCAAAGCTAGAACTTGCTGATGCAGACTACAACGAAACATTTACAAATCCCATTGCCTCTGCAGATAACTATCTCACAAGCAACACATTAGCTGCATTAAACCTTGGCATTTATGCTACTGATTTGGGTTATACTGCGGTTTATAACAAAGCGCAAAACACTATTAATTATATCAAAATTGCTAAAAAATTTACAGATAAGCTAGGTATTTCTGGCTCGTTTGATGCTGCTTTGGTAGAGAAATTTGAAAAAAATATCAACAATAAAGATAGTACGGTGAGCATTATTGACAAAGCTATGCTCAATGCAGATAAATATTTGAGAGATAATCAACGTAGTAATATTGCTGCTACGGTGCTTGCAGGCAGTTTTATTGAAGGCTTATATATTTCTAGTAGCTCTGTAACGACTGCACCAGAAAAAGCTAAAACAGGAATTTTTAATGATTTGTACAAAACAATCATTGATCAACGCCAAACACTCAAAGATGTGATTATTTCTTTGGAATCTGTGGAAAGGGACGAGAAAGCTAATGAAATCTTAGCAGGCTTGAAAGCCATTGAAACTGAATACAAAACCCTTGATTTGGAAGGCAAAATTGCCAATAAAAAGTCTATTACAGATGCCGACATACTTCCATTGCAGAAGAAAACTGCAGAAGTGCGTAATAAAATAATCAAATAAGGACTAAGATTTTTAGGATTACAAGATTTTAGGATAATACAGCATAAATAAAAATAAATTTTGTAAAAAATAATTCAAACTGCTATATTTGTAGGCTAAATTGTTTTTTACAAAATTTTTCTGTTTAATTCACAATTACTTTTCATAATGCAAAAATATAATAATATTTATTTTCTTGGGATAGGCGGAATTGGTATGAGTGCGCTGGCGCATTTCTTTGCTAATACAGGCTATAAAGTAGGTGGGTATGACAAAACACCTTCTGAAATAACCGCCAAACTCCTCAAAAATGATATTTTTATACATTTTGAAGAAGACATAAACAATATTCCAAAAGCGTTTTTGGATATCCACAATACGCTAATTGTCTATACGCCTGCCATTCCAAAAGAACATAAAGAATTTGTATTTTTCCAAGAAAATGATTTTACTATTTTCAAACGCTCACAAGTGCTTGGAATGCTCACAGAAAATCATTTTACAATAGCCGTAGCAGGCACACACGGCAAAACAACCACTTCTGCAATAATTGCGCACCTGCTCACACACGCACAGAAGAACGTAATGGCGTTTGTAGGTGGCATTATGAATAATTATAATACCAACATTTTACTGGCTGATACTACACAACCAATGATTGTAGTCGTTGAGGCTGATGAATATGACCGTTCTTTTTTGACACTTAGTCCTGATATTGCTATTGTAAACTCCGTTGATGCAGACCATTTGGATATTTATGGAGATAAAAACGCTGTTACGCAATCTTTTGAAGATTTTATAGGCAAAATTAAGGAAAATGGCATACTTTTTATCAAAAAAGACATTCTTCCAAACATCAAGTATGAATATAAAGGCAACAATAAAATTATAATTAAAGATTTTTCTTTGGAGAATATTGGTGATGCAAATTGCTATGCGGGGAATTTTATTGTGCAAGATTTTGAGATAAAAGAAGGCAAATTTTGCTTTGATATAAAAACGCCAATGCAAAAAATTAGTGGTGTAGAAATGCGTATGGCAGGTTTTCATAATATGCTCAATGCGCTTGCGGCTTGCGCTGCGGCAGAAGCGGTTGGCATTTCTGGTGAAATGATTAAAAGCGGCTTAAATTCTTTTACAGGTGTGCATAGAAGGTTTGAATACCTTGTAAATCAACAAGATACAAATAAAAATATTATTTTTATTGATGATTATGCACATCACCCAGAAGAAATAAAAGCCCTTTTGACTTCTGTAAGAGCATTATATCCTAATAAAAAAATAACAACTATTTTTCAGCCACATTTGTATTCACGTACACGAGATTTTGTAGATGGATTTGCTGAAAGTTTGGATTTGGCTGATGAAGTTTGGCTAACAGATATTTATCCAGCACGAGAATTGCCTATTGAGGGCGTTACGTCTAATATTATTTTAGAAAAAATGTATTTAAAAAATAAATTTTTGTACACAACAGAACAAATACTAGAAAAAATTAGTAAATTGGAAACTAATATACTCCTAACTGTGGGCGCAGGTGATATAGAACTGCTTGCAAAGGATATTCAGAAAAATTTGTTAAATAAATAGGCGTATTTTAAAAAATTGTGCTTTGTATTCATTTACAATTCACAATTTACAATTCACAATTAGAAAAATGCTTAAAAACGTACAATATAAATCTTGGGTACTTGTCTTTTTTTTTGGTTTACTGTTCCTTATTATTACTGCGGTAACTGATAATAAGCACAATGGAAGGGTTTGCAATACTATTTTGATTAGTATTGACAACGAAAACGGTAACTATTTTTTAGATAAAGAAACTGTTACTTCCTTGATGACTGAAAAGGGAAAATATAACCTTATTGGTGAAAAATATAAAAATATTGATACCAAAATACTTGAAAATAGAATAAAAAGTAATATTTTTGTGCAGTTTTGTGAGGTTTCTAAAAACTTAAAAGGAGAAATTTTCGTAAGTGTAAAACAAGTAAACCCTGTGGCACGTTTTGAAAATAAGCTAAAAAGTTTTTATATCAATAATGAAGGTAAAATTTTTGCTGTTTCTAACACTTTTTCTGCAAGAGTTTTGCTGATTACAAGTGATAAGGAGGTAGTTTTGCCTGATTTTGTCAATGACGAAACAGACCAAAACTTGCTTCTGTTGATACAATTTATTAACAAAAATGCTTTCTGGAAAGCTGAAATAGCACAAATCCACGTTACGAAAGAAAACGAAATTTTACTTTATCTACAAGTAGGAAATCAAGAAATCTCGCTTGGCAAACTAGAAAATAAAGAGGATATAAGTAAGAAAATGAACAAATTAGATATTGTTTGCAAAAAAATACTTACTACAAAAGGTTGGAATACCTATAAAAAAATTAGCTTAAAATATAACAACCAAATCATCTGCCAATAGCTTAGGAATTGTGAATTTTAAATTGTGAATTGTGAATGAAATACAGTTTTCCGTTTGATTTTAGGAGATTAAAATCAATAAAATATAAATATATTGTATTCATTTACCATTCACCATTCACAATTAAGAAAAGAAAAGTTACATAAACAATTAAACAAATGACCCAAAAAATAGACAAAATTATAGTTGGATTGGATATTGGAAGCACGAAAATATGTATTGTCGTGGCTAGAAAAGATGATTATGGCAAAATAGAAATTTTGGGAATGGGCAAAGCAACCTCTGATGGGGTTACTCGTGGCGTTGTTACTAATATTGATAAAACTGTTGTTGCTATCAGAAAAGCCAAAAAAGAGGCGGAAGAGCAGTCTGGTATCAATATTCGGATTGTTAACGTAGGTATTGCAGGGCAACATATTAGAAGTTTTAGCCAACACGGTAGCATTACACGCCCAGATGGTACGAAAGAAATTTCTGTGGCAGACGTAAATAGGCTTACAGATGATATGTATAAGGTGATGAACGAGCCAGGAACGGATATTATCCACGTAATGGCGCAAGATTATACTATTGATGGAGAAATTAACATAAAAGAACCTATTGGAATGTTGGGCGTGAAGTTAGAAGCTGATTTTCATATCATTACGGCAGCGACAGGCTCATTAGGAAATATAAAAAAGTGCCTTGATAAGGTAGATTTAGTGATTGATAATATTATATTAGAACCAATTGCCTCTGGAATGTCGGTGCTTTCTGACGAAGAACGCAAATATGGCGTTGTTTTAGTGGATATTGGAGGCGGAACTACAGATATTGCTATTTTCCACGAAAATATTATCCGTCATACTGCTGTTATTCCTTTTGGTGGGGCAGTAATTACAAGTGATATTCAACAAGGTTGTATGGTGATGGACTCACAAGCGGAACTTTTGAAGGTGCGTTATGGCAAGGCTATTGCAGAAGCAGCAGACCCAAATGAAATAGTTTCTATTCCTAGTCTAAATAACCGTGCGCCCAAAGAAATTTCTGTTACAAACCTCTCCAAAATCATTGAGGCACGTATTGGCGAGATTATTGAAGAAGTACATAAAGAAATTTTGCGCTCAAAATATAGTACAAAACTACTTGGAGGTATTGTCGTTACGGGTGGTGGCTCTATGCTTGCAGGTTTGAATGACCTTTTTGCGCTAATGACAGGTATGGATATTCGTACTGGTATTCCTACAGAACATCTTAATAAAAACAACATTAATGCCGTAAAACACCCTAGTTATGCTACCCCTGTGGGGCTGGTAATGGCTGGTTTTTTTGCTATTGACTATAGAAATGAACAAGCACACTCTGATAAAGATACGCAACATCAAAATAAATTACCTAAAAAAGTAACAGAAGACGACCAAAAAATACCTGAAAAACAAGAAGATAAACCAATTTCCTTTTTTCAGAAAGTCATTGACAGAACTAAAAAACTGCTTATGGACGACTTTAAAGATGATGGAAACAAAAAAAGTTACTAAAATTCAGTTACGAATTAACAATTACGAATTACGTTTGGTTTCCTTTGTATTCATTCACAATTCACAATTTAAAACTCACAATTACTTATGTGGAAAGAAGAAGATAATAAATTAAAAGCAAGTTTGACTTTTAAAAATTTCGTTGATGCTTTTGCCTTTATGACGCAAGTTGCTATTGTGGCAGAAAAAGCTAATCATCACCCTTGGTGGTCAAATGTTTATAACAAAATTGAGATAGAACTCACCACTCACGACGCAGGAAACACCATTACAGATAAAGATAAAGCACTTTCTGCACAAATAACAATACTTTATCAGAAATATAAATAATATGTTGTTGAAAACAAATTCCTTATTTTATATTTCTTAGTGCCTTCTTAGTGTGTATTTCTTAATGTTCTTAGTGGTTAAAAAAATAAAACTATGCTTTACGCTTTTGATAGCTATTATTTTGATGATAAAGCTAAAACTGTTTGCTTTGCTTTTGAAAATTGGACAGACGAAAATCCCTTACAAATTTTTACAGAAATAATAGAAAGTAACGCTGAATATGAGCCAGGCGCATTTTATAAGAAAGAATTGCCTTGTATTTTAGATGTTTTGACAAAAATAAATCTTAAAAATGAAGATATTATCATTATTGATAGCTATGTTATTTTAGATGATGAAGGGAAATTTGGTTTGGGTGGTTATCTGTACGAAAAATTAGACAAAAAAAATGCCATTATTGGTATTGCTAAGACAAGATATGCCAGAAATACACTTCACGTAGCAGAAGTATTGAGAGGAGAAAGCAAAAATCCTTTGTTTGTTACTGCTATTGGTACAGATTTGCAAGCTGCTGTTGAAAATGTCAAAAATATGGCAGGAGAATACAGAATACCCACTATTCTCAAAAAAATAGACACACTTACGAAAGAATAATGAAAAAAAAAACAAAAAAATCAGAAGGAAAACCCACCGTAAACAAAGATTTAAGTGGTTTTGATATTACTATCAATAGTTTTGGAGAAATTATTTCTACTTATAGTATTGACGAATTAAATGCCTTTTTGGACAAAAATGTCAAAGACAAAAAACTAAAATAAAGAAAAATCTCTCCAAACGTCTAAATTTTGGAGAGATTTTTGTTATTTTTTTGCCAACTCCGCTTTCAATTCTACTATTTCCTGCTCTAATGCCTTGATTTTGTTACGGTAGGCAACATCTCTCTCATACTTTTCTAGTGCTTGGTCAATTTTTACTTTGAGGTCAATGTTATCCCAAGGCTTCAAAATAAACCCAAAAACATTATATTCATTGAGTGCTTTGAGAATAGTATCTTGGTCTGCGTGAGCAGTAAGTACCATTCTGACAAGGTCTGGATAATTATAGTGAATGCGTTGCAAAAAATCTGTTCCTGTCATTTCGGGCATTTGCTGGTCTGTAATGACTACGTGCATTGGGTTAGTCATCAGAATTTTAAATGCTTCTTTGACAGAATCCGCTACGTGAACAGTATAATATTTTTTGAAAGTGATTTGAAATGTTTGAAGATTTTTCTCTTCATCATCAATATACAAAACACCATATTTTTTAAAATCCATTTTAGAATTGTTTAGAGTTTTTAAGTTTTAGTAAAAAATTTCTAAATCTTTGAAATTTTGAAAAATCAAGAAAAGCGTAATTCGTAATTTTTAATTCGTAATTGATTTTACAAATTAACAGCAAAATTAAGTGTCATCATTTGCGTCCATTGCAATGCTGCTATTTGGTCTTGGTCATAAAATAAAGTACCCCCAAGTTTCACATTAGCATATTTATTGATTTTTGCAATGATTGCTGCATCTAAACGCACATCTGTTGCGAGTGGGTCTTCGTAAGTAGTGAAAGTTACCAAATGCGCCTGCAAAACAATATTTTTCATTATTTCTTTATTAAAATCAGCTTCAAAACGCATAAGACCCACCTCATTTCTAATGCTTTTGCCCTCTTTTACACCATAATTTACTTTTTCATCAAAAATCCCGCCTACCCCAGCTTTATTATTATTAAATTTATCTTCCAAAACAAAGGTTTGGCGCATACTTGCCACACCAAATCTTGCCCAAAAATATGGCACTGGCTTATATTCAAAGCCCATTGTTTCAGACAAAAAAGCAGGAGAAAACAAGTTAGAGATAAGCGTTTGTGTTTCTATTTTAGTTACGGCATCTGTCGTAAAAGTGTAACCTTCAGCAAATTGTGAAAGAAAATTGAGTGAGGCAAACAAATTCCAATTTTTGGAGATTTTGTAGCCATATTTTGTGTCCAAAAGCATACGGTCATTGCTTTTACGCAAACTTTGCCCTTTATTTTTCACAAAACCATACTCAAAAATAGCGAAACTATCCCAAGATGTTTTACCTTTTAGATAATTGGCTTTTCCATTTAGAAACAGCCCCAATGCAATAGAATTGACACCACCAGCACGCCAATTGTCAGAAAAAGAAGCCTGATTAAAGCTAAAACCAGTTTGAGCAGATTTTACCCAATAACTTGTATCTTTTTTGATAGGAGCTACTGCAGCCGTATCTTTCACTTGCGCACAAATGTTTGTTGCACGTAACAAAAATCCCACTAAAAACAGCGAGAACGTAATAAATTGTACTTTTTTCATTAAAATAGATTTATGTTTAATTGCTACTAAGATTATCATTTTGATGCAAATAAAATATTTTTTTTAATATTTCATAATATTTCTATACAAATTCCAATAAAATTGAATTTTCGTATCTCGTACCTCAACTTCATACCTAATTATTGAGCCATTTTTCTAGGTATTCTTGTTGTATTTTGGTTGCACCACTTTTTAGCTGAATGTAATATTCTCTATGAAAATGAGCATCTTCTGCATCTATAGAAATGGTTTTGAGTTGTTTGTTCCTAAAAATAGTCAGCTCACAACTCAACTTTCCGTGCAGAAGTTCATTGATATTATTTTCAATTTTTCTACCATCAAGGGCAATTATTTCGTCTTTTAGGCTCAAAAGGCGGGCAGTTTTGGTGTTAGGAACAATCATACTTACCATACATTTTCCCGTATCAGTATTACATTCAAAATCAAACATTTCTGTTCCTTTATTATGATGATTAGTGATAAGCACAAAGCCAAAATGCTCCAACAAATCATCTAAAACCTTTTCTAGTGGATATTTACCAAAGATACATTCATCAAAATATTTCTGTAAAGATTTGCCTGCAACTTTTTCAGCCACTTTTTTGAAACTTTCCATTGTATAGCCAATGCCTTTTTTGCCAAAATCAGTCCACAAAATACGCATCACGTCATCTAATGATTTTTTATTTTTGGTACTTTTACGTATTTCCAAATCCAAAATCAGTGCCACAATGCTTCCTTTTGCATAAATAGACACTTTACGGTCAGGAATGCCCGCAGAATAGCCATCAAGCCACAAATCAAGAGAAGAATCTACTAGAGAATGATTATTACAACCAAAATTATTAAAATGTTTTTTGAAAGAGTCATTTAATTCTTTCAAATATTGCTGATATTTCCAAACACCAGAGCGCATCAAAAAAACGTCTCCATAATACGTGGTGATGCCTTCCGCCACAAACCCAGTATCAAAATAATTTTCTTTTGTATAATCATACGGCAACATCTCCGCAGGGCGGATTTTGCATATATTCCAAGCGTGAAAAAGCTCATGTGAACACACACCTAAGAGGCTTTTATAGCTTTCCTCACTATTCATAAGTTCTGATGCACCCAAAACAATTACGGTAGAATTTCTATGTTCTACACCGTGATAGTGTTTTTGAGGCAAAGCGTGTATCAAAAAGTGATATTCTTTAAAAGGAAATTCTTGCATCATTTCCAGTTGTTTTATTGTAAAACCTTGAAAGTCAGAAAGTAATGTTGTCAAATCTGCAATTTTCCAATCTCCTTGCACCCAGATGTTAAAAGGTGTTTTTTCTACTTCGTATTGATAATGTTGCAATGTTTTGCTTGCAATCATAGGGCTATCCACAAGCTCGTGATAATCAGTAGCTTGCAAAGTGTTTTTATTGTCGTGTTTTAGCCCACAAGCTACTTTATAGTCTTTGGGAAGGTCTAAAAGTTGCACTTTGCAAGGCTCATTGATGCGCCCTTCTACGTAAGGCAAACACGTACAAAAATTGATGTAAAGTTGCTGGTCATCAAGATAAGTGCCACCTGCATCCATTTGAACGGCATAATAGTTGTATTCTACTTTTATTTCACTAAGTCCTTTTGTATCAATTTTCCATCTATCTTTGGTAATTTTATTGAAAGCAAGATGTTTACCATTTTTGCTTTTAACATTGAATTTTTGGATATTTTTAGCAAAATTTTGTAATTCATATCGTCCAGGTCGCCACGCAGGCAACTGGATTTCAATGGTATCAGTCGTGATATTGTCAATATGAAAGATAAAATCTATCAAATGAGCAGTAGAAGACTGAAAAGAAACAGAATAATTGAGCATAATAGTTTTTAGAGATGATATTTATTTTTGGGTTGTTTTTGAAAATTTAACGCAAAATACAAAAATATTCTATAAATATTCTCTAAAAAATAAAATATGATTATTTTATTTATAAATTTATTCATTTGTATTAAAATCCTGAAAGGATTTAACAATAATAGCCGTAAGTCGTACTTACGAAACGAGGTAACAATGTATAGCTTGTTAATGTCATTATTTAAATATAAATTATTCAGTATATATTTTTGTATTTGTCTGATATTTGATTAAGTTTGTCAGCAAGTGAAGAACCAAAAAAATAAAAAATCCAAAATGCAACAACTTTTCATTTTTCCTTGTGGTGCAAATGGCTTGGAAGCTCTAGATTGTCTAACTGATGACACTCATTTTTTAGGTTTTATTGACGATGACAAAGAAAAACAAGGAAATAACATCTTTAATAATGATAAAAATAGCACTTTGAATTTTAAAGTTTTTGATAGAGATTTTTATAAAAATTCTTATAAAGAAATCTTAGAAAAATACAATAATGTGAAAGTGCTTGCTTGCCTTGGAAGTCCAACAAATTTCAGAAAAAGAAAAGAAATAATTGAAAGTTTTTGTAAAGATTTGAAGATAGAAAAACACCAACTAACAACAATTATTCACCCAAGCGCACAAATTTCAAAATATGCTTCCATTGGCTCAAATTGCTTAATTATGGCTGGTGTAGTGATTACCCATAATGCAGAAATTGGGGACAATGTGATGATTTTGCCTAATTCTGTCATTCACCACGACACCCAAATAGGGGATTTTACTTGTATAGGCGCAAACGTGGTGATAGCAGGGAACGTCAAAATTGGAAATAGTTGTTATATTGGAAGTGGTGCAACCATTCTTCAAAATATTCAAATTGGCACAAAAACAATGATTGGGCTTTCTGCGGTTATTATCAGAAATATTGGAGAAAATAAAACCGTTGTGGGAAATCCTGCACGAGAAATTTAAGATAGAATTTAAAACTTTATCTGATCTGCAAAATAAAAAAACATCTTCATAACATTGAAAATAGTAATTATTTGATTTTTAATAAGATGCAGATATATTATTTTATTGATTATCCAAAAAGCTCTTCATCTACCAGATTTGGCAGAGTTACAACCAGATTTGGCTCAATTTTCATAGCTTCTTTGATAGCAAAAATAGCTTCTTTGTTTCTTGCCCAACTTCGCCTAGCAACACCATTGCTCACGTCCCAATGTAGCATCATTTTGAGGTTTCTCTCACTATCTTCTGAGCCATCAATGACCATTCCAAATCCACCATTCACTACTTCACCCCAACCAACCCCACCGCCATTGTGCAAACTCACCCAAGTTGCGCCCCTAAAAGCATCACCTACAAAGTTTTGTACCGCCATATCTGCCGTAAAACTTGACCCATCATAAATATTAGAGGTTTCTCTGTAAGGAGAATCCGTACCAGAAACATCGTGATGGTCTCTTCCAAGCACAATGGGCGCAGAAATCTCACCAGTTTTAATGGCATCATTCAACGCCTTTGCTATGCTCATACGCCCAAGCGCATCAGCATACAATATGCGTGCTTGTGAGCCAACAACCAAATTATTTTTCATAGCATCTTGTATCCACAAAATATTATCAGAAATTTGTTGTTTTATCTCGTCTGCTGCACTTTCTAACTGATTTTGCAAAACTTTTAAAGCAATGGCATCTGTTTTTGCCAAATCTTCTTCTTTGCAACTTGTACAAACCCAACGGAATGGACCAAAACCGTAATCAAAACACATAGGACCCATAATATCCTGCACATAAGAAGGATATTTAAAATGTTTTTCTTCTCCTTCTGACACACTTTTTGCGCTCATTTCTGCCCAAATATCTGCGCCAGCACGTGAGGCTTCCAACAAAAACGCATTTCCATAATCAAAAAAATACGTTCCTTTGCTAGTGTGGGCATTTACAGCTTTTGTATGCCTTCTCAAAGACTCATAAACTACTTCTTTGAATTTTTCTGGCTCATTTGCCATCATTTCGTTAGATTGCTCCAAAGAAAGTCCTGCAGGATAATAGCCCCCAGCAAACGGATTATGCAAGGAAGTTTGGTCAGAGCCTAAATCAATATAAATATTTTCTTCAAAAAACTTTTCCCAAACATCAACAACATTACCCAAATAAGCAATAGAAACTACTTCTTGTGCTTTTTTTGCCTCACACACACGCAAAACAAGTTTATCCAAATCCGTGATAACTTCGTCCACCCAACCTTGCTCGTGGCGTTTTGTAACGACTTTTTCATTGATTTCAGCCGTAACAGACAAACATTTAGCAATTTTTGCCGCCTTTGGTTGTGCGCCACTCATACCGCCAAGACCCGCCGTGAGAAAGATTTTCCCTGCTAAACTTTCTCCATTTTTGGAGATTTTGCGCCCAGCGTTCAGCACCGTAATTGCCGTACCGTGAACAATGCCTTGTGAGCCAATATACATATACGAACCTGCAGTCATTTGTCCGTATTGTGTAACGCCAAGTGCGTTAAATTTTTCCAAGTCATCAGATTTTGAGTAATTTGGTATCATCATTCCGTTGGTAACCACAACACGAGGAGCGTTTTTGTGAGAAGGAAAAAGCCCTAGTGGGTGTCCAGAGTACATTACAAGTGTTTGGTTATCATTCATTTCTGAAAGATATTTCATTGTAAGAAGATATTGCGCCCAATTTTGAAAAACTGCGCCATTACCTCCATACGTAATAAGCTCGTGTGGGTGTTGTGCGACCTTATTATCTAAATTGTTCTGAATCATCAGCATAATAGCGGCTGCCTGTATGCTTTTGTGAGGATATTCGTGGATAGGGCGGGCATAAATATCATAATCAGGACGAAAACGGTACATATAAATCCTGCCATAAGTATCTAATTCCTCTGAAAATTCTTTAATGAGTTCTTTATGAAATTTTGTATCAAAATACCTCAAAGCGTTGCGCAAAGCAAGTTTTTTTTCTTCTTTTGATAAAATATCTTTACGTTTTGGAGCGTGATTGATATTTGGGTCGTAAGGTTTTTGAGCAGGCAAAACCTCAGGAATACCATTTTTGATTTGCGCCTGAAAAGTCGTTATGGACGTTGTTGGAGAAGTATTTGCACTCATTTTGGAGGTGTTTTTTGTTGATTTTAGGTACAAATATAACAAAATAATACGGCATTTTATTTAGAAATTTTCAAAGTTTTAACAGACAAAAACAGTGTATTCAAATGCTTAAAAATATCTTAATTTAGATAGTAATACTATATTTTAAAATATTTTTACATTTTTTTAGAAAATATTTACTATTTTATTTGTTTATACTATTTATTGTTATACCTTTGCATCACTAAGTTTATTTAGTTCAGAGGCACGCTGAAAATCTGATATCATAAGAGTAGGCATACACATAATTTCCTAATAAAAATGAGACATTTTAATTTGCTCCGCTTTGCTCCGCTTTGTGCGTTGCGTTCTTCATGTTAATGTCATCTTGTTCAAAAACAGAGCAAGTAACCCCAGCTCCACCAGCCACTTCTCAAGTAGATGCCCATCTACAGGGAATACGGATAATAACACAGCCACCAACTCAATGAATGGTGACTTGTCAGAAACTGCTAATGTTGTGTTGAAACCAGATGGTACTACACAGGTTTTCAATAATGATGATGCCTTAATTCTCTGGGCAAATGCTCAATCACCAAGCATCAAAAAACTTGTGAATGACAAGTTAGATTCCATCAAAGTTTTACAAAAATTTGCAAAAAACAATGGTTTGCTTGATAATCTGCAAGCAACAGAAAAATATCATATTGACACCTACGGAAACCCAACAGGAGATGGTGCTGCTACTGAGAGTTTTACTGCAACAAGTAGCTTTGCTGGTGTAGGTCTCATATTTGATAACACAGGTTGTGGCGGAAATTCACTAAATATTATGCTGCCTTTTATGCCTTCTTTCTTTTGGATGAACAACAGGGCTTCCTCATATGTTGGTGTAGGTGTAAAAATACTTTGCACAAGAACTTGGTTTAGGGGGCGAAAATTTTGGACTTTTGCTAATTTCACAGAGTGTCGTAGCATTCCAGCACCATTCAACAATAATACAATGTCCTGCATTTAGGACTTTTTACCAACTAAATCTAAAAATGTATGAAACTGTATATTTTGCTTCTATTATTGTTGGGGGGCTTACACAATTTGGTAGCGCAACGCATACCCACAGATAGTCTCTATCAAAAAAAAAGTCTTATTATAGAGTATGGTAATGCCACTTCTATATCCATAAACCATCCCAATTATCAGGGTTTTAATAGAATTATACTTGCTAATAGATTAGGAATGAGTTATTTCTTTGCTAACAGGTGGTCGGTAAACACAGGTGTAACTTCTACTATTTTCCGCTCTAACCGCCCAGATTTACGCCCAAAAGAAAACTATTGGCATGGGGATTTAACTGTACGCTACCATGCTCGCAAATGGTATTTTGGTATAGGTAGTTCTTACGGGAATAGTCCTATTAGTATTCTCTATAATGATGTGGTGGCGTACCCCCCTCGTCAAAAGCTAGTCGTATATGGTAATATAGGTCTTCATAGGCAAATAAGCCAGCATAAAAAGTTTTGGAAAAATACCTTTTTTGTTTTTGATTTGAAAGTTGGACCAGCCCTCTACACAGAATATAAGCCAGACGGATTATCTCGCAACTTCAATACTTGGGGAGGTCATATGGGTTTGAACTATATCATTAAGCCAAAAGCTAAAAGGTAAGTTAGATTTTCACTTGTCTATTTCTCCTAAACTTTTGGAAAGTTTAGGAGAAATTTATTTACAAAAGGCTACTATCCACACAATCAAATATAAAGTTTTATGATATGATGCCAAACGCCCAAAACTTCTTTTAAATCTGTATAAATTTTGGTATCAATATAAAAAATATTGTTTTCAAAGCGCATAAAACGCCATTCAATGCCGTCTGTGGCACAACCGTACAAAACTGGGATATTTTTGCCTTCTGCTTCATTGAAAAGTTTTGCACCATAAAGTTGGGCAGCACATTGCGCTGTTCCCCATTCTATGTCTTCATCTTTTGACTCTGCAACGGATATAATAGGAGCTTCTATGTATAATTTTGGTGGTTGTAAGGAAAAGAAAAAATCACATTCACCAGATAAATCTTGGCTACTATCAACATCAATATTTTCACCTGAAAAGAAAGATACTTGGTTTTTATAATGTTTTACTACTTCCAGCAATATTGGCGAAATAATACGTTCTGCCTTTGTTTTTTCATTCATCAAAGGCATCATTAAAGACATTTCTAGGCTTTCTTTCAACCACTCACTAGGCAATACAGGCGTTATGCTGTCAAATAATTCAACTAGTCTAGAATCTAAATTAAATTTTTTGACAACCGTTTTCACTTTCCTAAATACACTGTAACCCATAAGTTCTGGTTTAATGAAGTAATTTACTAAACTTTCCAAAAGTTTCTTTTCATAAAACAAAGATAACAAAAATAACTAACTTATAAAAAAAAATAAAATTAGTAGCTATTGCCACAATACTTCACATCATCTTGTAAGTACAATTATTCCTGTATGTTTTTTGTCTTTTATGATTGATGTACCATCTTCATACGTTCCAGAAAGATACCAAACATAGGCATCTGGGGGCATTGCAGCACTATTAAAAGTACCATTCCAACCATTATTTTGCGCTTCTTGTACGTCTTTTGTTTGGTACAAAATACGCCCTTCTTTGTCCATTACCCTAAAATCAATGGTTTGAATATTTTTGCCCATTACCCTAAAACGGTCATTGTTGTTGTCATTATTAGGAGAAAAAAGCGTAGGCAAATAAAATTCTGTCCGTATTCCTTGCACATTGATAGTAATTTGCGCAGAAGTTTCACAATTTTGGTCATTTTTGACAAATACAGTATAAGTTGTTGTAACATCTGGCGCAGCAAAAGGAGTGGCTATTGTGGCATCAGAAAGCCCATTTGTAGGTAACCAACGGTATAAAAGTCCGCCTGTGGCAGTCAGTTGCGCCCTTTCTCCTTTTTGAACAGTTGTTTTATTGGTTGTGAGCGAAATTACAGGAAAATCTCGTATTGTAGCCGTTACAGGCACACGTACACTTTCACACGAGCCATTGATAGTACTTACATAAAAAACTGTTGTCGTTGCGAGCGTGTTTGTAGTGAAAATATTAGTATTAAAAGGCTGATTAAGATTATTGAGAATAGGCATTCCGCCAGTCTGCAAAGTGTACCAACGGTATTCATAAGGCTGATTTTGAGTAGTATTTGCGTTTAAAGTGAAAGTATTTGCACCACAAATACTTTGCCCTTGCGTAGTTGGTGGCAAAACGGACATTTGGAAAGTCCAAATATTATTAGCTAAAACTCCTGTAAAAGCACCGCCAAACGTGGATAAAGCAAAATTTTGCTCTACCAAAACATAATAATTAGCATTATTAACAAGCAAATTAGTAAGGCTGATACTAAGCGTAGATGTTCCCCAGCCAGTAATATTAGTAGAAACAGCTAAAATATCCTCGTGAAGGGTGTTATTAGCATTAAAAATACTTATTTTTCCTGTTGATTTTTGTGTATTTTTATTGAAAGAAATAGAAAGTTGATTGTTAGAAGTAATACAATTACCTGTAGGAGAGAAAGAAACCACATTTAACACTTCATTTGTGGTAGAAACACTCCAATTAGTAGGCAACAAAAACCCTGTAAAAAACTCATTACTAGCATTTCTGAAACATTGATTATCTATTAAAATGTATATTTGAGAGAATAAAGGCAGGTTTGCTGGTAAATTGATGACTGCTTGCGACAAACTAACCATAACATAAGGTTGAGTTACTGAAAAACTGCTTATAAGCGTGTTTGTAGTACCATTGTAAACCTGAATATTACCTGTCCCTTTGAGTATATTTTGGGTAAAATTAATAGTCAAATTTACATCTGGAAGCTGATTTAAGGCGTTATTATTGGGCGTAAGTTGGCTAACTGTTGGCGGAATAGCAACAGTTATTTTATGTATCAATAAAAACCAAAATACTAAGTACTTCATAAAAATAAATACAAAAATATCTTATCAAAAATTACCTCACAAATGCTAAAACACCTTTTGCAATATCCGCAGAAATTTCATTATAAATACCAGTAATCATTTGTTGGTCATTAGAAAACTCACGACGAGCATCAAAGAGTGCATCAAATTCTTCTTTTCTTTCTTCTCTTACAATAGCCTGCAAACCGCCTCTACTAGGAAATAAACTAGCTTTTTCTCCATCATAAGTAATATAATTTATTTCATCTTTGCGTGTTTCTGTAACGAGATTAGACACTAGTATTTTGCCTGTTTCTGTAGAAATTAAATCATATTGCATATAAAAAGTAACTGTTTTTGTACCAGAATGTTGGTTATAATTGGTTTCTCTATATCTTGGCACATTGACAATCAAGCCGCTGATTTGCTCACGAGTTTTTTCAAAATACCTATTAAAACCCACTTTACTTTCTTTGTTGATACGTCCTTTTTCCACTTTTATATCCACAATTTTACTTACCAAAATAGCTTTTACGCCCAAAAGTTCACCCAAACGCACCGCCGTTCCTTCTTTTATTGCACCTGAAAGCCCAAGTTTTTGTTCTTCCAAAATACGTTCCATATTTTCTCTATCCACAATCTCTAAAAATGGACTTTTGGCAGCTAAAAGCTCTTGTGTAATACCTGCTTGCACTTTTTCCAAAATCTCATCATCATAATTAGTGAAAGTACGGTTTCTTTGAATAGGCAAAACGGAGATAGTCAAAGTGGCATCTTTGCGTGCTTTTTCACGCAAACGCCCAACTTCTTTATAAGTTGGCTCATTTTGATAAACCTTATCAAAAGTGTTGTAAGCAAGTTTATATTCTTTATTTTGAAGATAATTTTGTCCAATTCTGTAACTTGGCTCGTTTACGGTAGAGGATTTTAGGGTTTTTACGTCTTTGTAAGAAGGCTCAATTCTTATTATTTCGTCAAAAGATTGGTTGGCAGCATCAAAATTATCTGCAGTAAATTCATCTTGTCCTTTGTTATACATATAAGAGAGATATTTTTCCTTTGAATCTGAAAAATATTGCTCATAATGGCTAGGAATAGATAATTTGACGTTGTGCGCCTTTACTTTTTCATTGAATTTTTGCGCATCTAAGAACGAATTAACAGCAAGTTTATGATTTTGCGTATTGTTTCCTTTGAAGACATTTCCTAAGATATTATCCAAAAAAATCTGTCCTGTGCGCTTCAAACCTATTTTTGCATCAATATTTTCATTATTACGGTTGAGTGCGTCCAAATACATTTCTGCGGCTTCTTCGTGCAAGCCTCCTTTTTCTAGTTCTTGCGCTTTTTTGAAAACTCTTTTTGAGCCAGAACAAGCAACTAATACATTGAAAATCAATAAAATAATAATTGAGATGTAAATATTTTTCATAAAAACATTTTTTATAGAGATAAAGTGATATAAGTTATTTGTGTAATTTTTCATTTATCAGAGAAATTTTTGTGCCAAACTTTCTTTTAACCTAAAAATTCTTCAAAAATATTTTTATCATTTTGCTTTATCAAAGTTTCATTTATCACTGCCTCACGCACAATACGCCCATATATATGAGGGAAAGTATCATAAGCATTTGCTTCATATTTGAGTGTGGCATCAGCCAAATTGTCTTCCTTAATATGTAAAACAAGCACTTCAGGCTGATTTTTGAAATAATTATTAGCAGTTTTTGCCACCTGAACGGCAGTAGAACAATGAATAAAACCTTCCAAAGCAAGACTTTCTGCGGCATAAGAAGGCTGATTTTTAGCTATTTCCCATTCTTTGGGCGTGATAAGATGATAAACCATTTTTTTTGAGGTGTGAAGTTATTTTTCAACTTTTGGAGGGTTTAAAACCTTCCAAAAGTTATGTAGATTTATTATGCAAAATTGCATATTTTTTTTGACAAAAGTTTTAAAAATTTGTTATATTTGCAAGTAATTATCAACGTAATTGGTGCAATGATAGAAAAATTAGATAAAAAAATAGACAGACAAACAGAAGTAAGACAAATTTTAATGGCTTATTTGGAAAGTCGTGCCTTGCGCAAAACTCCTGAAAGATTTGCTATTTTGGAGGAAATTTATTCAAGAAAAGACCATTTTGATGTAGAAGAACTCTATATCAGTATGAAAAACAAAAACTATCGTGTTAGCAGAGCAACCGTTTATAATACTTTGGATATTTTGGTAGAATGCGACCTTGTTACTAAGCACCAATTTGGTACACAACAAGCTAGATATGAAAAATCTTTTGGGTTTAAGCAACACGACCATTTGATTTGCTTAGAGTGCCACAAAGTATTAGAATTTTGCGACCCACGCCTCCAACAAACAGAAGATATGGTAGCTAGTATATTGAAATTCAATATTTTACATCATTCTCTTATTTTGTATGGAAATTGTCAAGATGAGCATTGTGAAGGAAAAGCGCTAATTAGTAAAGAGGTAATTTAAAATATTTTGCGTGATGATAAAATATTTTAATAAGTTAACCGTTATTTGTTGAGATAGTAAAGAAAAAAGTGAGAAAAAATAATTATTCAATTTAAAAACTTATAATTTTATGGCAGATAGAAATGGAGAATCTCGTAAGTGGCTCACTATCAACACCGCAATATTTGGTGGCTCGTCTATAGCACTAGCAATATTAGGGCTTGGTAGCTTAATAAAAAGTTTTGCTACTGGTCACGTAGCAATGCCGCTTGTGGGCGCAGTGATTGGTTTGGGCTTATTTGGCTGGTTTGGTGCAAAAAATTTTATGGAAGCGTGGAAAGCACATTCAAACACAGATTATGGGCAAGCAATGACCAAAGGAATTACGGCTTGGGCGGTTACTGTTGGTTTAGTTTTGGTAAGAATTATGATATAATTTATTAAATTACGAATTATCAATTACGTTTAATTCAAAACCGCTTTTAAATATATTTAAAAGCGGTTTTTGGTTTTATTGCAAAATGAACTTCAATGCAAAAAACTTTATTTTTTGATAATTAGAAATATTTTTAGGTATTCTTGACCAAATTAGCAAAGTATTTTCTTTTACTTTTGGTAGATAATCCAAAATCTGAATGATTTGTAGGGTATATTTATTTTTTTGTTTTTCTAAGAAATTTTTAAGATAATACAACAGAAAATTTCCTATAATTTCTTTCAAAAAGAAAAATAAAGCCACTGTACGCAACAAAATACCAGTTATTAGCATAAAAATATAAGAAGAAGAGTTTTTTGAAAAATAGTTTTTCCCTAAGAAATTCTCTAAATAAAATGTAAAAAATAATGTCCCTATCACTAGTAAAATAGTTGCTATTAAGGCTATTTTATTGATACTTTTGCTTTTCAAAACATTAATAGGAGGATTTTTAGTTACTTTTCCTTCTTGATGTTCTAAAGAAAATTGTATTTTTTCTTCTTTGTACAAAATTTCAACCTCTTTAATGATTTTTATCACCAAAAGAGCAACAAAAACTCCCATACCAACATAAACACCAATATAAGTAGCTAAAATACTCAAAACTAAGTTATTAACATTCTGAAAAAAAGAAAAATCTCCCGCTAATTTCTCCATAAAAACTTCCCAAACTGCTTGAAATGGCTTTTGATAAAAGAAAAACCCAACTAAAACCTTTTGTAATGAAGATTCTAACATACTCAAAACAGCTAGAAGAGATATTGCCAAACGGACATTTTTAATAATGCTGAACAAAAAGTAGCCTAAAAGTCCTTGAAAAATAACAGCTATATGCGCCATTATGCTTGCGTGAGGGCTTAAAATCATTTTCAGAATCAGGACAATAATCAATGATTGGAGTATATCAGAACGCTTTTCTGAAAATTTTGCCAACAAACTAATCCACAAAACGGCACTTGCCACTATGAAAATGCTTGTAAAAGGGAGTTTTAGACTATGTAAAATCCCTCCTAAAATCCCCTCTGTAAATACCCAAAAAGACGTTATTTTTAAAAAATTATTATTCATCTGAAATTTTAAATAAATTTGATTAGTTCACAAAGATATTTTTATAAAACTATAAATCAAATTTTCAACTAAAAATACTAATTCTTTGCGTATTTTCGTTATGTTTGCAGAATATTAAAAAAATGCTTCAACAGCTGATAATACAAAAAAATGAATAAAATCCTCTTAATTATCCAACGTGAGTACCTTTTGCGTGTGCGCAAAAAATCTTTCTTGATAATGACCCTGCTTACTCCTTTGCTTTTTGCTGCAATGATGGTCGTGCCTACGTGGCTAATGAACAGTGATGCCCTCAAAGAAGTTAAAAATATTGAAGTTTTTGATGAAACAGGCATTTTTAAAGACAAAATGAGAAGTACCAAACAACTTACTTTTACGTATGTTGATGGTCAAAAAAGCCAATTAGAGGCTGATTTTAATAAATCTAATGCTTTTGCATTGCTTCATATTCCTGCTACTAATTTTGAAGAAAAAGGTAAAATATCTCTGAAAGGCAAAAAAACCATTAGTACAGAGGTAGAAATGGATATTAGGGCTGATTTGGAGCGTATTCTCAAAGACTATAAACTGCTTAAAGTAGGCATTACGCAGGATATGATAGACAAAAGTAAGACTCGTCTTAGTATGAATACCACGACCCTCAAAGACGGTAAAGAAACTGAAACAAGTTCTATTGCGGTGCTTGCAATAGGGTTTATTAGTGGTTTTATGATATATATTTCTGTGTTTATTTATGGGGCGCAAGTGATGCGTAGTGTTATTGAAGAGAAATCTAGCCGTGTAATTGAGGTGATGATTTCTGCGGTGAAACCTATTCAATTGATGTTAGGAAAAATTATTGGTGTGGCGTGTGTTGGACTAACGCAATTTTTGCTTTGGATTGTTTTTACTGCCATTATTTCTAGTGTTACTGGGCGGTTTTTGGCATCTGACCAACTAAAAAAGCAACTAGAAAACACAAATAAGGTACAAATGAATGATAAAACGCAACAAATAGCTACTGAAGCAAATGATGCGTTAGACGAGAAAAAAGGTGGTGGAATGATGGAAAAAGTAACAAAGGCACTTTCTACTATCAACTATGTGTTGGTGATTGCTTGCTTTTTATTCTATTTTCTTTTTGGATATTTGTTGTATAGTGCTATGTTTGCGGCAGTTGGCTCTGCGGGTGATAGTGAAACAGATGCACAACAATTTATGTTACCCGTGAGTATGCCTTTGATTTTGGGGATAATTATGGCGCAAAGCGTGGCGGCAAACCCAGATAGTAGTTTGGCATTTTGGGGGTCAATGATACCATTTACCTCGCCCGTCGTGATGATGGTGCGTGTGCCTTATGGCATTCCTGCCTGGGAAATTGCGCTTTCTATGACTATTTTGTTGGGTACTTTTTTGGGTATGACGTGGCTTGCTGCACGTATTTATAGAGTTGGTATTTTGCGCTATGGACAAAAAGTAAACTTCAAAGAAATAGGAAAATGGATTTTTATGAAATAGTTTTATAAAATATAGTTATTTTAATAAAAAGCCTTTCAAAAGTAATTTTGAAAGGCTTTTTGCGGAATAGAATGCTATTCATTTGTGGTTGATGTTGCTAAGTAATAAATACATTGTAAATAAGTTCCTAATTTCAAAAAGTCTAATTTTTAGGTTGCGGTGGCGTTCACGCCACCTGCAATAAAAAAATAAAACTAGGAGTTTATTTGCAATGTATTACTAACGCTAAAACACTTTCAATGGCAGGAAAATAATAAGAGGTACGAAATACGAATTTTTAAATTTTTCGTACTTCGTACCTCAAACTTCGTACCTAAAAATTAGTCATCCATTGTTTGCGTAGAGCAATTTGCGCTGGTGTTGCATCTGGTGCAATCTCAAATTTTGGCTCTTTGTCTATGCTTGTATATTTGATACCAATTTTTTTGAAATAGTCTTCTATTGGCAAAGAATTAGCATTTTTAACGTATTTATCAAAGAAATCAGCAATTTCTGGGTACGTTTTTTTGACAAAAACCTTAAACCATTTTTTCTCTGGAAAAGATTTGTTAGGTCCATAAATTTTAGCAAATTCATTTACAACTTCTCTCAAACCCCGTTTTCCACCTGAAAGCTCCAACAAACGAATATCCAAAAGCCCTGCCACAAGTGCGCCACGCATATAGATATTGCTATATTGTTTTTGTCCTTCTGCCGTAAAAGAGGTAAGGCTCATTTTGCTAAGACTGTAGTTTCTATCAAAACGGTTTTCATCAATCCTTATTTTTAGTTGAAGTTCTTTAAAATACTCGTCTAATGGCTTTAAACCTGCATTTAGTTGCATTTTGTGAGATGCCCATTCTGTCGTTCCTTCATACAACCAAAGATGCTCTGATGCAGTTGGGGTAACAAAATTAAAGTTAGAAATCAACTCACTATGTATGTTTAGAGGCGTTACAACGTGGAAAAACTCGTGTGCAGCAATATCCACGACACCTTCCGCCACTTCTTTGCTCCATTCTGATTCTTTCAAAATATATTCAGAACTATACGAATGCTCCCAAGCACCTGCGCCTTTGTCTTCAAAATGAAACAAAAACGTATATTTTTTTACAGGAAGTTCTTTTAGGAATGCTCCAGCAGCTTTCAACATATCAGACATACCATTCAAAAGTAAATCAGATTTAATTTTATCTGTTTTTGAATAGGTATAAACCTCAATATCTGCACCAGCTACTTTTGCGGTTGCTTTGGTAAGTCGTCCCATCAAAATAGGAGAATCCACAATGTGGTCGTAGTTATTTGCTTCAAAAAAGCCATTTTTATCTTGTGAAAGTGCCGTTCCAAAGCTCCATTCTTTTGGAAAATCAATTTTAATTTTGAGTGGCGCATTTTGCATACCTGTTGGATAACCAAAAACAGTTTGTCCGTTTATTAGGGCGTGGTCTTCTTCAATAGAACTGCCACACATAGCATAAATTTTGTCTTTATCCACTTTTGTATCCCAAATTTCGGCAATATTATACTGAATTTTGCGTGTTTCCTTTGGATTAGAGATTTTATATTGATTTTCTCCAATTTTTTCTGTAGAAATTTCTGTGCCTTTTGCATCAAATGCCTTAAAAGAACGCACAAAACGCCCTATATTCATTACTTGGTATGTTCCTGGTGCAGTTGAGGCAAACTGATAAATGGCAGCAGAAGATTTTAGTCCTTTATCCAAATCCAAAGTAACCTTAAATTCATCATTTGAGCGGTCGTTTAGATTAACGGTATAAGTAAGATTTTGCGACATCATTTCTGCTGAAAATAGCATCAAACAACTTGCAAACGTGGTTTTAATAATTTTTTTGAACATTTTTTTATGTTTTGGTTGATTTAGATGTAAAATTACATAAATAAATAGAGTTTTCACAAAATTAAATGTATTTTTGCTAATAAAATTAGCCTAAAAATATGATAACGAGTTTATATATCAAAAATTTTAAATCACTAAAAGAAATTGATTTGGAAATGCGTCATTTAACCTTGCTGACAGGCTTAAATGGTTCTGGTAAAAGTTCTCTGATACAAGTATTACTACTTTTGAGGCAAAGTAAATATTATTTACGAGAAGGAATATTAAAACTTAGACCAAATGTAAATGATAGGTTGTTTGATGCTGGCGCAGCAGAAGATATTTATTATTACAAGGCAACTGACCTAGAAATAATATTTGGTATAACATATTCAGATGATAATGTTTTGTCTTGGAAATTTGATTATAATAGTGATAGAGAATATTCTGATGTTTTAGAATGTGGGAAATTATATAAGTATAATGAAAAAATATTAGATAACCACCAGCCTTTTGTAGATGATAATTTCCAGTATTTATATGCGGAAAGAGTAATACCAATGTCTGCATACGTTGCGTCCATTGAAAATGTCGTAAAAAGAAAAACACTTGGTGTAACTGGTGAACATACAGCATTTTATTTGGAAACTTATGGTACACACCAGAAAATTACTAACGCTCAACTACAGCATCCAAAAGCAAAAAATAATAGTCTAATAGCGCAAACAAATGCTTGGCTTGCAGAAATATCTCCTAATATTAGCATAGAAACTAAGATTGTGAGTGATGGATTAGCCGTTGATTTGAAGTATAATTTTGGTGGTAAAGCCTTCAAACCTACACATGTAGGCTTTGGAGTTTCGTATGCTTTGCCTGTTATTGTGGCTTTGCTTACGGCAGAAGAAGGCAAACTTATTATTATAGAAAACCCTGAATCTCACGTACACCCACGAGGGCAAGGTGCACTAGGCAAACTCTTGGCGGCTGCTACACAAACAGGTGCGCAAATTATTGTAGAAACACACAGCGACCATATTTTAAATGGTATTAGGGTTGCCTTAAAAGAAAAAAGAGCAAATCCTGATGACGTTATTGCTCATTATTTTAAGAAAAATGAGGAAGAAAGTTGTTCTGAAATTACCTCTATTTTGATAGATGAAAAAGGAAAATTACGCAGTAAAACGGATAATGGAACAAGTGCCGAACTTCCAAGAGGTTTTTTTGACGAGTGGGCAAACTTAATGTTCAAATTACTATAAATTTTATTGTGTTTATTTCCCTTTCAATTTTCGTCTAAATTATGGAGTTATTTTTCAATGAACTTTCCGCTAAAACAGCAGCTAATGATGTGGAGGCAAAGAAATGGATAACAAATTTTCTGAAACTTTTCCAAGTTATTGATAGAATTTTAAACGCTCTCAATAACCAATTAAAATTACGAACAACAGAAGATTTTTTGACTTTTCAACTGACAAATGAGGATAATATTGTTGAGTTTCTAGGAAACAATTTTGGTTTTGCTGACCCTGAATTAATTGTTTTTTTGGGCTTACTAGATACCCCTCACTTAGATAAAAACGACCCTAGATTAGAAGAATACCAGTATAGTTCCATAAAAATTGATGGAATTTTAGAGGAGAAAACTATAACAGGTTTGGGCGCAACTTTTATCAAAAAAACCTTAAGCCTTAGCTTTGATAATGACGCAAAATGGGATAAAACAGAAATTGTATTTGAAGTAAAGTTGATGGATAAAAACGCAAATATCAATACTCAATCTGCAGTAGTTAGGCACGCAAGTAAAATTAAACATGTTATTGAGGCACATCTGCAATTTTTTGCTAATTTATTTGATTTCAAATCATACAAACCAAAGTTTTCTTTTCAAGACAAAACACAGAATTTATTGCCTTTACTAGAGATTTATAGCTTATTTTTAGGTGAAAATGAAGATGTTTGGGAAGTTTTTTACAACGAAATAGCCTACCTAAACGAAACTGATAGAATTGCCAAAATCAAAGAAATAGCACGAAAAATTGCCGAAATACAGCATTGGGAGAAGGCAACTGGTGGAGTAAAAACTCAAAATAAAAACAGGGAACTCTATCTTATTTCTAATACTGATTTTATACTTTCAGTTGATTTTCAACACGGAGATTTTGAAGTCTTGAAAAATCAAAAATTACCTAACCATTTTGGTTCTATTTCTTTTGATGGTAAAAGGTTTAAAGCACCTCAAAATGACCATTCAATCATCATTTAATGGAATATTTGCTATTCTATCACTTTTGGCACTCTAAAATAGTTTGTATCTTTTTTTGGCGCATTTAAAAGCCCTTTTTCGTGTGATAAAGAAGGTTTTACGACATCTTCACGCAGTACATTTATTTCTTTGGAGATATGAATAAGTGGTGATACGTTGTCTGTATCAACTTGGTTGAGTTGTTCCATCCACGTAAGAATTTTATTCATATTAAGTATCATTTTGTCTGCTTCTTTCTCCTCAAAGTCCAAACGAGCAAGATGAGCAATGTTTTTTAGAGTTTCTTTATTGATTATCATTGTGAGTTGTGAGTTGTGAGTTGTGAGTTATGAGTTGTGAGTTATTTTATTGAATACCAAACAAATACAACCATAATTCGTAAGTGAATTTAGTTTGCTTCTTTTTTAGGCTGATTTCCTTGTTGTTTTTTGGCTTTCTCTTTGCGTTCTTTTTCTTTTTTCTTTCTGATAATTTCTAATTTTTCTTTATTAGACTTTTCAGGTTTCTTATCTAAATCATCTTTTTTATCTGTTTTTTCTGACTTATTTTTTTCTGATTTTTCTTGTCTTTCTTCTTCTTTTAGTTGATTTTGAGGCTTTTGTGCAGGACTACCAACTACCCAAATATCAATGATTTCCCCTGCGTGTATTTGTGCATTCACGAGAGAATCCCCCACCATTTCACCACTTGCAGAAGGACTTTGACGCAAAACTATGCCAATATCTTGGTCTGGCTCATCATAAATATAATTAACAACACCAAGTTCCAAATTAAGCGCACTAATCAGCATTTCAGCTTCTTCTTGTGGCATTCCTGTAAGGTTTGGTACATCAAATGCTTCATTACTTTTGCCTCCAATCACCAAATCTATGCGTGAACCTTTGGGAATACTTGTTCCATTAGTAATAATCTTTCCGTTAAAAGTAATTCCTATGACTGTATTATGACGAATATCAGGTTTATAAGAAATATTCCCTAAAATAAGGTCAGCACGCTCCAAACGGCGTTTTGCAGTTTCAAAAGAAACATCTATTAGTTCTGGCAATTTGGTGGCAGGCGTGCTTTGTGGTGTGATAACAAGGTGAATACGTCTTCCAGCTTTTACTTTTGTGCCTGCGTGTGGATGTTGCTCCACAATGGTATGAGGAGGCATTTTTCCAGAGAAAACAGAATCCCTTACCACATAATCAAGTTGCCTTTCTTCCAAATATTTTTTTGCCTCTTCCAAACTCATTCCTACAAGTTTTGGCACAGCTAGGCTCTGCCCATGCAATGTTTTGCTAGGTAAGAAAAAGCTAAAAAACAACCATGCAAAAAGAGCTAAAAACAGCCCTATAACGCTAATATGTATGATTAGATGCCACCAACGGTTTGTTGAAACTTGCAATTTTCAATTACGAATTAGAAATTACGAATTACGGATAAAGAAACGGACTAACAACGTAATTCGTAATTGTTAATTCGTAATTGAAACATTATTTAGTTTTCTTTCCTGCGAGCCAAATATCAACTATTTCACCCGACCTTACCATATTTCTATGTACAGGTCCGCCTCTTTTTCTCTTAATACGTACATCATCATCTTCATTATTTTGGGCAGTAGCAAGTTTTTTAATTTTATCTGGATTATCTTCATCTTCTACTTCAATATAAACAGGCGGATTTTGCCTCGTAACAGTACCCGCAGGTTTGTCAGATTCTGTATCATAGTTGATTGCGCCCATCTGTAACTGTAAGGGTTCTAAGGTTTTAAGTACATCTTCTTTGGTCATTCCAATCAGACTAGGCATATACATATCCGTATCTCCAAGTCCCTCACCTACAAGCAAATCAATAGCCGTTCCCATACGTACTGCCATATCTTTTTCAATAGGTTTTCCATTGACTTCTGTCTGCAAAACGTCATCTAAAGCAATATCTGGTCTAAACCTGATTTTGCCAAGTTCTAGGTTATTCTGTCTCAAACGTGTCATAGCCATTATATAAGACATACCTTTGAGGTTGGGCATTTTTATTAGTGGTGGAAGTTTTGGACTAACCACAAGATATATTTTGCGCCCTTTTTTTACTCTTTCTTTGGGTGCAGGATACTGACTAAGCACCGTAAAAGGCTTATAATTAGCATTATAGGCAGAATCTTTCACGACCATTGTAACACCTTGCTCACGCATACGAGCCTCCAAATCTTGTACAGTTGTCCCTACAAGGCTAGGCACTTCTACAGTATCATCAAAATTGGTGCTGACTGGCAAATAAAAGGAGAAAAAAAGCACGCCTGCCAATACAAAAATGCATATTATTATGCCAAAATGTACCAAAACCTGCAAGAAAGAACGTGTACGAATATAAATATTCATTAATTATGAATGATGAATTGTGGATTATGAATTAAATACAAATTTAATGTTTTTTTGAAAGAAATTAGAATTATTTTTGAGAATTATTTTTTTAGATGTTTTTTTATGTTTGTTTTGTGGAAATATTCATAAACATAATAAATTTAAATTGTTTCAAATGAAAATTCTTTTAAAAGTTTATTGCTTTTTAACGCTTTTACTCATAAATTGTACTTATGGACAACAAAAAAACAGCTACATAGCTCAAATAGATAGCCTAATCAAAACAACAAATATTAGAGCTTTTAATGGCGTGATACTCATTAAGCAAAATGGAGTAACAAAATACTCAAAAGCCTATGGTTATGCTAATTTTGATAGCAAAAAAAATCTGAAATTGAATGACCAGTTTGAAATAATGTCAAATACCAAGCAAATAACGGCAGTATTACTTTTGAAAGAAGTTGAAAAAGGTAACATAAATTTACAAACATCTATCAAAAAATATTTACCTTATTTGATGCAAACTTGGGCTGATACCGTTACAGTTCATCAGTTGCTTAATCATACACACGGGATAATTGATATTGATAAACCTCTAATTTTTAAAGCTGGTTCAAGCTTTAAATATGGTGATTTATCTAACATTTTATTAGGTAAAATTATTGAAAATATTACCAAGAAAACTTATCCTGAATTGGCTAATGAACTTTTTAAACAGTTCAAAATGAAAAATACTTTTTGTTATTCAAAAGATAAAACCCAAAAACTTGTTTCAGGGCATTTGAATAAAGAAAATTTATTTAAAGTTGTAAATGATACAAAGATAAATGCTGAAAATATGCCCGCTGATGGTGTTATTTCAACTGTCAAAGATTTAGCAATTTGGGATAACAATCTGCATAAAGGCAAGATATTAAAGCCTGACACTTACAAATTGATGACTACAACTACTGTTTTGGCACAACACAACGCATTTGGAAAAGATAAAGTTGGCTATGGTTATGGCATAAGAATTAGTGATAATGAAGAACCTAAATATATTGGTCACACAGGCTTAGGAGATGGTTTTGCCTCACTTAATTTATATTTTCCTCAAAATGATGTGTGCTTAATTGTGCTAGAAAATCAAATGAATGATAAATTGGATATTTGCTATTATTTTGGAATTGAAATAAAGAATATTTTGATAAAAAGTAGTTTGACAAATAGAAAATAATCAGAAAATATCAATTTATTATTATTTTTTTGAATAATTTATGAGGATTTTTAACAAAATAGCAGACTTACGAGCATATTTGCACGAATGTAGAGCAAAAAATCAAAAAATAGGGTTTGTTCCTACAATGGGCGCACTTCACGAGGGGCATCTTGCACTTGTGCAATGCGCCAAAAATGAGGTAGAAATTGCTGTCTGTAGCATTTATGTTAATCCTACACAATTTAATAATCCTACAGATTTAGAAAAATACCCAAGAACCCTAGAAAATGACATAAAACTATTAGAAACAGTCTTTTGTGATGTACTTTTTGTACCTGAAAATGCAGAAATGTACCCAGAAAAAAATATTTTAAAGTTTGATTTTGGCACATTAGAAACAGTAATGGAAGGGCGTTTTCGCCCAGGTCATTTCAATGGAATGGCTACGGTTGTATGCAAATTATTTAATATTATACAACCCAATAAAGCCTATTTTGGTCAAAAAGATTTACAACAATATATGGTAGTTCGTCAATTTATTGCTGATTTGTCTTTTCCAATAGAACTGGTTTGTTATCCTATTGTTCGTGAGAAAGATGGCTTGGCTATGTCTTCACGTAACAAACGCCTTACGCCTGTGCAAAAAGGAATTGCACCAAAACTTTATGAGGCTCTTTTAATAGCGCAAAATCTTCTACAAAACCAACAAAAAACTATTCCAGAAATCAAAGAAGAAGTGTTATCTTTTCTGGAAAATATAGAAGGAATAAAAATAGAATATTTTGAAATTGTAGCAGCAAATACGCTGATTAGTTTAGATGATATTTCTGAAAAAACAGGTATTGCGCTTTGTATTGCAGCTTTTCTGGGAGAAGTACGTTTGATAGATAATTTACTTTTGGAAATGTAACGAACTCTCCAAAAGTTTAAAACTTTTGGAGAGTTTTTAGGATTAAAATTACAAAAAAACAACGCCAAATTTTTCTCCTAAATCTTTCAAATCCCTTACAACGTCTTCCATTAGTGGTATTCCTTGTGCCATTCTTATTATTTCTGCTTCACGTTCTGGGTCTCCTGGAATAATAACTTTTTTGCCTTTTACTGCCTTTGCGTTCCTGAATGTGCGTATCCACGTGTCCATGTGTGTCAAAAACTCTTCTGCAGGTCTGAAAGCATCTACCCTAATTGCGCCAAAAAAATGCCCAATTCCCTCACCAACAGGGTTTTCGGGCAGGGGCAAATAACTTACAAATGGAGGCACCCATTTTGCATAATTTGCACCAGAAAAAACACCTGTAAAAATATCCACAATAGCCCCCAAACAGTAGCCTTTGTGGCTTCCATGTTCTCTATCACTTCCCAAAGGCAACAATGCACCACCTTTTTTGCGTGTCTGAACGTCTGTAGTAGGATTTCCTTGTGCATCTTGCAACCAGCCAAGTGGTGCATCTTTGTTTTCACGTTCCAAAAGTTCAAATTTGCCATTTGCGGCAGTTGTAGTGGCAAAATCAGCCACAAAAGTAGGTTCTGAAAGGGCGGGAATAGCCACTGCAATAGGATTAGTCCCCAATAATTTATCAATAGAAAAAGTCGGCGCAACAATGGCACTAGCATTTGTCATAGCAATTCCTATCATATTGTCCTCTGCAGCAAGCAAAGCGTGATAACCAGCAATACCAAAATGATTAGAACTTTTGACAGCAACCCAACCCGTACCACAGTTTTTAGCCTTATTGATAGCTATTTGCATAGCATAAGGCGCAGACACAAGCCCAACGGCAGCATCAGCATCAAGTGTGGCAGTGCTTGGAGTTTCGTAGGTGATTTGTAGATTTGGAGTAGCATTAAGGCGTTTTGCAGTCCACAGACGTACATAACCGCTTAGGCGTGCTATTCCGTGAGAGTCTATTCCACGCAAATCTGCGGAAAGTAAGACTTTTGTAGCAAGTTGTGCATTGTCTTGTGAAAAACCTATTTTCAAAAAGATATTTTCAGCAAAAACACGCAAAGAATGATAAGGGAAAAGCATTTTTTTAATTTTATTTTTATAAATATTTCGTATTCATTCACAATTCATCATTCACAATTCAGCACTATTTCCCATATTTTTTTGTGAAGTCAAGTGTTTCCACCTGGCTTCAAATATGCTTTTAAGCGTTGATTTGGGAAGTATTCTTAATGCCGTTGTTTGGGTCTTCACAAACAACAAAATCCTGCAATCCTTTAAATCTTGGTAAGGAATTGATGTAGTACAATAAGCGTCCATAAACGGTTATAATAATAGTCATTTCCACCCAAATAGGCTTTTTTCATTTTTTCTACCTCCGCAAAATCCACAAAATCATACGTTTTAATGATTTTTTCTGATAAAAAATCTTCTATCAAAAACCTCAAATCTGTGCGCAACCAGTTGATAAGCGGAATAGAAAAACCTTGTTTTGGGCGTTCAAAGTAGGTTTTTGGCACATAATCATACAAAAGTTGTTTCAAAAGATATTTTCTCTCACCGTTTTTGTATTTGAGTTTTGGAGAAAGTTGTAGCGCAAATTCCACGACACGATAGTCTAAAAGTGGCACACGAGCCTCCAAAGCATATTGCATAGTTGCTCTATCCACTTTTACAAGCAAATCATCTGGCAAATAACAACACATATCAAAAACAGACTGACGAAATTCTGGCGGATTTATTTTAGCTAAATTATTATTCAAATTATCATTAAAAACATCATTATTCACGTCAGAAACGATATTTTTCAACTTTAAAATGTCTTTTATTTCCTTCTTGGAAAAATAAAATTGTTCCTGTGAAAAGATATGTAACATTTTCTCAAAATCTGCATTATTTTTATTAGCAAAATTACTAGAATTAGTATTAAAATCTCCACTAAAAAGGCTACTTGCTTTCTGAAAAGCAGTTGTTTTTTTGAGTTGTAATATTTTTGAAATAATACTTTTAAATGGCTTTAAAAGCGGATTTTGCAATCTTTTTGCCCAATCATACATACCATAACCCAAGAAAAGTTCGTCGCCACCATCACCGCCCAACGCCACCGTAACGTGTTTGCGTGCAAGAGCCGACACCAGCAAGGTAGGCACAGCAGACGAGTCTGCATAAGGCTCATCATATATGTCTGTAAGTGTGGGAATGAGGTTTTTTGCTTCTTTCGTGGAAACCATAAACTCGTGGTGGTCTGTATGTAAGAATTTAGCAACTTTTGCGGCAAATTGTGCCTCGTTGAACTTATTTTCAGTAAAGCCAATAGAAAAAGTTTTCATTTGTGGCGAGTTTTGCGCTTGTGCTTGCTCTGTTGCAAGTGCCGCCACTAGACTAGAATCAATGCCACCGCTCAAAAATACACCCACAGGTACATCAGCAATCAAACGGTAGTTTACGGAAGACTGTAAAAGTCTTTTAAGTTCTGCTTTGGCAGTATTTTCGTCTTGATAAAGGAAATTTGTTTGACCGTTTTGATTTGTTTTCGTATCAATTTTATCAAAAATATTCCAATAATTTTGGATATTTAAGCCGTTTTTATCTATTTCTAAAATGCTTGCGGTGGGCATTTTGAAAATGTTTTTATAGATGCTTTTTGTTGCAGGAATATAGCCCAAATGCAGGAAATTAGCCACCGCAGAACGGTCTATTTCATGTTTTAGGGGCATTTTTTGGAGAGATTTTAGTTCTGATGCAAAAGCAAAATTTTTATCATCATAAAAATAATAAAGTGGTTTTACACCCATTCTATCTCTAAAAACAGTGATTTTTTGTGCTTGCTTGTCATAAACAACCATCACAAACATACCATTAAAAAGCTGCACACAAGCATTTCCCATTAAAGAAAAAAGCTCTAAAATAATCTCTGAATCAGAAGATGTTTTGAGGTTTTGGAGAATATTGGTAGGTAATTCTTGTTTAATCTCTTGATAATTAAAGACTTCTCCATTAAAAACCATCACATAACGCTCATTTTGGGCGTACATTGGTTGGTTGGCAATTTCTGACAAATCCAAAATACTAAGCCTGCGGTGTCCTAAGCCACAAATAACGTGGTTATTATTGTGATTATTTTGGCTATCTTCAAAAAAATAACCTGCAGCATCAGGTCCTCTGTGCGCAAGTGCCGTAGTCATAGCTACAAGTAAATCTGTATCAAAAAAACTATTATTTTCTACAAAAGAAAGAAAGCCCGCAATGCCACACATAATTTGAGTTGTGAGTTGTGAGTTGTGAGTTGTGAATTAAATACACAGCAACAACAAATTTAAAAATTTCACAAAAATATTAAACTTTTGCTTAAAAAACGCATCTAAAAACCAAAAAACACAAATATTTTCAAATTCTCTTCAAAAATCTTATGAAACCTACTCAAAAAGAACTTCAACACTTATTTTTACGTGCTGGTTTTGGCTTAAAACCTACTCAATTACAGGAATTTGAAGGAAAAAAGATAGACAAAATCTTAGATATAATTTTCAAACAAGCTGAAAATTATACCAATTTTGATTTTATTAAAAATGATGAAGACGAAATAAAACTTAAACTTCTTCCTCGTAATGAGAAAAAAGTCCTAAGAAAAGAACGAAGAGAAGAAATTAAAATGCTCAATATCAAATGGTTAGAGAAAATGCAAGACAACAATAATCAACTTCGTGAGAAAATGACTTACTTTTGGCACACGCATTTTGCGTGCAAAAGTAACAATGCTATTTTTAATCAACTACAAAATAATACGCTTAGAAAGCACGCTTTGGGTAATTTTAAAGATTTGCTGATGGCAGTCGCAAAAGATCCCGCAATGCTTCAATTCCTTAATAATCAACAGAATAGAAAAGAAAAACCTAACGAAAATTTTGCTCGTGAACTGATGGAACTTTTTACGCTTGGGCGAGGCAATTATACTGAAAATGATGTAAAAAATGCGGCTCGTGCCTTCACTGGTTGGGGAATTGAGAAAGGAGAGGCGAAATTTAAGTTTAGAGAGAAACAACACGACTTTTCTGAAAAAAAATTTATGGGTCAGAAAGGCAGTTTTTCTGGGGAAGATATTTTAAATATCATTCTCAAAAAGCCAGAAACAGCATTTTTTATTACCAAAAAGATTCATAAATTTTTCGTAAATGATGTCCCAAACGAGAAAATTTTAAAGCAATTAGCTGATAATTTTTATAAATCTGATTATGATATTTCAAAACTTATGCGTGAAATTTTTGTTGCGGACTGGTTTTATGATGAAAAAAACATTGGAACAAAAATAAAATCACCTATTGAGCTTCTGATAGGCTTAAAACGTACTTTTGAGTTAGATTTTGTTGATGAAAATGCTAATCTTTTTGTGCAAAAAATATTGGGGCAAATGCTCTTAAATCCGCCAAATGTGGCTGGTTGGGCTGGTGGACGTGCTTTTATAGATAGTTCTAGTTTGCTTTTCCGCTTGCAACTTACGCAAGTGCTTTTTAATCAGGCAGTTGTAGAAATTGATAACAAAGAAGAAGGAGATGACAACGCTCAAAAATATAACAAAAAAAATGGGCAACCTTTGCAGGCAACCCTTAATTTGAAAAATTTTGATGTTTTTTCTGAAGAAGAATCAACAGAAAAATCAACAGAAAAATCAACAGAAAAATCAAATAAAATATTAGCTGAAAATATCAAAAAATACCTTATTCAAGATGATGAAAATTTGAATAAAACTGCTTTTGAAGATGTTTTGATGCAAAATTTATCTGAAACAAAAGACGTTTTTATTAAGCAAATAGTGCTTTATCTAACTGCATTGCCAGAATATCAAATGCAATAGGAAGAGGTACGAAATAACAGGTACGAAAACAATATTTTTCGTATCTCGTACTTCAAACTTCGGACTTAAAAATTAGTTTTCTATTGGCAAAGGATTAGCATTTTTAACATATTTATCAAAGAAATCAGCTTGATTTAATTTTTACTTTTGAGCCAATCAACTGTATTTTTTATTCCCTCACGCAAAGGCGTAATTTTGTAGCCTAGTTCTCGTTCTGCTTTTGCGCTGCTAGAATGCCAATTATAAAGGTACTTTCTTACAAATGCAGGCGTAATCAGAGGAGGACGACCAAAATTATCAGCCAAAAATTGCTGTATTTTTGCAAAAAATAACATTATTCTATATGGCATTTGGATAAGTTTAAGATGATGCCCACAGACTTCTCCAATCATATCAAAAAACTGCCTATAAGTAGCATTTTCACCACCTAAAAGATATTTTTCACCATTTTTGCCGTAAGTCATAGCTAAAATATGCCCTTGTACCACATCACCCACAAAAACATAATTCCCCATTTTTGTACCATCATCAGGCAGGATTTTCCATTTTTTATGGTAATATTTCTTAATAAGTAGTGTTACGGCATTGCTTTGGCTCATTTGTCCTGCACCATACACACGAGTAGGACAAACAGTCACTACTTCAATATCAGTATTAAGTTTAATAAAAGTTGCTACTTTTTCCTCAGCTTGCGCTTTTGTACGCTCATATTCTGTACTGTGCCGAACAGTTTGTGGCGTTTTTTCAGTAACAATATCTCCCACACAAGGACCTAGAACGCCTGCGGTAGAAGTAAAAACTATCTTTTTGATTCCTGTTTTTTTAGCAATATTTAAAATATTTTCTGTACCAACCACATTCATTTGATAAAAAGCGTTGTTATCTTTGTCCCAAACCTTTGCATAAGCTGCCAAATGATATACCTGCTCACAATTTTGCATAGCAATTTCTATTTTATCAATATCTAACAAATCACCTTCAAAAACCTTAATATTAGGGTTTTGAAGCATTTTTTTTGCTTTTGTTGTATCTCTGCAAAGTGCGTGAATGGTATGTCCTTGTGTGGCAAGTGCGTTTGCAAGAAGCTCTCCTACATAACCGCTTGCGCCTGTCATAAAAATTTGCATTTTTTGTCTGTTTTAGTATTTCATTAAAAAAAATTATTGTCTGTAACGTAGCGAAACTTAGTTCAGACCTAGATTGCTCAAGCTTTGATTTCTTCTATTCATTTTTGAAGAAATTACTTCATAAGTGCAAAGATAAAGTTTTTTTTTGTTTTTTGAGCAGCCTAGAATGAAGGACGAACCATTTTATCCAATCTGAAATTGTCTTTATGCAATATTGGTTATGAATACAAAAAAATATACATATTTTGTGTTCATTTAAAATTTACAACCACCGTGTCAATATGTCAGAAAAAATTTGGCATTATTTTGGATTATAAAAAACTAAATAATTTATAATACTGTTATTATCAAAACTTAAAATAAATTTTATCCTTTGTTAATTATGATTAGTACGAAACAATTTGCGCTAGGGATTTTAGCCGCCTCTTTGCTAGGTGGTGCAGTTACTTTGGGTGGTTTTAAGGTGTTTTTTGACAATAAACCACAAACAGTTATCTCACAAGATAAAAATACGGCACGTTTAGCCACACTTTTAGATAAAAATTTTGTTGTGCCTGATGGGCTAAACTTCGTTGCTGCTGCAGAAATAGTGTCGCCTGCGGTGGTACATATTAAAACTTCTTACGAAAATGTAACCACTTCACGTAATACTGACGACCCTTTTGAGGAAATGTTTAAGCAAATGCCACACGGTAAAATGCAACCTCGTAGCTCGTCGGGCTCAGGCGTGATTACCTCTGAAGACGGCTATGTAATTACCAACAACCACGTTGTTGATGGTAGCGAAAATATTGAAGTTATTTTGCAAGACAAGCGTAGCTACAAAGCAAAAGTAATAGGAAAAGACCCAAGTACAGATTTGGCACTTCTCAAAATAGAGGAAAAAGGGCTTCCAACGCTCAAATATGGCAATTCTGATGAGGTGCGTATAGGTGAATGGGTGCTTGCAGTAGGAAATCCGCTTGATTTGACTTCCACCGTAACGGCTGGTATTATCAGCGCAAAGGCAAGAAACATCAGAATTATCAAAAATACGGACAATGCAGGCGCAGTAGAGGCTTTTTTACAAACAGATGCTGCCGTGAACCCTGGAAATTCTGGTGGTGCGCTGGTAAATCTTAGAGGTGAATTAGTGGGAATAAATACCGCAATAGCAAGTGAAACTGGTAGTTATCAAGGATATTCGTTTGCTATTCCTGCTAATCTTGTCAAAAAAGTAATTTCAGACCTTAAAGAACACGGAGAAGTACAACGTGCTTTATTAGGAATTGCTATCAGAGATATTAACTCGCAAGTAGCAAAGGAAAAGAAATTACCTAGTTTAGATGGGGTTTTGGTAGAAAGTTTGGGAGAAAATAGTTCTGCTGCAAGTGCAGGAATGCAAGATGATGATGTTATTTTGAGTATTGACGACAAAAAAACAAATAGCGTTTCTCGTTTGCAAGAAGTGGTGGCATCAAGAAGACCAGGAGAAAAAGTAGAAGTGCTTTTTAGACGTGGTACAACAGAGAAAAAAGTTACCATTTCTCTCAAAAATAGAGATGGAAATACTGATATTGTTAAGAGAAAAGATACCAAAACAACCAATATTTTGGGTGCAGATTTGGCAAGTATCAATGAAGAAACCAGTGAAAAGTTTGGTATCAATGGTGGCGTAATGGTAATGAAAATCCGTAGCGGAAAAATGCGCAATGCAGGCATCAAGGAGGGTTTTGTGATAACACATTTCTCTAAAAATGGTCGTAGAGATGAGGTAAATACCGTTGAAGACATCAGAAACGCCCTAATGAAAGCGGAACAAAATAACGAAAGTATTTACCTTGATGGCTTGTATGCCAACGGTGAAAAAGCCTATTACCCTATTGGTTGGTAAGGTTTTATAAACATTTTGTGTTTGGCAAATGAAAAATCTAATATTTTTTTAATTGGTTAAAAACTTATTTATAAAATATTTTAGCTTCAAAAAAGCCCTATCTAAATACTTAGATAGGGCTTTTTAGTCACTTATACCTACTATGGTGCTGTATAGGCTGTCTTTTTTAGGGTTGGATAACCTATTCT
>JAYUKY010000047.1:0-14466 GCA_043764015.1 Raineyaceae bacterium
CGTAAACGCCACCGTTATACATAAAACCATTTTTGCCTTTGATATAAAGAGGTGGCGTTTACGCCACCGACTAAGAAGTTATTAACAACTTATTACTTAAACTCAAATTTGGTCTAAAATCTTTACTAAATCCTGTGCTTTCCTTGTGGCTACGGGGAGAAGTGCGCCATCTTTAAGCATTATTTGTTGGTTACGTTTGTCGTACATAGACAAAAAGTTCAAATTAACCAAATTGGACTGATGTATCCTAAAAAAACCATAATTAATAAGTAATTCTTCATATTCTTTGATACTTTTGGCAACCATTATTTTTTGGTCATTTTCCACAAAAAACGTAGTATAGTTGCTGGTACTTTCCAAACGAATGATTTTACTTATTTCTAAGATGTACATTTTGTCTGTTGTTTTGAGAATGATTTTTTTATCTTTTTTATCTTTCTCAAAATATTCTAAAAAAGTAGTTATTTTAATTTCTTGATTTTCTTTATCTAGTGCAATTTGTGCTTTTGTGATGGCTTGCTGTAGCTCTTCTGCGTCAATGGGTTTGAGCAGAAAATCAAGCGCAGAGAAACGAAAAGCCTCCACCGCATAATAATTGTGTGCTGTAATGAAGATAACTTTTGCAGTAATATCTGTTTTTTGGCGTAAAATATCAAAACCTTTTCCGTCTGGCATTTCCACGTCCAAAAACAGCAAATCAGGTGTTACAGTTTCCAAAAGCACCAAACCATCAGTAATATTTTCAGCCTCTCCAATGATATTTATAGGCAAATCAAAGGTTGTGATGAGGTTTTTGATACTATTTCTTACATTTAGTTCGTCATCAATAATGCAGGCAGACATTATGATATTGCTATTATCTGTGGTAGTTTTATTCATCAATAAGTGGTAAAAATATTTTAACGTGAGTGCCTGCTACTTCTTGTAGCCCTTCTTGTAGTGTATTTTCTCTATTTTTGATTGTAAGGTAACATTTTTTTGAGAATTTTTTACTCAAAAGTGCTAATCTTTCCTGTGTAATGGTAAGTGCTAGAGATTTGTATTCTTTTTTTGCTTCAGAACGCAGTTCTTTTGAAAGTTCTAAGCCAACGCCATTGTCTAATATCTCCAAAACTAACATTTTTTCTCCACTTTCTTCTTCTATTTTAAAAGAAATTTCTAATAATCCGTGTTCATTTTTGTGAGAAAATCCGTGTTCTAAGGCATTTTCTACAAAAGGTTGTGCCAGCATTGGCGGAATTTGTGTATAATATTTGTCCAAATCATCATCAAGCAAAATAGTATAATCAAAATTGCCAGAAAAGCGAATTTTCTGCAAATCCAAATAATTTTCCAGCATTTCTATCTCACTATGCAAACTAATGAGGTTTTCCCTAGAATTTTCTAAAATTTGTCGCATCAGTTTAGCAAATTTCCCAAGATACAAAACGGAGTTTTTGGTATCATTATTTAAGAAAAAATTTTGTACTGTTGCGAGAGAATTAAACAAAAAATGTGGATTTATTTGTGTTCTAAGCAGTTGTTGCTCTGTTTGGAGCATAGCTTCTTTTGCGTGTAAGGTTTTTTGTTCTGCCTCCAAAAGTTGCTGTTCAGTTTGTAGCATTTCTTCTTCATTTTGCAGCATTTGTTGTTTTAGGCTGATTTGCGCTTGCTCACGTTTGCGTACCACTCGCACACGAGAGAAAATAGCCCATGTGATAAGCGCAATCAGTAGCAAAAATAGTACCACGAAAAACCACCAAGTTTGCCAAAAAGCAGGTTTTATGCTAAAATTAAGAGTTATTTTTTCACTTTCTATGCCAAATTTATTGATAGCAATAATTTCCAAATGGTAATCATCAGGAGCTAAAGCACTGAAAGAGAGAGAAGTATTTTTTGTTTCTTGCCAATTATCATTAAGGTTATCAACAATTTCGTTTCCAGTATTTAGGCGGAATTTATATTTAATTTGCCCTCCAGAACGGTACGAGATCCCTACAAAATCAATGACAATATTATTTTCTTTGTGGCTTAGTTCGTAGTTTTGGGCTATTTTTTTGGATAATGATTTTTCTTGTGAATATTTTTCTACCAATTTTTTCTGATTATTAGGAATTTTGAGAGAAAGAATTTTAAGCACGCAGGGCGAGGTTTTGAAAAACTTATCTTTATGAAAAAAACTAACTCCTTCAGGCGTGCCTACATAAACGGTATCATTTTGCACCAAAATAGTGTTGATATAATCAGAAACTAAGCCATCTTCTGCTCTGATTGTCTGTATAATAGGTTTTTGAGATAAATCTTCCTTCTGAAAAGTGATTTTATTTAGTCCTTTGTTTGTACCAACCCAAATAGTATCACCTTGCGCAAACAAGCAACGAGCAATATTACTTGTCAAGCCATTTTTCTCTGTAATATGGTGTTTTATTTCGTTTTTCTCTTTGGTATTTTTGATGCAAATAATGCCATTATTATAGCTAGAAAGCCACAAATTTTGATTTTTATCTTGAGCAATATCCGTAAATTTTTCTGTAAGGAGTTTGTTTTTATCCACTAAAATAATATTTTTTTTATTGGATAGATGCAGTTTTAAACCTTGCATTGTACCATAAAAAAGGCTATCATTTCTATAAAAAATGCAAGTAGTTCGTTCCTTTACAAGATATTGTGTGATATTATTTGTAGAAAACTTGTAAGAATGAATACCATTAGCAACAGCAATTAGAATACTATCTTTGTTTACAATACTAATATCTTTGACAGAAGCCATTCTGGGTCCACTATTATAGAGTTTTTTTATTGTATCTTTATCAATGTACGTTTTTAAGTCTGTATCTATTTCATTTATTTTCGTATTGGAAAACGCAATCATTTTTTTTTCTGATAAAAAATGCAAATAAGGCACACGGCTTGTGTGTGCCAGAATTTCGCTAGGTATTTTGTAAATACCTAAATTACATCTTTTTGAATAGTCCAGAGAAAATATTTTGCCATTGCTACTGCCAGCCCAAAGTTTATTTGTATTCCTTTGTAGATGAAATATTTGTCCATCTTTTGTATCAAAAAAATCTTTATCAAAGCTTACAATTTGTGCAGATTGTAGCCTAAAAACGCCATTCCCACTAGTAGAAAACCAAAAGTTATTTTCTTTGTCTTGAAATACATTCAAAACACTTTTACTAGGCAAAAAATGATGTATTATTTCGTTTTTATTGAAGTCGTATTGATAACTTCCATTGCTAGTATTTATAAATATTAAATCATTTGAAATTTGTATATTGATAATATCAGAAGGAATGCGTATTTTTTTTGAATTACTAGGATTTGCAAGTGTCATTATGTGAAACCAACTTTTATTATCTGTACTGTTCTTTATTCTTTCTTGATAGGCAAAGTAAATAGGGGACATATTAGCCTGACCAGTTAGGGCTTTAGAAAAGTGTAATTTCTTTCCTGTAAATTTACCTTGATGAAATGAATAATAACTTCCTACGTGGATAATAAAGCCTTTTTCTATGTTGGTAGTGGCATTAACTTGAAGATTACTTGTTTTTTGTGTAGTATCTATTTTAGCTACTTCTTTCAATAAATAATCTTGGTGATAAATTTTAATTTTATTATTATTATTATCAATAATGATAATAAAGGAGTTATTAGTTTGCATTGTTCGTAGCAACAAATTCCCTTCTCTGTCTTCTATTATCTGCAAAGGTGGGCTAGGAAGTACTATTTTGAGCCAAGGAGTATTTTCTTCTGTATGAAAAATGCCATTTTGATAGAAACAAAGTTTATTCTTGAACGAAAGTATCCAAATTCTCCCTTTTGAGTCTTCAAAAACACTCATAATGTCGTTGTCAGGCAAACCATCAGCCGTAGTAAAAGTGCGGAAATGTGTGCCATCAAAGCGACTAAGCCCTGTTTCTGTGGCTATCCACATAAAACCCTCTTTGTCTTGCAACATTCCATACGCTACAGAGCCAGCCAAACCTTGCTGAATATTATAGTTTTGATAAGTATAATTCTGACTAAAAAGGCTTTTAGAGGAAAAAAATACAGAAAAAAGCAAAATATTAGCAACAAATGGGCGTAAGTTTTGTAGTATTCTTTCGGAAATATTTATCATAAATAAACGGTTGATTTGGTTACAAATATAGTATTTTTCTTCAACTTAATGTAAAACATAGGACATAAAGCACAGATGTTTGTTTTTATCTTTTATTAGAAATTATTATACATTTGTCTTTATAAAGTGCAATTTTGTAAATCTTTTTAGGATTATTTTTAGATTTTTCTGATTTTCTGATTTTTTACTAAAAAAACTGTAAAAATACAATTTAGCAAAATAAAACGTATTTTTTTAGAGTTTTTACAAAATAAAAATACTTTTTTGAGTATTTTTCAGAATAAGTGCGCAATATAAATATGTAAATAGGCGGTGTGCAGACTATTTTTTTTCTTGAAATAATCCTATTCAAAATTAAAAAAGTCTTACATAGAGCCAAAAAAGCAATTATTTTCAAAAATAATTCTAAAAAAAGTTTTATTTCTGATACTAACCCATTACCTTTGTGTCGTTGGGAAGGGAAAATAATCAAAACCTAACCCAAACAAAAGAAAATATAAAAACTCAAACTCCAAAATAATTACAACTATGGCTACTAAATCAGCTAACACAACAGTAACAGAAAACACAGACGCTATGACTAAAATGGCAACTGAAACAATGAACAAAATGACTGAGTCTAGCACTGAAATGCTAACTAAAGTTAAAACTACATTGGAAGAAACAGCTACAAACTTGAAAAAAACCATCAACTTTGATGCAGCTCCAGACTTTATGAAAGCTACTATCACTGCTCAAGAAGATTTAGCTAAAAACTGGTTTGAATCTTTGATGCGTGTTGCTAACGTGAAATCTACTGATGATTTGAACACGTTTTTGACTGAACAAGTAAAACATTTTCAAACTAATTTCACTAAAGCTAGTGACAAAGCATTTTGGGTAACTGAAAATAAAGAAGTTAAAGATATGATGAACACTGAGTTTGCTCAAGAATCTATCCTTAAAGTTATCAGCCTTTGCCAACCAGCAAAATAATTTTAGCAGGTTTCTAACGAAACTGACTAAAATTCAGTAAAGAAAGTTAAACAAATGCAGAAAAAGCTCTTACCTGAAAAGATAAGGGCTTTTTTATGTGTTTGTTGGTAATCAAGAATATTGTATTTAAGCAAGTGGGCATGCCCACTTGTCTTTTTATTGCAATAAATTTTTCACCGCCATATCCAAATCTGTATAATCAAACTTAAAACCTGCTTTTTGGATTTTTTCAGAAGAAACATTATTGCCACCCAAAACCATTCCTGCCATTTCTCCCAAAATAAGGTTTAGGGCAAATGCAGGCACATTAGGCAAAAAAAGTGGTTTGTCTAACGCTTTAGCTATAGCTTTTGTAAGGATTTCGTTTGTGGTTGCAGACGCTCCAACGGCATTGTATTCTCCTGAAATATTGTCATTTTCTATAGCAAAAACGAACATTTTACACAAATCATCAACGTGAATCCAAGACAAACATTGCTTTCCTGTGCCTAGTGCCGCACCCGCAAACAAACGTACAGGTTTTGCCATTTCTACAAGTGCGCCACCTTTGTCGCTCAAAACAATTCCTATTCGTAATTTTGCCACTCTAATATCATTTTGGTTAGTAATTGAGACTATTTTTTGTACTTCTTCTTCCCATTTTTTAACGACATCAGCCAAAAACTGTGAAGATATTGGGCTTTCTTCTGTAAGTAACTGATTGCCAGTATCAAAACCATAAATTCCTATGGCAGAAGCAGAAATAAAGGCTTTTAAAGGTGTTTTTGTTTCTTTTAATTTATTATAAAGTAGTTGTGTAGAAAGTGTGCGACTTTCCAAAATTTCTTTCTTGCGTGCATCAGTCCAACGCTCATCAGCTACGCCTGCACCTGCAAGATGCACAATATAATCTAAATTCTCAAAGGCGGCTGGGTCAATATAGCCTTTTTTGATGTCCCAAACATAGTTTTTTACGTTGGGAATAATATTTTTATTTGAACGGCTCAAATGCGCTACTTCATAACCTTTTTGCAGTAATAAAGCAGTTAGGCGAGTGCCAACTGTACCAGTACCGCCTGTAATGAGGATTTTTGACATAAGTTTTTTGTTTTTGGGTGAACTTTCCTACAAATCTAACCAATAAACCACAAACTAAGTTTTTAAATATAAAATCTTGTATTTTTTGCTGATTTTTGCTAATTTTGCGGTTTGAAATATCCCAATAAAAAATAAATGAAACCAACGCTTCCACGTGGCACACGTGATTACTCGCCTGAAATGATGCTTAGACGCAACTACATCATTGACACTATCAAATCTGTTTTTAAAAAATTTGGTTTTATGCCCTTAGAAACGCCTGCAATGGAAAATTTGTCTGTTTTGATGGGAAAATATGGAGAAGAAGGAGACCAATTACTTTATAAAATTCTTAATTCTGGGGATTTTTTGAGTAAAACTCGTGCTGAAGATGCTGGAAATGGCTCAAAAATTTTTGCGCTCAAGATTTCGGAAAAAGGTTTGCGCTATGATTTGACTGTGCCTTTTGCTCGCTACGTGGTGATGAACCAAAATACTATTTCATATCCTTTCAAACGCTACCAAATCCAACCTGTTTGGCGTGGAGATGCGCCTCAACGTGGGCGTTATAGAGAGTTTTATCAATGTGATGCTGATGTAGTGGGTACTAGCTCACTTATTTGTGAGGCGGAAATTATTTTGATGATGAATGAAGTTTTGCAAAATCTCCAATTAAATAAAGAAAACGCTTATCAAATTAAAATCAATAACCGCAAGATTTTGGCAGGAATTGCAGAAATTGGGGGCGTTTTGGGTAAAGAAACAGACCTTTGTGTGGCTATTGACAAATTAGACAAAATTGGAGAGGAAAAAGTGATACAGGAACTCCTAGAACGTGGTTTTTCTGCTGATGCCATTGAGAAAATAAAACCAATTTTTTCTTTTAATACAACTACAAATAATAATTTAGAAAAAATAGATTTTCTTAAAAACTTCTTGAAAACATCTTCCACAGGCTTACAAGGCATTTTGGAGATAGAAAAAGTTTTTGAATATGTAGAAAGTTTCACAGGAAAATCAGCAACAGAAAATAATGTAATGCTTGATATCACGCTCGCTCGTGGGTTGTCTTATTATACAGGCGCAATTTTTGAGGTAAAAGTACAAAATACGGCTATTGGGAGCATTAGTGGTGGTGGTCGTTATGATGATTTGACAGGTAGTTTTGGGCTAAAAGATGTGGCTGGTGTAGGTTTTTCTTTTGGTTTGGACAGAATTTATGATGTTTTGGAGGAATTTGAGTTGTTTCCTGCGCAAGATGGCGCAAGTACACAAATTTTGATAGCTAATTTTGAGGCGGAAGCTGAAAAATATGCCCTCAAAACCCTCAAAAAGCTACGTGATGCAGGAATAAATGCGGAAATTTATCCGCAAACACTCAAATTAGAAAAACAATTAAAATACGCCAACGCCAAAAAAATCCCTTTTATGCTAATGATTGGTTTAGATGAGGTACAATCTAATATCCTCACTTTCAAGGATATGAACGCAAGAACACAAGAAAAATTAAGTGTTGAAGAGATTATTAAGAAATTTGCTTTGGTGTAAGATGAATTTATCTCTGTCATATTTTCAACAAAAAGCGTAAAGAAATTTCTTTGCACTTTTTGTTTTTTTATGTAAATTTGTGAGAATAAAAATTCAATAGAAAATGAAATTAGAGAAAATAAAATTAGCTTTTGAGAGTGATTATGAAGTTTTAAAAGAGTTATGTCCACCACCAGAATATGCACCAATACATTTAGAAAATGTTTATAGATGGGTTTTTGCCACTATTGAGGATAGTCGTAATTTTCAAACGCAATACCATAAAAATCCAAAAAGATTTCAAAATGCTAGTGATGCGAGAAAATGTGAAGGGCTTGCTTTGTCAATGTTTGATGATTTGGAAAAAGCAAAAAAGCGTTTTAAAATGCTTGCTGACACTATTGGTGCAGGGGTATATGCCACACTTGGAACAAATATTGCAAAAGGTTTTATTACAGAAAAATGTGGTTTAAATAGCAATACTGATGAATTCGGGCATTTTAATCATCACCCAGCAGAAGATTTGCCAGCACAAAAATCATTTGTCATTTTAGAAGATGAAAAATTATAAAAAATAAAATTTAATCCTAAATTTAATTAATTATGCTAAATATAACTTCTTTTGAAATCAAAAAAATAGAGGCAAATCTTGAGAAAATAGGAGATTTTATCTATCACGAAGGACCGCTTTTATCTTTGTATCAAGACAAAAATAATGATGGTAATTACTATTTTTATAAATGGGCTGATTGTGATGATGAATGCAATAGATGGCTCATATTCCTTGTTACAGAAGAGAATTTGAAAAGATTTTTATTTGAAGAATTATCTTTGCGCCAACTTATTGCTAAAAATCAATTTATGTATTTAGTTGATTTGGATAATGATTTTGAGCAAAAAAAGTGTTTAGTTGTTGAAATGAAAGATTTACCAAGTAATTATTTGCCTAGTGAAAAATCTTTTTATAAAGACGAAAACTATACAAAATTTGCCCAATACTATAAGTTTACTATTGCTAATCATAAATCTTCAATCATTAACGCTACAACCTTGAATTTTATTTTGGAAGAGATAAGAAATTTTGAAACGAAACAAGAAATTTTAGCCAATCAAATGAAAGAAATTCTTACTTTCCTTTCTGATAAAAATGCTACAAAAGTAGCCTAAAACCAACTAATGAAACAAACTTTAACGCTTGTATTGCCTCCAGAAATTGCTTTTGATGAACAAAATTTATTAGATTTTCTGTCAAAAAAATTAAATTTCCAAACGAATACGTTAGAAAATACTGAAAATATCCCTCACATACGCCTATTGCGTAGGTCTGTAGATGCACGCTCACGAGAGATAAAAGTAAATATTGAAGTAGAAGTATCTCAAAATGAGCCACTTACAGAAGTTATTAGCTACAAAAAAAGTTATAAAAATGTGGCAAATTGTCCGCAGGCTATCATTGTGGGTGCAGGTCCTGCTGGTATGTTTGCTGCTTTACGTTTGATAGAACTTGGTATAAAACCTATTGTTTTGGAGCGTGGCAAAGACGTACAAGCTCGTAGGCGTGATTTGGCGGTTATCAATAAAAGTCAAATTGTAAATCCTGAAAGTAATTATTGTTTTGGAGAAGGTGGCGCAGGGACGTATTCAGATGGAAAACTCTATACTCGCTCCAAAAAAAGAGGTGATATTAGGCGTATTTTGGAGATTTTCGTGGCTCACGGCGCAAAAGAAGAGATTTTGGCAGATGCACACCCACATATTGGTACAAACAAACTTCCACAAATTGTCGCACAGATGCGTGAGAGCATTATTTTGGCTGGGGGAGAGTTTATTTTTGATATGAAAGTGATTGATTTTATCATCAAAAACAATGAAATAAAAGGTGTAATTGCACAAAATTTGAAAGAAAATAATCAAGCAAATCAAGAAAAAGAGTTTTTAGGAATTGGTGTTATTTTAGCCACAGGACATTCTGCACGTGATATCTTTGAATTATTAGACAAGAAAAAAATTCGTATTGAAGCAAAACCTTTTGCCTTGGGTGTGCGCATTGAGCATCAACAAAGTGCCATAGACCAAATCCAATACCACAAAGCCGACAGAGGAAAATATTTGCCTGCATCTTCTTATACGCTTGTCAGTCAGGTGAATTATAAGGGAGAAGATAAAGGTGTTTTCTCGTTTTGTATGTGTCCTGGTGGCTTTATTGTGCCTGCTGCAACAGCTACGGGTGAGATTGTGGTCAATGGAATGTCGCCATCAAGACGGGATTCTAAGTACGCAAATTCTGGTATGGTCGTGTCTGTTGATGCACAAGATTGGCAAGATTACGCTGATTTTGGAGCTTTGGCAGCCTTAGAGTTTCAGAAAGCTGTAGAAAAAAAGGCTTGTATTATGGGTGGAGGCACACAAGTTGCGCCTGCACAACTGATGCAAGATTTTGTAAATAATAAAATCTCAACAGAACTTTTGGCAACTTCTTATCAGCCAGGACTTTTGTCTGTGGATATGAAAGAAGTTTTGCCTGCTCAAATTGCGTTCCGTTTGAAGGAAGGATTTAAGATTTTTGGGGAAAAAATGCGTGGTTATCTCACCAATAATGCCCAAATAATTGGCGTTGAAAGTCGTACATCTTCTCCCGTAAAAGTACCTCGCCACGTAGAAACACTTGAACACGTTGTTTTAAAGCGGTTTTTTCCTTGTGGCGAGGGGGCAGGTTATGCGGGCGGCATTATGTCTGCGGCTATGGACGGTGAGCGTTGCGCTGAAAAATTAGCGCAAATGTACGGAAAGTAAAGTTTTAATTTTCTTTCCGTAATTTCTCTATTTCGTCCTCTGAAAGTCCTGTTGCAAGTGCTATAAACTCGTTGTTTAAGTCTGTTTTAAGCAATCTTTTAGCTGCTTCAAGGCTTTTTATTTCAAGTTCTTTTCTTTTATTTTCAATCTCTTGTTTTTGCTTTTCAAGTGCTAATGCTTGTTTTGCGAGAAATTGCTCTTTTTCATCAACTTTTGCAGCTTTTTCATCAACTTTTGCAGCTTTTTCATCAACTTCTAGCTCTTTTTTATTGATTCCTGTTTCTAGCCTTTCTAAGTATTCCACAACGGCATTATGGTCTGAAATCATTTTTAATTGCCCTTCATAATACTCTTGTTCGTCAAAATTAAAGTCCATTATTCTTAGTTGCTCTCTTGCTTTTTCCACGAGAGGGTCGTCAAAATGTAGGTATTGCGCTACACCGTTCTCATCATAACCTTTTTTGAGAAAAGTAAGCCATTGGTTTTGTATGGTTTTTACAGCTTCCATAATTGATAGGTTCTCCTTAAATTTTGGTAATTCAATAAAATATAGTTCTAAATAATCCAAAGCAACGTGCCTTTCGTTCGTTTCCCTGTCCACAATAGTAAAACACCTAAAATACTGTTCATCTTCAAAAAAGGCAAAATCCATAAAACTTATCACAATACATTTGGTAAGTTCTTTATAAACAGTATGTTTAGTCCTATTGGGTGATGTATCTATTTGACTGCTAAACATTTTTGCCCAATAAAAAAGCGTCCGTTTTGGATAAAAATCATAATGTTTCATTTGCATTTCTATATCAAAAAAAATGCCATTCTCGTCTTGTGCCTTAATATCTAAAATAGAATTTTTGCCTCCTATGTAATCAGAAACTTGATAAGGGTTTTTAAGTTCTATTTTGACTACTTGCTCATTTTTTGGCAAAATACTGTTAATCAGCGACATCAAAAGGTCTTTATTCTCTTCTGTCGCAAATAATTTTTTGAAAACTATATCAATTTTTGGGTTTGCATTCATTCTAAATTATTTTTTATCAATCACTTTTTTAGGCGCAATTTTTTTGACTGCAGGTTTTGCAATGGCTTTTGTTACTGCCTTTGCTACAGGTTTTGTAACAGTTTTTTTGGCAACAGTTTTCTTAGCAACAACTTTCTTAACTGGTTCATCATCAGTTGCTACAACTTTCTTAGCAACCGCTTTTTTCTTTGCAGGAGCTTTTTTAACTGCCTTTTTGTCTTCTTTTATGGGTACCGTTTTAACTTTTACTTTTCTAAAGTTTTTTTTTGGCGTATTTTTTTCAATTTCCAAACACTCTTCCAAAGTCAAATCTTTGGGTTCTTTGTCTTTTGGAATTTTGATATTTTCGTCCCCAATTTTGAGATATGCACCCCAACGACCATTCAAAATCTGCACATCTGGGCGTTTTGGAAAGGTTTTTATCAATTTTTCTGCATCAGCCTTGCGTTTTGCCAAAATAATTTCAATAGTACGCTCACCGCTCACCGCATAAGGGTCGTCTTCTTTGTCAAGGGAGTAAAATTTAGCATCGTGCATTACGTAAGGACCAAATTTCCCAATAGCTACTTTCATTGGTTTATCCTCAAAAAGACCTGTTTCACGAGGCAATTTAAAAAGTTCCAAAGCTTCTTCAAGGGTGATAGTTTCTGTACGAAGTCGTGGTTTTAGTTTGGCGAAAGTTGGTTTTGTGGTTTCATCTTTTCCGTCTCCGCCCTCGCCCATTTGTACATAAGCACCATATCTACCGACTTTTGCGTAGATTTTCAGCCCCGTTTTAGGACTTACGCCCAACTCACGAGTTTTATTGATTTCGCTTCTGTCAATATCCGCAGAAAGTTCTACTTGATGATGAAAATCCTTATAAAAAACGTTCAACATCTTAATCCAGCTTTGTTTTCCTTTGGCTATTTCGTCAAATTCTTTCTCTACGTTCACCGTAAACGAATAATCAACCACATTTTTAAAACTTCCCACCAAAAAATCATTCACCACCATAGCAATATCTGTAGGAAAAAGTTTTGATTTTTCTGCTCCAGTTATCTCTTTAAGCGTTTTTTGTGTGATTTCTTGTGTTTTTTGCAGGATAATTTCCTGATACAAACGTTCTTTTCCTTCTCTATTTTCTTTTACAACATACTCACGTTTGATAATGGTCGCAATGGTTGGTGCATACGTAGAAGGTCGTCCAATGCCCATTTCTTCTAATTTTTTCACAAGACTAGCCTCCGTATAGCGTGGCGCAGGACGAGAAAATCTTTCTAATGCTTTCATTGCATCAAATACTAAATCTTGTCCCACAGTAAGCGGAGGCAACATTTTTGAGTTTTCTTCATCTTCTTCCTCGTCATCACTTGACTCCAAATAAACCTTCAAAAAACCATCAAACTTAATAACTTCACCTTCTGCAAACATTTTCTTATCAGTTGTAGATATTTCAATTGTCGCAATAGTACGTTCTAGTTGTGCATCAGCCATTTGCGAGGCAATAGAACGCTTCCAAATAAGGTCATACAAACGCTGTTCGTTGCGTTCTGACGAGGCTTGTTGCACAGAAAAATCAGTAGGACGAATAGCCTCGTGAGCCTCTTGCGCTGATTCTGATTTGGTTTTGTATTGTCTATTTTGAACGTATTTTGAGCCGTAAGATGCTATTATTTCTGCTGTAGCCTTGTCTATTGCTTCTTGTGAGAGCATTGTAGAGTCGGTACGCATATAACTTATTTTCCCTGCTTCATACAATTTTTGTGCTAAAATCATTGTTTGCGCCACAGAAAAACTTAGTTTTCTGCTTGCTTCTTGTTGTAGCGTAGAGGTCGTAAAAGGCGGTGCAGGTGATTTTTTGGCAGGTTTTACTTCTAAATTTTTGATAGAAAAACTTGCACCTTTGCACATTTCCAAAAATGTTTTTGCTTCTTTTTCTGTTGAAATTTTATCTTTTAGTTCTGCAACCAAAAATTTTCCTTTTCCCAAATCAAAACTAGCTGTAATTTTGTAGGTAGAATTAGCGTTAAAATCCTCTACTTCACGCTCACGCTCCACAATTAGGCGTACTGCCACAGATTGCACACGCCCAGCAGAAAGTCCGCCTTTGACTTTGCGCCACAAAATAGGGGAAAGTTCAAAACCTACAATTCTATCTAGTAGTCGGCGTGCTTGTTGCGCATAAACAAGGTCGTAATCAATTTGACGTGGTTTTTGGATAGCTTCCAAGATAGCTTTTTTGGTAATTTCTCTGAAAACAATTCTTTTTATTTTGCTATCAGAAAGCTCCAAAGTTTCTTTTAAGTGCCACGAAATAGCCTCTCCCTCACGGTCGGAGTCAGTCGCAAGCCAAACAACAGTAGCGGCTTTTGATAGCTTTTTGAGTTCTGAAACCAGTTTTTTCTTCTCTTCTGACACCTCATAAGTGGGCGTAAAGTCATTAGCAATATCAATGGCATTGTTGCCTTTTGCCAAATCTCTGATGTGTCCGTAGCTAGATTTTACGGTAAAATCAGCTCCCAAATATCCCTCAATTGTTTTAGCCTTTGCAGGCGACTCCACTATAACAAGGTTTTTCATATATAAAATTTAAGCTATTTTAAAGTAATTTTAGTGTTTATCCTTTTTGAGAGAAGAAAGTAACTATTTTTTGTAATGTTGGAAATTAAATTATTGATATGCCATTACTGATAAAATTTTATTGTTTTTATCTATTTTAACTCCAATTGCACCACCCGTTATAGCTTGCTCTATACAATCCATATCTATTGTTTTATTATCTGGTATGATAGGAATTCTTTGTCCATTGGATAAAACTAAGTCTGATATGGTATTACATTTACTGAATTCTTTTTTATTAGTGATACAGACTGTTATAATTTTCTCGTTTTCTTCTGCATCTAAAAAACAATAATAGACGTCCTGCGAAAGTCGGACAAGTGTATTAAAGTCCCTTTCCCAGCAGGGGAAAGGGATTTAGGGATTGGGGTTTTAGTCTGAATTGTGTTGA
>JAYUKY010000048.1:0-14441 GCA_043764015.1 Raineyaceae bacterium
GGCGAAATGTTAGCAAGTTATGGTTTGTCAAAAACCGTCAGAATAAGCTCTGGTCTTGCTTTAGTGGATTTTGATGCCAATGTTTTTGATAGTGGCGGCTTTCAAAGTCTGAAAAATCAATACCTCCAAATTCCACTCAAAATGAGCATAGGATAAGGTTTGGGGAAGTCTAGAACAACTACAACCCAAGCTATTTTTGGCGTTGGTGCATTAGGAACTTATCACCTAAAAAGTACACTAGAAGGTGCTAGCGCAACAATTACGAATAAAAATCTTACTTGGTCTATTGGTATGGTCATTGATTTGGGGCTAGAATTTAGTATATATAAAAATGTGAACATAGGTATTGGCATAGAAAACCAGTTTGGACGACCTCAACTTGGAGATAACCATAAAATGAGATTAACAAATAATATGATGAAATTTACTTTCATATATAAGCCGTAATTTTACAAACTTGTCCTACACCCAAATTAGAGGTACGAAGTACGAATTTAAAACTTTGATTATTACTAAAAAAATGAAAAAAAAATTATTCTTATTTTTATATTTATTTTCCAAATGCCGTTGCTTGTGTCTTCACAAGCAACTATTACTGTTTTTGTGTTTATTTTCCTTTCAATTTCCTGTTTTTGGTCAAATTACAGGTATTGAAAAAGAGGTTTTTTTGCGTTTGCAAGAGCGTTTAGCACCTTTGCATCAGCCTGTCAAAAGGCAAGAAAATGATTGGCTTTCGCAGGTAAGCACCGACCCAAAACAACCATTTGAAGTGTTTTGCGCAGAAAATCCAGTAAAAATAGATGCTTCAAAATCAGTTATTTACATACAACCAATAGGCAAATTTAATAAACATCAAAAAAAAATCCTAAAAGAATTAGATAAGTATTTGAGCATTTTTTTTGGTATGAAAGTAGTGAGTTTTAAAGAGATTTCTGATGACTTTATTCCTGCAAAAGATAGGCGCAAAATGGTATCAGAACAACTAAGAACAACGTATTTGTTGTACGAATATCTTTTGCCAAAAATACCAAAAGATGCAGCAGCTTTCATTGCCTTTACAGAAAAAGATTTGTATCCGCAAGACTCGTGGGCGTACGTTTTTGGGCAAGCCTCACTCTCACACAAGATTGGCGTGTGGTCTATGTACCGCTTTGGCAATCCAAAAACTTCTCAAAAAGTCTATAATAATTGTCAATTACTGACTTTTAAGACTGCTACACACGAAATAGGACATATTTTTGGTATTCAACATTGCCAAATGTTTCATTGTAATATGAATGGAAGTATGAATTTAGATAATTTGGCTTTGCGCCCAACGTATTTTTGCCCTGATTGTCAGAGCAAAATCTCGTGGCGACTTAGCCTACAAATGCGCCCACAATTTGAGAAATTAGAGCGTTATTGGCGCAAAATAGACAACCCAACAGAAGAAGAATTTTATAAATCCCAAAAAGAAAAAACCTATTGAAATACAAGGTAGGAAGTTTGAGGTACGAGGTATGAAAAGACAAATTTCGTACCTCGTACTTCAAACTTCGTACTTCAAAAGGGCTTCTAGTGTGGATTGGTAGTGAGGTTTTCTGCCTGCAATTATTGTGTATTGTATTGAATTGTTTTCTAAAATATTTCCCATTTGCAGTATAAATTACAAAAAACATAAAAACGCCCAGAATCTTTCAATTTTGGGCGTTTACGGTTATTTAAGTGTAGTGAAAAAAGTTTTTATTTTCTGATAATTAATATTTTATACCCAGTTAAAAATTATTTCAAAATAGGCTTAACATTGACTTTTTTTTGTCTTTTCTCATTTCTAATTTTGCAGCAAAAGTGTTGTGTGCTTGTGGTTCTGCAGCCTCATAAATAAGGTGAAGTTCGTCATTATGATATGAGAGTTCAAAATGAAATTCACTTGTTTGGTTATACAAATGTATTTCATTGGGTTTGTCGTCTTCTATAGTCCAGCGTCCATTTTCTGGAAGATGTAAGTGTTTGCTCGCACCATTGCTTACACGAGGGAGCGTACTTGGAGCTAAAATAATGAAGCTACCATCTCTATTTAATGTAAGACTTGCATCTCCTTCAAAGTCAAAATTCTGGTGTCCACTGACATTATGAATGTGCCAAGTGTGGCTAATTAAATCTTTTTTACTGCTTATTATGTTAGAATCAGGCTTTTCTCCACAACTCATAAAAAATAGACTACTAACAATAACTGTTAGAAATAAGCGAAATATCAACATATTTAGATGTAAGGTTTTCATTATTTTGGTTTAATACACAATGCTTTACGTAGGTTTTTAAATAAGGTTGCATTTTTTTGGAAAAAACAGAAAGTTTTAATAAAAAATATAATTTATAAAAAAACACCAAAAAGAATGTTTTAACTTTGATTGTGGGTGCTTAATGGGAGTGAGGATACAAAAGTATGAAAATTAAGAACTTAGTAACCAAAGTTTTACATTTATACTTTACATCTCTTATTCCGTATCTTTTCCTAATTTGGAGTTGCTGTGCTATCTACACGCAAAGGCGCATTTGGTTTATAGTCTTTGGGGAGCGTAATGACATAATTTTTTCCTTGTTTTACAGTCAATTTTTTGGTACGCAACCAAGGATTATATTCTTTCACAATTTTATAGGTAACTTTCTCATTTACAGCCCATTCTGCCAAATCTTCAATAGATTTATTGATATTTACAGTACGTGTAGGTACTTGTGGCGCATTTCCCACACGTACATAACCATATTTTTCTGGGTTTTCGTAAATATCTTTAAAAGCAATGGCACGCATCACATAACGAGATGTTTCTGGATTAAGGTACAAATCATAGTAAGAATTTACCCTTTGGTAAGCTAAAACCCCTTCTATTCCGCCCATTCCCATATTATAGGCGGCAGCCACAAGTGTCCAATTTTTAAATTTACTGTGTGCTTGCTTAAAATATTTAACGGCAGCGTAGGCAGATTTTATAGGATTATAGCGTTCATCAACGTCTTCTGATACTTCTAAGCCTGTTTCTGCAGCTGCATCAGGCATAAACTGCCAAAAACCAGTTGCACCAGCGGGAGAAATAACATTAGTCAGCGTGCTTTCTATGATAGGAATATACTTGAAATCAGCAGGAATACCATTATCAGTAAGTATTTTTTCAAATTGAGGCAACCAAAAAGCGGCACGTTTGATGACAAGCGCAGTGTTTGCGTGCCAAAAAGCGTTTACATAAAATTCTCTATCCACACGAGAAAGCACCTCTGCATCTTCCAAAGGCACTTTTTCACCTGCAAAAAATAACTCTTTTGGAATTTCTACTATTATTTTCTCTTTGAATTGATAGGCTTTTTCTTCTAAAATATAGCTTGGAGTACGTTTTGAGGCTATTTTTTCGTAGATTGTATTTGCTATCAGCCCCAAAACAAGCAACAATAACACGCCAAACTGAATATTTTTCATTAATTTATTTTATTGTAAAAAGAACTTTCCGAAAGTCATAGACTATTTATGAAGTATTCTTATTGTATTTTTTCGTAATGCATAATGAACTTTGTTGCAATGGTACTATTCTTGTTTACAGTTACCTTTTTAAATTTCTTGTAGCAAACTTTTAGGAAGAGGTACGAAATAAGAAGTACGAGTATAAAATATTGATTATTAAATTATTAGTTGCTGTAAAAGTTCCGTTGCAAATTTTGTGTAGGAACACGCTGTGGCGTGTTCTTGCGCTGGGTAATGTTCCTATTTGCAAAGATTTCGCTAGATTCAGAACACGCCACGGCGTGTTCCTACGTTTATAAATACATTTTTGCAACGAAATTTTTACAGTAACAATTATTATAAAAATAAAAAGAGGAGATTATTTAATTCCAGTTTCTTACAAAATCATAAGTTTTAATTCATATTTTTGTTTTTATGAAAACGAAAATATGAATGAAGACTATTTTCTTAATACGAATTTTCGTAACTGAAAAATATTATTTTGCAAAACTCACAGCTCTCATTTCTCTGATAACGGTTACTTTGATTTGTCCTGGATATTGCATTTCAGTTTCTATTTTCTGTGCAATTTCAAATGAAAGCATACTTGCACGTTCGTCTGTGATGTGTTCAGCATCAACAATAACACGCAGTTCTCTACCTGCTTGAATAGCATAACATTTCAAAACGCCACTAAAACCTGTTGCCAAACTTTCCAATTCTTTCAGCCTTTTGATGTAAGATTCTACCATTTCTCGTCTTGCACCTGGACGTGAGCCTGAAACCGCATCACAAACCTGAATAATAGGAGAGAGGATAGAAGTCATTTCTATCTCGTCGTGATGTGCGCCAATAGCATTACAAACTTCTGGGTGTTCCTTGTATTTGAGGGCAAGTTCCATACCCAAAATAGCGTGAGGGAGTTCTGGTTGGTCTGGAACAACTTTTCCAATGTCGTGCAAAAGTCCTGCACGTTTTGCAAGTTTCACATTTAAACCCAATTCTGCTGCCAAAATAGCACAAAGATTAGCTACCTCTCGTGAGTGTTGCAGGAGATTTTGACCATATGAAGACCTGAAACGCATACGTCCCACGAGTTTAATAAGTTCTGGGTGCAAGCCGTGAATACCCAAATCAATAGCTGTTCTTTCGCCTATTTCAATGATTTCGTCTTCTATTTGTTTTTGTGTTTTAGCTACAATCTCCTCAATACGAGCAGGGTGAATACGTCCATCTTGTACCAAACGGTGCAACGAAAGTCTAGCAATTTCACGTCTAACGGGGTCAAAACCCGAAATAATGATAGCCTCTGGGGTATCATCAACAATGATTTCCACGCCTGTTGCTTGTTCCAACGCCCTAATATTTCGTCCTTCACGACCAATAATTTTACCTTTTACCTCATCAGACTCAATATTAAAAATAGAAACGCTATTTTCAATGGCGTGTTCTGTTGCGGTACGTTGCAAAGTTTCAATAACGAGTTTTTTAGCACGTTTTGTTACGGTGCTTTTTGCCTCTTCCATCATATCTTTGATGTAATTAGCGGCACGAGTTTGCGCTTCTGCTTTAAGGTTCTCAACAAGTTCATTTTTTGCTTCTTCCGCAGAAAGTCCTGCGACTTTCTCCAAAGCCTCTAAATGTTGAGAATGTGCTTTCTCTAAATCTTGCTGTTTTTTGATAAAAATATCTTTTTGCGCTTGGGTTTGCTCTTCTGCTTGCGTGAGTTCTGTTTCACGTTTTTTGATTTGCTCTTGACTTTTATTCAGCAAAAGTTCCTTTTGTTTTACCTTGTTTTCGTTTGTAATAATAAGGTTTTTCTTTTTATTTGCTTCATTTTCAAACTCAATTTTCTCTTGGTCAAGCTTGATTTTGAGTTGCAAAAAATTTTCTTTTGCGGAGATTTCTTTTTCTTTTCTGATAGTTTCAGATTTTAATTCTGATTCTTTTCTAAGAATTTCAGCTTTGGCAGTAGCTTCTCTAAGGATATTGTCACCTCGTGATTTTAGCTCTTCTTCTCTGCTAGAAAATATTTTGAGAAGTAAAAAACGCCCAATGGCAATTCCTGCTACAAGCGAGATAATTGCAGTAATAATAATATAAATTTCTGTTGTCATTTTTCTATTTTGGTGATTTGTGTTGAATATATGAAATATTTTGCACAAGCCAAAGAGCGAAAGATAGATTATATTTTTTGAGTATATAAATTTAAATAATTGTATCTATTGTATGATTGATATTAGTGATTTTAGCAAGGAAAACTTTTTTGAGTTCTTCCAATTCTGTTTCCACAGCTAATTTGCTCATCATCAAATCAATGGCAAGCATAGCAAGTAAATCTTGTTTATCTTGGATATTGAATTCATTTTTATAGTCTTTGAGTTTTTCGTTAATAGCTTTTGCCACAATGCGTAATTTTTCCTCTTCCTGCATCTCTACTTGCATAGGGTACTCTCTATCAGCAATTTTAAGGTTTATGGAAAGGACTTGGTTATACATTTTAGTTGTGAGTTGTGGGTTGTGAATTGTGAGTGAAATACAATTCATAACTTTGATAAAGGCTAATTTTATTATAATAATTTAGTTTTGATTTTAAAATTTTGTTGGTATTGTTATCTTTTGTTGAAGTTAAACACTTTAAACCAATCTTTTGTATTTAACTCACAATTCATAACTCACAACTCACAACTCACAACTCACAACTACTTATTATTTGCTCAAAAACGTGATACACTTTTCTGTTTCGTTGATATATTCGTCTAATTTATCTCTTAACTCTGCTGCTTCTTTGGCATCTGGTGCTATTTTTGCTACTATTTTACTGATTTTGTACTGATTTTGAAAATTATTGATTTGTGCATTTTGTTTCTTCACAAATCCTTTTAATTCTGTATTTTCTTCCCTAGCCATACCCAATTCCACTTGCGAGAGGGCATATTTTTCTGAAAGCAACTGTATTTTTTGCTCCATAATCTCTAATAAACCATAAATATTGGTATTTTCCATAGTAAAGTCAATTATGAATTGAAAATTACGAACTACGTTTTTTGTGGGTATGGACTTCGTACCTCACACTTCGTATTTCGTACCTCAAAATTACCTCATTGTATGAAAGACGTTTTGTACGTCATCATCATCATTAAATTTGTCAATAAGTTTTTCTACTTCTGCCATTTGTTCTGGTGTAAGCTCTTTTGTGTCGTGTGGCAAACGCTCAAATTCTGCTGATTTTAGTTCACATTTTTTGTCTTCTAACGCTTTTTGGATTTTCCCGAAATCCTGAAAAGCACCATAAATCATTATTTCATCTTCATCAGCAAAAACTTCATCAGCTCCAAAATCTATCAAATCAAGTTCCAATTCTTCTGCATCAAAAGTTGCTTTAGCTATTTTGAACACACATTTTCTCTCAAAAATAAAATCTAGTGAGCCTGTTGTGCCTAGCGTTCCGCCTCCACGCATAAAGTAACTACGTATGTTTGCGACTGTGCGAGTAGGGTTATCTGTGGCGGTTTCTATCAAAATAGCTATTCCATGAGGTCCGTAACCTTCATAAACTACCTCCTTGTAGTCTTCTTGCTCTTTTGAAGTAGCTTTTTTGATAGCTCTTTCTACATTTTCTTTGGGCATATTAGCTGCTTTGGCATTGTTGATAAGCGCACGCAAACGAGAATTTGTATCAGGATTGCCGCCGCCACTTTTGACTGCCATTACTATATCTTTGCCTATGCGAGTGAAAACCTTAGCCATTTGCCCCCAACGCTTAAATTTACGCTCTTTACGAAACTCAAATGCTCTTCCCATTATATTTTGATGCGGTTTTTTAGCTTATTTTTAATTTTGATAATTTTTTTCTGATACTAATTTTTGTAGCTTTAGGCATTAAAATTGCTTAATGATGCAAATATACAAAAATAAATAAAAAATTTGTTGAAAATCAAGTTTTTATTCCGTTTTTGGAACTATTTTGTTTTTATTTTGTATTTCTGTAAGATTTTCTACTATTATTTTTGTCCAATTTGTATTTTCAAAATCAATAATTATTGTCTTGAAGCCATATTTTTCTCCTTCCATTTGCACGCCCAAAGAATCATCAATATGTACATCAATACCAAAAGCTGGTGGAAATTTGGAACTATTTTTGGCAAGTCCTCTCACTTCTTTTTTATGTTTTTGCTGATTTATGATAAAATCTACACTCATTCCATAAGAAAAAAAGAATAAATTTATCTTAAACTCACTCCTCATTGAAGTTGTATAAATATAAATTTGATGCCCATTTTGACGTAGTTCTTCAAATAGCTTTTTTGTGCCTAACCTCATTTTTTCAATTCCTAAAAATTTATGAAAAATCTTCTGTTTTTCTGTCAAAAATCTTTTTGTACTAGGAATAAGTGTATCATCAAGGTCAAAAGAAACTATCATAAAATATCAGTTTGAATTTAATTTACCGCTATTTATCTTTTAATTTTGCAAGCATTATCTTAATTTCTAGAATCATCACTAGCAACAACCAAGCAACGATTCCCAGCGCAATCCCTGCCAAAAGCATTGTAGAACGCTTGAAATTACTCGCTTTTTCTGCATAAGCAAAATTACTCACTATGTCTATGTCTTCTTTTTCCTCTAAATATTGCTTAATAAGGATTTGTTCATTAGCCAGTTTTAAACTTGATGTGTATAAATCACTTCCGACCATTACCATGCCAGATAGTTTTCCGCTTTCTAGAATATGCTTAAGTGTATCTAAACGGCTTAATTCCATGCCTAGTTTTGCTAATGCAATTTTTTTGCGCTTTATAGTAAGTTGCTTGATTTTTGTTGCATACTTGTCATTTTGAAAGAAATTCACCAAATTTTGTTGCATTTTCTCATTAAAAATAGCCTTACTTTCTGCATCAACATTAACTAGCACAGTAAGACTGTCAGTTTGAAGTTTTATACTAATATCACTAAGACTTTCCGCTTCTTTGAGTGTTATGCCTAGTGCCTTGCTTACAAGTGTGTCTCTATCACTTTTTATAGATGCTGTCAGCGGAAATGCAATAGAAGAAAGCTCTCCAGTTGTCAAAAAACGAGGTTTAATGACCATTATACCTTTATATATGGGTAAAACTATCGTAAAAGAAAGTGTCAGAGCCACTATTACTGAAATAATCAAAAACAAAATAAGCCATTTTATACGTTTTTGAAGTGCATTTAATATATTTTTGAGCGTGCTTAATAAGTCCACCTCATCATTGAGGATTTCGTGTTGTTGGTTATCCATTAGTAAGTTTAAAGCAATTTTCTAGATAAAATATTTCAGCAAAATTAAGGTATTTTTTCTTAAAATTTTATTTTTTCTTAAAAAAAGCTAAATTTGTCCTAAATTTATAATAAAATTATGCTGAATTTGTGAGAAATACCACATAAATAAGATGTATTTAACTCACAATTCACAATTCACAATTCACAACTCAAAAAATGAAAGTCGCACTTATTACAGGAATTACAGGGCAAGATGGTGCTTATTTGGCACAACTTCTTTTAGACAAAGGTTATATGGTTCACGGCATAAAACGCCGTTCTTCACTTCTTAATACAGACCGTATTGATGGAATTTATCAAGACCCACACGAGAAAAATGTCCGCTTTAAACTGCATTATGGCGACCTTTCAGACTCCACAAACATTATCCGTATCATACAAGAATGTCAGCCAGACGAAATTTATAACTTGGGCGCAATGTCCCACGTAAAAGTTAGTTTTGATACACCAGAATATACTGCCAACGTGGACGGAATAGGCACTTTGCGTATTTTGGAAGCAGTACGCCTACTCGGAATGATTGAAAAAACACGCATTTATCAAGCCTCTACATCAGAACTTTATGGACTTGTACAAGAAGTTCCACAATCTGAAAAAACGCCATTTTACCCACGTTCTCCGTATGCTGTGGCTAAAATGTATGGTTTTTGGATTACTGTAAACTACCGTGAAGCTTACAATATGTATGCCGTTAATGGCATTTTGTTTAACCACGAAAGTCCTTTGCGTGGTGAAACTTTCGTAACACGTAAAATCACTCGTGCAGTCGCTAGAATAGGGCTTGGTTTGCAGGAAAAAGTGTTTTTAGGCAATCTTGATGCACAACGTGATTGGGGACACGCAAAAGATTATTGTGAGGCAATGTGGCTTATTTTGCAACAAGATAAGCCAGAAGATTATGTTATAGCAACAGGCGTTACGACACGTGTGCGTGAGTTTGTGCGTATGGCGTTTGCCGAAATTGGCGCAGAAATTACGTTTAGCGGAGAAGGAATTGACGAAATTGGTGTAATCAGCAAGGTTACAAACCCTGATTTTAAACTGAAAGTAGGGCAGGAGGTCGTGGCTATTGACAAACGCTATTTCCGCCCAACAGAAGTAGAATTGCTTATTGGCGACCCCACAAAAGCAAACAAACAACTTGGCTGGATTCCTAAATACACTCTTCCAATGCTTGTAAAAGAGATGGTTGCCGCTGATTTGGTGCTTTTCAAGCGTGACGAATACCTGCAAGCAGGCGGATACAAAACTTTTAATTATCACGAGTAAATATCACTTAGCAACAAGTTGTAAATAATATCCTAATTTATTTTTTCTTACCACTAAGAACATTAAGAAATAGACACTAAGTAGGCACTAAGCAACATAAAGTTAGAAACTTATTTACAATGTGTTCCTTATCAATTACGAATTACGTTATTTTGCGTAATTCGTAATTGATAATTCGTAATTTTTTTATACTTTTTCTATTGATTTTTTCTTCTGAAAAAATAATTTTATTTTCCTAAAAATCTGTATATAAACATCTTTATCAAATACACGAGAGTCATTACGAGCCTGATTTAGTAAGAAAAGCCCAATAAGAAGGAGTATTGCATCTGCCATCCACATTCCTACCCAAATGGGGGTTACGCCTTCTTTACTCCACTTTTCACCAGTCATTGTAAGCACATAATATAAAATAAAAAAGAACACAGAAATAATTGTAGGAACTCCTAAGCCACCTTTTTTGATAATAGCACCCAATGGTGCACCAATCAAAAACATTAAAAAACACGCCAAAGCAACAGAATATTTGCGGTGAATTTCTATATCAATCAAAGAAATTTCTTTTTGTGCTTCTACCAGACTTGCTTTTTTGGGCTGAAAAAAATTCCTAATATCACTTGCTTTTTGGTTGGCAGTATTAATAATTTCCATTGTGTAAACACTATCAAAAGGCACTTTCCAAAGAGAATCTGCAAGTTTTGTTACTTTTATTTTAGAAATATCAGGAGAAATAAGTGCTGATTTTATAGAAATATTATTTAATTGGGGATTATTAGGCGGATTAGAAGCGTTGGGTGTATATTTTTGAGAAGTATCTTGCTCTTTGTTTTTTTGTTGATTTTTTTGCTGATTTATGCTTATAATATCTTTTGGTGGATTTTTTGAATGATATTTATCCACATTATTTGTATCTTTTATAGCATTTCTTTGGTCAATATTTTTTTTGATGCTATCCCTTTTAATTATATTCCTGAAAAGACTATTTGATATTTTTTGAGAAGTATCTTGTTTTTCAGTTTTTTTTGTATTGGGAAGCTGGTCATAAGGAATATAAGGGATATTTTTCTTTTCAGCATTAAAATATGTATGAAAAAAAGATACATCTCTAACATACATTTTTGTTTGTATGTCATATTTCTTGACCATAGAATCCACGTCTTCGTGTAATTCATTATTATTTTTCATCATTCTATGGTACTGAAATGCACCCTCTCCAATGTCTTTTGCATCAAAAGAAGACATATCAAAACGCATTTTAGCACGCTTAAATTCGTGTCTAGTGAGTTGTGCGGGCTTATCTGTGCCTTTTCCGTCTGTATAAATATTGCCTCTGTGTAAGTCCATTACCAAAAAATTGCCATCTTCTGTGGTGTACATCAGCCCAGAATCTGCCAAAATAACTTCTTTGTTGCCCACGTGTTCTGCGTGATTATAGATGGTCATTCCTTTAAGGGTTTTTCCATCAGGAAATTTTTTATCAACTTTAATGCTATAACCAGGCATTCCCGTATAAAAAGAGCCTTCTTTTAGGTTTAGAGCGGCTTTTGTAGTTCTGATGTTATAAAGTGTACTAAAAGCCTTCAAATTGGCAAATGGCACAACTCTATCACTAAACCAATACGTAAAAACAGACAAAAAAACAGACAAAATGCCCAAAGGCAAAAGCACACGCATCAGGGAAATCCCCGCACTTTTGATGGCAGTAAGTTCAAAATGTTCGCCCAAATTCCCAAAAGTAATGAGGCAAGAAAGTAGCACTGCAAGCGGCAAAGCCATTGGCGTGAGTGTGAGAGAGAAAAACCCAATCATTTTCAAAAACACAAAAAGCCCTACATCTTTGCCAATAAAATCCTCCACATAACTCAACATAAATTGTAGAAGTAACAAAAATACTACCACAAAATAAGTCAGAATAAGCGGACCTGTGAGCGCACCTAAAATAAGTTTATCAATTTTTTTCATAATCTTTCTGTGGCAAAAATATTGCCAGAAATTATTTTATCCCAAATCCCAAAGGGGACTTTTTTAATAAAAATCATACATTAAATTTCGTACTTCCAACTTCGTACCTCAAAACTAGCCTCCTATTCTTTCTTTGAGCGTATGCACAAGTCCGCCCCAAAGTTCTGTAAGTTCTTCTTTGTCGTCCATTGAAGAGAAATCTGTTATTTTGAGGAAAGTAGAACCCGTTATTTCGTTGCTTTCAATTTTAAATTCAATAAAAGCGGGTTCAATTTCGTCTTCTTTGCTTTCTGGCAAAAACTCAAAACGTACAGATTTATTCAGCCGTTGGGAAGTAATACGCCCTTTATGAGATTCTTTGTCCCAAATAAAATCAAAATAATCACCAACAACTTTTACTTCTTCCGCAAACCAATCCGACAAACCAGAAGGGGAATGTAAGTAAGGATATATCATTTTGCAGGAAGCACGCACCTCGTACTCGCCCACGAACTTGAATTTTTTCATCATAATAAGCAAAATATTTTCAATAAACAAGCAATATTTCTCAAAAAAGTTTTTGTATATTTTTCCTCCGAAATTATTGTAAAGTATTGTTTATTATTGGTTTATAAATTAAATTGAAGTTTTGCAGCATTTAGATTTTGTATTTTTTTGAAAATTATACAAATATTTGAACAAAATTAGCAGAAAAAATTTGGTTTCCTAATTTTATTACGTATATTTGCATCACTGAAAACAACAACCAATGTTTTCAGTAGCTTTACACTAGATTATATGGCGAGGTAGCTCAGTTGGTTAGAGCACTGGATTCATAACCCAGAGGTCACGAGTTCAACTCTCGTTCTCGCTACAACAAACTTTACTAGAAACAAAAAACCGTTAAATTCAATCATTTAACGGTTTTTTTGTGTTTATTAGCCCCTAAATCCCAAAGGGACTTTAATACAATGTCAAAAACTGCATTTTTTGGTATTAGGCGAGAACACCTAACACCAAAAGCCGTTAAATTTAATCATTTAACGGTGTTTTTGTGTTGTTTTTTTGATTTTGAGTTGCAAATTGTATTAACTCACAATTATTTATTTGGTATTGCAGGTACTGTTGTTACTGCTGTTACTGTACCTTTTATAATCAATGGAACGCCTGCTTTATCAGGCACATTCGTTACAACCGTAATGCCTTTTGTGAAAGCTCCAGCCGCAGCCGCATTAAAAGTAGCCTTGATCAAGCCTTTTTTACCTGGCATAATTGGGTCTTTCGTAAAAAATGGCGTTGTACAACCGCAAGTTACATTTACATTGCTAATAATAAGCGGAGCTTTTCCTGTGTTTGTAACTTCAAATTCTGTTGTTACTGGTGTACCTTGTGGAATACTACCAAAGTCGTGTTCCATTTTATTAAACTTAATATCTGGTTGTTTGCCTGTTACAGGAGTTTTCACTTCTGTTTTTGCTACATTTTTCACTACGTCTTTTTGTGCATTAGCCACACTAAAAACAGACATACAAGCAAATAAAGCAACGAATAGGATATTTTTTTTCATCTTTTTTTGAATTTTTTAGAGATTTTGAATTTTAGTTTTTTGAACTTCTCTTTAGATTATTTAATAGCTAAACATTAGCTTATCAAAAAACATTCCAAAAGTACGAAAAGTTAAAAGATTTTCAAAATAATTGTGAAATTTTGCGGACAAACTTCCCGAAAGTTGGAAACTTTCGGGAAGTTATCAATTTAAAAAGTTTCTGTTACTTTGCCACATTTGAGCATTTTGTCGCCAAAATATGGATTTCTGATTTCTTTTTTGTCCGACAACCAAAAAGCTCCCTTATCATCAAATGCCATAGGGCAAAATTGTTGGTAAACACTCGCTTTATTTGCTTTAAATGCCTTCAAAGTAGCAAACATTTCATTAGAAAGTCTATTAAAATGACCTCTTTGGTGTCTTATTTCTACATTTGAAACAATGTGTTTAGCATCTTCTTCAATATTTACAAACAACGGAGTGAAAAATTCTTGTTGTTTTGTACTCATTTTAGTAAAATCTACTGTCTTAAGAGCCGTTAAGAAATCTCCTGCTTTCTTGCTTGTTGTCTGCGCATCAGTAGTAACCAAAGCATCTTTCAAAGCGAAATAAGCGACACTCAAAGAAGTTAATTGCTTTTTCGTATCTGTATTTACTTTTCCCAAATCAGGAATAATAACAGCTTTTTGGGTGCTTGCGGTTTCTGTTGTGGTATGTGTGCCGTGTTGTCCGCAAGATGTATGAAGTACACATAAACTAAAAATTACTAGTAAACTTAAATTTTTCATATTTTTATAATTTATTTATTGCTGTAAAAGTTCCGTTGCAAATATATAAAAGATGACTTGGAATTTTCATAAAAATAACAACTTAGGAAAATTTTCATAATTTTATTTATTGAGT